>QCPZ01000001.1:0-30000 GCA_003212345.1 SAR116 cluster bacterium AG-447-A06
TCCAAAAACCATAATAGACGTGATAGCACCCGGACCTGCAAGAAGCGGTACTCCGAGAGGACTAGAAGAAATCCTTATTAATTCCTCTGCAGAAACCCGACTTTTTTCTACAGCTTGGCTTTTTCTTGCTTGCCGCCTTCCATTCACCATTTCCATAGAAATAAGAAAAAGTATGGCCCCACCAGCAATGTTAAAGGTTGCTGACGAGATCTTGAGGTGCGATAAAATTAAATCCCCAAAAAACCCAAAAAACACCAATACAAAGAAAGCAATTGCACACCCTCGGAGAGCGACCCTTTGCTTTTGTCTATAATCAAATCGTTCTGTAATTGATAAAAAAATTGGAATTGTCCCAATCGGATCAATTACTGCAAAATAAATTAATGCTAAGGATACAAGTTCAGTCACCATCAATCTCTACCAAAACATCGTTAGCAGTCCACATGCAAAGTCTGGGGCGGCAGGCGAGCACCGTCTGAGAACTATGCCCAACTCAGAGTAACATACTACGACCGTTTGGGATGCTTTTTCTCTATTACAAAAGCCAGATTATTAGCCGGCATATTCGCAATTTTAACAGTTTTCAGGTTGTGACCCCGGAACAGATCAAGCATCCATGTGTCATCTTTGTATCCGATATGTGGATCAGCTTCTATCAAACTTTGATGGAAAAATTTATCACCATCGCTGGTAAGAAAGCCGTCTCGCATAAACGGCCCATAAATAACGCAACGTCCGCCTGGTATGAGCGATTGAGAAATTCCACCAATAATTACTTTAGCTTCGTTCTCACTTACAAGGTGAAGTAGGTTTACCATTAAAATAAAGTCCTGATCAGGACACAAAGCTGACCAACCTTCATCGGTCACATCTAATTTTATGGGAGGCAAAAGGTTTGGCAATTGTTTCTCATAACTCCAAGAAACGATGCTATTCAAGCGAACATCATCTATGTCTGAGGGTTGCCAAGTCAAGTTGGGAAGAACTGCAGCAAGTTTAATTATATGCTGCCCCGTGCCACTCGCAATTTCCAGAGCGGCACCGTTTTTTGGCGAAACGCTGCAAACGAGTTTGGTTATGTGACTGACATTCTTTTCAGCAGCAGGAGAATGGAGGCGGTCACCGTTCATTTTCTGAACTACACTTGCTGTGGCTGGAATATTTCTGCGTAATACCAATTTCAGTCATCCAATACATCAAGAGTTACATTGCTTGCCCGTACAAAGACCACCAAAAGCTAAAAAAGGACCGTGGTCAAGCGGTCCAATTTTAGGAAGTAAGTTCGACGATATCAAGCTTAGCTCTTTGAGTATCAGTAACTGTCAGATAGGCACCTTCAGACCTTAACGGAAACTCCAAAATACTGTTTTCGCTGCTATCTAAGATCTTTACTGACAAGAAATAACGGGCTCAAGCGGCATCCAGTCTGCTAGATTTTTGTAACTCCAACGCTTGTTTAAGGTCTGCAATAATGTCCTCGATATGTTCGATACCTATAGATAGCCGAACGTAACCAGGGGTGACACCAGCAGCAATTTGATCCTCAGCGCTTAGTTGCGAATGAGTGGTTGAAGCAGGATGGATGGCTAAACTCCGGGCATCACCAATGTTCGCTACATGATAAAACATTTTAAGGTTATCAATGAACTCTTTTCCGGCTTCTATTCCACCTGAAAGCTCAATTCCTACTAATGCACCGAATCCTTTTTTGAGGTATTTTCGGACCTTATTTTTTTCTGATCCAGAAAATTCACTCGGATAAATTACGGAAACTACATTTGGATGTGATGACAAAAATTCTACAACTTCACTTGCATTTTTTTGATGCCGATCAAATCTCAAAGCAAGCGTTTCTAACCCTTGAATAATATTAAACGCATTAGTGGGAGATAGTGCAGACCCCAAATCTCGCAATAACACCACGCGGGCTCGGACTGCATATGCTATTGGTGCACCAAGAGCTTCGGGAACCAGTTCACCCCATATCGCGCCATGATAACTGCTATCAGGTTTATTAAAATGTGGCTGCTGATTTGGATTGGCGACCCAATCGAAAGTACCGGAGTCGATGATAACACCCCCTATTGAGGTGCCATGGCCACCTATATATTTGGTTAATGAGTGCACCACAATGGTAGCACCAAAGTCAAAGGGACGGCATGTGATGGGCGCTGCTGTATTATCAACAATAAGGGGAATTCCTAACTCCCTGCCAATACGTGCCACTTCCTCAATCGGAAATGGCACAAGCTTTGGGTTCGGCAGTGTTTCGCCAAAATAAGCTCGTGTTTTGTCATCACTCAGAGCTCTGAAAGTCTCAGGTTCACCTGGATCAGCAAATCTTACTTCAATACCCATTTCTCTTAACGTGTTCGTAAAAAGGTTATAAGTTCCTCCGTACAGATGGGGAGAGGCAACAATATTGTCACCGGCAGACGCTACGTTTTGTATGGAAAGGGCGACGGCAGATGAACCGGATGCCACAGCTAACGCTGCAACACCACCCTCAATTGAGGCGAGCCTCTCCTCAAGAGCCTGTGTGGTAGGGTTCATAATCCTTGTATAGATATTCCCAAGCTCTTGGAGACCAAATAATTTTTGAGCATGCTCAGCACTGTCAAACTGGTAACTCGTAGTTTGATAAATAGGAACAGCCACCGCGTTAGTCACCGCGTCTTTTCTATAATTGCCACCATGAAGTCCAAGTGTCTCAGGGTGTTTTGTGTCTATGTTCATCGAGTTCTCCATAATCTTGACGTCAAAATCTGCACTGAACAAATCTGTACGCTGTGTCTTAAGGTTTTGCATTGTAAATTTAGAACATTTTCCTTTTTTTTTTGATTTTTTATGTTAAAAGTGAATATTATTCCTCAATAATGGATAATTAAGAATGGACGTCACAGATTATAAAATTTTGAGTCAAATACAAAAGAAAGCCGACATCCCCCTAGTTGATCTCGCCAATCTCATAGGTTTATCCAAAACAGCTTGTTGGAATCGATTACGTCGGCTGGAAGAAGACGGGGTAATTATTGGTAAGTTTGTTCAGCTAAATCGGTTTTCTTTAAACTTGCCAATTGTTGTTTTTTTAGCAATCACGGTTCGCCGCCACTCAAAAGAATGGGTTAAACAATTTCAATTTTTAATAGATCAGTATCCAGAAATCATAGAGGCCCACAGGCTGACAGGTGAGGGAGCCGACTACCAGCTCAAGATAGTTTGTTCCAGTATCGAGTCATATGACAAGCTCCAACAAGCACTGATTGAGCGGATTGAATTCAATTCGATGTCGACAAGAATTTCGCTTGCAGAGTTGAAAAACATTAACAGTCTTCCCATCGCTCTCGAAGAGACTGCTATTTAAATTCGATGAAGTTTCAAACTTTATTATTGAATGAATAAAATTGATCAACGGATGGAAGATGGTCAGGCTTTATATTTAAGTGTTGATTGCAGTAGCAACACTCCCACTGCCAGCGCTGGGGCCGCACACACGAAAAAGCCAAGTTGATAGCTTCCAGTTATGCTCAAACATAAAGAATATATCAGCGGCAATACGAGTCCACCAAACTGCCCAAATGACAAGACGCCACCAGTCACCGCGCCCCTCATTGATGATGGAGCCAACCTAGCTGCTTCCGCTAATGTAACACCGTGCCAGGAAAAAACTGTCGCGCTAACGCTGGTAGAGACAACCACAATGACCCAAGGAGCCCAGTTAGCGCTGAACATACCGGTAAGGGAAACAGTGATAAACATTAAAATAGCAAGAAATCCTAACATCACCCTAGGATTGATGAAACTACTACTAATCCATCCCCAAAGAATTCGGCCAGGTATGGCCACAGCTGTTGCTAGAGAGAATACTGTACCAGCCTCGATGAGGCTAAAGCCTAATTCGGTTAGATAAATCACGAAGTAAGCTATGAAGGTTGTTTGTAATCCAACGAAAGCAAAGCATCCTAGAGCTAAGCTTCGTAATTCACCCTGACGCAGGACTAATCCAATGGTGCCTTTGAAGTCTGACAACTGAAACTTCCGTGTTGAGTCCCTATCATTATCAAACTCGTCTCTCATGAGTTCAAGCACTATGGCAAACAAAACACACACCCCTACTACTGACATTAATGCGCTTCGCCAACCATAAAGGTCTGTCAAGATTGGGCCAACCAAACCAGCAGTCAACAGTCCCACAGGAACGGCCGTTTGCTTTATAGAAAAGATTAAGGGAGCATATTTAGCAGGCGCGTATTTGCCCAACAAGTGAGAACTTGCCGGCGTGGAGGAAGCGCTTATACCAATGGCGATAGCAGATAGAACCATTAAAACAATCAAACCTGGCATTGCAAGAACCAGGCCCAAACCCGTCACCAACAACGTAACTTGGCTTATTCTCAACGCACCATACTTGACAATGACACTTCCACAACCCGCCTGCACCGCTAAAGATACAGCTGCAATAATTCCAACGTACACACCGAGCCAAGAGGGATCTATTTTTAACTCCAGGAGAATTGGAGGCGCTATCACAGCAGGTAATACTTTGCCAATGGTTACAAATGATTGCTGTATAAACATAAAGCCGAGAGCTATTGAAAGTATTTTCATTTCAGTAACACCCGTACCTCATATGTTTTTTGAATTTTCATTCAATTGTTAAGAGATTTTTTGAGAAATTTAAATAGATAGCTTACTTCAAAAAACCAGAGTTTAGGCTGGTCACCAAAGCAAACCCGAGTTTAAATTAAACTACAGCGGAAAGCTACTCTGTGAGACATTTAAACTTCAACAATAAATCAAAACGAAAAGTTTATGCTTGCCTCATTAGATATTTGCTTGATGAAGCTATTGATAAGTTAAATACTCTGGTTCCCCCAGCGGTTAGGCAGAGTCAGGAGAGCCAGTTGCCGGAAGGCCACACCATCCATCGCGCCGCACGCGACCATAACTCGTTATTGGCGGATCAAAAATTGACTGTGTTATCACCACAGGGACGATTTACTGAAGGTGCTTCCCGCGTTACAGGACGTATTTGTATTAATATCGAGGCATTTGGAAAGCATCTGATCTACCATTTTGATAACGGAGAAGCTCTTCATATCCACCTTGGTCTTTTTGGCAAGATCAGAAAACAAAGATTACCTGCCGCCGAACCACGAGGTGCTGTTCGCGTTCGCCTGGTGGGTAATACACATCTTATAGATATAAATGGTCCAAATATTTGTGAAATTTTAGCTGAGCACGAATTTATGGATTTAATTAATAGAATAGGGCCAGATGTATTACGCTCTGATGCAAATCCAACCTTAGCCTTTGAGAAGATCAAAAAGAGCAAAGCGCCTATAGGCCGCTTAATTATGGATCAAGCTGTAATGGCAGGCATTGGGAACATATATCGTTCCGAAATTCTGTGGAGGCAAGCTTTACATCCAGAAACCCCCGGCAATAGAATTGACCAGCAGACCTTTAATCGCATTTGGGAAGATGCCCGCGCTTTGCTAACTATTGGCGTTAAGCACAATGCAATTATTACTGTTGATGGTGCCAGGGCTTCCTCACGCCGCTATCGTGAGCGCGTTAATATATTCGCGAAAGAAGTTTGCCCTAGATGCAAAGGGAAAGTCCGTCGCTTTGAAATTAGCGGCCGTCGAGCGTTTGTTTGTGAGGTATGCCAACCACTGAACTACCGAGTGAAATAACAACCATTCAAGCCCATCACCACGCAAGCGATACGTTTAACCTGAGAGATCACTGGTTCAACGATAACAATGCCATTTCAGCTTTCGTGGCGGTCCATGACGCAACGGAAAAGGGGACAAGACAAGTCAGGCCCATCTTCACCACACATTCAGATGTTAACGCGCCACTTATAATCAGATCTCCATGATTTATAAATGCAAGAATCGTCCCCACAAACATTGCTGTCTTGACTGAGTTTATAAAAATTTTCTTGCTCAACCAAATATCCAATGCAATTTTAAAACGTATCAAGTGTTCTCTCCACTAAGAAATGAGCTATTATGTTTACAAAAATTTTTATTCGAACCTTTCCCTCGACTGAAGAGTGTGAGCTTTTCGAGTCAATTTTACAAACGCGCTGGCCCGCTCTTATTGATAGAGCTGAGGGCGTGAGGTTTACCGCATGGCGTAACCCGCAAACACCTCATATTTCCACTGTGATATGGGAATTCCCCAGTGAAAGTGCACAAAAAACTATCGAAAAATTGATCGAAGAGCACATCTCAAAGTTCACCAAAACACTGTCACCTAAAACAATTACGTTCTCGGGTGAACAAAAAATAGAACTAACATCTTAATTGGGTTTGGCGAAAACGGAAGAGTGCCCAAGAACTAACCAGCAAGCTGACCACGCAGTACTAGGAGTTCCAATTCCCAATAGCTTTCTTCCAAGCAGACCTACGATTGAAGAGAAAACAGGGTAGTCACTGCTCCGGTTTGAACTTCTTGTGTAAAGTTAACGAGAGCTCAATCAGAAAATCCATAAGCAAAACAGAACAGATCCCATTTTGGTCCTCTTCCGAAGTGTTCCCCCAGCTCAAGCCTAAATTTGATCCTTCAAAATAATCCACGATTGCTGTTTTTAAATCAATTACAGTAGACAGATGAAAAGCTGTTTCTTTCTCACCAATTTTATTTTCTTCTTGAAGCTGTAACCACTTCCGGAAGAGCGCATCACTCAGTTTTGCATGGTGATTATCGACGTTTCGTCTTATGACGTCCATTAACTCAGAGTTTCCGGCCATTTATATAATCTCAATCAATTTGTTGTTTGTATTGCTATATTCTATTGGCAAAAAGATTTTTACAAAACCCAGCATTGGGTATGCAATCACCAGCTTAAAAACAAGCCCTTCGTTCCTGACAAGAGTAATAAATTCCTTGCGTTTTCATTAATCGCCACCCGAATTTAAAGATTAATTCTTACTTTCTTTTTGAGTTAAAAAACGTTTCGTATTCTGGGTAGCACGAATTATATTTTTAATGGTAGTCCTCTTCAGAGCAGAATTAATCAACGACTTTATTTTCGGAGATCCCTTGGAGTAAGATGACAAAAGCAACGTAAGTACATTCAAATCTGGTGACTTGCTGTTATCTCTTTCGGCACAAATTAGGCCTAAATTAACCTGTGCCAAATTACTATTTTCGTCGACAGCTAAAGCGAAAAGGGTTTCAGCTTTAAGCTTATCCTTACTTACACCCTTTCCATGCCAATACAGGCTCGCCAAGTTATTCATTGCACGCTCATCCCCGCGGGTCGCAGCCCTATGATACCAAGTCGCGGCTTTTTTGAAATTTTGTTCAGTACCTAGCCCATTCTCAAACATTACGCCAAGATTAAACTGTGCTTCAACTAAGCCCAATTCTGCTGAACGATGGCAAGAATCAAATCCTTTTTTGAGGGCAGACCCATTTTCAGCAACCTCAAAAAAATATTCTGCTAATTTGAAAAGTGCCAGGGAGTGATCTTGCTTACCCGCAACATCGAGTAATAAAACCGCAGTCGCTTTGCATTGTTTAACACCTAAACCATGCCAATACATCATAGCCAATTCAAATGTGGCCTCCGGCTTATCTTTATGCTCAGCAGCTGCCGAGCACCATTGAAAAGCCTTCACAGGATCTTTTTCAACGCCAAAACCCTCCCGGTACATATGACTCAAACAAGACTGAGCAAGACCGGATCCGCTTTTTGCAGACTGTTCTAAATTATTACTTGCCAGACCAGCCCATCCTTTTTGTAAAGTAAGGTCCCCATTATCAAACCCCACCCCATCGATGAATTGAAAGTCTGCGTCCCAAGCGTTATCGTTTGCCAAGCCATTCATCTGCACGGTGGCTGAGTCTTTAGAATTGAACCTAACGATGTTTAGCAAAGCCATTGCTTGCCGATCCTCTTGAACTAAAAAGCCTCATGTTCTGTCAGTTCTGGCGCACTGTAATTTTACCTGGCTCTGAAATTCCCATCGTAGTGTTCTCATGCGCTTCAAAGTCAGGGAACCGAGCATCAAAAAAAGCCTGAATCACATATGCCAACACCGCATCTTCCGTCTGCTCTGAAAACCATATCTTCACTTCCGTTATTTTACCTGTATCTTTTTCAGGCATCGCAACTGACATCTGTTTTCCGAAACCAGCAGGACTTGGATGATCGTTGTTAAGATTTTCACCCATTATAGCAATTATGACCTCTGGGTTATCCTCTAGACTTAATGAAGTTAGAAAAGCACCGTGATCATCAATAAACTTTTCAAAAATTACTTGTTCTTTGTCATTCATTTTTTTCTAACTTCATATCAGTGACTGATCATTTTTACTTCGGTAGTGAACTCGTATCCTTTTCCAAAGTTATGGAGCTGGAAATTGCCAATATGATTTGGACCTGTTTTGGTACTGCTATAGTCAATCAAATTACAAACAGGCGGCGCTATGTTGGCATCAAAAAGACCCATATTTTTTCTTATTGAACGATGAAAGTGACCACAAAATAAAGCCACTATCTGTGAATGCCGATCGACAAGTTCATCGAATAGTTTTATTGAATTTTTACTTACGAATTCATAATGGGGGGAGGTTTCTGATGAGAGGTTAAAAGGAGGATGGTGCGAAAAAATTATCACCGGATCATCCTGATGCACCGAAAGAACTCTGTCTATTGCCGCAATTTTCTTGAAATCTAGCAGACCACGATTATCAAGCGATGTTGTTGTATCAAGAGAGGCTAATTTGATGGGTAAGCTATCCACAAGGTATGTTATTGGCCCACCAGTGACCACATCATTCAATTGGTCCGTAAAAACTTCAATTAACTTGTCAGCGCAATCTTTGTTTCCCGGTGTGACATAGTAAGGCACGACAAGCTTATCAAGGTGTTTTTTAGCAAGCTGTAGTTCCTCACTACTTCCGTTATCAGACAAATCGCCAGTATGGATCACCACGTCGGGAAGTGTATCGAGATTATTAATAGCCTCGATACACTTTTCCAATGCGATTAATTTTTCGTCACCAAACCTACCTGGACCACCCGGAGTAATTAAGTGCGTGTCTGATATTTGAGCAACCAGCATTGAAGTGGCTATATCACTCTGCCGCCTGCTTCACGTCATCAACTAGATGGTACACTGGCGCTTTTTCCATCTCAAACTCACCAGTGCGCTCGTCATATTGGGACAAAGTGAAACAGTGCCAGTTTTTATCATCAAGCTTTGGATGATCACCGCGGTAATAATAGCCCGGCCAACGAGTTTCTTCCCTAAACATTGTGTGTGCTGTCACACATTCTGAAGCAAGAACTCTGTGATGAAGCTCCCAGGCACGTTGCAATTGATGTAAACCATCCGCACCCAAATTCTTCAAGTCTTCCTTTAGCATTTTCAACAACTCTATTCCTCTTGTCATAAGAGGCTCATTGACCATGTAGCGCTGCCCAACGCCACCACAATATTCGTCCATAATCTTTTCCAAACGCTGCAAACCTGAGAGAGGCAGCAAGTAGGTTGGTGATACAGTTCCAGCAGTAATTTCGTTGCGGCCAACTCTGTAGGTTTCAAGAGGCTGATAGATTTGCTCCTTAAGCTCCAGATACTCTTCTTCACTAATCTCGGGAGTGTTTGTGCCCAAGTCATCAACATATTTATTTGCTGCTTTTCCGGCGAGCCGGCCTTCGGTAAATGACCCAGATGAAAATTTGTGCGGGGTTCCTCCCAAGGTATCCCCTGCACCAAACAACCCATCCACAGTCATCATTCGGTTATAACCCCACTGATACTCATCCGGAGCATAATCTTCCGGCCCACTAGCCCAAGCACCCGAACAAGTTGCATGCGACCCCATAACATATGGCTCCGACATCACAAGCTCAGGGTTCACTTCCTTTGGATCAATATTGTTAGCCGCCCAAACAACCGCTTGACCAATAGTCATACCCAGAAAGTTTTCCCAACCAACAATTTCTTTGTGGGGGTCTTTAAAAGCTTCTTTGGTAACCATACGAATTGGTCCACGACCAGCCTCAACCTCTTTAAGGAAGGCGTGATTTCTCAAACATGTCGGCACAGGCTCGTGGTTTACATAATCTCCAACCATGTCCTCGATCGATTGACGCCAAGTCGGCTCGTATGGCTCTCCGTACCCATTCTGGGTGTAGGTTTTCAAATGAAGAAAATAAGCACCGACCGGTCCATAACCGTCCTTAAAACGTGTCAGAACGATACGATTCTCCATCTGAGTCATTTTTGCACCCACGCGTATTGGCAACGCATATGCAGATGCGCTACTCCATGGAGCATACCAAGTACGGCCCATTCCCTCGCCTGCAGAATGAGGTTTAAATATGTGCGATGCGCCTCCCGCTGCAACAATTACGGCCTTTGATTGAAACACATAAAAGTCACCGCTGCGCACGTTAAAGCCAACGGCACCAGCAACCCTGTTGGGCTGCTTCTTGTCCATTAATAAATGGGTCACCATGATTCTGTTGTAAACCGCATCCGCTGCTTTACGCGCTGCTTCCGCGACAATTGGCTTATAACTCTCACCGTGGATCATAATTTGCCATTTGCCCTCACGCTGGTAACGACCAGTATCGGGGTCGGTCATGATTGGAAGGCCCCATTCTTCAAATTTGTGAACTGTCGAGTCCACATGGCGGCCGATATCATACCCAAGGTCCTCACGAACAAGTCCCATCAGGTCATTTCTCTGATAACGCACATAGTCTTCTGGCTCATTTTCTCCCCAACGCATTCCCATGTAGCAGTTGATGGCATAGAGGCCCTGAGCAACGGCTCCGCTACGCTCGATATTTGCTTTTTCAACAACAACTACCTTTTTGTCACGTCCCCAGTACCGAGATTCATAGGCGGCACCGCAGCCACCAAAACCTCCACCAATTACCAGGATATCTGAGTCAACAAAAACTGTCTTTTTTCCAGCCATTACCGGAGCCTCCCTTAAAATCTATTACTACTCAGCAGCCTGAGCGCTAACTTTTTTTGATTTCTTCTTAGCCGCTGATGCGGGCGCTAGTTCATATTTGATAAAGTGATCAACTGTGACACTTGGAAGGCCTTGATCAGTTTTCAAATAGTCAGGTTCATGCGCCAACTCCTGTGAGTTTATAGCCTCATTAGACGGGATCTCGTATTCAGATGCGCACTTTATAGATCCCCAGGCAGTTGTTCTAATTGGGGATTCAAAATGCTTCTCTCTGCCATCCCGGAATTTCAAGCGCCAAGAGATTGTTCCTTTATCCTCTTCACGGAGAACCCGAACACTGTGCCCCATTGGAGCAAAATCAGCGTAACCACGGGCATCGATAGCGTTTTGCGGACAGGCCTTTACGCATGAATAGCACTCCCAACAGAAATTTGGCTCGATGTTAACTGCGCGTCGTGTGACTGGATCAATATGCATGATGTCAGATGGGCATATGTCAACACAATGGCCACATCCATCACAACTAGTCATATATACAAAGGTAGGCATAGCGTTCCTCCAAACTGAAGATTGATTATCTAAAATTAATAGTGGTGTGAATGACGTTGAACTTTCCCATATATTGAAGGCTTATCCGATGGCGCTGGTAAATTACGTCTACCGCCATCAGCCTTCGCCATATTTTTTTGATAAGCCGCTGCGGGCTTAAAGAACATGTGAGAAAACTTTGACCAAATGACAGAGCCGAACAGCACAGTCGTCGAAATTAGGTAAAGGCCAAGAGCAAAAGTAGACCAAAAATTGCCATTTACCTGAAGATAACCCCAAATGATCCCTAATGAAGCACTGACCATTAGCGCAACAACAAAGAGATCAGCTCGCACCATTCTAAACGGTGAATTACCCTCCGCCGCAACATCAACCCGAATGAAAAACCAGAACCAATAACAACCAACGGCAAGCATTATTAAGCCAATCCACCATACATTCACCAAAAGTGCGGGCGCTGGAGTTGATGCGGTTGGGTAAGCAAAAACCATTGTTGCGGTGGCGATCACGTACGCAAGAAAACCATACATGGTAAGCAAATGCGCTAAACGACGCCTGACATTACAGAATTCCCCGGATGCGAGAACATCATGGGCAGTGGTCTTCGCAACTACCGAAACTTTTTCACCAAACGGCACCTCTCTGGTTTTCCCTGCAGCACCCTTTTTTACAAGCCCAAAGAAATACTTCGCACTACCCTTGTGGATTACGTCATATAACGTGCCACCAGCAACGCAAACAGCCATTGCGATAACAAAGCCTTGCATAATAGCAGGACTTATAGAGTGCGATAGTTCTGCAAACGGATTTATATCAAACATTGGTTTCCCTCTACGTTTCCTTATTTCTGACCCTATAACTAACCAACCCCCCAAGGGAGCATGCTTTGATTTTGAATTTCTATCAACCTGCCTGAGACAAATTGTCGTAGTAGCTCTGAAGAACCGCCACAACCTCTGGGCGACTAAACTCAGCTGGCACATTTTCCTTATTCGCAAACATCTCCCGCAATCTCGTCCCCGAGATGTTTAGCCTCTCATTCTGTTCAGACGGACACGTTCGCCCGGTTGCCATCCCACCGCATTTATAGCTATAAAAAGCGATATCAATTTTGAGCGGTTGTGTTTCCATACACCCTTTCGGGATCTCATCAAAAATTTTATGGGCGTCAAATGGGCCGTAATAATCACCCACGCCAGCATGATCTCTTCCAACCACTAGGTGTGAGCAACCAAAATTTTGTCGAAAAACAGCATGTAACAACGCTTCTCTCGGTCCAGCATATCTCATCTCAATAGGATAGCCCGCTTGAATTGCTGTGCCAGGCACAAAATAATTTTTTACGAGTGCGTCAATAGCGTCAACACGAACCTCAGCTGGAATATCACCGGGTTTTAGTGCGCCGAGGACTTGATGGATCAACAAACCGTCACAAATCTCAATCGCTATTTTCGCGAGGTGTTCATGGCTCCTATGCATGGGGTTGCGTGTCTGAAAAGCCGCAACAGATGACCAACCATTTTTATCAAAAAGCGCACGGGTCTCGGCCGGACGCATGTATAACCCTTTGTACTTTTTTGGGTAGTCACCTTCGTCAAAAACTTTTACGGGACCACTCAAATTGTAAGCCCCTTGCTCCATCACCTTAGCAACACCCGGATGGTTTGTGTCTACCGTCCCAAAAACTGCATTGCACTCAATCGCCTTATCAATTTGATATTTTTCTTGAATTGTTATTTGCCCATAAATACGACCAATATCGTCGGTTAGCGCTACATCATCACCAATTTTAATCTTGTTTGCGAACTCTTCATTAACCGAGAGCGTGATAGGAATAGGCCAAAACACCCCAGCGCTAGTTTTCATTTCCTCGCACACACCCTGCCAGTCCCTGTAACTCATAAAACCGTCCAGCGGCGTGTAAGCTCCCATCCCTAACATCAAAAGATCAGACAATTCACGGCTTGTCATTTCGATTTTATGTTCAAAGCTGCTAGCGAGCCTTCGCGCCTCCTCCGCTTCTTGCGGAGGAAGTAGCAATGGCTTCAAACCTACTGACCCGTGAGGTGAAACTAACATTTTTAAGCACCCAACCCTAATGCCGACAAATATGGTAACGTATTCGAATGAATATTCGTAAAAAAGATTAACTCTATTTACTCATAGTTTATTTGAGGATGCTACAGAGAAATTAACAAAATAAAATAGTTTTTGGCTATCACCTAATATCCTATAAAACCATCCGCAAGATGAATTGTTTTACACTTCAATTCAACTGGTTATGACGATTTAAATTTTGAAAAACCAAGAACCAAGGAGGCTTCTTAATCACAAAAAATTTTGCCGCAAAGCAACTATAGCTCTACATGTATGAGCATCAACTAAAAATGGCTCATAATGCCAGCCATTACCCAATGTTACTGGTTGAGTCTGACCAGGTGTCATAAATTTTTCGCAGCTCTTACTTGAAACCCCGCCTTCAACCAGAGTCACAAAGAAAGTTTTAAATCAGAATTTTCTTCTTTATCTCTAATAGCTCAATTTTTGCTGCTGTGGTTTATGTTTTTATCTTCCGAATCCTGCGGCTTGAGGAAGCCAAGTCGCGGTCTCAGGCCAAACCATTACTAAAATTAATCCAAGCAGCATAAGAAGAACGTATGGAAAAATTCCACGAATGATTACGTCCAAATTAGCACCGGAAATACCCTTAATAACGAACAAGTTCATTCCAACCGGTGGGGTAATTAGGGCCAATTCCAAATTAATCATTAGCAGAATTCCATACCAGATTGGATTAATACCAAGTTCAAGCATGACAGGAAAAATAATTGGAGTCGTGATCAATATGATGGCGATTGTTTCAAGGAACATACCCAAAACAAAAATGACTAACATAACTGCTATAATGAAAGTTATTGGAGAGGCGCCAACGTCCAAAACAGCTTCAACCAGTTCATTGGGTAGACGCATTATAGTCACAACATACCCAAACATTGCGGCCGCAGCCAGAATCATGAACAGCATGGCAGTCGTGCGCACAGTCTCATATGCAGTTTCGTATAGGTCACGAAAACTGAAGTTACGATATATACACACAGCAATAATCAAAGCAAATACGCAGCCGATAGCTGCCGCTTCAGAGGCAGTAAAGATTCCAAAATAAATTCCACCAAGCACAATCGGTGGTAGAGATAACGCCCAAGCTGATTTTCCAAGCGCTTTCACGCATGCAGACCAACCAACCCAATCTAATCTCTCAACATCTTTCCGCATCACGCCCTGAATAACGCAAAATAGCGAAAAAATTAATGCAAGGATTAAACCCGGAATGACACCAGCTAAAAACAAAGCTCCAATCGAAGTTTCCGTTACGAGAGCGTACAAGATAAGGGGACCAGAGGGAGGAATTAAAATGCCCAATGTTCCTCCAGCGGCAACTATTCCGTATGAGTCACTGGGCCTATATCCATAGCGCTGCATTTGAGGAATAGCGCTCGAGCCAATGGTTAGAGCGGTCGCAACTGAAGATCCAGAAATGGCTGCAAAAACCGTACAAGATAACACCGTTCCAACACCCAATCCGCCTGGCAAATGGCGAACCATCGCGTTTGCGGCATCAAACAAATCATCTACAACTTTTGAACGAATCATGACGTGAGCCATGAAGGCAAACATTGGAATTGCGGTTAGTAGGCCAGTATCAAGCTTGCCAAAAACAGTGTCCGCTATGCTGCCAATGCTGCCTTCTACAAACAGCATTAAAATAATTGATGTCACTCCCAAACCAGCAAAAATGGGAACTCCAGTTAGCAGAACAATTACTAGCCCGCTGAGAATCAAAAAAGTTGTCAACGCTAGGTTTCTCTCTTTAAAGCTCTTATTAATTTTACCAAAGCGACCAGAAAAACCAGCGAGCCTCCCAAAATCAAGAATGACTGTGGAATCCACATAGGAACTTCCAAATAACCCTCAGAAACGATCCCAAAATTTATTGAGTAATCGATAGTTTGTTTACTGCTTATAAGAAGAACAGACGAAAAAACTAGAACAACGACGTAACCCCATATTTCAACAAGCCGCTTACCCCTTTTAGCAAGTCGGCTCGTTATTAGATCTACTGAAATATGATCACCTCGTCTCAACGCATCAGCAGCACCTAACATAACCAGCGCCACAACGAGGTAGCCTGATAACTCGTCTGTCCAAGTTACTGGAGTGTTTAGGATATAACGATTAACTACACTATATGCGACGACCAACATCATTAAAACAACAACGCTGGCCGCAACCGAAGCCGCAAATTTGGAAACACATACAATTACGTAATGAAATACAGAGGTAGCCGGCTTTGCTTCCTCTGTATTGTTAGGCGATAAGAACGAGAACCTCATGACATTCCAAGTCTACATCTTGGAGATTATATCAAGCAGCTTTTTACCATCTGCACCAGTCGCATCAGCAAACGCTTTGTCAAAAGCCGGACCCATTTGCCCTTTCATAGCAGCGATTTCACTGTCGGTATGGATATGTACCTTCATACCTTTTTCTCTGAGCTGGTCGGGTGCTTTACTGGCAGACTCTTCAGTCATTTCAATAGCCAACTGAGCTGCTTTATCACCAGCAACCTTTAGGGCTTTCTTGTTGGCAGCTGACAACTTATCATACCAAGCTGGGTTTAAGTATCCGTGAAAAAACACGCTAAACAACGGTGACACGGTAACGTGATCTTGTACCTCATAGTATTTGCGTGAGTACGCTGCAGAAATATCCGTTAATCCCGCATCGATAACCCCAGTACTCAGCGCCTGATAAACTTTACTTCCAGACATAGCTGATGGGGCTGCACCCAAAGCTACAAGGCCTGCATCAACAAGGGAGTTTATACCACGTATTTTAACACCTTTAAAATCATCAGGCTTTACGAGTGGCGCGCCTTTGGATGTGTAAGCTGACATTCGTGTAGTGAATAGCCAAACGGTATTGTGCACACCTTTCTCAAGCAGTTTTTTGTCAAGAAACGCCGCTGCTTCTGAACCCGGCCAGTTAGCAAGGACGTTTTTATCTGTCACAGAATACGGCTTTAACGTTACGTTCATTGTAGGAACAGTCTTGCCCCATTGAAAATTCACCGAAAACGCGCACTCTATGTCACCCTTAGCGACTGCACCTATATTTTGTTTCGCATTGCGTAAACTGTTGGCCCCAAAAATTTGGACATCCATATCGCCATTAGACTGCGATTCCACTTCAGCCGCCCATTTGTCGATAACTTTGGCTATGTGGTGTTTTGGAGGCAATTGATGGCTACAGCGCATCTTAGCTGCGTTCGCTGAGGACACGCTGAAAATTGCCAGCAAACTTGCTGAATATATAAGTAATTTTTTCATTTTTTTCCCCTGTCATTATTTTTAATTTAATTCATAAATTGTTGGACACCTGTCTGGCTATTTTGCCATAAGGTCGGCAGCATACCGTAAGTAAGAATCCTCCTGATCCCTCAGCCCTCTCAAATCTATCATCTCGTTAAATTCATCAAACTGCAACATGTTAGAGTCAAAACCAACAGAGGTGCCATTTTTAGCCAAATAACCCATAAAGTCCCGCATTGCTTTAGCTACTACAAACGTAGCTGCAACCGGATAAGTCACTGCAGCAAAGCCTATATCTGATAGTTCTTCCAATGAAAGCAACGGCGTGGCCCCACCCTCAATCATATTAGCAATGTTGGGACCGTCTAGTTCGGAGCAGATTCGTCGCATTTCTTCTTTGTTACGGGGCGCTTCAACAAATAGAAGGTCCGCGCCAACTTCGTGATACAACGCCATGCGATCCAAAGCATCTTCAATGCCATTAACTGCGTTGGCATCAGTTCGTGCCATGATCACAAAATCGGGGTCTTGCCGAGCATCAAGAGCAGCCTTCAGCTTTGAGACCATCTCCTCGGCAGGGATCACATTCTTACCAACCATGTGTCCGCAGCGCTTTGGAAAAACCTGATCTTCAATAAACATACCAGCTAATCCAGCTCGCTCATACATTCGAACGGTGCGTGAAACGTTAGTGACATTGCCAAAGCCAGTATCGCCATCACCAAAAAAGGGCACATCAATAACCTCACATATACGCTCATAATGGTTAGCCATTTCCGTCAAGGACAGCTGTGACGTGTCAGGTTTGCCCAATAAGGTTGCTGAGGCAGAAAACCCACCGCCAGTCATTGCTTTGAAACCAATCCCCGCTCCTATTCGCGCCGACAAAACATCATGAACCCCAGGAAGCAAGAGAATTTCAGGAGACTCAATTAACTGTCTAAAAAGTGTAGTTTTACGCATGTTTTTTCCTAACCAATATTTGATCTTTCCTAGGATTACATGCTCCCACAACACCCACAAGAAATATAATAATTATAGTATTTAATTTACAAAGACTCTCGTGAAGGAGAGCGAATAGGTCACAACGAGTCATAGATTCAGAAACCAAAAAGACGAGATTTCATAAGACTGGGGATCATTATTTCATTGAATTATTTGTTTGATTTTATGCAGAAAGTATAGTTTGAACCAATAAATTTCAGACAACAAATCTGATCGACTACGGCACTGACCCAACCTCTCATAGACATCAATTTCTATGACATCATCCAAAGATGGCTTTTGATAAATCTGGCAAATTAGCCCCATAAAAAGCATCACGGCACATTGATTTATGATCACGATCAAAAACATGCCCCATAATGGAGGCATATGCCGCTCTCACGTCAACAGTCGCCGCCAAATCACGGCCCTCATAAAGTGCTTCTTTATTCAAACCTGGCCAATCGCCGAGCATACGTGATGATGGCAATAAACCTCCCGCTAGCAGTAAGGCTGTTCCATAACCATGCTCTGTGCCTGAACCACCATTTTGGGCAACAGTCCGGCCGAACTCTGTCAAAGTGGCAATTATTGTATCGCCGTAGGCGGTTCCTAAATACCGCTTTAATGTGCCAATGGCGCGATCATACTTTTCTAGCTCATTTGCATGTTCACCTTTATCACCACCTTGAAAGGAGTGAGTGTCAAAACCGCCCAAGTCAAAAACTGCGACAGAGGGCCCGCCTTTCCGCCTTATCTGCAGCGCAGCTGTTTTCGCAAGCGAGTCAATATCTTTGTTGTCACCAGTGCCCGTGGCCATCGAAACCGGCCTTGCGCGCACTTTTGCCATCGCTCTCATGAGGCCATCTTCCCCATGATAACTTTGCGCCAACAATGCCATAACATCTGCAGATGGCATTGGGCGTTTTGAGGGATAAAAATTATCGTTATCGATATTGCCGCGTAGCAGCAAGGGCATGGGCAAGGATATTGACAACGCTTTCATTCCCGCTGACTCCATACCTCTGCCAAGCCAACCTGTATAATCGTTATAAGGAGTGAGACCACCAGTCTCCATCAGATTTTGTCCCTCAAAATGTGAGCGACCCGTGTATGGGATTGATGAAGCGTGAAGGATTGCGGCCGTCCCTTCATCCCATTGCGATTTAAAATTTCTTAGGATCGGATGAAGTGCAAATGAACCATCAATTTTATGTGCTCCTTCCACATTGATCGAGGGACGCAAATCTGCCAGTTGATTATTGCCTATAAAGGGCACAGCCGTAAGACCATCCATGCCACCACGCAGCATGATCACAATCAGGTTCTTTTTGAGTCTTTGACTTGCAATAACATCAGAAGCCCAATTCCCAGCTAACATTAATGAGGATGATCCTGCGATAAAGTGTCGTCTCGTTATATTCATGACCGCAAAACCTCTTTGCTACATAAAAATGCCACACTTAATGACTTATTGTCCGCGCCTGAACCAAGCCTCTTAAGTAGATCTTCCCAAAAAAGATTGTCGTCAAAATTACGCTCAATCGCTGCCAAAATAGTCTGTTTCAAGGGCCGTTTTTTATCGATTAGCCCAATTCTTTTTGCACTTTGCGCTATCGTCAAGCGTCTTACCAAATATTCAGGTGACAGCCATGATGCCATATCATCAGGGAAGCCATTTGGTTGCTTTGCTCGAAAAGGGCTATGACCTATCTCTGACAATATCCGAGCAGGTTTACGCATTTTACCTGTTGGCTTTTCTCTGAAATTATACTCAAACAGGGACGGGTTACCTGGCCATTCACCACCTAGCATGCGTGCGGATTGCAACAACCATATTTCAGGTGATTGAAATTTGTAATGTGCGTCACCGTATTTATCTGCCACTTCTAATACAGCAATATGAATGGAGGGAAGCGCCCCGTTACTCGCGTTCCATGCTGCTTTAACGTGGTCGACCATAGGTTTTGTCGGTTGATCACACACAAAGTGGCGGCATAACTTTTTAGCAATAAAATCAATGCAAATAGGGTTACTACATAAATCTTCTACTAAATCCATGAGTTGATTTTTACCCTTTGTCTTTTCACTGAAACCTGTGGATTTGTAAATTTTACCTAAAACTTTGTGATTACCGGGCTCATGTATGCTTCCGTGAAAGCTTACTTTTTTACCTTCCTGACCCTTTTTCCCATCCCACATACCCCATCCTGTAAGGATATAAGCAGCGTTAATTACATCTTTTTGGCTATAGCCAGCCATAGGCGAAACAGTGTGCAATTCTAGCAATTCACGGCCGTGGTTTTCATTCAACCCATTTACTTTTTTCTTACGATTTTTGTTCTTGGAAAATTTTGAATTTGGCCCCCTTGAAAGAAAGTTATCAAGGCTGCGCATCATCGGAAATGATAGGGTTGCCGCCATAACCAAATCAGCAAATCGTTTATCCATTTGGTTTCGGATCGTTTCGCGCTGATAAGGGCCAGTATTGAAAGTGGCTAACTTAATTTTGTCAACAATAGCAAAGTGATTGCCCCAAAAATGCTGAAATCGCTCAAATACCGCGTTGTTGCTTCGTATTGCTTGATAATGGCGCATAGCTAATTCATAAGGTCCAAAAAACCGTCTACCTTTCTCATGATAGAGAGTATCGCGTTTCTCACGAAGCTCATTTGGATCTTTAATGGTTTTTTCCAGTTTTTGCTCAACACTTAAAAATGAAGTGCGGATGTCAAGCATCTCATCAACAGTACGAATTTTCCCAGGCCAAATAAGAGGTGGGACTCCAGACACCTGCTCAGCAGCCCAGTTTAACCGATCGTCAGGGATGTCTTCATCTGGTCCTAGCCCGAATCCCACTTTACGGTAAAATCGACTGCCTCTTGATGCCATTTGTACTTTCTCTTTTGCTTGTTTGAAATATCACGATCAAAAATTTACCGTTTGATGCTAAACTATGTTTGCGTCGATATCGAGACATTTACCTAAGGAAAACAGAAATTGAACTCACTGTAACCAACACCTATAACTCAAAGGAGGAAAAACAGCGGTGGTTTGCATCTATCGAAATCGATCAACTATGTATAGAGCCAGATAAAGTTTTTTGTATAGCTGCATCGCCAATGTATCGCCAAAAAAACTGCTGTTTACACCACCCGTACCCTGTAGGTAACTTCAATGCTCCGGGTAAAACTACCAACTGAATCCAATCATTACGTTCAGGCAAATTAGCTTGTTGATATTTGCAGGGCGTAACCAACACCCCGAACGGTACGGATAAGATTTGGCGAAATACCATCTTTCGCGTGATTAAGGGCTTTCCGAAGACGGCTTAAATGCACGTCGACGGTCCGTTCTTCAACCTCAACCCGCGACAATGACAGCAAATCATCAACCAATCGTGACATACGCTTGGCTTCTTCATCCATGATTTTCAAAAAACGGGTTCGCATCTCAGAGTCGGACACTTCACCTGACAGAATCGTCTCAACAAATCCAGCAAGGCTTGTCAGTGGCGAGCGGAGTTCATGACTAACATTGGCAACGAAATCGCGCCGCACCTTTTCCAGATTACGTTGCAACGTCATATCCAGAATCAGCAGTGCAACTGTACCATCAGCCAGCCGTTTTAGCCTTAATCTAAATTCGCGTTGAACAATCTCAGAAGGCTCATACTTGAACTCAAGGTTAGTCTTACCAGCCACCGCCTCGGCCAACAGATCCTTAATGTCAGGGTGTTTGATTACATCAAAAATCGAGTTTCCAACTAAATCTTCACCAAAATGCCTCACTGCGGGTGTATTTGCTGCAATAATGGCAGCATCGGGTTGAACCAATATCAGGCCATCATCAAGCATCTCTCCAATCTGCTTGATCTGTACTTGTGCAACTTTACCCTTTGGCATAACCGGCCTCAATTCTCATTACCCAGATCAATCACAAAACTCCCTGAAAATCAGGAGTTAAGTTTGAATAGTGACAGGCTTGAGTAAATCAAAATCACTAAAAATGACAAAGCTAAATTTATCAATACCGTAATCGCGGTCCGTGGTCCACGGACCATGGAATTGGGCTTTTGGACAAGTTGAACGCAGCAATCAGCGCGGCAATAATCTAGAACGCAAAAAAGCCACCTCAAAACTGAAGCAGCTGATTTATTGTATTAATGTTTAATTATTTGGTTGCGGGGGTAGGATTTGAACCTACGACCTTCAGGTTATGAGCCTGACGAAATGTCAGGTTTTCTGCCAGTTTTTCGCCGAGTCGCAAATGTATCGCAAATTAATTTTGCCTATGCAGTTGTATCGCAAATGAATCGCAAATTTGTATTAAGCCTAATGCTCGCGAAGGAAGACAGACCTATTGGGCTATGATGTCCCCTGAGACATTATCTACAATAACTGGACTGCTAAAATACTCGATGTCAGGTTTGGAATAACGATCTGTTAACCAATGAATTCTCTCTTCATCAAACCAGGAATCAGCGTCCTCTCGACTCTCAAAGCAGTAAATGCCACCCCCAATCGATTTGTCTAAATCACATATATAGTTCTTACGAATTAGACCTTTTGTATCTCGATACAGGGGAGCTGTTTCCTGAAACTTACCTTTTAAAGTTTTGAGGTCCATCTCTTTCGGGATTTGAAAAGTTACTTTTACAATAATCACAGAGTTTTCTCCTTAAACACCAAAATACCATAGTTCAAATCTGGCAAAAAACTCAAATGCAATTTATGTTGCAAAATATTTATTAAATGATAAATTTTTTGCAACATAATATTGTTCAAAGATGCTCTCCATGAAATTTAGACAAGCAGTAGAAAATTTTAGGGGAAAACTAACCGGATCGGACCGTGTATTAATATCCCTTGTCCTCGGTGATCCCCTAAAAGTTGCCTTTCAGTCCGCAAATGAACTTGCTAATCGTGCAGATGTTCATTCTTCAACTGTCGTGCGTTTAGCCAATAAACTCGGGTTTGATGGTTTTCCTGGTCTGAAGAGAGCACTCCACCAAGAAGCGAGAACAGCTTTTGATCCAAGCGATAGGATCCGAAGACGACTAAACAAGGCAGATGAAAGTTCAAGTCTTTCAATGCTAATTCAAAGTGAAACTCGCGCAATTGAGGCAATTCGCGAAACGTTATCACAGCAAGAAATAGATGCAGCGGCAAATATTCTTCTTCAAGCCAAACAAATTTATCTTGTGGGGCGCGGCAGTGCAGCTCCATTGATAATACACTTAGAGCGCCGTTTGCGTCGATGGGGTTTCCAGGCAATTATTTCTCTCAACATGCAAAAAAGAGACCTAGCGGCAAACGTCATAGGTATGGGAGAGCAAGACGCACTCATTTCCTTCGCGTTTCAAGCACCTACTTCATTGCACGCTGGTTATTCAGCGTTGTTAAAACATGCCAATTCAGTCGGGGCTAAATCGATAGTCATTAGCGACTCTTTTGGACCAACCTTAAGACCAAATCCAGATGTCCTGCTGAGCGTTGGTCGGCACGACGAGGCAGAACTCTCAATGCGCACAGGGCCATTAGTGGTTTGTGAGGCATTGGCTGTTACTTTAGCTCATTTATCGCCTGCAAGAGTTGTGAAGGGATCTGAAACTCTAGAAAAATTGCGTTGCGCATTTAGAAATAATGAGACGTAGATGGAAACCCTTTTAATCCGATCAGACTTTCTCACGAAGACACTCAAGGATCCTGTTAACTTATTGTTAATAGCGTTGTTAACCGTCCTAAGTTATCTAATTTTATGGCCATTTTTTGAATTAATCTTACAAACAATAACTTGGGGTGATGGAGACCGCCGGCTTTCTCGAGCTGCAATCCCGGGTGAGCATACATGGTTCCACTGGCTACAAGTTACAGCCAGTCCATTATCATCAAAAATCCTATATGAACCGCTTATAAACACTCTAAAAACTGGCTTGATCTCAACTGTTTTAGCTTTGTTAGCAGGTGGTATGCTTGCTTGGTGCGTTGTACGATCTGACATACCTGGAAAAAATTGGCTGCAACCAATTCTAACGTTGCCTTACATTGTGCCCTCGTTTGCTATCGCGCTAGCATGGGAAAGTCTGTTCCGAAGCCCGAAGGTTGGTGGACAACCGGGCCTCTACCAAGCTTTATTTGACCTATCACCCCCCGAGTGGCTTTCTTATGGGACTTTTCCAATTTCTGTTACCCTCGCAATACACTATTTTCCCTTCGCTTACCTTTTGGTCTGTGGGGCTTTAGCTACGATTGATTCGCAGATGGAAGAAAGCGCACTCATTTCTGGAGCTTCCCGAATGATGATACTACGCCGGGTAACGTTTCCAGTCGTAGCACCCGCGTTTGCTGCAGCATTTATTCTGACGTTTGGCAAAACTATCGGTCAGTTTGCTCTCCCATTCTTACTTGGAGCCCCCACACAATTTCATACGGTTGCAACAATGGTCTATGCAACGTTAGCCCTTGGTTTAGACTCCATGGCTTATGTTTTAGCAATCGTTCTTATTGTTATGTCGTTGATGGCAATCTGGCTCTCAAATCGCTACGTCGGTAAAAAATCAGGGCGCTTTGAAACTATCAGTGGAAAAGGGTTTCGTAACCGTCAGGTCAGTCTCGGGAGTTGGCGTTGGCCAATATTTCTAGGTGTTGCACTATTTGCTTTTGTTGTCGGAATTTTGCCTCTTTTACTTTTAGGTTACCAATCGTTGATGTTGTTCGATGGTTTTTTTGATTTAAGCAACTTTACGTTACACTTCTGGATTGGAGAGTCTGACCCAGAAATTGCCATGGGTGAACCTGGCGTGTTGCACAATCACAATATTGTAGGCGCAGTTTGGAACACATTAGAATTGGCATTTCTTTCAGCAGTCATCGCTTCCCTGATTGGACTGTTAATAGCTTATATCGTCGTGCGAAAACCGAATAACCATTTAGCTAAATTACTAGATCAAGTTTCATTTATACCATTTTTGTTTCCTTCAATTGCGTTCGGAGCAATGTACCTTACGATGTTTGCAGAACCTAATGGGCCCATTCCCGCACTATATGGAACCTTCACTTTATTGGTGTTAATTTCGGTAGTTAATCGATTACCCTACTCCGTCAAAACAGGGGTCACCGCTATTACCCAAATTGGTAAAGAATTGGAAGAGGCTGCAGAGGTTGCGGGCGCATCGTGGAGACACCGTTTTCAGAAAATCGTAATACCACTGGCTAGTTCTGGAGCACTAACAGGCATGATGGTTAGCTTCGTCGGTGTAATGCGGGAGTTATCTTTGATCATTCTGCTAATTACACCATCAACAAGGGTCCTAATGAGCGTTGGGTTTAACTATGCGGAAGAAGGGCTAACACAACTCTCACATGCGCTAGTGCTTATAGTGGCCGTTCTAACAATCATCGGCGAATTGATTTTATGGTGGGCTGGGAAAAGCAAGTTTGTACGATTAAGAGAAAAAGAAACGTAAATTTAGAGGTTCAAATGTCAAACATCAAAATCCAAAAGTTGACGAAGCGCTATGGTGACATGTTAGCGCTCAACGATGTTTCTTTGACAATCGAATCTGGTGAATTTTTAATTCTGTTGGGCCCTTCAGGTTGCGGAAAAACAACGTTACTTCGGTGCATTGCTGGCCTTGAGACTCCTGACGAAGGGCAAATTATTATCGGAGATAAAGTCGTTTTTTGCTCTGAAAAGAATATTTTTATTTCACCTGGCGAGCGCAATTTAGGAATGGTTTTTCAGAGCTACGCTTTGTGGCCTCACATGACAGTACGTGAAAATATGAAGTTTGGCCTCGATGTCATGAAAATGCCTGTCCAACAAGCAGACAAACGTCTTGCGAAAGTGCTAACCGACCTCGGGATGAGCGAGTTACAGGATCGCTATCCTTCTGAACTGTCAGGTGGGCAGCAACAACGTGTAGCATTGGGCAGATTACTTGCAGCTGAGCCAGCGGTATTTTTAATGGATGAACCTCTCTCTAATCTTGATGCCCGGCTTCGAATGGACATGCGGGTTGAATTAAAAAAATTTCAGGCATCTACGGGTTCCACTACTGTTTACGTAACCCATGATCAAACCGAAGCTATGACAATGGCCACGCGGGTTGTGGTGATGAAAAATGGAAATATTCAGCAAGTTTCTCCACCAACTCAATTATATAAAAATCCGCAGAACACTTTCGTTGCTGACTTTATTGGCATGCCAAGAATAAATTTATTATCAGCCAAACGTCCGAAAGGCGCCGGATCAGTATTTACAAATGGAGATATTGAACTCGATATTGGATGGTGCCCTGACCAAAATGAAATAATAATTGGCGCTCGACCTGAAGATTTAGCCATCTGCAAAGCCACTAAACACAAAAGTAGTAATTTTGCAGTTTCCTCAGTCTTGCCGAATGGTCCTGAGGTCATTGTCCAGCTGATTGGTGGCTCAACAAGCCTTCTTGCCCGAGTGAATCACGACGTCAATTTGCAACAGGGTGAGTTGATGGAAATTAGTTTTGATAAAAAAGCTTTAAATATTTATGACGCCGAAACTGGACAACTTATAAACCGTCCAGAGGGTTAGGCGCATTGATAGGGAGCAGTTTGCTGACGACTGCAATATCCATAAAAAAACCGAGAGTCAGCTAGCATAGTAAGGGAGAAAATTATCATGATACATAAAATAAAATGGAGCGCTGTGTTGTCTGCATTATCAGCAATTTTTTTAGCAGGTAATGTTGCACATGCTGATGATGCTTGGCTCAAAGCGTCGGGCCTTGGCCCCTATGCAGATACAACACAAGATTGGTCTGCAATTGAAAAAGCTGCTAGGGCTGAAGGAAAAGTAGTAATCTATTCAGTGTCATCACGTTTCTCAAAGTTAGTAAAGGGATTCAAAGAGAAATATGGTGTTGATATTGAAGGCTATGACATACCCTCTGACCTTCAATTAGAAAAATTTCGGCGCGAACACAAGGCGGGAGTGCATGTTGTCGACGTTTTATTCAATGCCGAAGCGCCTTTGCTTCTGAACGAAGCTCTTCCAGATAAATTAGTTTGGAACTTTGTACCCGATAGCGTCGCCAGCGATCTTAACAGCAACGAAAAAGAACCACTGTTGATTCAACGCCACAGTAGTCGCGTTGTTTATTACAACACTGCGTTAAATCCAAACGGCCCACCAATAGATAGCCTATGGGATTTAACCCGGGAGGAATGGAAAGGCCGCACACTCCTACCTAGCCCTCTGGAAGACGGCCTAATGGCTAATTTTATGCAGACTATTTTGCATAATCCAGAAGCCATGGAAGCTGCCTATAAAAAAGAATTTGGATCGGACATCAAATACTCCAAAGGAGTTATGAAAGCAGTCAAAAAAAATCCACTCATCGAGAAACCAACTGCCTCTATGGAATGGTTGCACAGATTTTTAAAGAATGAGCCCGTCTTTCAAGGTTCAACAACAAAAATCTTCAAAAACGTTGGGGATGTGAAGCAAGAGAAAGCCCCAATTGGTATCACGACATTCTCAAAGATGAGGAAGAATAAAAAGGGAAAATATGCTGCTGCACCAATCTATAGTCTTGAACCAGCTTTTGGTGTCAGTTACCCAACTTCCTTGATGATCGCGGATATGGCGCCTCATCCTAATGCAGCCAAATTGTTAATAAAATATATGATGGAAGAGGGATTCAAGCCCTGGAACGAGCCCGGTGACTATGCAGCTAGATCATCGATTGAAGCTGAACAGGTTAAGAAATACAACCTACCAAGTTTTGGTGACCTTAAGCTCTTCGCTCTAGACCCGGACGAAGTATACAACACCAAATATGGATTCTTGGCAATATACCTTGCTTTGAACTAAGGGTGAAAGACGGCACTTCACCCTTTGAAGTGCCGTTCTCCGATTTCATTATCTGTTAAATAATCATATTAAAGCTTAAACTGACCGTGAAAGGATCATTTAATGATACGCGCTATCTTGTTCGATGCGGGCGATATTCTTTACAGTAAACCGGGACGCAAGAAATCACTTGATGAATTTTTGATGTCGAGGGGCTATGAAGCGTCTTCAAACCCAGATCCTATCGCAAAAGCTCTGCGTTTGAGCGCTCACGCTGGAGAGATTTCAGAGCGTTCATTTTTTGAAAAATTGATGGATCATTACGGTGTCACAAATCCACAACATGTAGAAGAAGGCATACAACTGCTTCATCGAGAACAAAGAAATGTGGTTTTCTTTGACGGTGTTGCGGACACTTTATTCCAACTAAAATCTTCGGGATTTAAACTTGGCATCGTAACCAACACCTATAACTCAAAGGAGGAAAAACATCGGTGGTTTGCATCTATTGGAATCGATCAGCTATGGGATAGTTATGCAAATTCGTGCGATCTTAGGGTGATTAAACCTGATCCAAAAATATATCTTGCAGCTCTTGATCCTATAAATGTTTTTCCCTCGGACGCAGCATTCGTTGGCCACGCCAAAACCGAAATCGAGGGTGCTAAAGCGTTAGGAATGACCACAATACGTTTTAACCCTGACCCAAACTGTGTTGAATCTGATTTTTTAGCAAAGAAGTTTTCTGACCTTCTCAGCCTACCTTGTATTATTGAGGCAAAAAAAGAGCGGAAAGAGTAAGTATGACTATCTCTTGGATCTTGCTTAATTTAACTGCTGCAGCCGTTCTACTCATTTGGGCAGTACGAATGGTTCAAACTGGAGTGCAGCGCACACCAAGCATGCTATCGAACGACCAGACGGCGCTAGCACCTATTCGATTATGCGTATAAGTAAAGAACAAATGCGCATATGCCTGAGAAAAACCTGACGACTGATCGCAAATAAGTATAGAGCCAGATACAAAAAAAGGCGCAACCCCGAAAGGTTGCGACTTATATAAAATCTGAAATGTTTAGATTATTTGGTTGCGGGGGTAGGATTTGAACCTACAACCTTCAGGTTATGAGCCTGAAGAAATGTCATGTTTTCTGCGGGTTTTTTAATGTTGGCGCTATGGCGGCGCTATAGGCAATTTACTTTGATTCACTTTTAATTGACTGGCCTTTCTATAGAAGCCTAAATCACTTTACAACTTTTCACACATCTCCACCGCTCGATCCAATGCATCACTAACACCGACATTGCTCCAACTGTTCTGAATAATATCGAAATAGTCAGTAATTTTTAATCCATGAGAATCGACATATTCGATAACAAGTGGGTTTTTGCTGCCTAGTATCTCCTTCAATTCATCTATTCCACCCCAACCCATGTCTATGGTTGCTCGATGCCCCATAAGAAATGGAGACGCATGGACAACCTTAACAATGACCTCTCCACCCAGAAACTTGGTTGTCAAATAAGTGCCTTTGAGCTTTTCTATTCTGGGATGGTTAGAGTAGGTATAAACAAAAGTTAGAAGGTTTCCCTTGTCACAATGACCTTTCACTAAACGGACATGAAGTCCATCACCGTGTGTAACCTGACCATTGACTGTTGCATGAACTGAGTTTTTGGCGATGTAAGACACAGCCCATTTGTTATCCTCACTGTCTTCAGCAACGAGGTCTGCAAAAGATAGCGATGGCCCAAGCAATCCGACTAACAGAACAAACAAAAGGAAGCTTCTTCCGCGCATGCTTTTAACATCCTCCAAAAATTTATTCTCAAGAAAGGATCAGACTATTTTAGCGCACCACTTCCTTACCTCAGACTTATCTGCAGTTACAGTATAAAAGGCTGTATCAAATATTTACTAGTTAGAAAGCAAAAGGAAACCAATGATCACGGGCCTTACCGTCTTTGAAACGATAGCCGTTTTATGGATTTCCTGATCGGGTCTACGAGTAATACGATGTCATGGCCACCATAATACGAGTATTCGTGTAATTGCCTTCTTGTGTTACGGTTGTTTGGATTAGCAACCTCTCCAGTTTTAATTTCCGCTATATATCTAGCCCCATCTTTTTCGACCAACAGATCTGGTCTTAAATCGAATTCTTTAAATGCGTCATCAATGAAAAAATGCCCAGTCAACTTTATTTGCTTATCGAGAATTTTATAGCCATTCCTCTCAAGAAGCCTAATAGCCGTCTTTTCTCCTTTCTTTCCTCTTTTTCGCAACAGCATGAAAAGGAAGTTT
>QCPZ01000001.1:32500-259637 GCA_003212345.1 SAR116 cluster bacterium AG-447-A06
CTGTTACGCTATCTTTAAAGGATGGCTGCTTCTAAGCCAACCTCCTGGCTGTCTTGGCCTTCCCACATCCTTTCCCACTTAGCCACAATTTAGGGACCTTAGCTGGAGGTCTGGGCTGTTTCCCTCTCGACTATGGACCTTAGCACCCATAGTCTGTCTGCCGTGCTGTACTTATCGGTATTCGGAGTTTGGTTAGGTTTGGTAAGGCTCGCGCCCCCCTAGCCCATCCAGTGCTCTACCCCCGATAGTAATACACGACGCACTACCTAAATAGTTTTCGCAGAGAACCAGCTATCTCCGGGTTTGATTGGCCTTTCACCCCTAGCCACAGGTCATCCCCGTCTTTTTCAACAGACGTGGGTTCGGTCCTCCAGTACGTGTTACCGTACCTTCAACCTGCCCATGGCTAGATCACCCGGTTTCGGGTCTACTCAAACGAACTAAACGCCCTATTCAGACTCGCTTTCGCTTCGCTTACACCTAACGGCTTAGGCTTGCTCGTCAAAGTAACTCGCTGACCCATTATACAAAAGGTACGCCGTCACCACTTAATGTGGCTCCGACTGATTGTAGGCATTCGGTTTCAGGTCTATTTCACTCCCCTCATCGGGGTACTTTTCACCTTTCCCTCACGGTACTGGTTCGCTATCGGTCGTTGAGGAGTACTTAGGCTTGGAGGGTGGTCCCCCCATGTTCAGACAGGATTTCACGTGTCCCGCCCTACTCAAGGACTTAAAAAAAGCGTTACCCATACGGGGCTATCACCCACTATGGCGCGCCTTTCCAGACGCTTCTGGTTTTCTTTTTTCAAGCCACTGGCCTGGTCCGCGTTCGCTCGTCACTACTAACGGAGTCTCGGTTGATGTCCTTTCCTCTGGGTACTTAGATATTTCAGTTCCCCAGGTTCGCTTCCCTTTCGGGATGACCTAAATGGCCGGGTTTCCCCATTCGGAAATCCACGGATCAAAGCTTACTCGCAGCTCCCCATGGCTTATCGCAGCGTGTCACGTCCTTCATCGCCTCTCAACGCCAAGGCATCCACCAAATGCCCTTAGAGACGCTTGATCAGACCGTACGTAAAGGCAAAAGCCCTTACATCCGATCTGCAAGCTATTCTTGCAGGATTAGCTGCCAAACCATCTGGTAAACCAGATGCTATCACAGCCCAATCCCGCGGTCTTGGATGTCTTCACTAACTTTGTCAAACAGCGTACTCCATTCCTCAACTATTGCCGAGCGAGCGGAATAAAATAAGCATTTTTTTCACTTAAAACTAAAATAGTTGCCAGCAACCGGCTGCTAAACAGATGGTAGGCACGGGCAGATTTGAACTGCCGACCTCACGATTATCAGTCGTGCGCTCTAACCAACTGAGCTACGCGCCTGTAGCTGTCGCAAACCTTTTGAGTTTAAGTGGAAGAAATTCGCTGGGTAGCGGCAACCGATAAATGCCCACCCTTTGTTTTTCCTTAGAAAGGAGGTGATCCAGCCGCAGGTTCCCCTACGGCTACCTTGTTACGACTTCACCCCAGTCACTGACCCTACCGTGGTCGGCTGCCTCCTGCAAGCAGGTTAGCTCACCGCATTCGGGTAGAACCAATTCCCATGGTGTGACGGGCGGTGTGTACAAGGCCCGGGAACGTATTCACCGTGGCATGCTGATCCACGATTACTAGCGATTCCAACTTCATGTACTCGAGTTGCAGAGTACAATCCGAACTGGGACGGCTTTTGGGGATTTGCTCGAGGTCACCCTTTCGCTTCCCACTGTCACCGCCATTGTAGCACGTGTGTAGCCCAGTCCATAAGGGCCATGAGGACTTGACGTCATCCCCGCCTTCCTCCTGCTCATCGCAGGCAGTTTCTCTAGAGTGCCCGGCCAAACCGATGGCAACTAAAGATGAGGGTTGCGCTCGTTGCGGGACTTAACCCAACATCTCACGACACGAGCTGACGACAGCCATGCAGCACCTGTGTGGGAGCCAGCCGAACTGAAGGAATCCGTCTCCGGAAACCAAACTCCCCATGTCAAGGACTGGTAAGGTTCTGCGCGTTGCTTCGAATTAAACCACATGCTCCACCGCTTGTGCGGGCCCCCGTCAATTCCTTTGAGTTTTAATCTTGCGACCGTACTTCCCAGGCGGTCTGCTTAATGCGTTAGCGGCGACACCGAGGGGCAACCCCCCGACATCTAGCAGACATCGTTTACGGCGTGGACTACCAGGGTATCTAATCCTGTTTGCTCCCCACGCTTTCGCGCCTCAGCGTCAAAATCGGACCAGGTAGCCGCTTTCGCCACTGGTGTTCTTCCCAATATCTACGAATTTCACCTCTACACTGGGAATTCCACTACCCTCTTCCGTTTTCTAGTCTTTCAGTTTTAAGCGCAGTTCCCGGGTTGAGCCCGGGGCTTTCACGCCTAACTTAAATGACCGCCTACGCGCCCTTTACGCCCAGTAATTCCGAACAACGCTCGCCCCCTTCGTATTACCGCGGCTGCTGGCACGAAGTTAGCCGGGGCTTCTTCTCTGGTTACCGTCATCATCTTCACCAGTGAAAGTGCTTTACAACCCTAAGGCCTTCATCACACACGCGGCATTGCTGGATCAGGGTTGCCCCCATTGTCCAATATTCCCCACTGCTGCCTCCCGTAGGAGTCTGGGCCGTGTCTCAGTCCCAGTGTGGCTGATCATCCTCTCAGACCAGCTACTGATCGTCGCCTTGGTAGGCCATTACCCTACCAACAAGCTAATCAGACGCGGGCCCCTCTTTCTCCGGCGGACCTTTCCCCCGTAGGGCGTATGCGGTATTAGCGATCGTTTCCAACCGTTATCCCGCAGAAAAAGGCAGGTTCCCACGTGTTACTCACCCGTGCGCCACTCTATAAATAGCGTTCGACTTGCATGTGTTAGGCATGCCGCCAGCGTTCGTTCTGAGCCAGGATCAAACTCTTAGGTTAGACTGGTTTGAACGGATAAATCCGTCAAACATGTCATCCTATTCAATCCATGTTCGTTAACTTTTGTTCAAAATTAGCGTTTTGAAATTCAACAGGTTGACTTATAATCACAAAGAACGACACGTTATCACGCACCGCTACCCGCGAACTTCTTCCAAAATGCTTCCCACTTTGTTAAACAGCGCCCAAAGCTTCGGTACACGACCCAGACCTTGGTTTATCGTCTTTTATTGTAAGGCAATGGTTGGGGGTTATAAGCCCCCGTTAACAGGCTGTCTAGCCCTAAAAGCCTAATTCGTAACTTTATTTTTCTGACCCACCCGCAAATTGCGATTGCGAGCACTCCCGCACCGCGATTACAACAAGGCAGAACCGGGTTATAAGCTTCCCACCTCACCCTGTCTAGTCCAAAAATCGGCATTTATTATCTTTATTTCTTGAAGCACCGCTTCAGAGAATAAGTCATAGCACGCAATTTCGAGTCATCTCAAATATGATGCGTCTGTATAACAACTAACATCCATTTTTTGTTATCCTCGCAGCGCCAACTCCTATTGGATAGAGTGGAAATGATCCAAATTCTAAGCCAGCTCTTTAACCTAGCCAGTCAAGGCCACGATTTTTGTGGGCCTCCCCTCACTGCTTTAGGACCTCTGAAAAGCCCTGTCATTGGGATTGTTGGCTAATAGCGCGCCGTTACTGACCTTGTAAAAAGGAATAATAACAGGATCCAAACGATTTGTAATTTGCTGATTCTTATACAAATTACTCACATGACTTTTACCGAAATGATTGACTTTTCCTTGGAGCTGCGCCATTCATACGAAAGTTATGGTGCGTCTAAGCGCCTTTCGGCAATGTAACGAAGCGGTTGTTCGTAAATGAATTTAAAGGTCTCGCACCACACATCCCAATGGGCGCCATTGTCAGTGTTTACGGTCAGCCTTTTTTTTTCCATGCTATGTTTAGCGCATGCGGAAACGCGAATTAGCGGTGTGTCATCGCAGGCAACGCAAGATGCCCTCGCGCCAATGCGACCCGTTATCCAAATAAAACCGGTCCTGCCAACAAGCAGACCTGACACAGCCCTAGCCTATCCAAACACCCCTGTTGTTATCACCCTGCCGGTTCCAAAACCTGCGCTTGAGGATGTGTTTCCTCGATCAACTGCCACAGTTAGCGAGATGATTCGTAAACAAACTGGGTTAGACGCTGTTAGTGAGGTGCAGTTATCATTGCGGGCAGGGGAGGGCATTGGCGCCTTGCTTCGACGTGGTGGCTATGAATCGGCAAAAATCTCGGCCGCTGTCAACGCGATTGCCGGCAAAGCCAGTCTCCGACGATTACAAATTGGGACTAAGTTTCAGGTCACTGACAAAGGGTTTCGGTTTATGGCCAAGCCTGGAAGAGATATATATGTTATCCAGCACCCAGACAGTGGTTGGCTGGCCCTAACAGCGCTGCGACCCATTCAGAGCTATGTCAGTTTTTTCCAGGGCGCCGTTGACGGATCTATCTATAAATCTGCGATGGCTGCTGGCGTAAGCGAAGCAGCATTTACGGAGTATGTTCGTATCATGGGCTTTTCCGTCGATTTCCAGCGCGAAATTCGCACTGGAGACCGTTTTGAATTATTGTATGAAACTGACCGTGACAGCATTGATGACAAGCGGATTGGGGGGCGTCTACATTACGCCGGTCTTGTTTTATCTGATCGAAGCCTCGGATTTTTTCGTTATGACGAGGCCGATGATGTAGTTGGCTGGTATGATGAACAAGGCAATTCGGCTGCACGGACGCTAATCCGAACCCCCATAACGGGGGCACGGCTGTCATCATCCTTTGGACAGCGCAAGCATCCAGTGAGCGGCTTTAATGCCATGCATAAGGGTGTGGATTTTGCTGCGCCACTTGGCACTCCTATCATTGCTGCTGGATCAGGCGTGATTCGCGAGTCTGGCTGGAAAGGAAGCTTTGGGCGATACATCCGTATAAAACATAACGCCACCTATGATACCGCGTACGCGCACATGAAAAGCATTGCCCCGCACATACGGGTAGGGACATACGTAAAGCAGGGCGAAGTAATTGGCTTCGTTGGATCAACTGGCAGATCGACCGGCCCCCATCTACATTATGAAATTATGGTTAATAACCGGCAAGTTAACCCCATGACCGTGCGTTTACCAACCGGCAAACGCATTGATAGCCAACATCTAGGAGCTTTCAAAAAAATTGTCTCAAAAATTGATAAGGAAGTTATGTCGCGTGGCACCCTAAGGTTTGCGAATGTGGATAACATCCATATCAATAGGTAAGATGGCGTGTGCCAATGGTTCTATCAGCCATATCCAATCAGCTTGCCAGCAGACGTTTGTACTTGAAGTTTCAATACTTGGCTGGTTAACATATTGATCTTGTTCACTACAGCAACCATCAGTTAAAAATGCAAATTCTCGAACTCTGGCGATTTCCGATTAAGGGCTTTGGCGGCAGCCAGGTAGAGACCACGACGCTGGCAACTGAGGGTTATTTTCCATATGATCGACATTTTGCGATTTCACTCGGCGGACAAAAGATTGCCAATGCAAGGTCTGGTGCGTGGTTTCCAAAAGCGCATTTTCTACAATTAATGTCACATAAGGACCTAGCAGAATATAACTGCCGATATCTGAATGATGGAGCTACGCAAGTGCTTGAGTTATTCCATCGCGGAAGACGCTGTATTTCCATCAATCCAGATAGCGATGATGGCCGGCGCCAATTTGAGGATTTTGTTTTCAGTAATTTTAGCAATAATTTGCGCGGACAACCCAGATTGATGCAAATGAAAGATCAGGCCTATAGCGATCAATCAACCCCGTTCATCAGCATCGCCAGCAACGCATCTCTTGATACCTTTGCCGATGCCACTGGAACTGCCCCAAGCAACCGCCGCTTTCGTATAAATATCATCGTTAATGCCCATAAAGCCTTTGCCGAAGCTGACATGATTGGCCAAACCTTTCACTGCGGTAAAGCTCTAATGGTGATCCAAAAACCCGTCGGGCGTTGTGCCGCGATCAATGTTGATCCAAAAACAGCGCTGCGCAGCGAAAAGGATTATGTGCAGCTTATGAGGGAGAAGTTCGGCCACAGTAATCTTGGCGTCTTCGCCAAAGTAATCAAAGGCGGCAAAGTGAAAGTTGGTGATGAACTACGCCCAATCTGATTATTCACGTCATAACCTCAACCGAGCGATGATATTACTACTCCGCGTTTAGGGCCATGGTGGTAGCAGCCCTACGCTGGCTGCTCGCCATCTTGATCGCCTTGCACTGCTTCGGCCAGTTTCGCTGGTGACAGTTTTGCACCATCATCCGAATTGGGCTTTATTGCGCTTGCTTTACTGTCATTACTCACGCTATTGGCGTCAATGTTATCAATGGCCCGCGTATCTAGACCATTTGTCTGATTTACATCAGAAGACTTTGGACCATCCGCATTTAGTGTATCTGCCTGATCCTGTTGGCGTTTGCTTTCAGCAACCCCAACCGCAGCCTGATGAAGCCGAAAATAATGATCGGCAAACTGTGTGTAGGCTTCAGCTGAAATCCTCTCACCAGAAGTCGCTGCATCATGCGCTAGAGCCATGTATTTTTCATGAAGTTGCTGAGCATTACCGCGAAGCTTTCCATCCGGGCCGTTCGACTCATACGACGTATTACGATTAGGCACATGATTGTGACCGCCATTATTGTTTCCACGACGGCCCCGACTGCGACCGCGCTTGGCATTTTGAGGTTGTCTCATTGGGTTGAACACCACGTTTGTTATTTATGACAGTTAACTTTAGATTTAATTAAATTCATTTCTATTGCGGTTAGTTTATCAACTACACGCCGACTTTCAGTCGGTGCAAATGGTCCCATTTCAGTAGAAAAAGGCGCTGGCGTATTGGTGACTGTTTCCACCCAGCCGCGAAGACCTTACATTTGTCACGACTTTGCAACAATATCAAGAAAAATATGCCTCAATCTACATTTTAATTCCAAACTGTAAGCACCGAATTACATCAGAAAGATCACGATAGCCGTTGACAAACTGCAGATTCGCGTTGCATGCCAGCTGGACAATTGCGGCTTCTTGACCCATCCCTATCTCGACAAATGCCGCACCTTTATCACTGAGAGACTCGCTAAGGCGCGGTAATAAACCCTTCCAACATGCCATCCCGTCAATACCTCCATCAAGAGCCAAGGGCGGATCAAAATCCCTTACATCAACCGAAAGACCAGCAATATCCACAGTTGGAATATAGGGTGGGTTTGATAGGACGATATCAAAACTACCGAAGTTGGATAAATCATCACAAAAGCTATGCTGGTGAAAATGCGCTCGGCCGCCAAACCCAAGACTGTTTGCGTTTGCTGTCGCCACACCGATAGCATCTAGACTTAGGTCAATCCCAATACCAGTGGCGTGCGGTAGTTCGGACAATAGCGCGAGAAGCAAGCACCCACTTCCCGTGCCGAGATCAAGACAGCGCAACGGTGCGGTTCGTGCTGAATTTAAAATTACCCACGTGACTGCTGCTTCGATTATCGTTTCCGAGTCGGGGCGTGGATCTAGCGTTGATTGGGAAATGGCAAACCGTAATGACCAAAATTCACGCCACCCGCGAATACGGCTTATTGGTTCGCCAGCAAGGCGGCGTTCCAACATCGCTGAGAGTTGTTTCTGGCAAATGGTATCAAGGGAAGGTAAAACTTCATGCGGCAAAACTGGTACATCACGACCCAATGCGAGCCCTAAAAGACATCGTGCATCCGTCTTTGCGCTGGCAATGCCAGCCACATCCATAGCCTGTTCAAGCGATTGCAGGATGATGCGAGCCTCTTGTTTTGTGGGGAGGTCACACATACTATCCCTCGTCAATTAAATTCCCTCGGCCAGCCGCCGAGCCTGATCCTCAGCAACGAGGGCGTCAACCACCTCATCAAGCGCCTCACCGGAGATCACGCGGTCCAACTTATATAAAGTAAAATTGATCCGGTGATCAGTGACCCGTCCTTGCGGAAAATTATAGGTGCGAATACGCTCGGACCGGTCTCCAGATCCAACCTGCCCTTTTCGTTCAGCGGAACGTTCCGCCTCAACCCTTGCACGTTCAGCGTCATAGATCCGGGAACGCAGAATTTTCATCGCCTTAGCTCGGTTCTTATGCTGAGATTTTTCATCTTGCTGGCTCACAACAATGCCTGTCGGCAAATGGGTAATCCGAACCGCCGAGTCAGTAGTATTGACCGATTGACCACCCGGCCCCGATGCACGAAAAACATCAACCCGCAAATCCGATTCATCAATCTGAATATCAACATCTTCTGCCTCAGGAAGCACGGCTACCGTCGCCGCCGATGTATGGATGCGCCCACCAGCCTCAGTTTCTGGAACCCTTTGCACCCGGTGTACGCCAGATTCAAATTTCAACCGCGCGAAAACATTATTGCCAGATATAGTGGCCGTGGCTTCCTTATAACCGCCAATGCCAGTTTCAGACACTTCCATGACTTCAAAATTCCAACCATGTTTTGCGGCAAACCGCTGATACATCGAAAACAGACTCGCGGCGAAAAGTGCCGCCTCATCCCCACCAGTTCCGGCCCGCACCTCCAAAATAGCATTTCGCGCGTCATCCTTGTCTTTTGGTAACAACATAAGCTGCAAAACGCTCTGTGCTTCGGGCAACCGGGCTTTCAGTAGACCAGTTTCAGCCTGCACCATTTCAAGCATATCAGCATCGTCACCAGCCTCATCTACCATCAACAGCGCATCTGCAAGTTCCGCTTCAATCCGCCGGACCAGTTCAATTTGGTCACAAATTGGCCGCAAATCCGATAATTCACGGGACAATTGTGCCAAATCGTTATTCGTCAAACTTGCCGACGCCGACAGCCGTTCTTCAACTTCGCGTCGACGTTCAAGTACTTTATCCATTGATGACTTGAGGCTCATGCTAAAACGCCTCCTTACCTGTTATAGTTATTCGTTCAAAAGGAAAGCTGTCCAAAACTGTGCTTACCAGACGCAAGCTGGGCCCCTCTAAGGAGCGAGCAAGCTTTTCGCAATCGCCACCGCAAGGTGACTCTTATCCGCCGCGTAAAGCGGCAATTCTTGCTGGCTACCATCGCTAAGATCACGCAGCAACACAACATTTTTGGCAAGCTCATCAGCGCCAATAATCACCACAAGCCGGATACCAGCTTTATCGGCCTTTTTGAGCTTTTTCCCCATACCGCCGCCGGTTGGCAAATCAATATCAATGCCTTCATCACGAAGCGCTTCAGCAAGGCCAAATGCCGCATGTTGTGCCGTATCATCAGCGGTCACAATTGCAACTTTTGGGCTGGCAGGGACAGCTTCGCCAACAAGCATGGCCAGCCTTTCAACACCAGCTGCCCAACCAACACCGGAAAACTTAGGTCCACCCAGCATTTCGGAAAGGCCATCATACCGCCCACCACCAAGCACGGTTCCCTGAGCGCCAAGCGCGCTGGTAACAAATTCAAATGCGGTATGGCAGTAATAATCCAGCCCCCGCACCAGAAGCGGGTCAAAAACCCACGCCACACCGGCTGCATCAAGCGCAGACACCAAGGTGGCAAAATGTGTTTTTGAGTCGTCATTCAGGTAATCTTGCAATTTTGGTGCGTCTTTCAAAATTGAACGGTCACCAACATCTTTTGAGTCCAAAATGCGTAATGGATTTACTTTAAGCCGCGTTTTACTATCATCTGATAATTGGTCACCAAACCCCTCCAAATAGTCAATGAGTGCTGAGCGATAGGCTGCGCGACTTCTACCATCACCAAGTGAATTTAGGTGAAGCACGCAATCATCAAGCACGCCAAGAGCGGCCAGAAGCCGGGCGCCGCAAGCTATAGCTTCGGCATCGGCCAACGAATCATCTGGGCCCAGATATTCAATCCCAACCTGATGAAATTGGCGCATGCGGCCCTTTTGTGGGCGCTCATAGCGAAACATCGGTCCAGCATAAAAATATTTTAATGGAAGATTTTGTGTCAGCCCGCCAGAAATCACAGCACGCACCACACCAGCGGTATTCTCTGGCCGTAGGGTCAGCATTTCGCCACCACGGTCAGCAAAACTATAGTTTTCTTTGGTTACGATATCGCTGCTTTCACCAAGCGGCCGAGAAAATACCTCCGAAAATTCAAAAATTGGCGTTGCCATTTCCTGAAAGCCATAACGCGAAGCAGCATTACGCGCAGCCTCAATAACCAGCCTATGCTTGGCCATGTTATTGGGAAGAAGATCAGCGGTTCCACGGGCAGGCTGAAGTCGTGACATGGTCTTATTATCTACCTTACTACGATTGTGTCAGTGCCGCATCAGCGGCTTTTAATTCGGCAACACGTGCCTCAACAAGATCAACCACATGTTCAACAATATCACCGTTTGATAGGCGATGATCGGCCAAACCCGAAAGATAAATCTGATGTGTACCCTTTCCACCACCGGTAAGGCCAATATCAGTTTCACGGGCCTCACCTGGCCCGTTCACCACACAACCAATAATCGAAACGGTAATCGGCATATCAATGTGCTCCAACCGATCTTCAATAATCTGCACGGTTTTTATGACATCAAATTGCTGGCGGGCACAAGATGGACAGGAAATCACCGTCACACCCCGTCGCCGCAATCCCAATGATTTCAGCATTTCATACCCAGCTTTGACTTCTTCGGCGGGATCTGCTGATAATGACACCCGCAATGTATCACCAATGCCGGACCATAAAAGATTGCCGAGCCCAATGGCAGATTTGATCGTACCAGAACGCAAGCCGCCTGCCTCGGTTATTCCAATATGCAATGGGCAGTCAATCGAATCGGCAAGCTGTTGATACGCGGCCACGGCCAAAAACACATCCGATGCCTTGACCGAAATTTTGAATTCATGGAAATCGTTATCCTGCAGGATTTTGGCATGTTCCAACGCTGACTCCACCAGCGCTTCAGGACAAGGCTCAGCATATTTTTCCAAAAGATGCTTTTCCAATGATCCTGCATTGACCCCAATCCGTATTGAGCAACCATGGTCACGGGCAGCCTGTACAACCTCGCGCACCCGCGCCACATTGCCAATATTCCCCGGATTGATACGCAAACAGGCAGCGCCAGCTTCGGCGGCTTCAATCGCACGGCGGTAATGGAAATGAATGTCTGCAACAATTGGAACCGGACTCTGTGCACAGATTGTTTTCAGTGCAGCGGTGCTATCCTTGTCTGGACAAGACACGCGAACAATATCAGCACCAGCGGTAGCAGCAGCATTGATTTGTGCCAACGTGTTAGGAATGTCACTCGTGAGGCTATTAGTCATGGTTTGCACGGAAATCGGGGCATCGCCGCCAATCGGAACAGATCCGACCATCACTTGGCGACAGCGGCGGCGCTCAATTGTTCGATAAGCCCGGTAAGCGTTTGACACGATTGCACTCCAATTAGCCAGGGCTATACCCATGCTTGATATGCCCCACTCTATACCCTGTTCAGCGAGCAAGCGCCAGATCAATGCGTCACTTTTTCTGCTGATAGCAAGTTTGCTTGGCATGGCGCCTAGCCAAAATCAGACAAAATTGACAAAAAACGATTGTGGATCGTCCGCTAACCCCAATACTCTCAGTCCGTCTGACTGAAAAATTTACATAGCATGATTTGAAGAGGTAAGCCGGGGGAGAAATAAACTAGAAGGTTATAGAAACACGGTCCGTTTTGCTGGCAATATAGTTTAGCGGAGAGCCGAGCAGCCAAAACACCGAAACTTCCAGAGACCCTTACATAGATTTACGCAATTTGTCGATGGCCAGCGGCATATCACGCACAATTTCACCAATATCGCCTATAGAGACCGGGTCGTCTGTTCCTACTGCAACCGTTAACCCTCCTGCATTACCAGTGCTCAAGAAAAGGCGTGTATCATCCTCTACTACATAACTATCTCCTGCCTGCATCAACTTGGCCAGAACCTCTTCACCATTGTCACGAACGATTTCAACCCAACTCGCAGCCACCGCTCGAATGGTAATTTCTCTTGCTGGGTCACGGAGCTTAGCGATAGCTGTATTGCTATCAAGCAAATCAACTGTAGCTGTATTACGCGCCGTTAGTATTTGCGTTTTCACAAGCTCATCGGACAAAATCTGGTTTGATGTTTCAGCTTTTGGCAGAGATAATGAATGCGCTTCACCGGCTGTCAAATCTGTGTTCGATTGTCCAGATATTCTGGTTTGAACCACTGAAGAGCCAATCTCTGCAGGCTCAAGAGCTGTCTGGTCGGCTGGTGCTAACACTAACGCGGGCCGAGCAGTTACTTCGCTTTTGCCTGTATCAAGACCAGACCCTGATGGCGTTGCAGTTTTCTCTGGAGATAAGATAGCAGTAGATATGTCTGCCGTATTGGCTAAATTATTAATAGCCAGATCTATCTTGGTGGGCTGATCAAGAGACGGAACGTCAGTCTCGGTCACTGCGTAATCTCGTGAAAGTGGAAGCGCTGCTGTCTCAGTATCAGTCCCAACGAGGTCTGAGACCGGCAGGCTATTTGTTTTCAACCAAAACCAGCCTCCGTAAGCCATGAGCGCAAACAAAATCAGCATTGACGCTACCGCTGGAGCAGAGCGCTGCGGTGGCCGCATACTCATGGGGGTTTTGTAGCTAGGCTTTGAGCTTTTCCCTTCTGTAATAGCCATATAGCGAGCGACAAGTGTATCAGGGGTAAGTCCAACGCAGCGCCCATAGCTGCGTAAAAAACCGATCACATAAGCCGGAGCTGGCAATTCATCGAAAGCACCCGCCTCTAGCTTTGTTAAAAAGTAAACCGAAATGCGCAACTGCTCTGAGACATCTTTAACACTCAGCCCCTGCGAGAGTCGTGCGTCCTTAAGGGTCAAACCAATCTGTTTGAAACCGTCACCTGCATACAAAGGTTTATTTTCAATTTTTTGCGTGGGTGTCAAAAACCGTCTCCATTCGGCTTGAACTTGGTTAAAACAACAGATATCTATAAAAATAGCAACTAAAACTTTTAAACTCTAATGAGAGCGAATCAATAACACCATTCTGATTATATTGGTTAAACACCTTTCAACACCTGAGGTCCGCGCCCCCATATACCATGTTTAGTTATCAATATGGTACTAAGAGTCATCATCCAAACCATAGGCCGTATGCAGACTACGGACTGCCAATTCGGTATATTCAGAGTCAATCAAAACTGAAATTTTAATCTCAGAGGTTGAAATAACATGCATATTCACCCCTTTAGAAGCCAAAGTCTCAAACATTGTTTTGGCCACGCCCGGCTGAGTGCGCATCGCCGTACCAACAACTGAAATCTTGGCAACATTTGGTGACGCATCTACTGATTCAAATTCAAGCTCCACCTCAATTTTTTTAATTATATCAACTGCTTTTTGAAGATCGTCGCGCCCAACAGAAAAACTAATATCAGTCTTTTTAGTAGTGCTTGATGCGCTTTGAACAATCATATCAACATTCACTTGTTGATCCGCCAAGGCACCAAATACGCCAGCAGCAATTCCTGGCTTATCTGGCAAGCCAATGATAGTAATTTTTGCTTCATCTGGACTGTATGCAATTCCACTGATGGTTTCTTGTTCCACGACTGAATCCTCACTCACAACTAATGTGCCTGTTGTATCATTAAAACTTGACCGCACCTGTAGATTAACGTTGTGGCGCATAGCCATAGCGACTGATCTTGTTTGCAAAACCTTGGCACCCGAAGACGCCATTTCAAGCATTTCTTCAAAGGTAATGCGCGTTAACTTCATTGCTTTGGGCGCGATTCGCGGGTCGGTTGTGAACACACCATCAACATCGGTATAGATGTCACAGCGGTCTGCCTCAAGGGCAGCAGCAACGGCCACCGCAGATGTGTCCGAACCACCACGGCCAAATGTGGTGATCCGCCCATCAGGACTGATGCCCTGAAAACCAGCAATCACTGCAACTTGGCCATTTTTCAGCCGGTCACGAATGGCCTTACCATCAATCGCGTCAATCCGTGCCGCACCGTGTAAGTTGTCGGACCGGATGGGGATTTGCCAGCCTAGCCATGAGCGTGCGTCAATGCCAATATTCTGTAAGGCGATGGCAAGTAACCCGACTGTAACCTGCTCACCGGTTGCCACGACCGTGTCATATTCCCTCGCATCATGCAGTGCACCAATATCGGAAGCCCAACCCACGAGCTGGTTCGTTGCGCCCGACATTGCCGAAACAACGACCGCAACTTCGTGACCAGCGTCAACTTCTGTTTTTACCCGCCGCGCCACATTGCGAATGCAATCTAAATCAGCTACTGATGTGCCGCCAAATTTTTGAACAATCCGTGCCATTTTCTGTATACTATTCTTGAATAATCTAAATACACGCAGCTATAGCGATAACCAGCCGTCAGAGCAAGCCCATGATAACCACCGCCGACCAAAGAGAAATTGATAATTTTACAGCCCTATCACATCATTGGTGGGACCAACAGGGGCCAATGGCACCGTTGCATGCTTTCACCCCCATTCGTATTGACTATATTTTGCGTGCAATTAGCAGGTTTTTTCCAATCCAAACGAGAATGCTAAAAAACCCAAATACGGCACTTGGCGATTTAAATATTCTAGATATCGGCTGCGGCGGCGGCTTAATTGCTGAACCAATGGCCAGGCTTGGCGCAAGCGTTACTGGTATTGATGTAACCGATGCTGCCATCATTGCTGCCAAAGCACATGCACAAACCATGCAGTTGAGCATTAATTACCAAACAACTACCGCTGAAGAGCTGGCGGCAAGCGGCGTGATCTTTGATGTTATTTGTGCCTCCGAGGTGATTGAGCATGTTGTCGACAGGCCAATATTCATAAAAGCCATTGCCCAAATGCTGTCGCCAAACGGGGTAGTGATCATAACCACAATCAACCGCAGCTTGCCAGCCCTAATATTTGCCAAATTTGCGCTCGAGTATATAGTACAACTTGTACCTACTGGCACTCATGATCCACAGAAGTTTGTTAAACCAAATGAATTGCGCGCCGAATTTGTCAACGCTGGCATTCTGCTGGATGACATGACTGGGTTTGCACCGCGCCTGGGAGGCGGCTTTAAGCCCACTAGTTCACTTGCAGTGAATTACGCAGCAAGCGGTGGATTTCGCTAGAACTCGACTTTGAGCCAAATAAAGCAAACGCACTTTCTTTGCCAAACAACGTTAATGATTTGGTTTAATGCTCGGGCGGCAACCAAGGCATTGCAACAACATCAATGCCTTCATCCGCCAATGCCTCCCGTTCCTCATCACTTGACTGGCCATAGATATTTTCTGGCGCGCTTTCACCATAATGGATTTTTCGCGCCTCTGCGGCGAATTCAGTTCCAACATCACGATATTCGCTCTTGATCTTACGCTGAAGCTGGCGCAACTGAGACATCGCCTCGCCAATTTCAGCCACACTAGGCGAAGCGCTAGACACAACGTCACGCGATCCTGATGGGTTTGTTTGGTTAGTTGGTGATGATGGCGCTCCATTTATACCGGTAATGGACGCATTAGCATTCGATACGTTGTCCGCAGATGGTCTCCATCGACGTTTGGGGCTCGCCAAATTGGGCGTCATCAGTGCGCGGCGCACGTTAGCACTACCGCATACCGGACAAGTAATGAGTTCCGACTCATTTTGCGCATCAAAAGCAGCGCTAGTCTGAAACCAGCCCTCAAATTCATGCGATAAGTCGCAGATCAATTGATATTTGATCATCTACCCCATCTCACCAGATCAAAAGCGTTTACCGCAGGCAAACAATCCCCACACCCCCACAAATAAGTATCCAGCTTGCCGACTACAAGTTACTATAGCACACCACAACAATGTTTGAACTTTTTACCTGATCCGCAGGGGCATGGTGCGTTTCGAGATACTTTCCGACTGCCTGCTGGTCTATTCGCCTCTGAAACATCTGCTGATTTTTGGGCTATGCCATCATCGTCGCTTTGCCGGATCTCCACATGAGACAGGACCATACTCGTTGTCTCACGCATGTTTGCCAGCATTGTCTCAAACATCATAAATGCTTCACGTTTATATTCATTCAATGGATCTTTTTGAGCGTAAGCCCGCAAAGTAATGCCTTGACGCAATTGATCGAGCGTAAATAAGTGTTCCTTCCATTGCTGATCCAGCACCTGTAAAAGCAGGTTCTTTTCGGCCATCCGCATAATATCTGGGCCAAGGCGAACCGCTTTTTCTGCCATGTGTCGGTCTGCTGCATCAATCAACCTGGCTTCAATTTCAGGCTCAGCGATGCCATCTTCAGCAAACCACTCGGCCACTGCGACTTCAACACCCAGAACGCGGCGCGCATCCTGATCAAGCTGTTCAGCGTTCCACGCATCGTGATAGGTGCCAGCTGGCACAGCTCGCTCTACAATCAGGGCTGCAGCCTCATGGCGCATATCGACAACGGTGTCATGCACATCGTTAGCCCGCATAATTTCCTTCCGTTGGTCAAAAATGACTCCACGCTGGTCATTCATTACGTCGTCATATTTCAGCAATTGCTTACGAATCTCAAAGTTACGTGCCTCAACCTTGGATTGGGCTTTTTCTACAGCCTTGTTAATCCATGGATGCATGATGGCTTCCCCATCTTCAAGTCCCAATTTGACAAGCATGCCATCCAGCTTTTCCGACCCAAAGATACGCATCAAGTCATCTTGCAATGACAAAAAGAATTTTGATGCGCCTGGGTCACCCTGGCGCCCCGTCCGTCCTCGCAACTGATTGTCAATCCTACGCGACTCATGCCGTTCAGTGCAGATTACATAGAGTCCGCCCGCCTCAAGCGCCGTTTGCTTATCAGCTTGAACAGTTTTCGTAATCTTGTCCCGCATCGCATCCGTAACCGTCTTACCCTTAGCCTCGAGGTCAAAAAGACGCATATCCAGATTACCACCAAGCTGAATATCAGTGCCGCGCCCGGCCATGTTTGTGGCGATCGTTACCGCGCCGGGCATGCCGGCATCAGCAATGATCTTTGCCTCTTCTTCATGAAAACGCGCATTCAAAACCTTATGCTCAATCTTGCGCCTGGCTAATTCAGCTGCAAGGCGCTCAGATTTTTCAATGCTGATTGTACCAACGAGTACCGGCTGCTGACGGGAACGGCATTTAAGAATAAGCTCAATCACCGCCTCATCCCTCTCACTACTAGTACGATACACCTCATCATCATGATCAATACGCGCAATTTCTCTGTTTGTTGGGATTTCAGTCACGTCAAGATTGTAAATTTCAGAAAATTCACCCGCCTCAGTCAGAGCAGTACCCGTCATCCCAGCCAATTTGTCATACATGCGGAAATAGTTTTGGAATGTTACCGAAGCAAGGGTCTGGTTCTCAGCTTGAATTTCAACCCCCTCTTTAGCTTCAAGGGCCTGATGCAATCCATCGGAGAAACGGCGGCCTTCCATGGCCCGACCAGTGAACTCATCAATTATAACGACTTGTCCCTGTTTCACCATGTAGTGTGTATCACGCGCAAAAAGCTGATGTGCGCGTAATGCCTGGTTTACGTGATGAAGTAGTCCAACATTTTCAATATCATATAATGTAGCTGAGCCAATTGCGTCACGTTCACGAAGCAGAGTTTCAGCATGTTCAATGCCAACCTCACTCAGCGAAACGCTATTTCCTTTCTCATCCAGGTCATAATCGTCCTCATTTAGAATTGGCACGATCTGGTTGGCCAACGTGTAATGTTCGGAATTCGACTCAGCAGGGCCGGAAATAATTAACGGTGTTCGAGCTTCATCAATCAGGATTGAATCTACCTCATCCACGATGGCGAAAGAAAAATCACGCTGAACCATTTCATCAAGAGTGAATTTAAGATTATCGCGCAAATAATCAAAACCAAATTCATTATTCGTACCATAAGTGACATCGCACGCATAAGCGGAACGACGCTCATCATCATCAAGCCCACCAATGATACAGCCGACAGTTAATCCAAGGAATTTGTAGACCTTGCTCATCCATGCCGCATCACGGGACGCCAGATAATCATTAACCGTGACAACATGAACGCCGCGACCGTCAAGTGCATTCAGCACGACAGCCAATGTCGCAACAAGAGTTTTGCCTTCGCCGGTTTTCATCTCTGCAATCTGACCACGGTGAAGAGCAATACCACCCATCAACTGCACATCAAAATGACGTTGCCCCAAAGTACGCTTGGCTGCTTCTCGGACTAACGCAAACACATCAATCAAAAAAGCATCCTTTGACGCGCCACCAACTATTTCTTGTCGGATATCACCAAGCATTTTTCGCAGAGCGTCATCACCAAGGCCAGCAAGGTCAGCCTCACGGGCATTAATTTGCTGTACCAACGGCTGCATGGCTTTGACCGCACGGTCATTCGAGCTGCCAAACAGGTTTTTTGCAAAAGACCCAAACATCATAACTCCCCAGCCGTGCGATGGACGTCCTGCCAGGCGGCAGATTTGAAAGCGGCGCGACACGCGTCTGTTTGGACATAGGTAAAGACGCGAATTTTGTCAATTGTCTGGGCACGCTTTTCCGCTTTACTCGTTGAAAGTCAAAATTGTTGTTAACGCGCTGGGTGTGTGAAATGACGCATTTTATTGGGGGCTAATGCCAAGTGCAGGCTTGCTCTCGAGCATGAGCTTCGCTAACACTAAACCTAGTTGGCCATCATTTTATACATGTTGGGCTGTTTGGATTTTACCCTAAAGATTACCAAGCAGCCAAGATTGATGGACATTAAATGTCATTGATTAAGAGGGTTTACGTATGCGCATCGGTATTTTCACCTTTCAATTTATCTGTCTACTTGCTGGCGCCATCCTTTTTGCTGGAACGGCCCAATTGGCTCAGGCAGACGAAGCTCGTATTCCAGTGGCAACAGTAAATGGTGAAACAATTTGGCTGGATGATGTCATGCGCCAGGCGGAACGTTTGCCAGCCAAATTCCGCCAAGCCCCAATGGAAAATTATTTTGACCAGCTTGTAACCGATATGGTTGACTCCAAGATTGCCGCTGACGCAGCGCGTGCAGCGAAATACGACACGAAAAAAGAAATTGCCGCTGCTATGAAAACCGCCGCAGACCGCGTGCTGGCTGAATCATGGATTGGTGAAAAAATTAACAGTGAAGTTAACGATGCAGCCATTGAAAAAGCATATAAGATTTTTGTTGCTGATACCGCCTCTCGTGAGCAGGTCACTGCTGCTCATATTCTTGTTGCCACTGAAGATGAGGCCAAATCGATTATCGCTTCGCTTGAAAAAGGGGCAGATTTTGCCGAACTGGCGAAGAGCAAATCAACAGGGCCAAGTGGGCCAAATGGCGGCTCACTTGGCACATTTGGTCGCGGACAGATGGTCCCAGCCTTTGAAAATGCCGCTTTTTCACTAGATGTTGGTAAAATCACCATGCAACCAGTTCAAACACAGTTTGGCTGGCATGTAATTAAAGTAGAATCGAAAAAAATTGCGCCTGCACCAAGAATTGAAGACATGCGTGAGCAGTTGGTACAAACATTATCAACCCAAGCTCTTGGCCGCGTGCTGGAAGAGTTGAGAGCAAAACAAGAGATTAAGTTGCGCAGCTTTGACGATATTCGCAAGGATGCCATGGCGGCTAACAAACAATAGCAATAGGCTGATCAGATGACCGTATCTCCCTTGGCTCCCTCCAGCTTTCCCGACCTGCCAAAAATTGCAGGGATAAATCTTGCAACTGCCGCAAGCGGCACGCGCTATCGAGGGCGTGACGATTTGCTGCTTATTACCCTTGCACCTAATAGTCGCGTTGCGGGCGTGTTCACAAAGTCGGACACTGCCGCAGCCCCAGTTTGCTGGAGTCGGACCATTGCGAAAACTGGCAAAGCACTCGCCATCATTACGAATGCGGGCAATGCAAACGCCTTTACCGGTAGCCTCGGTCATAAGGCCGTCCACGATATGGCAACAGGCCTTGCCGCCACCCTGAAATGTAATGCGAACGCGATTATGATTGCATCAACAGGAGTTATAGGCGAGCCGCTTGATACTGCTGCGCTTACCCCGTATTTAGGCAAGCTCGTTGAAAATCAGACAGCAAGTTGGCAATCTGCCGCCAACGCTATTTTAACAACCGATACATTTGCCAAAGGCGCGTATGCCACATGCTTTATCGAAGGGAAAAAGATTACTTTATGTGGCATTGCAAAGGGGTCAGGCATGATTGCACCAAACATGGCAACAATGCTTGGCTATATCGCGACGGATGCGGCATTGCCCGCATCGGTATTGGAATATTGCCTCCATGAGGCCAGTGATGAAAGCTTTAATGCCATCACAGTTGACAGTGACACATCAACCAATGATAGCGTATTTCTGATGGCAAGTGGCAGCGCCGCGAACCGGCCTCTCACCGACCCACTTGACCCTCTCTTGAATGGTTTTCGCACAGCACTTGGCGCAGTAACACGTAATCTGGCGACCCAGATTGTGCGTGATGGTGAGGGTGCAACAAAAATAATTACGATTGATGTCACAGGTGCCAATAGCAAGAAAGCAGCACGCCAGATAGGGCTGGCCATTGCTAATTCACCGCTCGTAAAAACCGCCATTGCAGGTGAGGATGCCAATTGGGGCCGAATTGTGATGGCGATCGGCAAATTGGGTATTGGCATTTCAACTAATGACATTGGCATTGATATTGGCGGCCATGCTGTAGCTCGCGCTGGAATGCGGGTACCTGATTATGATGAAACTCCCATCGCCAACCACATGACCGGACAGGAAATTGATCTTAGGGTTACTGTAGGCGCTGGATTTGGCACAGCCCGGGTATGGACTTGTGACCTTACCCATGGCTACATTTCAATCAATGCCAATTATCGAAGCTAAGCCCAAGATGCTTTTGGTAAGCGCTGTCGCTCTTATTGATACTGATGGACGGGTCCTGCTTAACCAACGACCTGCAGGCAAATCAATGGCTGGCTTATGGGAGTTCCCCGGAGGAAAAATCGAAACTGGCGAAACACCAGAAGCCGCCCTAATCCGGGAATTGCGGGAAGAGATAAACATTGATACTACCCTATCCTGCCTTGCTCCGCTGAGCTTTGCCAGCCATCATTATGATGCAAAAGGCGATCAGGATGCCTTTCATCTTTTGATGATGCTCTTTGTTTGCCGACGTTGGCAAGGCAGAGCGCGGCCAGTGGAAGGCGGGGCATTGAAGTGGGTTCGCCCGCAAAAACTTCGTGATTATCCAATGCCGGCGGCTGATATTCCACTAATTTCCGTATTGCAAGATCTTTTATAAACTGCTTGTTTCAGGAGTTATTTCATGAGTGCCAACCGCGCTTGCCAGCCGCGTTCTCGCCGATCCAGGACGCAAAGGTTTTTGCTGGCTTTCATGCGGTGCCCAGCCAGTTAGGGTAATAATTTCAAAGCTAGCTGGAATGGATCCATTTGCTTGTCCAAATTTATTTTGATAAATTTCTGCCGCCCGCAGGAATACAGCTCGCTTTGTTGGGTGACGTAACCGGCCAAGCAATACATTCTGTTCACCCATGCCACGTAAATCCCTCATCAGCCGAAACATATTAGGATAATTAACGGTTAACCGGTCACTATCCGCAACTGACAGAGCAAGACCAGCGCGCCCAAGCAATCCACCAACATCGCGTATGTCCGCCATCGGAGCACAGCGTGGGCTAAACCCGCCAGAAATATCTTGTTCAGCTGCAATAAGCGAAGCACGCAATTCCTTGAGACTGTCCCCGCCAAGCAAATTTACCAAGCACAAGCCATCTGGGCGCAGCAATTGCCGAATTTGTATGAATAGGCCAGGCAGATCATCTACCCAGTGAAAATTAAGGCAGGAGAACACTGCATCAAAACTTTTATCCGCAAATGGTAGGGTGACAAAATCATGAACCACAAACGGCACTTTCGTGGGATTTCCATTATTCAGAGAAAACTTGTTCGAAAACTTGGCGGCTGGATCGGTTTGTACTATTGTCCTTACCTTGCCAAGCGGAGCCAGGTGCTGCCACAGCCGACCATCGTGTGATCCAAGATCAAGACATAGGCCAAAATCACGCCGCATCAAATCAACCCTGTCAGCAAGGCGAAGAGCAGCCTCATCCTTTAGGAAAGCAAATTTATCATAAGACTTCGCCGCCCGCTGCCGGTTCCGGCGCAAGGCTTCCATATCGAACAGTTGTGATATCTTAACGCTCATTGATTGCAATTTGTAAGGCCTGGGCAAAAAACAGCAAGCGTTATTTCTATAAAAATTTTGCGAGGAAAGCATTATTTCGAGGATGAGGACTAGGAAAATAAACCCGTTTTACATTATAATGAAGGCAAGCTAATTAGCACAACGTGGCTGTGATCTAGCACACCAAATGAGGAAGAAATGGCAAAGGTTGAAATTTACACGACAATAGCCTGTCCTTTTTGTACTCGAGCGGTGAGATTATTATCTGCAAAAAATATCGATTTTGAAAAAATTGACGTAACGTTGAGTACAGCCAAACGACAGGCAATGCGCACTCGTGCAAATGGCCGATCATCGGTTCCACAAATTTTTATCAATGATGATCATATTGGCGGTTACGACGATTTATTTCGCCTCGATCAAGCAGGCCATCTAGACAATCTTGTTTCAATGGCATCCTAGAACATTATGTTACAGGTCGCCGCCCTTCAGTATTGTGCTAGTGATGATGCCGCGAAAACATTGCGCCATATCCAACCACTAATTGCGGAAGCAGCCTCTAAAGCTCGACTTGTAGCCCTACCCGAATGTGCAAGCTACCTTGCTGCAAGCCGCGAGCAACTATTCCAAAGAGCTGAATGGGACGATGAAAGCTATAGCCAAAAATGGCTTAGTGATATTGCGCGTGAATTTGGTATTTGGCTACTCGCCGGATCATTGATAATGCGGCGGCGTGACGATAACCAGCTTGCTAATCGAAGCTTGCTGTTTGGACCCGACGGCGCGGTGGTCGCGGATTATGACAAAATTCATATGTTTGATGCCGACGTTGGCGATGGCAAAAGCTATCAGGAGTCTGCTAACTTTACCGCTGGCCAGTCGCCAGTGATCGCTCATATCGACAATGTGCCCTGTGGTTTAACTATCTGTTATGACATACGTTTTGCGCACCTTTATCGCCAACTTGCCCTTGATGGTGCACAAGTTTTTCTTGTGCCTGCAGCTTTTACCGCCCTCAGCGGTAGGGCCCATTGGCATGTGCTACTGAGGGCAAGAGCAATTGAAACTGGTTGCTATGTCGTGGCACCCGCCCAATCTGGCACTCATGCTGACGGACGAAAAACCTATGGCCATTCGTTGATTGTTAACCCGTGGGGTGAAATTATAGCGGAAGCCAAAGATGGCGATGCAATTATTTATGCCGCGCTGGACTTAGGCGCTTCCGCCCGGGCCCAAAACGCCATCCCTTCGCTAAGAACCAACCCAGCTATTGGCCCAACCCGCATGATTGGACCCTAAAAAAGCATTGCATATCTTCTTTTATTTTGGCTCTTATAGGATCGTTTTTGGATAGAATTTTGAATTAATTTAAATCCAGATTTTTATCACCAATCCGCAAATACTTTTCATAGCGATCGGAAATTAGTGCTGCAGAATCCATTCCCGCCATCGCATCTAGTTGAACGGCAAATGCATCACCAAGCGCATCAATCGCTGCCATTGCGTCACGATGTGCTCCTCCAACTGGCTCATTTACAACAGCATCCACGATCCCAAGCTTTTGCATCCAGTCAGATGTAATACGCATCGCCTCAGCAGCCTCCCGCGCATGATCGGCACTACGCCACAGAATTGACGCGCAGCCCTCAGGTGAGATCACACAATAAATCGCATGTTCATACATCACCACCCGATTACCAGTAGCAAGCGCAATTGCACCACCTGATCCCCCTTCGCCAATAATGGCAGCCACCATTGGGGTTGGTAATTTCAGGCAGGACCGGATCGCAGTGGCAATAGCCTCAGCTTGGCCGCGTTCCTCGGCGCCGCGCCCCGGGTAGGCGCCTGCGGTATCAACAAAGCTCAGGATGGGTAAGCCAAAGCGGCCAGCAATATCCATCAGCCTAGCAGCCTTGCGATAGCCTTCAGGGCGGGCCATACCAAAATTGTGTTTGATACGTTCTTCAGTTGTACGGCCCTTCTCAGTACCCATCACCATAACAGGCTGACCCCTAAACCTTGCCATGCCACCAATAATAGCGTGGTCCTCAGAAAAATTTCGGTCTCCAGCAAGCGGGGTGAAATCGTCAAAAAGCCGGTCAAAAATAGCTGTAACTTTGGGCCGATCAGGATGGCGAGCAACCTGCACTTTTTCCCATGCGCCCAGCTTTTCGTAGGTTTGCTTGAGCTCGCGTTCAATACGAGTCTGTAATTTTCCAATTTCATCGGCAATATTAATACGACCATCAGAGCTCATATGGCGAAGTTCTTCAACTTTCCCCTCAAGGCTAGCAATCGGTTTTTCAAAATCAAGAAAATGTCTCATTTGGGCTCTTTTCTACGTTGAGTGAGTAGTTTATCTGTCTTGACGGCGAGTGGCAAGCGGGTGAGCCGATGTAACAAGACCGGCCAGCCTCTCAGGGCGGCTGGCGGTATAAATTTGTGTTGTTGAAATATCAGCATGACCAAGTAAGCTTTGCAGGCTTCGTAAATCAGCGCCACGATTCAACATATGAGTGGCGAAGGAATGCCTCAACTTGTGCGGGCTTACTCGACCCACCTCAATATCAGCGGAAAGCGCAAGCTTTTTTAGTAGCGAAGCAAATTGTTGACGGCTCATCGGACCACCACCACGCACCGGAAACATGTAATCAGACTGCACGAATGCAGGGTTGGCATCGCGGCATTCAATCCAACGGACCGCTGCCGCCTGTGCGGTCTCACCAAGCGGGACCATTCGCTCACGCCCCCCCTTACCCTTAACCAATATTGTTTGTGGATTACGTCGAAATTGCACCACAAGCAAGCTAACTAGTTCAGAAACGCGAAGGCCCGTTGCATAAAGAATTTCCAACATGGCAAGCGCCTGCAGTGATGCCGATTTTGGTTCTAGCATTGTTGCCATCTTCAGCAGTTGGATTACTTCCGTTTCGCTCAAGCTTTTTGGAACAGATGCGGGAAGCGACGGGTTGTCAAGCCAGGTGGTTGGATCATCCTGCCTAATGCCATCTTCAATTGCCCATCCCATAAATTGACGCAACGCACTAAGCCGCCGCGCCACTGAACGCGGTTTCAAATCACGCTGATGCCACCATACTATCACGCCTCGCAAGTCATCCACATCACAGTTGGTGAGCGTTTTTTCCCCAATTTCGAGACCGGCCTGACAGTCAAGAAGATCTTGGCGATAAGCTGAAAGGGTGTTTACTGATGCGGCTCGCATTGCCGAAATAGCCTGAAGAAAACCGTCAATAAGCGGGTCAGGCACTTTGACAGATGCCGCGCCCCTAACCTTGCGTGCCATTGGGCACCTTTTCGGCCAGCAGCTGCATCAAGTGCGCTTTTACAACCTCTTGTGCAAACGCCTTGGCAGTCTCTGACTGACCAATCTGATCAAGCGCCTCTATCACAGATGCCAAATCTGCCGGGTTCACCTTATCGAGCGATACACCATGTAGCAGCCAATTGGTCAGTAAAACAGTTTCAGCAACACGATGTTTTTCAGCTGCTGAGATAACGGCTTTCAACAGAACTGGTGACAGGTTGACAAATGACCGTTGTGGCCGCTCCTCGTGCTTGACCAGATCTAGCCAGTTGATCCCGTCAATGCCAGCACCAACAGCATCGAAAACTGGCATCAAATGCCATACCTCTAAGGCACTTACCGTGTCTGGATCAATTTCTCCATGGCTCATACCACTGAGTAGTTCAGCAACCTGCATTGCATCAACGTTCTTGCCAAAAGTACTTAAGGTCATTGTATCACTGGGCTGACTAATTGCCAGCATGAAAGCCAGTTTGGGGGCAACATCAAGATCATCAAATCGTATGCTCGACGCCACAGCCTCATCAGTAAGAGCGTTGCGCACCAAATCCGCGTAAAGTGGTAACATCATTGCACCATTGCCAGCCGCGATCTCGGCCTTGACTGCTTTCGGCACCATCAAAAGTCGCTCAGGCCGTTTATCCGCATCAATAGCCCGCCATGCCATTGCGGTCGTCAAGGCATTCGAATTTGTATCTAGACGAGCTAGGGCAATTTGTGGATCATCTTTTGACGGGCCGACATTACGCCACAACTTGCCAGCGTGCCGGTGCGAAATCAATCCACGGTTTAGCCCATCGAAGGTAGAAACCATTCGTGCATCAGGCCCCAGAAATTTTAATTTCATCACAGTTTCTGCCATCTGGTTTGGCAAAACTGATAAGCCTTCAAGCGGGATGGTGCGATTTGCAACATCCATCAACACAATATGCGCTGAGTTTAAGCTTGTGGTATCCACTTCCCCAGCTGGTTTGTTATTCAACACCTCATCCACAAGTCCAAAAAAGGCAGGATCATCAACACCATTTGCCGCCAAAATATCTGCAGCAAACCTGGCCCCACCAAGGTTGCCTTGGACCGCCTGACAAATGACATTGGACTTGTGCCAAAACGGCTCCAAGGTCTGAGTGATCTCGCTAGCAACAATATCGCAAGCCGCGATATCATCACGAATCATCAAATAATGTTCGGTGAGCCAACGCCGCCAACTTGCCCATTTTTCGGTTTTGGGCAACTGGGCAACGAGTAATGCAAGGTCCTCCGACCTCCCTCCGTTCGCCAAAAACGCTAATCGTGCCTCAACAAGGTCGGGAGCAACATTGTTGGCGCCGCTTGGTGGAACAGATTGGCGCGCTACAACTTCATAAGCAAGCCTCATAATTGCTGACGATTGACTACCCAAAGCTGCTTGTTGCAATAAAAATATGGCGTCTCGCGCGGACGTCCCTCGCCATATCAGACTATCAAGTTGGTCATTGCCGATATTACCCACGCCAATGGCAGCAAGCCCTACATCTGAAATCTTGCGGCGGCCAATCCTAGCACTGCCATAAATCTCGTTTGTCATCGCACCGCCAGCATTATTGCTATCCCCCGCATCAAAATTTCCAATGCTCTCTATTTCGGCATTCTGGATCACCGAGCCGTCAGCAGCTATTAGGGGAGAAATCCCGTCACTTTTGTTTTCTGGGGTTTTTTGAACCAGACTTGTCGTGTCAGCCGTGACACCATCTTTACTGAAGGGGGCGATGGGCGGGCTTTCTTGGGATTTGGGTGTAATCACCTCGTCCTTTAGCGCCGGTTTGATAATCTCATCAGGCTGCTCTTTGCTCTTGAGTGTCGTGATTGAGTCATCGGTTTCCAGCGCTTGTTCAATCGCCTGGTCAATATTGTTTGGGTTGTCTAAACTGGAACGATTTTCATCAACCGGTGCTATGGTCAGCAGATTGACCGGTGCATTTTGTTGCGCTAGCGCCGATATACTCATTGTACAAACAAGAACTACAGAAGAAATGAAGCTCAAGGGGGCCAATGCCACTGCGCCATACGGTGAAGAACAATGCTTATTTTTGCAATTTGTCATTAGGAATAACCTTGTCAATTGCGGTAATAGGCGCGGGTATTTGCCAGTTGGCCAACACAACGAGGCCAACTGCAATTCCACCAATCAGAATCAAGAATAAAATTGCAATCCGTGTCATATTTTCCCCAAATTTTTTGACCTGTCCAACATTGGCTTTAAGTTTCTGCTCTGTTTTTTGACCTGACGGCATTCATCACCCATCTGGGCAAGTAATAATTATGTGTTAAACATAAAAGCTAGCCATAGTTCTTAATGCAAAAAGCAGGGTCTTTGTGACAACATTATGTCGGCAATTGGGCAAAGTCACCAATTCTGTGATATTTTTATGATATTTGGTTAAACTGGAGAATTATTCAGCATCTTCTTCTATTGGCCTTACTCCCTTACATCGTTATGCTATAACCATGGTAAATTTAGATAGAAAAACCAATCCAGCCTCCAATGAAATCACACAATTGGCCAACACTATTGTTGCGCGCCTTAATCGGCCATTAGCACTTGTGGGATTAATGGGTAGTGGTAAATCCAGTGTTGGGCGGCGGACAGCAAAAAAACTTGGGCTTGGTTTCACTGATAGCGACCAGAAAATTGCTCGCGATGCCGGTATTAGCATAACAGAAATCTTTGAGTTGGCGGGAGAGGCAAAATTCCGAGAAATGGAATTTCAGGCCATCACGCAATTGGTAACATCAAAACCTCAGATCATCGCAACGGGTGGCGGCGCAATTTGCTTCCCACAAACCGCACGCCTTTTATTAACCAAAACTCTTGTTGTATGGCTAAAGGCACCACCGGAAACGTTACTGGCACGCATTGGAAGCACCAAATCACGGCCTTTGTTGAATAATGACCGTCCGTTTGCGACACTAGCAAAACTAAACGAAGAGCGAGCAAAGCACTATCAAAAGGCGCAGATCAAAATTGATACAGACGGATTATCGACACGTAAGGCAATGATGGCCTTACTTCGCGCGCTTGACACATATCTGGCAAGACATTAGGTGATTTGGGCATGCAGCAAAACACATTAACCGTTGGTCTTGGCGATCGTGCTTATGACATTGTCATTGGGCCCGATTTGATTGATCGGGCAGGGGACGCGCTTGGCCCAATTGTCGCTAACCGCCACATCATTATCATCAGCGATTCGAATGTTGCCAACTTTCATCTCGCCCGTCTAAAAGCTGGCTTCAAATCCATTGTCCACAAACTTGACCATTTTACGATAATGGCTGGTGAGGCGAGCAAATCCATGAAAATGCTCTCGCGCCTAATTGATGATATTTTAGCACTGGGAGTTGACCGGTCAGTGCTACTAGTGGCCTTTGGTGGCGGCGTTATTGGAGATCTGGCTGGATTTGCAGCAGCAAGCCTTTTACGCGGCGTTGATTTCGTCCAGATACCAACAAGTCTTCTAGCCCAAGTAGATAGTTCAGTTGGCGGAAAAACCGGCGTTAATGCAACAGCAGGCAAAAATCTGATTGGTGCATTCTACCAGCCAAAGGCTGTCCTCGCAGATACCAGCCTACTGGTCACCCTACCAGAACGTGAATTGCGGGCCGGCTATGCCGAAGTGGCAAAATACGGGCTGTTGGGTGACGCAAGATTTTTCACTTGGCTGGAGGAGAACAGCTCTGCTGTTCTTACGCTTGAACCAGATGCGATTATGCACGCCATACGTAGATCTTGTGAGGCCAAGGCGCGAATAGTTGAGGTGGATGAACGCGAGGCTGGAAAGCGAGCCATACTTAACCTTGGTCACACATTCGCACATGCCTTTGAAGCTGAGGCAGGCTATGATGGTAGCCTTCTTCACGGCGAAGCCGTTGCTGCCGGTCTGGGACTAGCATTCGATCTCTCAGTCGATTTAGGAATTTGCGCTACCGATCATGCAACCAGGTGTAAAGCGCATCTTCACGCCGTTGGATTGCCCTCGGGGCAGTCTGATCTTGCCACTAGCAATGTTCCCGCTCGCCGGCTTATTAAGCATATGAAACACGATAAAAAAATGCGCAACGGTAAACTGCATTTCATCCTTGTGCGTGCTATTGGCGATGCATTTGTCTGCGGCGATGTGCCTCTAGACAAAGTAAAAGCCCTACTTGAAAGAGATCAAAATGTTGTCTAGCTTGTGGATTCTGGCATTTATCATCCTTGTCCTAATATTGGCATCAGCGTTTTTTTCAAGTGCCGAGACGGCGCTAACGGCCGCGTCTGACGCACGTATGCGCCAACTTGCCAGCAAAGGCAATGAACGCGCCCTAATTGTTGAGGCGTTACGCGCCGATCGAGAAGGACTGATCGGATCCATTCTAATTGGCAATAATGCAGTGAACGTTCTCGGCTCGGCATTGGCAACCAGTGTTGCCATTTCGTTGTTCGGCGAGGGTGGGTTGGTATGGGCAACGATTGCAATGACAGTGCTGTTAGTTGTGTTTGCAGAAGTCATGCCAAAAACCTATGCATTTGCCTATGCCGATCGTTATGCGTTGCGCATTGCCCCTGCCATAAAATGGGTGGTGCGCTTGTTAAGCCCACTATCCCTTGGTCTGCGGCTACTTGCCAGCCAGATGTTCCATCCAAACCCAATCGCAGAGTCTGATCGAGAGGAAGAATTGCGTGGCCTGATTGAACTTCAAGGCGATGATGGCAATGCAGATGATCGTGAACGCAAAGCAATGCTGTCGTCGATTTTGGATCTGAATGAGCTGTCAGTTGATCAAATTATGACACATCGCGGCGCTGTTAGTATGGTCAACGCCGATGATCATATTGATGATATTCTGCGCAATGTACTTAGTTCACCACATACACGCCATCCAGTTTTTTCCGGCAAACCTGATAATATTATTGGTGTCCTGCACGTCAAAGATTTGCTTCGTGCCCTTGGAAAAGTTGAAAAAAATGGAAAAATCTCACTTTTGCCAAAATCAGTGCAAAATATTGCCAGTGATGCCTACTTCATACCCGAAACCACACTGCTATTCGATCAATTACAGGCCTTTCGAGCACGGCGTGAACATTTTGCCGTAGTCGTCGATGAATATGGCGATTTTCGTGGCATTGTGACTTTAGAAGATATCCTTGAGGAAATTGTTGGTGACATTGATGATGAACATGACATCGGCCTTGCCGGCCTAAGTGCGCAGGCGGATGGTTCATGGCTAGTTGATGGCGGCGTGACAATTCGCGATCTTAACCGCGCACTTGGCTGGCACCTGCCTGATGAAGATGCATCAACTTTAGCTGGGTTAGTATTGTTTGAAAGCCGCACTATCCCCAGCCCAGGGCAGGAATTTAGATTCCATGATATCCGCTTCCGTATCGTTAAACGCGAAGGTAACCGGCTAACCAGCTTGCGGCTTTGGGCCAGTTAAGACACCAAATAGAATATTAGGCGAACCACACAGAGAGATTTAAATAATGAGCAGTGGCAAACCACAAAAACCTAATGCAATTACAACGCCTTATGGGACAAACCATTCAACTGAGTTAAGTCCACCCGCAGTTGAACGCGAACTGGCTCATAAACGTCGAATCACATTAAACGGCTATGTGCGCATTGACGGACTCTTTGATATCGAAGCGGAGTTGACCGATCATAAAACCTACTCATTTCCAAGCGATTTCAGGGGTGAGGTAACGCCAGACCTTCCCGTTCATCACATGATTGTTCGCGTTACAATTACAAAGGATCGGATGATCACTGCTGCGGAAGCTATTACGGTTACTGGCCCCTATTTCGTATGCCCCAAAGCAAATGAGGTGTTCACAGAACTGGTGGGGCTACAAATCGGGCCCGGGTGGCGCCGAAAAGTGCAAGCCGCGATAGGCGGGCGGCGTGGCTGCACCCATCTCACAGAGTTGTTGGGACCAGTTGCAACTGTTGCTTATCAAACGCTATATGGCCACGATGCGCGCGAACGCCGTCAAGAGTCAAAGTTTAGCGATGCTGACAAACAAAGTGAGCGAAGCCACCTACGCAATAGCTGTGTTGGTTATGCTGATGATTTGGGCTAATCTCAGCAGACTTATGCTGAAAGGTGAAGTTCCAGCGCATGGATGCTTTTGGCTAAATCATCAGCCAAAATCTCATTCACTATTCGATGCCGCTGCAAACGGGACTTATCTGCAAACACTGCGGCCTTGATGGTGACCTCAAAGTGTGTGCCTCCCCCTTCACGCCACCCAGCATGCCCAGCATGTTTGTGACTGACATCCTTAACGTCAATTTCATCTGGCGTTAATGCATTAGTCAGCTTTTGCGCTATAGTATCTACCGTTACCATATGCTATCTCCATTGAGGGGGTTATCTGCCTACACCAGGCACAAAATAAAATGGATCATAGTGTGAGACGCGCCTCCGTACCAGACTTTAACATCGACGAACGTCAAAATGACGAGCAACCACGCCGCTGCGCAGCCAAAGGCTGTAATGGTGAAGGCCTTTATCCAGCGCCAAAATCGCGCGATGCGTTGCGGGATTACATATGGTTTTGCCTCGATCATGTGCGCGCCTATAACAAATCCTGGAATTATTACGATGGGCTGCAAGGTGCGGCGCTAGAAGCTGAAATCCGTCGTGCTACAACATGGGAGCGCCCGAGCTGGAAATTTGCAACTGGCCAGCCAAGTGAGGATTATTTTGAAGACCCGCTGGGGCTATTTGATTTTGAACAGCGCAATGAAACAAGGCCAGGCCGCAAATTGACAAAAGAAGAACGAAAGGCATGGAAAACCTTAAACTTGGCACCTGTCGATGACTTTGATATTGTGAAAAAAAAATATAAGGAGCTGGTGAAAAAAAATCACCCTGATAAAAACGGGGGTGACGCATATGCCGAAGAACGGTTAAAAGAAATTAACCTTGCCTACTCACTTATCCGAAAGAGTCTTTCTAACGGTGACCACCCTGTTGCCAAATAAACCTTAAATTTGCTTATTGTGGAGTTCTAACTGTTATGTCTGATAACGCAAAATCTGCGCCAACCCCCGCCCACTCACTCTCGGCGCCCGACGTTACTGTAAATGCCAGAGAAGTCTTTGGTATCGATGTTGATATGGCTGTGCCCGCTTTTAGCAAAGGGTCAGATTATGTGCCGGTACTTGACCCCAACTATCAGTTTGACACTGACACTACCATAGCAATTCTGGCTGGGTTTGGACACAACCGCCGGGTTATGATTCAAGGATATCACGGCACCGGAAAATCCACCCACATTGAACAGGTGGCTGCTCGATTAAACTGGCCATGTATTCGGGTCAATCTAGACAGCCACATTAGCCGCATTGACCTGATCGGCAAAGATGCCATCGTACTTCGTGATGGCAAACAGGTAACTGAATTTCGTGAAGGCATCCTGCCATGGGCATTGCAAAACTCGGTTGCACTAGTTTTTGATGAATATGATGCTGGTCGAGCAGATGTAATGTTTGTAATACAGCGTGTTCTTGAGGTTGATGGCAAACTTACATTGCTGGATAGCAACAAGGTGATACAGCCAAACCCAAATTTTCGACTTTTTGCCACAGCAAACACCGTCGGCCTAGGGGATACAACGGGTCTTTATCATGGCACACAGCAGATCAATCAGGGGCAGATGGATCGATGGTCAATCGTATCGACACTTAATTACCTTTCGCATGAAGATGAAGTAAATATTGTCACCGCGAAATTACCGCAATTTGCCGACGAGGATGGCAGCGAAAAGGTTGCAGCGATGGTGCGGATGGCAGATTTGACGCGCAAAGGCTTTATGTCGGGTGATTTATCTACGGTGATGTCCCCTCGTACAGTAATTACATGGGCAGAGAATACCAGTATTTTTGGCGATATGACGTTGGCGTTCCGATTAAGCTTTTTGAACAAATGTGACGAAATTGAGCGACCTACGGTAGCGGAATATTATCAGCGTTGCTTTGGGATTGATCTGCCAGAAGCGCCAATTCGTCAAGCAAATGCCAGTTAAGTCTGGAGGCGGTTTGAATATCAACTCCGTATCCAATCAAAACCTCTATGCCACCAAAACGGCAGGAACAGCAAATGTCTCCATTTGATAAGGATGCACAATTTCTTAAGTCAAATGCAGCCGCAATGCGGGCGCTTGCAGGTGGAAAAGAGCATCAGGTCACCTATGCTGGCACTGACACGCATGTTGGCAATGATGATGTGCGTTTGCCTGCGCTGCCGCCGACTGCAACTGCAGCACAAAAGGCTAGCTTGCGTGGCGCGGCTGATGGGGCAGCGTTATGGCTTGCCCACCACAATGCCCTAACACATAAACGGCATTGTCCCGGCCCTGATGGTGCTAAAGCGATTTTCGAGTCAGCTGAACGTGCCCGTGTCGAGGCTATTGGCGCCCGCCACATGAAGGGAGTAGGGGCTAACTTAGATGCGGCGCTAAACCAACGTTATGAAAACCGACAAATTGATGCCCCGGGCAGTGCCGATGATACTGGTATTGCCGAAGTTGTGCGTTTACTACTGCGTGAAGAATTAACCGGATCACCACCTCCAAAAAACCTTTCTATGGTCATGGATTTATGGCGCCCTTGGGTAAAGAGCCGGGCAGGTGAACTCATTGGTGAACTCGGTGAACAGCTTGAAGATCAATCTGCCTTTGCTGAGCTGTCACGCCGCCTGATTGGAGCCCTTGAATCAGATCTTGGTGACTCGGCATCGGAAGAAGATCAAGACTCTGAAAATGAAAATGATCAAGAAGAAGTTGGTGACAGCCAATCAGAGCAGGATGGCGAACAATCGGCCGTCGGCGAGGATCAAAGCGACGGTGATGACAGTCAGTCAATGGATGATGCTGGCGATGCTGGCGCGTCAGAAGATGGCGAAATGATGGACTCTGAAGGTACTGATGACGGCAGCAGTGACGGAGAATCACCAAATGCTGATATGACTGGCGATAATAGCCAGGGCGGCTCGAATAAAGATAATTACATTGTATTTGAGACAAAATTTGATGAAATTACTAGCGCTGCTGATTTGTGTGAACCGCAAGAGCTCGAGCGGCTTCGGGTAATGCTTGACCGGCACATGGAAAATGTAACCTCCATTGTTGGCAAATTAGCAAATCGCTTGCAGAGAAAATTAATGGCGCATCAAAACCGATCATGGGATTTTGATTTGGAAGAGGGGATTTTGGATGCGGCCAAACTTCACCGTGTTGTAACACAGCCATTAAGCCCGCTTTCTTATAAGCAGGAGCAAGACACAAAATTTCGCGATACAGTAGTAACACTCTTGCTAGATAATTCTGGTTCAATGCGCGGGCGACCAATCACCATAGCGGCTGTCACCGCTGATATTTTGGCTCGCACGCTTGAGCGTTGCGGGGTCAAGGTTGAGATTCTGGGGTTCACTACCCGTGCTTGGAAAGGTGGACAATCGCGTGAACTATGGCAGCAGGCTGGGAAACCAGCGATGCCAGGCCGATTAAATGACCTGCGCCACATTATCTACAAACCCGCTGATGTCCCCTGGCGGCGTGCACGGAAGTCTCTCGGACTAATGCTTCGTGAGGGAATTTTAAAGGAAAATATTGACGGGGAGGCGCTTTTATGGGCGCATGAACGACTTTTGGCACGCCATGAAGACCGCCGTATAATGCTGGTTATCTCGGATGGTGCACCAGTTGACGATTCGACCCTATCGGTCAATAGCGGCAGCTATCTGGAAAAGCACCTTCGCCAAGTGATTAGCTATATCGAGGGACGTTCGCCGGTTGAATTACTCGCCATTGGCATTGGTCATGACGTAACGCGCTATTACCGACGGGCGGTAACCATTACCGATGTCGACCAGCTTGGCGGTGCCGTTGTGGGGCAATTGACAGATCTGTTTGACGAAGACGCAACTAAGCGCAGCTTGAGGGCCGGCTAATCACCAGCGGAATTGGCGATAAAACATCGCACTCTTTTGCGCGCCAATATTTTAACCCAAGTATAATTCTAGGCACAAACAGAAGGTTAGCGTTTGGCCACAGGATTTTTAGCGATATCAATATACTGCTATTTGGCTAGTTTTGCAGCCGCAATTTTGCGCTTTAATTCGCGGGCTTCAACAGCTAATTCCGCATTACGCGCCTGTAACAGATATGCATCGAGACCCCCATGTTTTTCAACAGTCCGCATTGCACTTGTTGAAACACGAAGACTAATTTGACGATTCAACACTTCACTGTGCATCCGAGTGGATTGCAAATTTGGTAAAAATCTACGACGTGTGCGGTTGTTTGCATGGCTGACATTATTGCCAGACATCACAGTTTTACCAGTAATTTGACAGCGTTTTGCCATAACAAAAGCTCCACTTTTATCAGCCATACATGAGTTATAATTAGCAATTGACGGTTGGGTATAGGCCAGTGTCGGTTCAAGGTCAAGCGGGAAAACCCGCTTTCACATTTGGAATATCAAGGCTGATACGCCAATAGTTTTCAACAAGCAAAATTGACACATCCACATTTTCACAACACCAGTCTAAACTCATCACTGACATAAATTATGAATATTATTTTGAGAGCCCCTCATAAAGACCTAGCGCGTGTTTGATAGCGGCGGCCGAGTCAACGATTTGCCCTTTAATCTGGTCCAATCTAGTGACCCCATCAGCGTCAAGCATATGAGAAAGCTCATGCAAGATGCGATTCGGTAGGCCCGGGCCTTCAAGCGCAAGCCCGGTATATAGCTGTAACATATCAGCCCCAACCAAAATTTTTGCATAGGCTTGCCAGCCTGTACTCACACCACCCACACCAATCAAGCCAAGGCGATTTTGGCTCAGGCTAGCAACCTTGGCAAGGATACCAGTGGAGGCAGCAAATAGTGGCTCCCCGGATAATCCACCTGCCTCCCCCGCATGAACCCCGTTTAACCCACTCGGCCGGTCAATCGTTGTGTTAGTGGCGATGATTCCACTAACACCCGCTTCGATACAACTATCAACAATGGTTGCCAAATCACCATGCTGCAGATCGGGCGCAATTTTAAGGAAAATAGGTTTTTTCCTCAACTCAACTGATCCGGACGCTGGTTCATATCCAGCCTCACGACATCCTGCAAAACCCGCCATTAGCAAATCAGCTAAATGCCGTTTGGTTTGCAAATTGCGTAAGCCTGGCGTATTCGGTGATGAAATATTCAACGTGATATAATCAGCATATGGCGCCAACATTGCCACCGCTTGTCGGTAATCATCAATCGGGTCACTGCTGGTTTTATTAGCCCCAACGTTCACCCCAAGAATGCCAGCCCGCTTGCTTGCTGTTGCGTACAGATTTTTAGCGACCGCATCCATCCCATGGCTATTAAAGCCGTAGCGATTTATCACCGCATTTTCTTCAGGCAAGCGAAAGACGCGTGGTTTTGGGTTACCGGGCTGCGGTTTAGGGGTGATCGTGCCAACCTCAACATGAGCAAATCCCAGGCCCATAGCACCATTGAAACAGGTCGCATTCTTATCAAAGCCGGCAGCTAAACCCAGCGGATTGGCAAATTCCAATCCAGCAAGCTTAACAGTTAGATCAGCCTCGGACTGACACTGGGCTGGCCGCGGCCCCAAATTATAATGTAGAGCGGCCACAGCAATCCGGTGCGCTGCTTCGGCTGGTAAATGCCATGCCAACTTCGCCAGCAAATCCCACATCATCCCTGACCGGCCAGTTGGACAAGCTTGCCAGCAAGCGCATCATCAATCAATTGAATGCTTTCTGTACGGCCATAAAGTGCAAAAAATGATCCCATGCGGGGGCCCTCAGACTGGCCAAGAAGCACCTGATAAAGACATTTAAACCAGTCACGCAAATTTTCATAATTAGCCGCCTTGCCAGTCGCATAAACAATCGATTGAATAGCCTCGCCATCACAATCATCGGAGAGGCCAGCAAGCGCTGTTTTCAAAATTTCAAGATTGATGGCCTCATGCGCATCTGCCAGCCGATATCTTTTATAGGGGCGTACCATATCCTGATAATAATTTACTGCATAGCCAATCATCCGGTCCAATTCACCACGCGTTTGTGGGCTGATATCGCCGGTATAATCTCTAACATAGGCCCAGACAATTTGTGGGTCTTCGGCATGACAGACAGCGGCTAGGTTCAATAGCAAAGTAAAGTTGACTGGCAAGCCTGCCTGATCAGGCACACCGCCATGTATGTGCCATAGTGGGTTTTCAAATATTTCAGCCTTACTTTGGTTCGCCAGTTTTCCAAGATGCTGATAATATTCATCAACGGTTTTTGGGATCACGTCAAAATACAGCCGCTTAGCCCGTTTTGGCTGGCCATACATGAACAGAGACAATGACTCAGGGCTACCGTAGCGCAACCAATCTTCAACCGACAAGCCGTTGCCTTTCGATTTTGAAATTTTCTCGCCATTCTCATCTAGAAACAGCTCATAGGAAATACCAGCTGGCGCCACACCACCAAGGGCGCGGGTGATCTTGCTAGACTGAGTCACAGAATCAATCAAATCCTTGCCGCTCATCTCATAGTCGACACCAAGAGCAAACCAGCGCATCGCCCAATCGCATTTCCACTGTAGTTTACAGCAACCGCCAGTGACACTGGTTTCGCGTTCGGCACCACTATCAGGGTCAATATAAGTGATTTGGCCAGCTGCAACATTGCGTTCAACAACCTTGGCCTGCAACACCCTGCCAGTGTCCGGGCAAATCGGAAAAAATGGGCTATATGTTGCTTGGCGTTCTGGCCCTAGGGTGGGAAGCATAATATTCATGATGGCATCGTATTGTTCCAAAACACGTAATAGCGCTGCATCGAATTTTCCCCCAAGATAGCAATCCGTCGAACTCATAAATTCGTAGTCAAAACCAAATGAGTCCAGAAATGCCTGTAATCGCAGATTATTATGCTCTCCAAATGATGTTGCCGTTCCAAAAGGGTCTTTTACTTTGGTGAGAGGCTTGTTCAGGTAGGCTGCAAGCATTTCTTGATTAGGAACATTGTCTGGGACTTTGCGAAAGCCATCCATATCATCAGAAAAGCATACTAGCCGGGTTTTTTGTCCAGTCAGCACTTCATAGGCATGGCGCACCATAGTAGTCCGAACTACTTCGCCAAAGGTTCCAATATGCGGCAGGCCAGATGGGCCATATCCTGTCTCAAACAAAACCTCGTCCTTGGCACCGCCCAGCTTTTCTATGCGGCTGGCAAGGGCACGGGCTTCGGCAAAGGGCCACGCCTTGACGTCGGTTGCAATCTCTTGCAGCTGTGCAGTTAACTCACTCATCATAATGCTTTCATATCAAAAGGGGCTGATCACGCGCCAAAGGCCTAATGTTCAGCGCTGCGCCAAATGCCGACAAGCTAGGGCCAGCCGTGATTAAGGTCAAGTGGCAAGCATCATAAGAGACCGCATCAGCATTTAGTTTTGCCAATTAGCCGTGCAAGGCTGGCATGGTTGCGCGCGGCAAGCTATAACTGCCACAATGCATGATCAGAACTTCACATCACTTCCCGATCTTCATGGGGTGCCGGTTTTTTACCCGCATGGCACGCAGCTAATCTGGATTAGCCCGAATGGTGAAATCACAAGACCAAGCCGTGAAACCCTTGCGGCTGAATTTGCACAGGGGGTGGTTTTGCTTTGCCATCGGCGTTGGAGCGCAGCACGTGCTGCCATTGATATTGACCATTATCTTGATGTGATGGAATTATTTGCCTTTGTTCGACCTGCCCGCTTTGTTCTGCCAACACCAAACGGCCTTGCTCAGCACTTGGGGCTGGCCCGCTCTCAACAAGGCGAAGATATGGCGGCCCTATTACCGCAGATTGCTTTTATCCTTCTTGATGAACTGGCCAGCACTCCCGATCCCGCCCGCACAGAAGCTGGCAAAATTGCGACCATGATGACGGCTGGTGGTTGGAAATGGGGCCCATATATTCTAGCCCATCTTGGTCTGCCACAGCCCCTTGCTGGTCCACCAGATAGCCGGCATGCTGCAATCTGGAATCGGCTTGCTGATTATACCGATTACACCCCGCAAGCCGAGCCGGGTACCCAACCCATCCTGCCGGATGCCGCCCGTCAACGCCTTGCCGAAATGCTCGGAGAAAATGCCGAATTGCGCTTACCCCAAGCCGATTATGCGGCCGCCGTCGCAGCCAGCTTTGACCGGCCCAATGCTGGCCCAAACCCTGCCATGGTGCTTGCCGAGGCAGGTACCGGAACTGGCAAAACACTCGGCTATCTAGCGCCAGCAACATTATGGGCCGAAAAAAATGGGGGGACGGTCTGGATATCCACCTACACGCGCACGCTTCAACATCAAATTGCTAATGAATTAACTCGCCTCTACCCGGAAGCTGAGGCCCATGAGTCAAAAGTGGTGATCCGCAAAGGCCGTGAAAATTATCTATGCCTTCTTAATCTTGAAGAAGCGCTGGCACAAATGCCAGGCCGCCCCCGCCATGCGGCTGCATTGGGGTTAATGGTGCGCTGGGCCGGGGCAACCCGCGATGGTGATCTTACCGGTGCCAGTTTTCCAGCGTGGCTAATGGATCTGTTTGGCCGCAGCCAAACAATGGGCCTTGCTGACCGGCGCGGCGAATGTATTCATGCAGCTTGCCCGCATTATGATCGCTGCTTTGTTGAGAAATCGATCAGGGGCGCTAAGCGGGCTGATATTGTCGTTACCAACCATGCGCTTGTCATGGTTCAGGCGGCCTATGGCAACAAAGATGACCGGCGCACCCCAACCCGTTATGTGTTTGATGAGGGACACCACGTATTTGATGCAGCCGATAGTGCATTTTCGGCCTATCTAAGCGGACGTGAAACAGCTGAGTTGCGGAATTGGGTACGTGGGGCTGAAGATGGAAGGAGAGGCCGCGCACGTGGGCTAAAACGGCGGATTGAAGACCTTGTCGCTGGTGATGATGCCGCCCTTGCCCATATTGAAGAAGCGCTGGAAGCGGCGCGTGCGCTTCCCGCACAAGGCTGGGAAAGTCGGATATCAGCAGCTCAACCGCTTGGCGCTGGCGAAATATTTTTCATGCATCTACGGTCCTCACTTTACCTACGAACCAGTGCCCCTGACAGCCTATACGATTTGCAATGTGAATTATATCCCGCTCCTGATGAGATGCTGGCGGCTGCGCGGGAATTTGCCAACGCATTAGCAGCCCTTGCCGCACCATTGACCCGCCTTGTCTCATGTCTGCTTAAATTTCTTGATGATCACGTTGGTGATATTGATAGCAGCCAGCGTGCCCGTATTGAAGGAGCTATTCGCGGGCTTGAATTGCGGGCTGTTGGACCACTTGGGGCTTGGCAAACAATGCTTGCTGATGTAGCTGGTGGAGCACGTGATGGCTTTGTTGACTGGATGCAAATTGACCGTCTAGATGGTCAGGACCGGGATGTTGGGCTAGCCCGTCACTGGCTTGACCCAACCATTCCTTTTGCAGATAACGTGCTTGATAACGCACATGGGGTTACTGTTACCTCAGCCACATTGCAAGACTATACAAACCCCAAAAACGCTCGAGTGAAAGCTCGTGATGATATTGATGAATTTGCTTCTACCGGTCTCAAATCGGATGTTGGCAAAGCACCACATGATGGCTGGCAATCAGCATTGGCATTAACAGGGGCAGCACACCTTGACCATGCGGCGATGCGCGCAAGTTTTTCATCACCCTTTGATTACCGTAATCAGACACGCATTCTGGTTGTAAATGATCTTGACCGCAACCGGCCCGAAGCCACAGCAAGCGCAATGGCTGCATTGATGATTGCAGCCGGCGGCGGCGGCCTTGGTCTGTTTACTGCAATTCGACGTTTGCAGGCGGTCTATCCTGCATTGGCGGCCCGCCTGGAAGCCGCTGGCCTGCCACTCTACGCCCAGCACATCGACAAGATGAATTTGCAAACGCTGCTTGCCATGTTCCGCGAGGATCCGGAAAGTTGCCTTCTCGGCACCGACGCTGTACGTGATGGAATTGACGTTCCAGGGGCGGCTTTACGACTTATAGTTTTTGATCGGATGCCATGGCCACGCAGTGATATTCTGTTTGCGGCACGCGCTAAATGGCAGGGACGCCAAACATGGACGGAACGGCAAACGAGGCTAAAACTACGGCAGGCTTTTGGACGTTTGATCCGCCGCGATAATGACCGTGGAGTATTTATTATGCTCGATAGCCGCCTACCAACGCGCCTAACAAGCGCTTTTCCAGCAGATGTGGACATCCAACGTACTGGCCTTGCCGACGCGATTGGCCAAACACGTGAATTTCTGAAATAAAAAGAACAATTGATAAAGGGGAGAGGCATATGCCTCTCCCCTTCTTATATCATAATCGCTATCGAGCAAGCTATTACATCATGCCGCCCATGCCGCCCATGCCGCCCATGCCGCCCATGTCAGGCATACCACCGCCAGCGGCAGCTTCTTTTGGCTCTGGCTTTTCTGCAACCATAGCTTCGGTCGTTACAAGCAACCCTGCAACAGAGGCTGCATTCTGCAGAGCAGAGCGCACAACCTTCGTAGGGTCAATAACACCAGCTTTGATCATGTCAGTAAAATTGTTACTCGTGGCGTCATAACCGACGTTGTCATCTTTGCCTTCGATAAGTTTACCAACGATGACTGAGCCTTCAGCACCGGCGTTTTGAGCGATGTAGCGAGCCGGGGCTTGTAAAGCACGGGTTACTATCTCAATACCGACTTCTTGATCTCGGTTAGCAGGCTTCAGTTTACTAAGGTTCGGAATCGCTTTTACAAGTGAAACGCCGCCACCAGGTACAATTCCTTCTTCGACTGCAGCACGAGTTGCATGCATAGCGTCATCAACACGATCCTTGCGCTCCTTCACCTCAACTTCCGTCGCACCGCCAACTTTAATCACCGCAACGCCTCCGGCAAGTTTGGCCAAACGCTCCTGTAGCTTCTCCCGGTCATAATCAGATGTAGATTCTTCTGCCTGAGACCGGATTTGATTACAACGTGCTTCTATTTCTTTCTTCGCACCAGACCCGTCTACAATCGTTGATTCATCTTTTGTTATTTCAACACGTTTCGCTGAACCAAGCATATCCAACGTTAGGCCATCAAGTGATATGCCAACTTCTTCAGACACAACTGTTCCATTGGTCAGGATCGCAATGTCTTCCAACATCGCTTTTCTGCGATCACCAAAGCCGGGAGCCTTTACGGCAGCGACTTTCAATCCACCGCGAAGGCGGTTGACAACTAAAGTAGCGAGAGCTTCGCCTTCAATGTCTTCAGCGATAATCAGCAGAGGACGACCGGATTGAACAACTTTTTCAAGAATAGGCAACATGTCCTGGAGGTTTGAGAGCTTCTTCTCATGCAACAGGATGTATGGCTCTTCTAGGGTCGCGCGCATTTTTTCGGCATCGGTCACAAAATATGGTGACAGATAACCACGGTCAAATTGCATACCTTCAACAACATCGAGCTCGGTGTCCAAGCTTTTCGCTTCTTCGACCGTTATCACGCCCTCATTGCCCACACGCTCCATAGCTTCAGCTATCATCTTACCTATTTCTTCTTCGCCATTGGCAGATATCGTGCCCACCTGCGCTACTTCGTCAGACGTAGAAATTTTCTTTGATTTCGACTCCAAAGATTTGACGACCGAGTCAACCGCCATGTCGATACCACGCTTAAGGTCCATTGGGTTCATACCAGACGCGACAGCCTTAGCGCCCTCTTGGGCAATACTCTGCGCCATAACTGTGGCTGTGGTTGTACCGTCACCAGCCACATCATTGGCCTTCGAAGCAACCTCGCGCACCATTTGAGCGCCCATGTTCTGAAACTTATCTTTCAACTCGATATCCTTCGCAACTGTCACACCATCTTTTGTGATCCGTGGAGCGCCAAATGATTTTTCGAGCACAACGTTGCGGCCTTTTGGGCCAAGGGTAACTTTTACGGCATTTGCCAGAATATCAACACCCTCAAGCATCTTAGTCCTAGCTTCTGCACCAAATTTGACTTCTTTTGCAGCCATTTTTCTATCTTCCTTTGTTTAAATTTATGAGGACCGATCAGGGTTTCTATTCGATGACACCCATGATGTCTGACTCTTTCATGATCAAATATTCTTGACCATCAATCTTGACTTCGGTGCCGGACCATTTTCCAAACAACACCATATCCCCAGCTTTCACGTCCAGCGGTTGGACTTTCCCTGTTTCGTCACGCGCTCCAGATCCAGCGGCAATGACTTTGCCTTCCATCGGCTTTTCTTTCGCAGTGTCGGGAATGATAATTCCACCAGCTGTCTTTTGTTCAGATTCCATACGTTGCACAACAACGCGGTCATGAAGAGGCCTGAATTTCATGCCTTTTTTCTCCTCCAAATAAATCAATTGTAAATATTTGGCACTCTTTACTGGCGAGTGCCAACACACGCGGTCTATCTGGGGCATGTAGCAATATTTGTCAAGGCATGAACAATAAATTAAATAGATTTATTTCCATTTTTAATTCGAGTTAGCAGGAACCAAACTAAAATCATAAAAAAACCGATACACCTGCGGCAAAGCGTCAACTAGCGCTCAACATTGCCGACCGTTATCACGACACTTATTATTTTTTGTCATACAAACTATATGATGTCAGCGTAGCTAACAACCGTAAGGTATCTTATATGTCCGTGTCACTCTCCAATAGTTGGACATCGCGAAACGCAACCGCAGCAAGTGTTCAACTCGTTACCAAATGGCTGTTTGGTATAGCTTTGTTGGTTGCGGTCATGGTTGTAATTGGAGGAGTGACAAGGTTAACCGGTTCGGGACTCTCAATGGTAGAGTGGCGTCCGTTGATGGGTGCGTTGCCACCGATGACAACACTGGAATGGCAAAGGGTCTATCAGCTATATCAGGCTTCGCCTGAGTATCAGCAATTGAATTACGGCATGTCACTTAGCGAATTCAAAACTATTTTCTTCTGGGAATATTTTCACCGATTGTGGGGTCGGTTATTGGGCCTTGCTTTCGGCTTGCCATTGATTGCTTTAGCGCTCACTGGGTACATCCCCAGCGGATTTGGCCGCCGACTGTTCCTATTGCTACTACTTGGCGGCTTTCAAGGTATTATTGGCTGGTGGATGGTCAAATCCGGTTTAACTGAAACCGCCAGCGTATCACAATATCGGCTCGCGACGCACCTGGGTCTGGCATTGATCATTTTCAGCCTTCTTATATGGACCGGCTTTGACCTTCGTGATGGTCGCGGCAGGCCGCCGTCTGGTTACGGGCTGGCAACACTAATCTTGCTTGGCATTACCATCATCGCTGGAGCGTTGGTTGCAGGCATGGATGCGGGGCTATTATACAATGAATATCCGTTGATGGGACAAAATCTTGTGCCGCCGGAATATGGCGAAGCTGGATGGTTGGACCCGTTTGAAAACCCAGCATCAGCTCAGTTTCACCATCGCTGGCTGGGCGCCCTGACATTCGCTGCTGTGATTGTGCTGGTAATAAAGGGGCGAAGCGGGTCGTTCGCTTTTCGTGATAACCTGGTGCTGGCCGCGGTTAGCTTACAATTTACTCTAGGCATTCTAACCTTGCTGCATGGAGTGCCGGTCTCGCTTGGCGGGATGCATCAGGCTGGTGCGGTGATTCTTCTTGGTTGCCTACTGGCCCTAATTCATGGCACATCAGCTCATGACAAAAGAGCCATTGGCTGATACGCTCCTTGATCGGCCAGCAGTCGTAAGCAAGGGTTGGAAATTAACCGTCTTTTTTCTTAACGTGCGGTACGCGGCGGATGTGCAATTCGGCGAGGGCGCCTTCATCCACTTCGGATGGGGCGGCCATCATTAAATCTTCCGCCTTGCCATTCATCGGGAACAAAATAACCTCGCGGATATTAGGCTCATCGGCAATCAACATTACAATCCGGTCAATGCCTGGAGCAATGCCGCCATGCGGCGGAGCGCCAAAGCGAAACGCATTAATCATTGCCGGAAACTTCTCGTCAACAGTGCTATTTGGATAACCGGCAATCTCAAATGCTTTATACATTACTTCGGGAAGGTGATTCCGGATTGCCCCTGAAGATAACTCAACACCATTACAAACAAGATCATACTGCCACGCCTTTATGTTTAACGGATCTTGTTCTTCCAGCGCTTTCATCCCGCCTTGTGGCATTGAGAAAGGGTTATGCGAGAAGTCAACTTTCCCAGTAGTCGGATCAGACTCAAACATTGGAAAATCAACAATCCAGGCAAAGCGGAACAGGTTTTTATCAATCAAATCCTGATCCTGACCAATTTTCACCCGTGCTCGCCCGGCAAGGCTAGCGGCATCAGCGGCTGGTGCGCAGGCAAAAAACACTGCATCGCCATCGCCAACCCCAGCGGCAACGCGGATGGCCTCGGCCTTTTCTGCGCCCAGAGCCTTAGCAACGGGACCTCGGGCCTCGCCCTCGCCATAAATGATATAGCCCATACCCGGTGCGCCCTCGCCTTGGGCCCAGCTATTCATTCGGTCAGCAATCGCACGACTGCCACATTTTGGTCCCGGCACAGCGCGCACCACTGCACCTTTTTCAATATTTTTCGCAAAAATGGAAAAATCAGACCCACGGAAAATATCGGTTACATCACAAATTTCAATTGGAATCCGCAAATCGGGCTTGTCATTGCCATATTTCAGCATCGAGTCAGCAAACGAAATATGGAGAAAATTGGCATCGACCACCTTGTCAGAAAATTCTTCAAACACACCTTTGATCACCGGCTCGACAGCATCAAAAACATCCTGCTGTTCCACAAAGCTCATCTCAAGGTCAAGCTGGTAAAACTCACCCGGGCTTCGATCAGCCCTACTGTCCTCGTCACGAAAACAGGGGGCAATTTGGAAATAGCGGTCAAAACCACTGACCATGATCAGCTGTTTGAATTGCTGTGGGGCTTGTGGTAACGCATAGAATTTACCCGGATGAAGACGAGCCGGAACCAAAAAATCACGCGCGCCTTCAGGCGATGATGCGGTCAAGATTGGAGTTTGAAATTCAGTAAAACCCTGCGCCACCATCCGGGCTCGGATAGACTGGATAATCTCGGCGCGAAGCATGATATTGGCATGTGGGCGGCCGCGGCGAAGGTCAAGGTAACGGTAGCGAAGGCGGGTGTCCTCACCCGAATCTTCATCCGAGTTGACTTGTAAAGGCAATGTATCTGCATTGGATTGAATTTCAAATGCCTCAATCCGGACTTCTATATGACCAGTTGGCAATGCCTTGTTGATGGTGTCCTCGCTGCGCTTCAGCACTGTGCCAGTGATGGTGACAACTGATTCGAGGCGGGTTCCCTCAACCATTTCGAAGCTGGCATCAGATGAATCAGTTACACATTGGGTGAAGCCGTAATGGTCCCGAAGATCAACAAAAACGAGTTGTCCGTGATCACGCTTGCGGTTAATCCAGCCAGAGAGCTTTACTTGCTGCCCGACATTAGCCTCGGTCAGTTCAACACAATTATGGGATCTATAGGCATGCATAATTTTCTGGCTCCACTGAAAATGGTCATTCATTGACCGAACATGCTTTGGCCAACCATACTTTGGTTAGATTGCCGCAAAATGGGACGATCATCAAAAACGCCGCGAGTATGCAAAGATTGCGTCCATGACGCAACAAGCTTTGGGGCAAAAAACCACAATAATTGTTGTTTCCCCTCAATTTTACCTTAACCGCGACGACCTGTTGTCTGGCAGCCGTGAGGTGGCCAGACTTAATTACAAAATATATTCACTTTTGGCGGCGGCGACCACGCCGATTGCGCCGGTCACCCCCACCGCCGTTATCAATGTTGACATCCGCCCAAGCTTCCCCAAGCGCAGCAACCATTGCCACCTCGTCGAAATCGCGAGGTGGGGTTTTCTCAAGCGAAGCAACCATTGCCGCCACATGTGCCGGGCTAGTACCACAGCACCCCCCAATGATCTTGGCCCCCGCATCGCGCGCAAATAGGGCATATTCAGCCATTAACTCGGGCGTTCCATGATAATGAATGGCACCTTCAACATAAGCGGGAATGCCGCAATTTCCTTTCGCAACCACTGGCAAATTGCCTGATGAGGCGAGTATACCCCGAACCGAGTGCAGCAACTCAGCCGGGCCAATGCCGCAATTAGCTCCAATAAAATTGGCTCCTAAACCTTTTGCAAATTCGGCAAAATCAGCTGGCGTGACACCCATCATGGAGCGGCTTGCTGTATCAAATGTCATCGTGGCGCAAATGGGTAAATTTGTTGGTTTTGCAGCTTCAATTGCCGCTGCGACTTCTTCGTTAGAAGACATGGTCTCAATCCAAAGAACATCAACCCCGCCTTCAGCTAGCGCCTCGGCTTGTTCAGAAAAACTGGTGATCGCGCTTGAGTGGGTCAGTTTACCAAGCGGTTCAAAAAGTTCACCGGTCGGCCCAATTGATCCAGCAACAATAGCCTTTTTCCCAGTAGCGCCAAAGTGCAGGTCAACTGCCCTACGGGCTAGTTTTGCCGCCGCAATATTTAGTGCCCGCGTCCGGTCCTGAGCATTGTGAAGCTTTAAACGAAAACTATTGCCACCAAAACTGTTGGTCAAAATTAAATCTGACCCGGCCTGCAAAAACCCTTTATGCAACCACAAAACGTCATCTGGTCGTTCAACGGACCATAACTCTGGCGGGTAACCAGTTTCTAGACCACGGTTGAACAAATTGGTGCCAGTTGCCCCATCAGCAACACACCAACCCTTAGCATTAATTAGCTCAGACAGAGGGTTATGCATCGGCTGCTATATCCTCACTCGTTGCCACTGATGAAAGCCAGTCATTATCCGGGGTTGTCCGCTCAGGCGCTCAAACATTTTTTTTGCGACGCGATGGCCTTCGACGAACACCGGTCGCCGCGGCGCGTCGATCACGCAAAATATCCAATAAGAGCATTTGATTGTCCTGGTCCATGCTACTCCATGTGGCAATTTCAGCTCGAGTCCTGTAACAGCCAACGCATACCCCATCTTGGGCATCCATCTGGCAAATCGATACACAAGGTGATGGCACTTTGATGGTTTCAGGATTATCAGATATCGACGTCGCTGCCTTTGTCCATTTTCTCTCAAGCGGCAAAACTCTCGCCTGCATCAGTGGTCATCAAATCATTGAGTGCTTTCAGCTCGTCCAGCGCTTCCGATGGAGCTGTTATTGTGACAAGGTTCCGCTCAACAACAGGGGCGCCGTCACCGTTGGATACCTTTGGGCGGTCTGCATCGTCCTCGATCAAATCAATCAAAGATATTGCCTCGCCTTGCAAAAGTACTGGCATATCCTCACGGAGGAATGCACGCAACACTCGTTTGGCATGGGCTTCTGTTTTTAGGCTTTCAATGTGGCGGCTGCCTGATGGTACGATTAGTGCATCAAAATCGATAGCAAGGGCGGTTGAAAGAGTCGCATCGGCCGGATAAGACATGCCCCAGCCCATGCCGTTCCAAGCATTAGTTAGTCCAGCTTCCCGAGAAACAACTCTCAACTTTCCACCTGCAGTCATCATGGCACGTTGGATCGCAATAAAAGCGGCCTCATCAAACCCGCTTGCGACCATAATCGCGATTGTTTTTCCCGAAAAATTGGATAGCTTCATTATAGTGCTCCTCTTATGATTGGATGCGGGCTTTTAATCATTATATCGCGTAGAATATTGGATTGTACTTACCCGATATGATCCCGAGAACTGAGCTGTAACTGATTTTAGTCACTCTCGTTTCTTAGAAAATAAATAACGTCGGCAGCGTATACATGGCTTTGACACTTTGTTCAAGCGTTACTAGCAAGCCACAAGATTACAACCAGCCTCAGCTGAACCAGATTGGGCGATAAATAAGGTGGTTCAAAAGTAGAGGATGCTTGTTCGGTGTCTCATACTCAGCTGCTTTTTTTATTCATTTCAAAAAATCCCGGGGCTGTATTGACGTAGATTCAAACCTTCGTCATTTGGGTGTCTTTGTGCCCCCCGCAATAAATAAAATGATATACGCGCTGCTGGCTCTAAATACCCACCAATTACCTGACTCACTTTGCCACAATTAAAGTTGCTTTTTTGAGCTGTTTTCGTCATATACTCTGGGAATGTGAACACGAGCACGTTATTTGCAAACGGCAAGGTTAAAATGGTTTGGCAAGATAGATGATGACACCTTACGACACCAGTGACCCTAAAGACGCAACAGATGGGAAGAGTGCGGTATTGCACTCATCAAAAACACTAATGCCCAGTCGCCAAGAAGCCGAACAGGCAATTGATGTGCTGCTTCGTTGGATTGGTGAGGACCCCTCGCGCGAAGGTCTTGCTGGCACACCCAGCCGCGTGGTGCGTGCATGGACCGAATTTTGCAGCGGATATCAAGAAAATCCAGCTCACCTGCTCAAACGCACCTTTGAGGAGGTCGAAGGCTATGATGATATGGTAATGTTGCGCAATATACGCTTACAGAGCCATTGCGAACACCATCTAGTACCTATTCTGGGAGTCGCACACATCGCCTATGTGCCTGACCGACGCGTTGTTGGTATTTCTAAATTAGCTCGCGTTCTTGATAGCTTTTCTCGACGGCTACAAACCCAAGAAACTCTGACTGCACAGGTCGCTGATTGTATTCAAAATTCCTTGGAGCCAAAAGGCGTTGCTGTACTGATCGACGCCCAGCACCAATGTATGACAACGCGTGGCGTCCGCAAACCGGATGTTTCGATGATCACCTCGAGGTTCACTGGCATTTTCAAAGTGGATGAAGCACTAAGCCGTCGCTTTCTGGACCAAACTAAAATCAGCTAGCGCTAGCCTTCAGACTGGCGGCATAAACTGTCGTTAGAACCATAACTGGATTATCATGCAGCTTTCACCTGTACTTAACATTTTGGGACTTTTAGCGACAATTTTGGCTGCGGCCATGTTAATCCCAATGTGCGTTGACCTTTATCTCGGATCTAGTGACTGGCATATTTTTGCACTATCCGCACTTTTAACTGGATTTGTTGGGGTTTCGATATGGCTAGCAACAAGCCAGCGTGAGGCGTTAGACCTTGGGTTGCGCCAAGCTTTTCTGCTAACCAATGGATCATGGGTGATGATTGGCATCTTTGGTGCGTTACCCTTCTTGTTCAGCGAACTAAACCTTAGCTTCACTGATTCTGTTTTTGAATCTATTTCAGGCATCACCACAACTGGTTCAACAGTTCTTGTTGAAATTGAAAAGGCATCGCCGGGCATACTGATCTGGCGTGCCTTACTACAATGGCTCGGTGGTGTTGGCATTGTCGTGATGGCAATGGCGGTTTTACCCATGCTTTCCGTTGGAGGGATGCAATTATTTCGAACTGAGTCCTATGAACGCGCGGAGAAAGTGGTACCGCGCGCGACCCAGCTTGCTGGAGGCATTGGACTAGCTTACACCGCCCTTACGGCATTATGGGCGGTGATGCTAACTTTTTCTGGCATGGATATATTTGACGCTGTAGCGCACTCAATGACAACCCTAGCCACCGGCGGTTATTCTACTCGCACTGCCTCGATTGGTGCGTTTGATTCAATAGTGATTGAATGGGTTATAATCGCTGGCATGATCGTTGGCAGCCTGCCATTTGCACATTATTTGGCGATGGTGCGGGGCGGCTGGCGGGGCCTGTTACATGACCCCCAGGTGCGCTGGTTCCTAATTCTTATTTTTGGTTTAGTGCTAATGCTATGCTGGCATCTCATGCAAAATGGACTTGGACTTGGCGACGCGATACGCCAGGCTAGCTTTAATGGTGTCTCAATTATAACCGGGACGGGTTATGTCAGTGCCAATTTCTCAGCATGGGGTAGTTTTGCTACAACGATTCTATTGATTGTTATGTTTATCGGTGGCTGCGGTGGATCAACCACCTGCGGGATTAAAGTATTTCGTTTGCAGGTACTTGCAAGCACAGTCAAAGTGCAAATTCACAGATTACTGCGCCCACATGCTGTTGTGCTAGCCTATTATAACAAAAGACCCGTTTCTGGCGAAGTTATGGACTCGATCATGGGCTTTTTCTACCTTTACATTCTTGGCTTTGTTGTCATTGCACTTTTTCTTGGCATGACCGGCCTTGATTTTGTCACTGCGCTGTCCGGAGCCGCAACATCTATCAGCAATGTTGGACCGGGTCTCGGTGGGGTAATTGGAGCTGAAGGTAATTTTTCTTCGGTTCCTGACAGTGCAAAATGGGTGATGTCTTTTGCAATGATATTGGGACGACTAGAAATATTCACTGTTCTCGTGATGCTGGCTCCAGGCTTCTGGCAAAGATAAATATGCCATCGGTTACCGCCAACCACTGTATTTAAGAAAGAATGATCCGCTCAATCTTTGCCAGCTCTTTACGGGCCTGGCCATCCAGCCTTAAAAGCGCACCCTTCAGAGTTGTATGAAGCGCTTCCCGAACTTCATTCGGATTAGCCGACTCTCGAACTGTGATAGAATGTGAAGCGCTGAGATCAACACGGGCTTGTGTCCCGCCAACTGGTTGAAGCCACATGATTTGCGCCTTAATCTCAGCTGTTACTTTACGACTTTGCTGATCTGACAACAGGCCCTTTAAATCTAGCTTTTGCGGCATATCCGTCAGTGTGACGGCAATTCGCTCCATATCAAAAACAACCTCACCACTGCCACCGGCGGGGCGCAGAACATGCGCCGCCCAGTCTGCTACAATATTGCTTGGCAAAGGATTGATCTGATGCCCTACATAGGGGTCGATAATTGGCATTTGCCAATTGTCAACGATCTCAAGGCGGCGGGCATTTATTGACAAAGGTTGGTAAGTGGCGCTTTTAAAAATTATCGGTGGCGGCTTACTCTGAACTGTATTACAGCTGACCAATAGTCCACTAACAAAGATCATGAACCCTAATTTTATAAGCCCGTAAACCATGTTAAAAAAGCACCCCGATCCAATTTTGCAACAAAGAAACGTAAACCAGTCTAATTCAGATGCTAGCCAACCAAACGCATAACGATTACGCCACATTTATTTATATCAAGCTACATTGACTTTACAGGTCTAGCATATTGCCAAATAAAAATTTGGCAATCATCAAACTGATGGCATGGTACCCTTATGATAGGCGCGTTCGGTCTTGCAAAACTCGCAAGTGATTGTCAAATTGCCATCTTCATCGGCCAAATCTTCAAGTTCGTCCTTGGCCAGTTGCTGCAACACCGCCTCAATCTTTTCGACATTACAGCGGCATTGATCAGCAACCGGACGTGCCCGTGCACTATGCGGAGCCATAGTGTTAAAGAGCCGAAATACGATATCTTCCGGTGACAGAGCAGGATCCAGAAGTTCGTCCCTTGTTACTGAACCCAAAAGGGTTTTAGCTGTGTGCCAAGCATCATCACTTTTGGCCCGCGCCGCCGCATCACCCCAAGTCATGGCATTACCCTTCCCGCCTTCCGCCGCGATACGCTGAAGCATTAACGCCACCGCCTGCCAGCCATTTGACCCCTCAGCTGCCGCACAAACTACCACTGTATTTAACTGTTCAGAAGTTTTGTGCCAACGCATCGCCGCATCACTTAGATGTTGGTTATCAAGCTCAACGATGCCCTGATAGCGGCCATTCGTACTGCCGTCATCCACACTAAAGGCGATATAACCATCACCCATGACATGCCCCAGCCGGACAGGGCCCGTTGGGTCATGCGCCAATGCCGCAGCCTGGAACGCTGCCCGGTTATCCTCTAATGCGGCATAACCCCGCAAAGCACCTGTCTCGGTAATATCAGCAAATAAGGTGCGAACCAGCCCATCACCCTTGGCTTGCAACGTGAATACACCATCAAATTTCAGAGCGCTAGAAAGGCACGCTGCAAGAGCTAGCGCTTCAGCCTGTAAAATCGCCACGATTTCTGGATAAGCGTGACGTGCCAAAATCGTGCTAGCTGCTCGCCCAACCGACGCGACACGCCCCCGAATGAGGGCAACATCATCTGATCCATCAGCAAGATAAAAGGGCAGGATTTGAGCATCAGCTGGCAAATTATCATTCAACATCATCACTTCCCAAAACGGGCAAAATTATCTCATTATTCCGCAGCAATTAATTAACCTCGAGGCACCATGCCATAATAGCTTTTTGCGCATGAAGACGATTTTCCGCCTCTTCAAAAACAGCCGATTGCGGCCCATCAATCACTTCGGCAGTCACTTCCATACCACGCCGAGCAGGCAGACAATGCATAAAGATTGCATCACTGGCAGCCGACCTCATTAACTTTGCATTCACCTGATATGGCGCAAAATCTTTGCACCGACTACCCTCATCAGCGCCCATCGAAATCCATACATCGGTTACGACCGTCTGCACTTTTTCGATGGCGAGGTTAACATCATCAGTCAGGATAATATCACCACCATTTGCCCGCGCCCATGCCAGCAAACTCGCCGGCGGTGCATAACGTTGCGGGCCAGCAATACGCAGCTGAAAGCCAAAGCGGACAGCCGCTTCAATCCAGCTCACGGCAACATTATTTCCATCACCAAGCCATGCAACCGTCTGGCCGGCAAGCGGTCCATGATACTCAATCATCGTCATCAAATCAGCCATTAACTGGCAGGGGTGTGACCAATTGGTCAAAGCATTTATCACTGGAACCGAAGAATGCTCGGAAAGATTTAACAGCGTTTCATGCTTGTAACAGCGGATCATAATTGCATTGACATAGCGTGACAAAACACGGGCGGTATCCTCAATGCTCTCACCACGGCCACTTTGTAAATCACTTGCCGAAAGGACCAGTGGCGTTCCACCAAGCTGAGTGATTCCCACCTCAAATGAAACGCGGGTGCGGGTTGACGGTTTTTCAAAAATCATCGCCACAGTTTTACCAGATAATGGCAGTTCATGACGATCACCCGATTTCTGTGTGCCCTTCATGCGTAGGCCTTCATCCAATATAGATTGTAGCGTGTCGGTGGAAAAATCTTTCAAATCTAGAAAATGCCGCATTGGCGTTATCCTGTCCGCATTTTGGGTTTGAAGCCGTAATATTGATGCTGGTTTATTGGCTATCATACTTGGGAATGTCATTCAGCACCTTAGCAATCTTAGCAACCGCCAGGTCAATTTCGTCTTTACTAATCGTTAAAGGAGGCAAAAGCCGAAGTGTATTTTCAGCCGCTGGCACACATAATAGATGATCATCGCGCAATGTTTTGACAAAGGCAGCAAGGTCAATTGTTTCATCCAACCTTATACCCCGCAAAAAGCCACGGCCTCGGCATTCAGCAATCGTCGTCGGAAATTGTCCCTTTAAACCTAGCAGTGCATCATCAAGGTGGACGGCACGGGCCCTTACATCTGCCAGAAACCCTTCCTCGCTCAACACCTCAAGAACGACCTGTGCCGCGGCCATTGCTAGCGGGTTACCACCAAAAGTTGATCCGTGCGTTCCCGGTTTCATCGCATCACCAACCACCTTGCTCGTAATCACTGCCCCAATCGGAAATCCGCCCGCCAGCCCTTTGGCAAGCGCAACAATATCTGGCTTAATCTCACTATCCTCATAAGAAAACAGACGTCCGGTGCGGCCAATGCCTGCTTGAACTTCGTCCGCAATAACCAAAGCGCCAAATTCATCAGCTGCCGCTCGCACTCCCAGAAGGTAACCGTCAGGCACTCTTTTTGCCCCACCTTCGCCTTGCACAGACTCAACCATTACTGCTGCAACGTGCGGACCCATAGCATCGCGAAGCTTATTCAGATTACCGAAAGGCACATGATCAAATCCAGCGGGCATTGGACCAAAACCAGTGCGAAATAGGGGCCGATCAGTAGCTGCAAGCATACCAAGGGTCCGCCCATGAAAAGCTCCCTCTGCACAGAGGATAGTTACCCGCTCTTGCTCGCCTTTTTCATAAGCCGCTCGACGCGCAATCTTCACCGCAGCTTCAGTTGCTTCGGCCCCTGAATTACAGAAAAACACCTGGTCAAGACCAGATAAAGATGCCAGTAATTTGGCGACCACTTCCTGACCCGGAATTCTATATAAGTTCGAGGTATGCCAGAGCTTGCCTGCCTGTTCAATGAGCGCGGTAACTAGGCGCGGGTGGCTGTGGCCAAGCGTGTTCACAGCAATACCGCTGGCACAATCAAGATACCGATCACCAGTTTCGGATATCAGCCAGCAGCCATCCCCGCGCTCAAACCCAATTTCGGCGCGTCCATAGGTTTGCATAACAGCTGAGTCAGCTGCGTAATCCTTGGCTTTTTGGCTCATTTCAAAACCACCCGGTTTGTCATGCGTCATGTTGGGCATTACCACCCTGCCATGGGCAAGTAACCCTCATTTCCAAAAATCAAACCACCAACGCGATCACTGTCGTTGGTGGCTTCAAAAAGGGTGTTGTGGCGCCCAGTCCCGTGCCAGATTTTGGCTATTTTCCACTGAAATGTCAAGGTATCTGCGGCAGCGGGCCAGATGATCTGTTGCAATGGTCGTCGCTAATCCTGGATAAAATGCTTAGCAAGGCGAAGGCCCTGCGATTGATAGTTCGATCCAGCTGTTCCATAAAGCGTTTGCGGGACAGCCAGCATCGGCTCATAGACTAGCCGGCAAACAGTCTGGCCCTGATCGATCAGAAATGGCACATCGTGCGAGCGCACTTCCAGCACCGCACGGGTGCCTTCTGCACCCAATTCTGCCATGCCAAAACCAGGGTCAAAAAAACCGGCATAATGCGCCCGAAACTCACCAACCCGGGTATCATAGGCCCGCATTTCAGCCGCATGATCCTTCGGCACAGTCACAAATTCACGGCTTGCCAGAATGTAGAATTCGTCCGGGTTGAGCACCAACCCACCGGCGGTAAGATCAGCCGATGCCAAACGCTCCCAGAACTCATCGACAGGCTGGCTTGCTGGGGCGTCAACATCAATCAAGCCCGCATGTTTGCGTGCACGCCAGCCAATCATACCGCTTTTTGAATCCGGATCTAAATTGACGCTGAGCGCAACCCCGTCACGAATATCAGTGTGATCTACTCCATGAACCAACCCCACAGTGGATTGCAAAGATTCCATCACATGATCAGAAGGGGCGCTGACGCCACGCCGAAGCCGTAATTGCGATAAACGCGATCCGGGGCGCACCAAAACAGAGAAGGTACGCGGTGAAATTTCGGCAAAAAGCGGGCCTTCATATCCATCAGCAACAGACTCAAACTCACGGGCACCATCGGTTATTAGCCGGGTAAAAATATCAAGCCGTCCAGTAGAGCTCTTCGGATTTGCAATCGCTGACGTTCCGGTAGGAAGGTTCAGCCGTTCCTGGAGTTTAACAATATAAACACAGCCGCGCTCTAATACCGCACCATTAGTGAGATCTATCCTATGCATGCCAAATTTTGCCAATTTAGCATCGACGGGCATATTCGCGCCCGGTAAAAAGCTGGCCTGAACCCGCCACGCTTCGCTGCCAAGACGCAAATCAAGGCTGGCCGGCTGCAGTTGGCCATCCTCAATCGGGGAATCGGCAGCAATGACGCCATCTCTAATCGCGATTTCCAGATGCTGAACGGGGAAAATACCATTTTCAAGTTGTTCAACGGCCATAATGTTTCCTATTCCTCGTCTTGACGTCACGCCCTATTGTACAGTGCTAACTTTTTAAACGATAACCCGAATGAAGCGCCTTGTAGCAGAAAATTGCCAAAGCAACATTAACCGCTAGGAGACAAACAAAGCCGTTTAAAAGCGGTCGATCCGCAATACCGATCATACCATAGCGAAACCCATCAATAGTGTAAAAGACTGGATTCAAACTAGCAATCGCGTCAAATGGAGCGGGCAAGAGGTCTACCGAATAGAATGTTCCGGATAAGAAGGTCAGAGGCTGGACCACAAAATTTGTAATGGCCGCCAACTCGTCGAATTTATTTGCCCATATACCAGCAATAATGCCAGCAAAAGACATGGCAAAGGCCCCTAAAATCAGAAAGCCGAGAGCAATGAGAGGGTACGAGGGGATTGAGCCATCTCCAATTAGAAACAGAACCAGCGCTGTCAAAATACCGATAAAAAGCCCGCGCGTCATGCCAGCAACAGCCAGCCCAAATAATAATTCACCCGGCCCCAAAGGCGGCATCAGCAAATCCACAATATTGCCCTGAACCTTTGAGACGACTAGGGATGATGACGTGTTGGCGAAAGCATTCTGCAAGACATTCATCATCACCAGACCAGGCACAAGGAAAGTGACAAAATCAACATCACCGGCAAAACTAGCACGTTCACCAATGGCTACTGAAAAAACCATCAAAAACAGAACTGATGTAATTACCGGTGCCGCGAGGCTTTGCATGGCAATTTTCATGAAACGCTGCACTTCGCGTTTGTACAACGTGCCAAGTCCAACCCAGTTTACAGTCGCAATATGAACAGGACGGAGTATGCCAGCTACCTCGCTCGATCTTTCAGTTGGGGCTTGCTGTTCGCTTTGTTTGGAGGTTCTTTTAATCATGCGGCCAAAATAAGCCTCAATCCTCATGGACGCAATGGGGCAATTCGTAACTTTTGCCTTTGACCAGAAAAAACACTACATTTCGCATATGACAAATTCACCCGTCAACACAAGGCTTATGAACAAGGCTGTGCACTATCTTGGCCGTTACGCCACTTCACAACATCGGCTGCGCGAGGTGTTGGGCCGCTTTGCGTTACGCAAACTTGACAAGCATGACCCTGATGAAATTGCCGCCGCCATTAGCGCAACCGTTACACGATGCCAAAAGCTGGGGTATCTGAATGATGACACCTTTGCCCAAAATCAGGCACGCAACCACCGCCAGCAAGGGCGATCAAAACGTGGTATTCGCCAGCGTCTCCGCCAACACAGGCTTGACGAAGCCATTATCGATGCCGCGCTTGATGCAGCTGATCAGCCCCATGCAAATGGCGAATTACTGGCCGCATTCCGGTTTGCAAGGCGACGAAGGCTTGGTCCCTTTGGCCACCAGCAACATGATGACGAAAACGATCGTCAGATCTTGAGGCAACGCCAACAACGCCAAATGGGGTCACTAGCTCGAGCAGGCTTTAACATGACGGTTAGCCGCACAGTGATCGGGCTTGAAGATAGGGATGCCGCCGAGATGCTTTTGGATCAGTTGGAACAGGGGGAAGACCCAACGGTATAAACAACCGAACTACAAGCCTTGCTGATTTGGACGCGCTACGATATTAATTTTTGTGGTAAAAGCGCCAATCAGCCAAAAGTAGGAGTTTGCACATAACCGCTGGTACAAACAGGAATAGCCAAGCAGGGAATAGTGAGGGGATATCTTTTATGGATCAAACTACAATCTTTCAGCCAAATGCAGATTTGGCAAAATCAGCGCATATTAATGCAAAAACTTACGAGCAACTTTATGCCGCCTCGATTGCTAATCCTGATCATTTTTGGGCCGAGCAGGGCCAGCGTCTAAACTGGATTAAACCCTATAGCCAGATCAGCGATGTCTCCTATAATGCCGATGACCTGCATATCAGATGGTACGCTGATGGCACCTTGAACGCAGCGGCAAATTGCCTGGACCGGCATCTTGCCACCCGAGGGGATAAGACGGCAATCATCTGGGAAGGTGACGAGCCTGATCAACAGCGCCATATCAGCTATCGCGAATTGCATAAGGAAGTCTGCAAATTTTCGAATGTCCTCAAGGCAAATGGCGCCGGCAAAGGGGATCGCATAACCATCTATATGCCGATGATCCCCGAAGTGGCAGTTGCGATGCTCGCCTGTGTGCGGATTGGCGCCGTGCATTCGGTTGTCTTTGGCGGTTTCTCCCCAGACGCGCTAGCCGGGCGAATTCTTGATTGTGAGTCAACCATGGTGATCACAGCTGATGAGGGGGTTCGCGGAGGTAAAAGCATTCCCCTGAAGCAGAACACCGACAAGGCATTGCAGAACTGCCCTGACTGCACAAAATCAATTGTTGTCAGGCGAACCGGTGGGGCTGTTGACTGGGTTGAGGGGCGCGACGTCTGGTATCATGAAGCAATGGCGACTGCCTCTGCTGATTGTCCAGCCGAGGAGATGAATGCGGAAGACCCGATGTTCATTCTCTACACCTCCGGATCGACAGGCAAGCCAAAAGGGGTTTTGCACACAACCGGTGGCTACATGGTGTATGCGTCAATGACGCATGAATATGTTTTTGATTACCATGACGGCGATATCTATTGGTGCTCGGCCGATGTAGGATGGATCACCGGCCACAGCTACATCGTCTACGGGCCACTGGCCAATGGTGCCATCACCATGATGTTCGAGGGGGTTCCCACTTACCCAGACAGCTCACGCTTCTGGCAGGTTGTCGACAAGCACAAAGTCAATATTTTCTACACCGCGCCAACTGCGATCCGCGCCCTAATGCGTGAAGGTGACCACCCTGTGAAAAAATGTGACAGGTCCTCGCTGAGACTACTTGGAACGGTTGGCGAGCCCATCAATCCACAGGCTTGGATGTGGTATCACAACATCGTTGGCGACGGCCGCTGCCCGATTGTCGACACCTGGTTTCAAACTGAGACCGGCGGGATATTGATCACGCCATTGCCCGGAGCAACAGCGACAAAACCTGGCTCAGCAACCCAGCCCTTTTTCGGGATCAAACCGGTGCTGGTCGATAGCGAAAACAACGAGCTTGCAGGGGCAACTGACGGCAATCTGTGTCTGCAGCATTCATGGCCCGGCCAGATGCGCACCGTATATGGTGACCACCAACGCTTCATCGAGACCTATTTCACGACCTTCCCTGGCCGCTATTTTACTGGTGATGGCGCACGGCGTGACGAAGACGGCTATTACTGGATCACCGGTCGTGTTGATGATGTTTTAAATGTCTCCGGGCATCGGATGGGAACTGCTGAAATCGAATCTGCACTGGTGGCACACCCGCAAGTCGCCGAATCCGCCGTTGTGGGCTATCCTCACGACATCAAGGGTCAGGGCATTTATGCCTATGTCACCCTCGTTGAAGGTGTTAAGGCTACTGATGAATTGGTTGCCGAATTAAAACAATGGACGCGCAAGGAAATTGGCCCCATCGCCACCCCAGATCTGTTGCAATGGGCGCCCCAATTGCCAAAAACACGCTCCGGCAAAATCATGCGACGTATTTTACGGAAAATTGCAGCAAATGAATATGCTCAGCTTGGCGATACATCAACATTGACCGATCCTGCTGTAGTTGATGATCTTATTGAAAACCGACAAAACCGCGGCGATTAGCAATAAAGCCTCACAACTGGTGTTGCACACGTTTGTTTTGGAGAGATAATGAATGGCGTAATGGCCCACCAAAGACCAATTTGGAACTAAATGAAAATCAAATAGCCCTGAAACTTTTTTGCACTAATGTTTTGAAACACCCTTCAGCAAAAGTCCGTCTACAAAATGGATTTAAGCTTTTCGATTACAAAGGCAAAAGGTTCATTATGGACAATCGTTCCCTTAAATTGACCATCGCTACGGTATAAAAATATGGCAGCGCTGTGATCATAAAGATACTCACCATCATCCCGGTCAATTTTTTTAGTGTAAATACCAAATTGTTTTAGTGCTGCCCTTATATTTTCAGGAGTCCCAGTGAGGCCTGTCACATTAGCGTCAAACAAGCTCAAATATTGCTTAAGCTGTTCGGGCGTATCACGTAATGGATCCACGGTGACAAAGACAATTCGTAAAGAATTTGTATTAACCCCGGCAATTTGCAAGTCATCACGCGCTGCAACCAATGTAGTAAGGGTTGTAGGACATATATCCGGACAATAGGTAAAACCAAAAAAAAGGGCAACCGGCTGATTGGCAAAATTAGCGACGGTTTGGGGCCTGTTGGCCTCATTCACCAGATTAATTTGATAATCCTGAAAATTGGGAAAGCCGCTTGCCGTCTTTTTCGCAAAGTGGTTAGCCACGAAAAACACGCCCGTCGCCAACAGCAGAAACAAAAATGCTGCGAAAATCACTTGCGCCGGCTTTGTAAAAAAGACCGGCAACAATTTCGCGGATGATTTTGAATCACAGTCAGCTTTTTTTACAAAGTTCATTTGTTCCGCAACCTTAACTGCTGCGTCTTCCGGTTTTGAAATAGGTTGTTTCATTTGGTGAGTGATATGCATTCAAACCCAAGATTTCAAGCATTTTTCTAATTCTTGTGTATCGAGCAGACAGAAGCAAAGCCTTGCCAAAATCGAACACCTAACCTTTGGACGGCGCTGTTTTGGGAGAGATAGAAGGAAGCAGTGCGAAACAAATATTGTCATTCATAAATTGTTTTGAGTATATTGCGTTTTCAACCGGCCGCAATCTTATGGCACAGGGAACACAAAACCAAACAGGGCAGGTTTTCATGAACGCATTTGCTATGCTTATCGACCAGATTATCAACCTTTATGTCTGGACCCTGCTGGCATATCTGGCCACCGGGTGGCTAATCGCATTCAAGATAATAAATCCCTGGCAACCAGTAGTCCGGATAATCATCGATGCCTTGTCGCGGGTACATGAACCGCTATTGCGTCCAGTACGGCGTATATTGCCTGACTTTGGAGCTCTTGACGTTAGCCCAATTGTTTTGTTTTTGCTCGCACAGTTCCTTCGCAACCTTCTTCATAGCATGCTATCAGCCTAGTACTATCTGGTGCTATTTTTGCCAGACTAAAGGATAAAGACCAAACGCCAAGACCGAGAAACATCCAACCACAGGGGATACAAAAGCCAAATAAAGCAAACGTTCAACAAAAGTCTGGATTGCAGGATTGAGCAGCCCACTGAGCAAATGGTTATAGCTGCGTCACGGCGTCACGGCGTCAAGATTGAAAAAATTTGATAGCTTTAGTTGTCTTAGAGAGTTGTAAATTTTATTAGTGCCACTAGGTAAATATATAAGATATGGTTTTTAGATCAACGGCCAGACACAGCGCCGGCCACGGGAAAAAATAAAGGATGGTAAGCGTTCATGCAGTTTGACCAGATTATTCTTGTTGTGGCATTATGCGCCGTTGCTAGCATTCTCTTTTGGGGAGTTTTTACAATGGCACGAGGCGGTGCCTACAACTTAAAAAATTCCAATCGCATCATGCGTTACCGGATCGTATTTCAAGGATTAGCATTAATGATTATTCTTGGTTTAATGTGGCATCGTGGCTTCGGACAATAAAATCATGCGAGCAAAGCGCAGGCCTGCAAATAAATGAGCAGGTTTGCGGTTAGAAAAAGAGAAAATACCTAAATAGGCCCCGATGGTAAAATTGAACAAAATCTACACACGAACCGGTGACGCTGGTGAAACTAGTCTAGTCAATGGTATGAGAGTGTCAAAACACGCTCGCCGACCATCAGCTTTTGGCGAGGTTGATGAAGCAAATTCGGTGATTGGCCTGGCCCGATTACATACCAAAACAATTTCTGATGCTGACGAAATGCTGGCACGGGTGCAAAATGATTTGTTTGATTTGGGAGCAGATATTGCCACACCAGAAACCGATAAGCCCGCCTTGCGCATTACAGCTGAACAAGTAACAAGGCTAGAGGCTGAAATTGATTTGATGAATTCTGACCTCGACCCGCTTGGCTCATTCATACTGCCCGGCGGCAGCCCCGCTTCAGCCTGGCTGCATCTGGCGCGCACTGTCACACGCCGCGCCGAGCGCCATATGACTGAGCTTGCCGCCGAGGAGGTGATTAATGGCGATGCGATGCGTTACGTAAACAGGTTATCAGACCATTTATTTGTCCTTGCCCGCCGGTTGAATGAAAATGGCAAGACAGATGTATTGTGGCGGCCCGGGCAAAATTCAGGGCAGAATTAGACAGGTTTTTGGGACCGACCGGCCTAAGCTAGTTTAAATATTGTTGCGGAGGATGCCAAAATGAAGGTTCTTGTCCCGGTAAAGCGGGTTATTGATTATAATGTCAAAGTGCGCGTAAAAGCTGATCAATCCGGCGTTGAACTTGCCAATGTGAAAATGGCAATGAACCCATTTGATGAAATAGCTGTCGAGCAGGCATTGCGCATGAGAGAAGCTGGCAGCGCTGATGAGGTTGTGGCGGTGTCAATAGGACCGGCACAAAACCAAGAAACCATCCGTACAGCACTAGCAATGGGCGCAGATCGGGGTATTCATATTGAAGCCCCCCACGAGATCGAACCGTTGGCTGTTGCCAAGCTGTTGAAAGCCGTTGTCAATGAGGAAAATCCCGGGCTAGTTCTTGTTGGTAAACAGGCCATTGATGATGATTGCAACCAAACTGGTCAGATGCTCGCTTCCATGCTTGGCTGGGCACAAGGTACATTTGCATCGGCGCTAGAAATTGCCAATGACAAAGCCAAGGTCACGCGTGAAGTTGACGGCGGCCTTGAGCATATCGAAATTGCCATGCCAGCGATTGTAACCGTTGATCTACGGTTAAACGAACCGCGTTACGCATCACTGCCAAACATTATGAAGGCGAAGAAAAAGCCACTTGATAGCAAAACTGCTGGTGACCTCAGCGTGGATATTCAACCGCGTTTAACCATTGTAAAAGTTGAGGAGCCGGAGACCCGTGCCGCCGGTATCAAAGTTGCCGATGTGCAAGAACTAGTGAATAAATTGAGAAATGAAGCAAAGGTGATCTAAGCCATGAGCATTTTAATACTGTGTGACCATGAAAATGGACAGCTAAGCCCTGTGACATTGAATACAATAACTGCCGCAACACAAATTGGCGGCGACATTGACCTTCTTGTGGCTGGTGATGCCAGTGGCAATGTTGTCAAAGCCGCTGCATCGATTGCCAATGTCAACAAAGTTTTAGCTGCTGATGATAAGATTTTTGAAAATGGGCTTGCCGAAAATCTTACCCCCTTGCTGCAAAGCCTGTCACCCAAGTATTCGCATATCATGGCATCGGCGACTACAACCGGCAAAAACGTAATGCCGCGATTGGCCGCTACGCTCGATGTTATGCAAATCTCCGACATAATTAAGGTTATTGATGCAAATACGTTCCAGCGTCCAATCTATGCTGGCAATGCGCTCTCAACAGTATCATCAAGTGAGACTATTAAAATTATCACTGTCCGTAGCACTGCCTTTGAGGCCGCAACCGCTAAAGGGGGCAGCGCGGCAGTCGAAAGTCTCCAAAGTACCGGTGATGCCGGCCTGTCAACGTATTTAAAGTCTGAGTTGTCTAGCTCAGAACGCCCGGAGTTAACCTCGGCACCGATTGTTATTTCAGGCGGCCGTGGCATGCAAGATGGCGCGAATTTTACTATGCTTGAAAAGATTGCCGACAAACTAGGAGCAGCTGTTGGTGCCTCGCGCGCTGCCGTTGATGCGGGTTTTGTATCAAATGAATACCAGGTTGGACAGACTGGCAAGGTGGTTGCCCCTGACCTTTATATAGCGGTTGGCATTTCAGGAGCTATCCAACACCTAGCTGGCATGAAAGATAGTAAAATTATCGTGGCCATCAACAAGGATGATGAAGCTCCAATTTTCCAAGTTGCTGATTATGGGCTGGTAGCGGATTTATTCGATGCGGTTCCAGAGCTAGAAAAAGAACTGGGATGATCAAACAACATCAACAATGACACCTCGACTGATGAGATAAGTTGAGGGACAGAAATTTGGCGGTGCTTTATTGCCTCATTTTTGGCCTTTGTTTGCGCTTTTTTCGGGTTGGTGGTTTGCCATTATTTGCCCATATCAAACAGAGGATGGCATGGTGGGTGAGCCATGACCCTCCAGCAACTGCCGCAATTCGACAATCATTGCTGGATCATCCCATTCACGCGGGCCCTGATAGATCCAACAGTGACGTTGATTAGCGGTTACCAAAAAGCTTGTTGGCAATCCCCGAACACCCATTTCTCTTGATAATGCCCCATTTGCATCAAATGCTAAATGCGGGCGGCCAATGCTTCGATCCTTTAAGAATGGTAAAGCCTTTTTGCTGCCGCCACGGTCTACCGAAATCAATAAAATTTTGACATCACCTGCCAGCTTATCGCTAGCTCGGTCAAGGGCCGGCAATTCGGCGACACAGGGCGGACACCATGTGGCCCAGAAATTAATCAAAATCGGCATACCCCCAAATACATTAAGAGACAGGGGCTTTCCATCTTTATCCAAAATAGGTGTGGACATAGGCGGAGTGTTTTGGCGTAAAGGCAGCGTCCCAGCGTATGACACACTCGGCCAAAGCAAAGCTACAGAGAGCCCCACCATTCCTCCGAGAATTCGTCGTCTGGACAAAGATGCGGTTTTTGGCTGAATATTTGATGAAAGCCGCGTATAAAACAAATGAAATTTCCAATCTACTGGTTTGTGACATGGTTAAGAAAGATAAAAACTTGCCCAATAGTACAAAGTCTAGCATCTGGGGCGGCCGCTTCTCAAGCGGTCCTTCAAAATTGATGGAAGATATCAATGGGTCGATTAGCTTTGACCAGCGGCTTTATCGTCAGGATATTGCTGGATCAAAAGCACATGCAAGCATGCTCGCCACCTGCAAGATTATTTCTGATGCCGATTGCACAGCCATTCATCAAGGGCTGGATCAAATTGCCTCAGAAATTGAGGCTGGTAGCTTTGTCTTTTCCGAGGCGCTTGAAGACATCCATATGAACGTTGAATCACGGCTTGCTGAATTGATTGGTGATCCAGCGCTCCGGCTCCACACAGCACGTTCACGCAATGATCAAGTTGCCACTGATTTCAAGTTATGGGTGCGTGATTTGCTGGACTCAGTTGATGCAGCACTTGCCGATTTGCAAGCCATTCTGCTGCATAAGGCAGAAACACATGCTGATCTCCTGATGCCCGGCCTCACCCACCTTCAGACCGCCCAGCCTATCACATTTGGCTTTCATCTGATGGCCTATGTTGAAATGCTGGGGCGCGACCGGGGCCGATTTGCCGATGCTAGATCAAGATTAAACGAATCGCCGCTTGGGGCAGCAGCATTAGGTGGCACATCCTTTCCAATCGACAGGCATATGACGGCAACTGCATTGGGGTTTGATCGGCCAGCCGCCAATGCAATGGATGCGGTTTCGGACCGCGACTTTGCACTTGAGTTCCTGGCTGCTGCGGCAATTTGTTCGGTTCATTTGTCTCGCTTTGCCGAAGAATTGGTTATTTGGTCATCAGATCAATTTGGCTTTGTAACCCTATCAGATGCCTTTACTACCGGTTCGTCAATCATGCCCCAAAAACGCAATCCGGATGCTGCTGAGCTTGTGCGTGCAAAGCCTGGGCGCATCATTGGCTCCCTAAACAGCTTGTTGATTGTACTAAAAGGACTACCATTAGCCTATGGCAAGGATATGCAGGAAGATAAAGAGGGAGTGTTTGATGCTGCAGATACGCTTGGCGTTGTGCTGGCGGCAACCACAGGTATGATCCGTGACATGACCCCACAACCGGACGCAATGCGTGCCGCGTTAAAAACCGGCTTTCCTACCGCGACCGATCTGGCCGACTATATGGTGCGTCAACTTGGGATGCCATTTCGCGAAGCACACCATTCTAGTGGTGCGATTGTTGCTGCAGCTGCCTCAAAAGGATTAGGACTTGAAGACATGAGTCTTGAGGACTTGCAAAAAATAGAACCGCGAATTAAGCCTGATATTATTGGCCTTTTATCTGTTGTAAGCTCAGCGGCAGCACGAACCAGCTTTGGTGGAACCGCCCCAAATGAAGTTAGAGCACGAATTGCCGATGCGCGACAACGTTTTGCCATTGGTTAATATCCAACTAACATCAATTACAGGAGTCGCTATGCAACGCACCCTCATTCTTAGCAGCCTTATCAGTATAATGCTGGTCTTTGGCCTCGCCGCCTGCGGCAAACGCGGTGACCCCTACCGACCATCCGACATTCCAGCAAAAAGTCACACTCAAAACCCCGCCAGCTAGGCTAGGCATTGCCAATAGGAGCACAAGCAATCATGTGTGTCTTTTATCGTAATAACAATGAAGAGCTATCTGTTGATGGCATGTCGCTTGGCGCCATCGCCAAACAATATGGGTCACCCCTGTATGTCTATTCGGCAGCCGGCATCACCGATGCGTTTACTCGCTTTCAAAACGCCGTAGCGCCCGTGAACGGCAAAGTTTACTTTGCCATGAAAGCCAATTCTGCCCTCGGCGTTCTGGCCCTGATTGGCAAGCTTGGCGGTGGCATGGATATTGTTTCTGCTGGTGAATTGGCACGGGCAATTGCCGCCGGCATTAAACCTAGTGATGTGGTGTTTTCTGGTGTTGGAAAAACCAACGATGAAATCCGACAGGCTCTGGCTTGCAACATTGGCCAAATCAATGCGGAATCACAAGCCGAGGTTGCCGCAATTAGCGCAATTGCTAAAGAAATGGATCTGCTCGCACCAGTGGCTTTGCGCGTGAATGTTGATGTGAGTCCCTCTACCCACGCAAAAATTTCAACTGGTGAACGCAATACGAAATTTGGTATTTCAACCAACCAGCGCGAAGCCTGTGACATTTATCAACAAATGGCAAAAGATCCGCATATCTCTCCTGCGGGGCTTGCCGTTCACATTGGCTCACAAATCCGTGATCTGGCACCGTTTGAACGTGCATATTCCGCGCTTCTGGCTCTGGCGATTGAGCTCAGGAATGCCGGATGGCCTGTGCCAAATCTTGACCTCGGAGGCGGGGTTGGTATTGATTATGATACCGCTGGTCCAACCGATTTCAAGGAATACGGCCTACTTGTTCAGCGGTTATTTGCGGGTCAGGGTTTTAACCTTGGGTTTGAACCTGGCCGTGCAATAATTGCGAATAATGGTGCGCTTATCACGCAAGTTATTTACGTCAAGCAAGGCGGTGACAAACGGTTTATCATTGTTGACGCAGCGATGAATGATCTGTTGCGCCCTACCTTATACGAAGCCCATCATGCAATCTGGCCCCTCGACAAACCCGGCATTTCAACCAGCAAGGCAGATATTGTTGGACCGGTCTGCGAAACTGGCGATTATCTTGGGTTAGATCGTGATATGCCAAATCTTAGCGCCGGCGATGGGTTAGCCATTCTATCAGCTGGTGCATATGGTGCGGCAATGGCCTCCAACTATAACAGCCGATCGCCTGCCGCAGAAGTAATGGTTGTTGATGGTGCCGCACATTTGCTGCGAGCTGCCAGGCCGATTGCCGATTATATCAATGACGAAATGATTCCGAACTATACCGATATACCAGAATAATATTTTAAAAAGCGTTAACCACCCTAAAGCATGACGGTTTTGAATGGCATTTCTAAAAAAAATCCTATTAACAATAAAACGATGGCAATATGCATTAAGATAGGACTTAAGTATTAATGGCAGTAAAAGCAATTTTGATAATAAAATTTATTTTTATAGGGGGACTTCTCACACTTCCCTGTTTTCTTGCGGGCCTTCAGCATTTCGTCCTCAACTTGCCCAAAATATCCGGCCCAGTAGGCCCCGCTACCGATGGAATTGTGGTGATAACGGGCGGACAGCAACGGCTTGCTGATGGGTTAAGCCTGCTTCAGGTTGGAGCTGGTAAGGCATTATTGGTTTCAGGCGTTGGCCTCGGAGTGAGTAAATCTATATTAGCCAACGAGCTAGAACTTGGCGCATCGATCATGACGTTACTTGACTGTTGCGTAACATTGGAATTTGCGGCAAACGACACACGAGGAAATGCTCTGGCCGCATCACAATGGGCCGCAAAAAACAAATTCCAATCCCTGCGCCTTGTGACATCAAATTACCATATGCCCAGAGCAAAACATGTGTTCACCAAAAAGATGCCAAATATAGAACTTTATTTCTGGCCGGTCAGCCCAGCTGATTTGACTCTTGAAACGTGGTGGCAAAAACCAGATATCATACGGCTTCTAGCTCGTGAATATGCAAAATATTTAACCGAACATTTGCGCGTTTAATCTTGACCTGCATCAATGATTGAACGGCGGATTTCGCGAGTACGGGTAAATATTTCTTCTAGCTTGTCACCTTCCTGCCAGCGAATTGCTCGCTGGAGATAGCTAAGATCTTCGGAAAAGCGCTGCAGCATTTCAAGCACCGCTGCGTCATTGTTCAAAAACACATCACGCCACATCACCGGATCAGATGACGCGATTCGGGTAAAATCACGGAATCCGGATGCTGAAAAGCGGATAACATCATTTTTCAATTGTGCTTCAAGATCAACTGCCGTGCCAACAATCGTATAAGCGATCAAATGCGGTAAATGTGATGTCAAGGCTAGAACCTTGTCATGGTAATCGGCCTGCATGCGTTCCGTAACCGACCCAAGACCCGTGACAAATGTCTCAAACTTGGAAACTACCGTCTCTTCACAATCAAGCGGTAGAACAATCCAATAGCGCCCGTCGAACAAAGACTCAAATCCCGCGCTCGGCCCTGAATGTTCGGTTCCGGCAAGCGGGTGTGATGGTAACCAGTGAATATCCTCACGCAAGTGCGGTGACACATCCCGCAAGACCGATATTTTAGTTGATCCAGTGTCGGTTAGAACAGCCCCGGACTTCATGTGCGGAATAATTTGCTCGGCAAGTTTGCCAACCGCTCCAACTGGTACAGCCATAATCACAAGATCAGCATCCTTTGTCGCGATTGCGGGATCAGCTTCGAACTGGCTAGTTATGTTTAATCTTGCAACAGCTTTTGCAACATCAGTTGAACAGTCGCTACAAATAACCTGTCCAGCAAGGCCACCACGACGAATAGACAATGCAATAGAGGCCCCAATAAGACCCATGCCAATTATCGTCACCTTGTCGTAAATCAGTGTCATTCTTCTTCCCCAAATGTGCTTTGATCGCCAAGTCATTAGCATTAGCATTAGCATTGGCACATAACACTTTAATTTGTAGTTTTTAGCGCGCGTATGCCCCAATAAGTCTTGCACCGTCTGGCAAGCTGGATGGTGTTAACAATTCATGATGCCCTGCGACACCAACAAGATCAAAACCCTTATGCGTCCGAACAGCATAAAGGCTTATGTCATCGCCAGAAGAGTCCGGCAAATAATCGGCAACAATAAATGCTGGATGCACAGTTCGTATACTATAAAGTGGCGTCCGCGCGATGATTTTTAAATGATGATGTTGATCAAGGCAGGCGAGAAGATCACGATGATTATCTTCACGAGCGGGCACCAACGCATAACGACATTGGCCGGCTGCTAATGCTTCAATCAAACGAGCAATATCGTTATCGACAAATGCCGAAAACGCACTTCCCATGTGCCATGCCGCTGCTGGCATAGCGTCGAGATGAACCCCACAAGTCACTAAACCGCCCTGGCGGCTAAGACTGGCTGCCATGATCTGCCGCCATACGCAGAGAACAACATCAGGGGCAATATCGAGCCCATCTGCTTTTACTTTGGCAACAAGCCGACGAACCAATGTCGCCTCACGTCCGGGACGAAAAGCCGCAAAGCCATTCTTGGCGGCGACTACCCGGTCAGACAGCTTCATCCGCTGTGCCAGCGCTTTTAGAATCTCGTCGTCAAGAACATCAATTGATTCTCGTAACTGACTCAGATCGTCAACCATGTTTACCATTCCTAGTCTTCTGAATCACCATTTTACGATTAACGCCAATTCGACGGATCGTCAGCTATTTGCTGTTGGGCCTGTGATAAAATTTTAGGCAATAATACATCTCGCGTTTGCCCAATTAGCAAAGACGTGTCAGAAATTTTTCTTTGCGGCAGTTTACGTTCTTTCCCTGAAGCTGCATAGAGTATTTTATCCGCCTCCACAAGAAGGACGCCGCCCAAGGCCGGCCATAGTTTAGCGCCAATGCGTTCAATTGCTGGGGCAAAGCGCTGAAAAAAGCGTCCAGCTAATGGTGGGATAAAAACTGCGCGATGTGTGCGGCGCGGCTCAAAACCGTGCAGTTTCAATAACCGGCGAAGCTGCCGGCCAGAAAATGGGCGGCCATGACCAAAGGGGGACCGTTCAGCGCGCGCCCATAACCCGCGCCGATTTGGCACAACAACCATAAGCTGTCCAGCTCCATCTAGCACACGCCAACATTCATCCAGCACGCGCCCAGGATCATGCTCAAATTCAAGCGCATGAACCAAAAGCAAACGGTCCAGATGGACATCTGGAAGCGGCAAAACATCAGGTTCTATTAAACAGCCGCGTACAGAAGAAGCTGATGGCCAAACAATTGCACCACGTCGCGCTGGCATAAAAGCAAGCAGAGGCATCGTTTTGTCAAAGAAGGGAAACCCATAACCAAGGCATGCTATTGTAAGGGATGATCCACTAGGCCAAAACGCGCATAGCTGACGCCTAATCAGACTGGATACACGCCGCCCAAGGCTGGTTTGATAAAAACCTCTGAATTCGGCGATGTCATCATACATTTAAAGCAGGCCTTGTTTGCTGCGTTGCGTTACAATGGTCAGTGTTCCCATTTCTTGTTACAAAATTTTATTTTGCATCGCAACATTACATCCATTTTAAACTTTGGTGGCAAGGTCGCCTCGTTGGTTAAAAAGGCTATCTACGACGCTAACACATGTTGAAAATCAGGCGGTCATCCGTAAATAGGCCAATCGCCGTCTCTATGACACCACACCACGCTATGTGACGATTGATGATTTAAGAATGATGGTAAAGGATAATATCAACTTTTGTGTTGTTGATGCCACAAACGGATGAGATATAATTAGAGTTACCTTGATTCAGATTATTCTGGAAAATGAGCCGGAAGGCCACGGATTGCTGCCAATTAAGTTTCTAGAGCAATTAATCCAGGTGTATGGGGATCGTATTGAGCCTATTGTGTCGCGCTAACTGAAACGCACCAAGGCAGTGCTGAAGACACGCTTGGAGCCAGCCTTGATAATATTCTTAGTAGCGTTAACGCTCGAAATGATGACCATCCGCGTTTAATTTGTACTGAATTTGACTAGTTAAAAGCCAAACTGGAGAGTTTGGGATTTCCGTTGGTTAAAGATTGCTTAGCTGATAAGAAATCATCTCACAGTCATTGTATGCATCAGGCTTTGATGATCTTACCCGTACCGACCGCACACCATTGAGCACTTGCAGTGCATCAAACAACTTTCTTGCGAGCGTTTCTTGAAGATCATAATGCTTGGCTGATACAATGTTCAAAATCGTTTCACGAATAATATCATAATTAAGTGTATTTTCGATTTGGTCATCCAGGGGTTCGGTTGATGCGTCAAGGCACAATTCAGCATCAATTATAATTCGTTGGGGTGCAACCCGTTCATGGTCATAAATACCAATTGAGGCCTCGGCCTCCAAACCTTGTAAAATAAATCGTCTTTCCATTTCAACTCCAATAACGCTAAAGGGTTTTAACTATCCAGTCAGGGAGTAAGCCGCAGGAAACACACAAAGGTAATGCATCCTGTCCCTTAAACAGCCCATGATCAGTAATCAAAACTGTTGTCATACCGACGGCGGCACCGCCCAGAATATCAGTGTGTAGACTATCACCAACCATCGCAATGCGAGACACATCAAAAGGTTGATCAAGTGGACGATTATAGAGGTTGCCGAGCTTTATTTGCATGCGCGCCAACGCCAAATTAAAAGCCGGACCATAGGGCTTGCCATACCATCTAACATCAAGCTCTACCCCCTGATTGGCTGCCACCTGCATCATTCGCGCCGTCCAATATCCGGGCTCAGTCGAAAATCCTCCATCAGCCTGTGGGGCTGTTACATCAGGATTTGCAATGTGAAGGCGCCGTGGACAAGTTATCATCGCCAATTCAAAATCAGCTTGATCGTCTTCATGCCAATCAAGAGCGCCAAGAAACACAAATTCATCTGCCTGTTGCCAGAAATTATCGTCACGGCCATAGGCTAGAATATGATCGCCAGTAAGCGCCTCAATGTTGCGCCCAAAACAGCCAATTCTCTTAACATCCAGTAGCTTGGTTTGACGCTTGCTAGCATCAAAAATAAAGGCGTCCCGGCTTGATATGACATCATCGCGCGCAATGGGCAGTTGCCAGTCCTGATATTTTCTCCAGGTTTGCTCTGCTGAAAAACTACCGCCATTGGTTAAAACAAGCACCGGTTTATCCCTGCTAGCAGCGGCATTTAAAAGGGCGGCAATACCACCAATTTGACCATCACCAACATTGATAACTCCATAGCCATCGAGGACTAGCCCGTCAAACTCATCAAGAAGATCAATTAGCCTTGATGCTGGCCTAGCTTTTCCCATTCTGCCTGCTGGCATAGATGGCCGCAGAGCCTGATAAATTTCTAAAACATCCCGTAGCCCAAGTGCGTCCGCAGCTGGAATCTTTACCCGCTTTATTTGCACCATCAGCACTAAACTCCATTCCTAATAATGTCAGACCAAAAGCCAGGGTCCCATTAAAAACTCCAGCATAATCATAATGGACTTAACTTTCTAGACACCTGAATCCAGCCCACACGAAACAAAGGGCATTTACTGCAGCTGAACAACCCTTGGGCCAGCAATGCCAATTTGGGGGCAAAGGCACGGCCCGGTTAAACAACACTCTAACTATAGAAATGGCGGCATAATTAGGGCTTGGCACCATGATGTAAAACCAGAACAAAAACGTCTGGACACTTGACAGCAGAGCCGCAAAGCGTATATTTCAGCGCGCTGTCGCGATTTCGCGTTGGGTGACGTGTAGAGAACCCTGTTTTGGGATCAGGCGAATGGCCGGTAAACCCGACCACAGCTAGTGTAATGACTACGATGATTTGAGCGTTTTGGGCTTGGCCAGATGCTTTTAGCGTTGAACTATTTTGATAAGGAAAATCGCCATGTATGCTTTGGTGAAGACCGGTGGCAAGCAATACCGCGTTTCTAAAGATGATACCATTCTGGTTGAAAGGCTGTCTGCCGACGAAGGCGAGCAGATTATTTTGAGCGACATTGTCATGCTTGGCGATGGGGATAAGGTTACAATTGGCACGCCGCGTGTTGATGGAGCCGGCGTTAGCGCTACAGTCGTGCGCCAAACACGCGGACCAAAAATCATCATCTTCCGCCGCAAGCGCCGGAAAAACCACCGCCGCACACAAGGTCATCGACAAGACCTCACCCTGCTAAAGATTAACGAAATTGCTGAAGACGCAAGAAGCCTGAAAACAGCAAAGCCTGAGACCAAGGCTGCGCCAAAAAAGGCTACTGCAGCAAAAAAAGCGCCCGCAAAAAAAGTAGCGGCAAAAAAAGCGCCCGTGAAAAAAGCAGCGGCAAAGAAATAGATAAATATCACGCCGCGAACGTGGCATCGAGCAAGAGAAGGTTGTTAAAAAATGGCACATAAAAAAGCAGGCGGTAGCTCAAGAAACGGTCGTGACTCGGCTGGCCGCAGACTCGGTGTAAAGAAATTTGGAGGGGAAAAAGTTTTAGCCGGTAACATCATTGTTCGCCAGCGTGGAACCAAGGTGAATCCGGGCCAGAATGTTGGCATGGGCAAAGATCACACATTATTCGCCTTGGTCGAAGGCAAGATTGCTTTTCGTGAAAAATCAGGTGGCAAAATATTTGTGAATGTACTGCCGATGGTAGAGGCCGCTGAATAGCGCTTTTGGTACCAAAACATGGTGCAAATAAGGCTGCTAAATACCAGCCGCCGTGCAAATGATGAAGGGGGGGATGACAACTGTTGTTCCCCTTTTATTTTTTACATATAGGGCTCCATGATAAACGATCTATTATTGTAAATGGCCATCGTGATGAGTAATGGTTAATGCTGTATGGGGATATCAACAAGGTTTCTTCTGATCTATGTTTGTAAACCCCGAATCATAAATCGGAACAGTGTAATGAAATTTCTTGACCAGGCTAAAATCTACACACGATCAGGGCATGGTGGCCCTGGCGCCGTTAGCTTTCGGCGCGAGGCTCATGTACCCTTTGGCGGTCCTGATGGCGGCGACGGGGGGCGCGGTGGAAATATTGTGGCGCTGGCGGTCAATGGGTTGAATACCCTTATTGATTATAGATATCAGCAGCATTTCAAGGCCGAGTCTGGGCGTCCTGGAGCGGGCCGTGACCGCAGCGGTGCATCCGGCAAGGATGTAATTATGCGGCTTCCTATTGGCACACAGGTCCTATCCGATGACCAGAAAACCGTGCTTGCGGATCTGACCTATGAGGGCCAGTCGATCATTCTTGCCAAGGGTGGGACCGGCGGTAAGGGAAATGCTTTTTTTAAATCATCGACCAACCGTGCCCCGCGCAAATCGCAACCGGGTGAAGATGGGCAGGAAATGTGGGTCTGGCTTCGCTTGAAACTTATCGCTGATGCTGGCCTTCTTGGCATGCCTAATGCTGGCAAATCAACATTTCTTGGCGCGGTTTCCGCAGCTCGGCCAAAGGTTGCCGATTACCCATTTACCACGCTTCATCCCAATCTTGGTGTGGTTGGTGTCGATGGCAAGGAATTTGTAATGGCTGATATTCCCGGCCTAATTGAGGGAGCGCATGAAGGGGCCGGTCTTGGTCACCGCTTTCTTGGGCATGTTGAACGCTGCCAGATCTTGTTACATCTGATTGATGCGACTGGCGAAGACCCTGTTGCAGCATGGAAGATGCTGCGCGCCGAACTAAAAGCCTACGGCGGCGACCTTCATTACAAGCCCGAGATTGTTGGCTTAACCAAACTGGATGCAACTCCAGAAGATTATGCCGCTGATCTTACGAAAGCTCTAAGGTCCGAAGGCGCGAGCAAGGTGCTAACCCTATCGGCTGTCACGGGTGCCGGTGTAACGACTATGCTGCGTCAACTCCTTGATGCCATCGAAACAAGCCGAGCAAAAGAAAAAGAGCCAGAGGAGGCGGTCCCATGGTCTCCATAAACCTGTCGGCCAGAACGCACTTATTTGATCACACCAAAATAATCGTAATTAAGGTTGGATCATCGCTGCTTGTCGATGATGATAAAAATATCATTAACACCGCATGGCTCGAGGGGATTGCGGGTGACATCGCTATGCTGAAGGAAGCTGGCAAGAACGTTGTTGTGGTTTCAAGCGGAGCGATTGCGCTTGGGCGCAGACTATTGAACATTCAGAGTAGTAAATTGAAATTGCAGGAAAAACAGGCTGCTGCTGCTGCTGGCCAGGTTTTACTGGCTCATGCCTGGATGGACGCTCTTGGCGCCCATCAGGTGCAAACAGCGCAAATCCTGTTATCGCCTGACGATACTGAAACCAGACGCAAACATATAAATGCCCGCACAACAATGCTGGCCCTGTTGCAGCTTGGCGCGGTACCGGTGGTAAATGAAAATGATACTGTGGCTACAGCCGAAATCCGATTTGGGGATAATGACCGGCTTGCCGCACGAGTTGCCGCGATGATCGGAGCGGATATGTTGGTCCTGTTGTCGGATATTGATGGGCTATATACTGCCAATCCACATGGTGATGGCAAGGCAACCCACCTTGCCAAAGTTCCACAGATAACCACTGATATTCTGGCGATGGCTGGCCCAGCGAATGCGACTTATGCGTCGGGTGGCATGGTTACCAAGCTGGAAGCCGCACGAATTGCCACATCTGCTGGTTGCCAGATGATTATTTGTAATGGGCAGGATCCTAGCCCCCTAAAACGGCTGCAAACAGGCGCAAAACATACGCTGTTCGCAGCGATTCAATCGCCACATACGGCTCGCAAACAGTGGATTGCCGGTTCTCTAAACCCAAAGGGCAAAATCCGCATTGATAATGGTGCGGTAACCGCATTGCAGCACGGGCGCTCGCTTCTTCCAGCCGGTGTTCTTTCAGTTACCGGTCAGTTCGACCGCGGTGACCTTATCGAGGTTGAAAATAAGGCCGGGGAAGTCATCGGGCACGGGCTATCAAGCTATAGCAGCGATGATGCCATGTTGATTTGCGGTCATAAAAGCAATGAAATTGAGAGTATACTGGGGTATCGTGGACGGGATGAGATGATCCATGCAGATAATCTTGTGATCAGCGATACGTAGCCTGAAATTCGCCGCGATATATTAAAATCTGCTGCTAGCAATCATTGAAATGGCGGCACAAGAATGAAAAGAAGATGAGGGACTTGCCCATGGCACAGCTGGTAGATAGGCGGATAAATGCCAATACGTTGATTGATAAGATGGTGCAAAAGTCACGCGCCGCTCAGTCAAGCATCGGGAAAAGTAATTTTTCCACGCGCTGTGCTGCTTTGAAGACAGCAGCGGCGGCAATACGGAAACAAAGCGCAGCCATTTTGGATGCGAATACACAAGATGTGGCTCGCGCCACCACGAATGGTATTAGCGGGGCCTTTATTGAACGGCTTACCCTTGATGACGCCAGAATTGAATCAATGGCATCCGGCCTTGAGGCAATGACAAAGATACCTGATCCGGTTGGGGCTCAACTGGCCCGCTGGCAACAGCCTAATGGGCTTGACATCGCCCGCATTTCAACCCCACTTGGGGTCATCGGCATTATCTACGAATCACGGCCCAACGTAACAATTGATGCAGCGGGGTTGTGCATTATTGCTGGTAACGCCGCCATTTTACGGGGTGGCAGTGATAGCCAGCTAACCGCAAGCCTTCTTGCCACAATCATGAGTGATAGCCTAGAGGCCGTTGACTTACCGCGCGATGGCGTGCAAATGGTCCCAACTACCGACCGGCAGGCTGTTGGCGCAATGCTAGGTGCGGTTGGCGGCATTGATGTGGTGATCCCACGGGGTGGACGTTCGCTTGTTGAACGAGTCCAGACCGACGCTCGCGTACCAGTATTCGCGCATCTTGAGGGAATCTGCCATATTTATATTCATAAAGATGCAGACCCCGAAAAGGCTCGCAAAATCACGTTAAACGCTAAAATGCGGCGGACCGGCATTTGCGGAGCTGCTGAGACACTGCTGATAGATGAAAGTGTTGCTGGTGATTTGCTGGAAATAATCGCAGAAGACCTAACAGAAGCCGGTTGCGCGCTACGTGGTGATGTGGCAGCCCGATCCGTTGTGCCGAATATGACAGCGGCAAACGAGGTGGATTGGCACACCGAATATCTTGACTCCATCCTTTCAGTGCGAGTGGTTGATGACCTTGATATGGCAATTGCGCATATTGGCAAATATGGATCATCACATACCGAATCAATCATCACCGAATCACATCACGCCGCAGACCGGTTTTTTGCCGAAGTTGACAGCGCTATTGTTATGCAAAACGCTTCCACCCAATTCGCCGATGGCGGTGAATTTGGCATGGGGGCAGAAATTGGCATTGCTACTGGCAGGCTGCATGCTCGCGGACCAGTTGGAGCCGCCCAATTAACAAGTTTTAAATATGTTGTTCGTGGCGATGGTCAAACCCGTAAATAAATATCGTCACCACATGCCAGCTGTATTTCACAGTCGGTCACGCCTGAAAATCGGGCTTGTTGGCGGATCGTTCAATCCAGCGCATGGTGGCCATATCCATGTTGCCCTAGAGGCCCGCCAGCAACTGGGCCTTGACCAAATATGGTGGCTCGTCAGCCCGCAAAACCCCCTAAAGAGCAGCCTTGGCATGGCCCCGCATGAAAAAAGGCTGGACGATGCGCGCAAAATTGCCACCTCATACCCCTTTTTGCGGGTTATAGCGCCCGAGTCTGGCCTGCCGAGCAATTTTACATATAACACATTGAAGTATATGATAAAAACCATGCCGCTCTCACGTCTTATCTGGGTGATGGGCGCTGACAATTTGGATCACTTTGCCCGCTGGCACCGGTACCGTGATATGATTCGACTTCTACCCATTGCTGTTGTTAACCGTCCGAGCTATTCTTTTAAGGCTATTGCATCTGGTCGGCAGTTGCTCGGACGGCAAACTAAGGTTACAAAGATGCGCTATGCAATTGTGACCAGAACTGTGAACCTGCCGAGCTGGTGCTTTATAGCTGGACAGCTTAATGCGGCTTCGGCCACGGAAATTCGGCAGCGTACATGAGACCGCACATGCCAATGATCCGTCCAATGCCACCATTCAAACGGCGTGGATATTTAAACAGGAGATAAACATAACTAAAGCGCAAACTGAATTAAATCCAAACCAGATCCTTCGTTTGATCACTACTTCTCTTAACGACGACAAAGCCGAAAACATCCTTACAATTCCTTTGGACGGCAAGTCAGCAATGGCTGATTACATCGTTGTTGCCTCAGGCGCTTCATCTAGGCAAGTTGCCGCTATGGCTGAACATCTTGAATTTAAGCTAAAGCAGAAGAAAGTTGATATTCTTGGTCTTGAAGGTCTGCGGCAGGCCGACTGGGTATTGATTGATGCCAATGATGTGATTGTCCATATTTTCCGCCCAGAGGTTCGTGAATTTTATGGGCTTGAACGCATGTGGACGAGTGACATATCGGCGGAAATTGTAAAGATTGGCGGTGACCTCTAACCCACCCTCTACGCAACCAAACAGGATTACTCTATGCAGCTTTCCATTGTTGCCATTGGCAAGGGCCGTGCCTCACCGGAAAACGCCCTGGCGCAAAGCTGGCTATCACGGCTAAAACCAGCCGGCCAGATCATCGAAATCGAGTCAAAATTACCAGCTGGGCCAAAACGGACCGAAGATGAAGCCCAGCGCCTTTTGAGGGCGATACCTGATGACGCAGCGCTCGGGGTTTTAGATCCCCGCGGCAAAGATTATTCATCAGAAGAGTTTGCTGCCCTGATTGGCAGATGGCGCGATGAAGGATTTGGATCAGCATTTTTTGCGATTGGGGGACCTGATGGCCATGCTAATATTTTGCGCCAGAAAGCGAAACATACCATAGCCCTTGGACGCGCAACATGGCCGCATATGCTATTTAGAGCAATGCTTGCCGAACAATTATACAGGGCCAACGCAATCCTTGCAGGCCATCCCTATCACCGCGCCAATTAGGGGCCAGTTTTAATTTTCTTTGCGAGCCAGCAGCCCTGCATGACTTATCAACATCATCTACACGTATAATCTATCTGTACATCAATTCACGCCGCCATTATAAGAAGCTAATGTCTAGATATCAGCCATCCATTGGCCCAGTTGTTTTATGTATTATGGACGGTTGGGGTCATCGCACCGAGCGTGGCAATAACGCCATTGCGCTTGCCAGAACGCCCGTGTTTGACGGGTTGATTGAAAGTCAGCCAAACAGCCTGCTTGACGCATCAGGAGCCAATGTTGGCCTACCTGACGGGCAGGTTGGCAATTCGGAGGTTGGTCACATTAATATTGGTGCAGGCCGTGTGGTGATGCAAGCCTTGCCCCGCATAAATAAAGCAGTTCAGGATGGATCACTTGCTACTCATGACGAGCTTGCCAGCCTTGCTGCAAGCCTGCTTCAATCCGGCGGCACTGCGCATGTGATGGGCCTGTTATCACCCGGTGGGGTTCATTCCCATCAGGATCATTTTCTGGCCGTCATTACAGGGCTAGTCACAGCCGGTGTTCCAGTCGCCATTCACGGCTTTACCGATGGTCGTGATACCCTACCTCAAGCCGCAAAGCAGGACTTGCCCAGATTTTTAGAGGCGCTTCCCCCCGGTGCCGAAATGGCTAGTATCATTGGGCGTTATTTTGCCATGGACCGAGATAGCCGCTGGGAGCGCACACAAGCTGCCTACGATGCTATTGCCACTGCGCGCGCACCCATTTTTGCCGTTGATGCGTTAACGGCTTTAGAAGCATCTTATGCGCGTGGCGATGGCGATGAATTTATTACACCAACCATTATTGGTAACTATGGCGGCATGCAAAATGGTGATGCCCTGGTGATGATGAATTTCCGAGCTGACCGAGTTCGCCAGTTACTGGCCTGTTTTTGTGATCCAGCTAATTCTGGTTGTAACATTCAACCCCTCAACCTTATTTGCATGGCTGGCATGACCAGCTACTCGCAATCACTTGATAAACATATTGTGGCTCTTTTCCCGACACCTGGCTTACAGGATACGCTTGGGGCAACGATCGCAAAGGCTGGCAAACACCAATTGCGCCTGGCTGAAACCGAAAAATACCCGCACGTAACCTTTTTTTTGAATGGCGGTGACGAAACATTGCAGCCAGGAGAAGAAAGGAAAATGATTGAATCGCCTGCTGTTGCGACCTATGATTTGCAGCCCGAAATGAGCGCAAACGCCATTTTAAAAGTGGCAATTTCCAGCTTACGCACTAAAGCCCATGATTTTCTGATTATCAATTTTGCTAATCCTGACATGGTTGGGCATACAGGAGATCTTGATGCTGCGATAGCAGCGGTCGAGACCGTGGACAGGTGTGTTGGCATTCTGGCAAAGGCCGTGACAGAGAGTAATGGACAGATGCTGGTAACTGCAGATCATGGCAATTGTGAAATAATGTGGGATCAAGCTGAGGCCACACCACATACAGCACATACCAGCAATCCGGTGCCATTAATTTTGGTCAATGGTAACAATAATACCAGCCTTGCAGCAGGCCGACTTGCCGATCTTGCGCCAAGCATACTCGCCATGATGGGTATTGCCCAGCCGGACCAAATGACTGGCAGAAGTCTGCTAATACCCAATTAAATTTTACTGGCTTATGAATTATCGGTAGGACCGTAATTGACCAACAGCGCAAGATGGTTAAATTGGAAATATTTCACCCGCTGCAAGTCAAAGCTGGCAATGCTATTGAAGGGTAAAATCTTTTGACCGAGTAAGCTAGTTATACTTGTATGCAAATAAATTGACTGGCACCATGGCTGACAAATAAGAAGTGCCACCATTGCTTGTTTGGCGCAGAATTCCTATTTTGCAGTCACAGTCAAAACCCAGTCTGATCAAAAGGCCGAATTATTTAATCCGTTCGCAAGACATCAGGAGCAATCTTAAATGCAAATTGTTAGCTTTCTTTCTACTCGCGTACCTCGCTTGCGACAAATTTTTCTACCCTTCATTTGCGGTGTTTTGATTGCCGGTGCCGTAATTCCAACTTTAACCACGGCGCAATCTGGCAAAAATGATGAGATTTATCGCCAACTTGGTTTGTTTGGCGATATATTTCAACGTGTGCGCGAAAGCTATGTTGACGAAGTCAACGAAAAAGATTTGGTTGAAGCAGCAATTAACGGGATGCTGACATCTCTCGATCCGCATTCGTCTTTTCTGAATAACGACAATTTTAGTGACATGCAGGTTCAAACCAAAGGAAAGTTTGGGGGACTTGGTATCGAAATCACCATGGAAGATGGCGTGATAAAAATCGTATCACCAATTGATGATACGCCAGCGGCCAAAGCTGGATTGCAACCCGGAGATTTGATTATTGCTGTGAATGATAAACCAATACGTGGCATGACACTCAGTGATGCTGTTGACAAGCTGCGCGGCAAAGTAGGGTCCAAGGTAACCATCACTGTAAAGCGTGGCTTACTCAAACCTTTTGATGTTACCGTGAAACGTGACACAATCAAAATTCGGTCAGTGCGGGCTAAGATGTTTGAGGGTGTTGGCTATCTGAGAGTTACCACCTTTTCCGAACAGACAACATCCGGTTTGACCAAGGAAATAGACGAAATGTTTCTCGAGCATGGCGACAAACTGCAAGGTTTTGTTCTCGATTTGCGCAATAATCCAGGAGGATTATTGAACGAGGCTATTTCAGTCAGTGATGCTTTTCTGGAACAGGGCGAAATAGTGTCAACGCGCGGCCGTAGTAATGAAAATGCCAGCCGCGCCTATGCAAGGCCAGGTGACATTGCCAAGGGTTTGCCAGTTGTCGTGTTGATTAATTCAGGATCAGCATCAGCTTCGGAAATTGTTGCTGGCGCGCTGAAAGATCATCGTCGTGCCGTGCTTCTTGGCACTCGGTCGTTTGGCAAAGGTTCGGTCCAGTCAGTCATCCCGTTATCAGGCAACAGCGCAATGCGGCTTACCACAGCGCGCTATTACACTCCGTCTGGCGTTTCAATTCAGGCAAAGGGGATCACGCCAGACATCGAAGTAGCTCTCGCCCGCATCGAAAAATTAGAGGGTGGAATTACCCGTGAAGAAGATTTGAGAGGGGCGCTTGACAATGGAAAAGAAGTTGATACGGGCAACAAAAAACAAAATGCTGAAGACAAGTCAGTCAAACCGTCAAAAACTGATCAATCAAAGGTTGATTATCAGCTTGCGCGGGCGCTGGATCTAATACGTGGCGTATCCATCTTCAATAGCGAGGCTGCAAGACCCTAATTATGCGCGATATTCCTTATGACAAACGGCCTTATCGGCCTTGCGTTGGTATCTTTCTTATCAATTGTTCGAAGCAGGTCTTTAGTGGTCGCCGTATCGATAGCAGCGCCGAAGCATGGCAAATGCCTCAAGGCGGGATTGATCCGGGTGAAACTATCGTGGATGCCTGTATGCGAGAAATGGCTGAGGAAATTGGCACATCATCTGCCGAATTGCTTTGCGAGCATAGTGAATGGCTATATTATGATATTCCACTGCCACTTGCCGACCGGCTATGGCACGGCCAATACAAGGGCCAAAAGCAGAAATGGATGGCTTTGCGCTTTACCGGTAGTGATGCAGACATCAATATCAACACGGAGAATCCAGAATTCTGCGAATGGCGATGGCTTGCCCCAGCCGAGCTAGTTAAGCTGGCAGTTCCGTTTAAACGTGATGTCTATGACGACGTGCTAAACGCCTTCAAAAGTTTTGTCTAGCGAGCTCCAACTATGCGCTCTGACATTATCAAAAAGGCTATCAGAATGTTGGCAGTCCGTTTCTAAATATCTAACAAACCAACTGGCTGGATATTATAACTCAGCAACCACCGCATTTAAAAAATCAGCTTCGGCTTCATTGGCCGCCACCGCTGTTTCCTTCAGAGCGGCCGAGTCAGCTGTGCCAAGATCAATAGCCCGTTCAGCCATGATGGTTATAGATTCGCCGGATACGTCAGCGAGCCCACCATCAATCATGATCCTGTCGGTGATCTTGCCATCTTCATGCACTTCAACGATACCGCGTTCAAGGCCGGCGAGCAATGGAGCATGACGCGGCAACACACCAAATAAACCCTCAACGCCCGGTACCACGACCATTTGCACCGCTTTTTGGGCCATAATACGAGCCGGTGTTACCAGTTCCAATTGTATTGTCTCAGCCATGCTAGCGGATCCTCATCGTGTACAGATTCAAGGTGATGCCTTTAAGCAGCTTCCTGTGTCAATTTCTTGCCTTTTTCGATGGCCTCTTCAATAGTGCCAACAAGATAGAATGCAGCTTCTGGCAGATGGTCATAGTCACCTTTCAGAATACCCTCAAACCCAGCGATGGTGTCTTCAAGGCTCACTAACTTACCGGGGGACCCAGTAAACACCTCGGCAACATGGAATGGCTGTGACAAGAAACGCTGGATTTTCCGCGCTCGGGCCACGATCAGCTTATCTTCCTCAGACAATTCATCCATACCAAGGATAGCAATGATATCCTGCAGTGATTTATATTGTTGCAATACTTCTTGTACCTCACGGGCAGTGTTGTAGTGGTGTTCACCAACAATTCTTGGATCCAGCATCCGTGATGAAGAGTCGAGCGGATCCACCGCGGGATAGATGCCGAGTTCTGCAATTTGACGTGATAGAACAGTTGTTGCATCAAGGTGGGCGAATGATGTGGCTGGCGCCGGGTCAGTCAAGTCATCAGCAGGAACATAGATCGCTTGAACCGATGTAATTGATCCTTTGTTTGTTGTTGTAATCCGCTCTTGCAATGCCCCCATGTCGGTTGCCAAAGTTGGCTGATATCCGACCGCAGAGGGGATACGGCCGAGAAGTGCAGATACTTCTGAGCCCGCCTGAGTGAATCGGAAAATGTTATCCACGAAAAAAAGCACGTCCTGACCTTCTTCATCGCGGAAATATTCAGCCAGCGTCAAACCGGTCAAGGCAACGCGCGAACGCGCCCCTGGCGGTTCGTTCATCTGTCCATAAACAAGCGCGGCCTTTGACCCTTCGCCATCAGTTTTGATAACGCCTGATTCCACCATTTCGTGATAAAGGTCGTTGCCTTCACGTGTGCGCTCACCAACACCAGCAAAAACAGAGTAACCACCATGCGCTTTCGCAACATTGTTGATCAGTTCCATAATCAGAACGGTTTTACCAACACCGGCACCGCCAAACAAACCAATTTTTCCGCCCTTCGCGTAAGGCGCTAGCAAATCAACAACCTTGATGCCGGTTACCAGAATTTCTGCTTCGGTTGATTGGTCAATGTAATCAGGCGCAGCGCGGTGAATAGGATAATGCTTCTTGGCCTTTACAGGCTTGCCTTCATCAACAGGCTCGCCAATAACATTCAGGATCCGACCAAGGGTTTCAGGTCCAACTGGCACAGTGATGGGCGCCCCTGTATCAACGGCATCGGCGCCTCGAACAAGACCTTCGGTTGAGTCCATTGCAATTGTTCTTACAGAGGACTCGCCAAGATGCTGCGCAACTTCAAGCACAAGTCGTTGGCCATTATTATCCACTTCAATTGCATTTTGAATGGCAGGAAGTTCACCGTCAAATTCGACGTCAACGACAGCGCCAATAACTTGACTGATTTTACCGATTGTTTTATTTGCCATGATCTTGCTACTCCGGGCTAAAACCTTTTTCTTGTGGGCATTATTGCCCTGGGTCATTTACTTGCATTCAGATGCTGAATTAAACTGCCTCAGCACCCGAGATAATCTCAATAAGTTCACTGGTAATAGCCGCCTGCCGAGTCCGATTATATACCAGCGTCAGCCGGTCGATTAAATCACCAGCATTCCGCGTTGCATTATCCATTGCGGTCATTCTTGCGGCCAGTTCAGCAGCTGAAGACTCCAGCAAAGCGCTATATATCTGTGTCGACAAGATGCGGGGCAGGAGAGTGTCCAACAACTCATCTTCTTCCGGTTCATATTCATAATTAACGTTCGCATCACTGTCATCAACGGCGTTTATTTCTGCAGGGATTAGCTGGGTTAAAGTGATTTCCTGAGTGATAGCATTGACAAATTTATTATAAATCATGGTGCAAACATCGTAATCACCAGCTTCAAAGCCAGTTAGGATTGTGTCACCAAGTGATGCCGCATCAGAAAAAGACACGGACGTCCCCTGAATTCCCTCAAAACTGTCAATAAATTGCTTGCCATACTCACGGCGAAGCGCATCGGCAGACTTCCGCCCTACCATTAACAATTTTACTGTTTTACCTTCATCTTGAAGACGCGTTACCTCGGTGCGTGTCTGCCGGGTGATTGATCCGTTAAAACCGCCACAAAGGCCGCGATCTGCCGAAATGACAACCAGCAAATGCGTTGCCGATTTACCATTGCCGACCAACAATGCAGGTGCCGAATTCACGTCGGCCTTCGCCGCAAGATTGGCTGTGACACGGCGCATCCGATTTGCATAGGGCCGCCCAGACTCTGCAGCTTCTTGCGCGCGGCGTAGTTTCGCCGCCGCGACCATTTTCATAGCAGCGGTAATTTTCTGCGTGGACTTGACGCTGTTAATGCGCGTCTTCAAATCCTTCAAATTGGCCATTTACCGAACTCCATTACGCAGCACAAAAGCGCCGCAAATGCCCTAACCGATTATTGAAAGCTCTTGGCAAATGCCTCGATGGCTTCTGATAGTGATTCTGATGTAGCATCAGAAAGGGCTTTTTCCTCTCGTATTGTATCAAGAAGGCCTTGGTTATTGCTACGAAGGTAATCCAAGAGGCCAGCTTCAAATCGGCCTACATCACCCACTGCAATCTTATCAAGATAACCCTTAACACCAGCAAAGATGACGGCAACCTGTTCTTCCACAAGCATCGGGCTGTATTGTGCCTGCTTCAACAATTCTGTTAGCCGCGCACCACGCTCCAGCAAGGCGCGTGTTGACGCATCCATGTCAGATGCGAACTGGGCAAAAGCGGCCATTTCCCGATATTGCGCCAATTCTAGCTTGATCGTACCAGCAACCTGTTTCATCGCCTTAATCTGGGCAGCAGATCCAACACGACTAACTGACAAACCAACATTCACCGCCGGACGGATGCCTTTGTAGAATAATTCGGTCTCAAGAAAAATCTGGCCGTCAGTGATTGAAATGACGTTTGTTGGGATAAAGGCTGACACATCACCACCTTGTGTTTCAATCACAGGCAGAGCAGTCAATGAACCCGAGCCATTTTCTGCATTCATTTTAGCAGCACGCTCTAGTAATCGTGAATGGAGATAAAAAACATCACCGGGGTAAGCTTCACGGCCTGGTGGACGGCGCAGCAGCAAGCTCATCTGGCGATACGCAACTGCCTGTTTTGACAAATCGTCAAAAACAACAAGCGCATGCATACCGTTATCACGGAAATATTCGCCCATTGCAGACGCAGTGTATGGGGCGAGAAACTGCATCGGAGCAGGGTCCGAAGCGGTCGCGGCAACCACAATCGAATAATCCATCGCACCCTGTTCTTCGAGTGAGCGCACAATTTGAGCAACGGTTGACCTTTTTTGGCCAACCGCAACATAAATGCAAAAAAGTTTCTTGCTGTCATCCTTGCCGGCGGCGTCATTAACTGCCTTTTGGTTGATAAAAGTATCGACAGCAATCGCGGTTTTCCCGGTCTGACGGTCACCAATGATCAATTCACGCTGGCCACGGCCAATCGGAATTAAACTATCGATCGCTTTTAAGCCTGTTTGCATTGGTTCATGCACTGACTGACGGGGCATGATGCCAGGGGCTTTCACCTCAACTCGGCTACGCTTAGTACCTTTCAAAGGGCCTTTGCCATCTATTGGGTTACCAAGCGCGTCAACAACACGGCCAAGCAAGCCCTTTCCAATTGGCGCATCAACAATCGATGCGGTTCGGCGTACAACATCGCCCTCGCGGATTGACCGATCATCACCAAAGATAACAATACCTACATTGTCCGACTCAAGGTTAAGCGCCATGCCTTTCACGCCGCTTTCAAATTCGACCATTTCACCAGCTTGAACTTCATCGAGGCCGTGGGCACGGGCAATACCATCACCAACGGAGAGCACCCTACCCACCTCGGCAATTTCCGCCTCACTTCCAAAATTTGCAATTTGATCCTTCAGGATCGCTGAAATTTCAGCCGCACGAATATCCATCACGCAACACCCTTCATGGCTGATTCCAGCCGGCTAAGTTTGGTTTTGATTGACGAGTCAATCATACGAGAGCCAATACGCACAACAAGACCGCCAATCAGTGACGGATCTACACGCATCGAAAGTGACACTTTGTCGCTTCCAGCAAGCCTGGCGACGGTTTTTTCCACAACGCCCTTACGGCGGTCGTCAAGGACCACTGCTGAGATTACCTCAGCAGAGACTTGCCCACGCCGTCGGGCATGTTCTTGCTGAAAAGCCTGAATGACGCGGGGCAGAGCACTCAACCGACCATTTGAAGCCAGAGTGCCAAGAAACTTCACCGTAAGTGCATCAGCACCAGCTTTTTCCATGATTGTAGTGATAGCGCGCTGTTGCTCTTCTCGCGACAAGATTGGGGATTCTAACAATTTCATCAAATCTTGACTTTCATCGATAAGATCGGAAAGGCGACCCAATTCATCATGGATGGAATCAACCTTGCTGCTATCGATTGCCAAGGCATAAAGCGCTAGGGCATACCGCCCCGCTAGACCTGTAGAGCCTGAACTCACTGATTAAACCCTCAAATTGAAAAAACCGATTTTTTTGAGCACACTCACAATCAATAGACTTCCACATCCATACAGATTGTCGAGCGTGGTTGCTATCATAGCCATGCCTGAAAGGCAAGCTGTCTGGGCGGGAAAATTAACTATTTTTTGACGGTTTGCTGTTGTATACAAGGCAGACAATCTAAAGAAAACTGTAGGGATCGATGTCGATCTGCGCCCGCACTGATGATGCAAGCTTGATCGGGCTAAGCCAGTCCTCCAAAATATTTTGAATATTCACACTCTTATCGGCAGAAATAAGCAATCTAGCGCGGTGTTTTCCTCTTAAAAATCCAATTGGGGCAATTGCTGGCCCATAAATCTTTACCGAGTCAAAATGCGGACGGCTGGCCGAAAGCTGTTGCATTGCCTGATATAACCGGTCTTCATGCGGCGACGTAATGATTATCGCCGCCAAACGGCCAAACGGCGGCATACCAGCAGTAAGGCGGGCGGTTGCTTCTTGGGCTAAAAATGCATCTCGGTCACCGGCTATCAAGCTCGAAAGAACTGGATTATCAGATTCCAGCGTTTGCAGCATTGCAATCCCCGCGCGCGATTCGCGGCCCGCACGCCCCGCAACCTGGCTGAGCATCTGAAATGTTCGTTCTGCTGCACGCAAATCACCACCGGCAAGCCCAAGATCAGCATCAACAACACCAACAAGCGTTAAATGCGGAAAATGATGGCCCTTTGCCGCCATTTGCGTGCCAATGATAATATCAACCTCTCCGTCGCTAACCGACTGAATGAAGGCGTCTGCAGCTTTTGGTGTCGCGACTGTGTCGCTGGATAATATGGCAAACCGCGCATCGGGAAACCGCCATAAAACCTCCTCAGCAAGCCGCTCAACGCCGGGACCACAAGCCTGCATTGAGTCTTTGCTGCCACAGACAGTGCAATCGTTGCTTGGTCGCGACTCATGGCCGCAATGATGACACCGCAAAACGCCCACCAACCGGTGAGCCACCATCCAAGAGTCACAATTTGGACAAGTTAATTTTACTCCACATGCTCCACACAACGTTAGTGGTGCAAAGCCGCGCCGGTTCAAAAATAGCAAAGTCTGTTCTCCAACTTCAAGCCGCGCGCTAATAGCCTCGACTAGAGGTGGAGCAAGCCATCGCCCGCGTTCTGGCGGGGTTTTACGAAGATTAATTGCAGTGATGATGGGAAGCTGGGCATTATGAACCCGTTTCGGCAATGCGAGATAACGGTAGCGCGGCGGTGCGCCGGTTTTGCCAGCGTTCACCCAGCTTTCCAATGATGGCGTGGCACTAGCCAAAATAACCGGCAGCTGATCGAGTTGCCCACGAAGTACAGCCATATCTCGTGCCTGATAAATCACCTGATCCTCCTGCTTAAAGGCATGTTCATGTTCTTCATCGACAATGATAAGACCAAGTTTGGGAAATGGGAGAAATAGCGCCGAACGTGCACCAACCACAACTAATACGCTTCCTTGCAGAATAAACCGCCATGATTTGCGCTTTTGGCCGGGCGAAATATCCGAATGCCACTCCACTGGCGCGACACCGAAACGGGCGGCAAAGCGGGCGCGCCATGCCGAAGATAGAGCAATTTCGGGAAGTAATATCAATACTTGCTTGCCAGCTTTAATGGTGGCCTCAACCGCTTCGAAATACACCTCAGTTTTGCCCGACCCTGTAACCCCATCAAGAAGGTTTACACGAAATCCCTGCCCAATTGCTTCACGAAGCTGTCGCGCTACATCCTGCTGATCATCAGTTAACGCGAGATGAGTACGATCATTCAAAGGCTGGGGCGGTGGGCGGTCAGCCGAAACAAGGTCAACCTTCAATAGTCCAGCTGTCTCCATTCCATTCAACACCGCCTGACTAATCCCACAAGTAGCAATGATACTAGCGGCAAAATCACCATCATTCAGCAGGTCTGGATTGCGAAGATGTTCAAGCACAAGTTTGCGTGCCGCGGTTAACCTTTGTTTATCATGCTTAGTAGCAAGCCGGTAAAACTTTTTCTGCGGAGGGCGACCAAAGGCAGCTGGTTGGCTTAAAACCATTTTCACCACAGCTCCCAACGGAGCCATTGTCCAAGCAGAAACACGTTCGATAAATTGCACCATGGCGTCGGATAACGGCGGTAATTTTATCACCAGCGCCACCTCGCGCAATTTGGCTGGAGGTAAATGACCTTTCGCTGGCCCCATCACAATTCCAGGTAATTGCCGCCCACCAAATGGAACTATAACAAGACTGCCCCGAACAGCGCCCGTAGCTGGGCCTGCCAGGTAGTCATATGGCCCGCCAACCGGTGCGGCTACCGCTATGCTAATCATAGGCTGACGTGATATGGCAGATATAGCCTGCTGCATTGTTAAGCCCACATTGATTAAGTTTCTGGATTTGCTCTATCTCTTCAAGTAAACTTGCGAGGAGGAGCAAAAAATCGCAAGTGCCAATCCGTTCACAACAGGATCAATATTATGAAAATTTTTCTCGATAGTGCCGATATCAGAGAGATCACCGACCTTCTTGATACGGGCTTTATTGATGGAGTAACAACAAATCCATCGCTAATTACTAAGTCAGGGCGAGATATTTTTGACACCATTGCAGAGATTTGTAGCCTTGTTGACGGGCCGGTTAGTGCCGAAGTAACAGCAACCGATTTCGACACCATGCTAACAGAGGGCCGTAAACTAGCCGCCATTGCACCCAATGTAACAGTAAAAGTGCCATTGACCCGTGATGGGCTAATGACATGCCGAGCACTAAGCGATGCCGGTACCAACGTAAATGTTACCTTGTGCTTTACTGCTGGACAGGCCATTCTTGCTGCCAAGGCGGGTGCCAAATTTATTTCGCCCTTTGTTGGTAGGCTCGATGATATTGGCCAAGACGGCATGGGCCTTATCGAAGAAATTTGCAGCATTTATGCAAACTATGATTTTGATACCAACGTATTGGTAGCATCGGTACGCAGCACATCCCACGTTGTTGATGCAGCGCTAATGGGAGCCGATGTGGTAACCTTACCGCCAAAAATTCTGACAGCACTTTACGAACACCCCCTAACCGATAGCGGATTGGCTGCTTTTTTAAAAGATTGGCAGGCGACTGGCCAGTCAATTCTATAATCCCAGCTTCAAAACGCCCTTGGGTAATAGGACGGGACCAGACAGTCGGTTGCCATCAAAATATTATAAACCGGCATAGGTAACGGCATGGCAGACACTACTTCAACAAAAAACATTACCGCCACAGATATTGCTGCCTTTTTGACCGATAATCCGGACTCTATCGCCGATATGCTAGCAAACCATCCAAAACTCTTGGCGCTTTGTCTAGCGGTAGCGCACGATCAAGCCCAAGACAACAGACAAATAGATCCAAAAGTTGTTGATTTGAGTCCGGCACTTGCTTTCAAGGCGCGCCAGGATGCCCGCAAGATCAAACAGACACATGAATCGCTGCTGGAAGTTGCTGCCGAAAACATTCTGAGTTGGAAGAGAGTGCATCACGCCACATTGGGGCTCCTTGCCAGCACTGATTTGCCTAGCATGTGTCAGGTAATAACCAATGAATTTCCGGTGATTTTTGACCTGAACCAGTGTCAGCTCATTATCGAGGAAGAAGTAGCCATGCAAAATATCACCGGTACTGGCCTTAGCCTTCATCCAGCCACCAAAATTGACGCTGCAATTAACAGCCGCAGCCTGTACCTTGGCATGCCGAATGATGCTGCCCAACAATTGCTGGTGAGACCCGCCGAAAGCCTTGCAATTATCCGGCTACCAGATCGGCTTCCTAACCCAGTTTCGCATGCTGTGCTGCTACTTGGCGGAAAAACCGCGTATAGCTTTCAACCCGATCTTGGCTGTGATTTGCTGGTGCTGCTGGCTGAAATGGTTGGGGTGACACTTGCTGCCCGGCTTGAGCTCCAAGACACAGTGCAATGATTAGTAGTTCTCATCAGACTGCATGGCTGCGCTGGCTGGCCAGTGAAAAACGATATGGGCAAAATACACTTGATGCTTATGAACGTGATCTTGATGATTTTTCCAGCTATGCAACCAGCAGTGGCATTGCCCGTGATGCGCCCTTATCGCGCCAGGTTTTTCGGGGTTGGCTTGCCCACATGGCAGCACGACAACTAGCCCGCACCACGATTGCCCGGCGTGTATCATCACTGCGCAACTTTTATCGGTTTTGTGGCCAAAACCAGCTTCTCGATGTACCGGACCTTGGTTGGCTTCACGCCCCCCGGCCGCCACGTGCGGTGCCAAAATCATTATCAACTGATGATGCGCAGGCACTCTTGCAGGCAATCTTTAACCGACGCGGGGCTGAATGGACCAAAAAACGCGATTTTGCTGTTTTGATGCTATTATATGGTGCGGGCTTGCGCATTTCCGAGGCATTAGGCCTGTTTCGCAAGGATGCCCCGCTTGGCGAATGGCTTAGCATCACCGGAAAGGGCGGAAAAATGCGCGATGTACCAGTGTTGAGAGCTGCTAGTGAAGCGGTTGATGATTATATGGGGGAATGCCCTTTTGATGGCGGGCCTGACGCGGCGTTGTTTCTTAGTAGCCGCGGCAAACCACTAGGGGCGCGAGCCGTTCAACGATTGCTGGAGGGACTGCGTTTGGAGCTTGATTTACCAGCCCATGTGACACCGCATAGCCTGCGCCACGCCTTTGCTACCCATCTTCTTAGTAATGGCGGGGATCTTCGTGCGATTCAAGAATTACTTGGCCATGCCAGTCTATCAACAACTCAGCGTTACACGCATGTTGATGAAGGCCATCTGATCCAAATCCATCGTGATACCCATCCACGAGCCCGCCGCTAAAATTAGGCTAGTCAACATGATAGGCAATTAGCACAGATTTGCCTTCCTCAAATAGCGCCAACTTACACGTGAATCGCCCGGCCATCGACCGCCAGAGCCGCCTCTTTTACCGCCTCATTCAAGGTGGGATGGCCATGGCATGTTCTGGCAATATCCTCAGATGACGCGCCAAAGGCCATCGCTGCTGCGCATTCGTGAATCACCGTACCTGCCTCATGGCCAATTATATGCACTCCCAAAATCTTGTCCGTTTTTGCGCAAGCCAAAATCTTTACAAATCCATCAGGATGACCCTGCGCCCGCGCACGGCTATTGGCTGAAAATGGGAACATACCCTTGGCATAGTCAATACCAGCATCCTTAAGCGCGTCCTCAGATTTTCCAAGCGTGGCAATTTCTGGAGCCGTATATACGATGCCCGGCACTTGATCATAATCAACATGCCCAGCCTTGCCCACCATCATTTCAACGGCGGCGACCGCGTCTTCTTCCGCTTTATGTGCCAGCATTGGCCCCTCAATCACATCACCAATGGCATAAATATCTTCGATGCTAGTCTCAAATCTCCCATCAACCACAATACGGCCACGCGGCGTCATGGTTAAGCCAAGCTTGTCAAGTCCTAGCCCATCAGTGGCCGGGTGGCGCCCAACCGAAACCAACGCAATATCAGCTCTAACTGTTTCTTCCGCTCCACCCTCAGCAGGAGTAACAATAAGTGTAACACCATTCTTTCCCGGCTTAGCTGATTTCACCGCCGTACTGAGGCGAAATTTCAATCCCTGCTTTTTCGCGATGGTCATAAATTTCTTCGCAACTTCACTATCCATACCGGGAAGAATACGTGGCAAATATTCGATCACTTCAACCTCAGCACCCAAACGCGCCCACACCGTGCCAAGCTCTAGGCCTATATAGCCAGCTCCAATCACTGACAGTTTTTTTGGTAGTGTCTCCAAACTAAGGGCGCCAGTTGAACTAACAATGCGGTGCTCATCAATAGTAATCCCAGGCAAGCTGGATGGATGGCTGCCAGTGGCAATCATGATTTTTGCAGCTTGATAGTCACCCTTATCCTTACCAGCTGTAATTTCGATTTTGCCCGGGGCGATAATGTTTGCCGTACCTTCGAGGCGAGTTATTTTGTTTTTCTTAAAGAGAAAATCAATGCCCTCAGTGAGCGTGCCAACAATATCGCTTTTTGATTTCATCATTTGGTCGAGGTCAAGCGTGACCTTGCCAACCGAGACCCCCATATTGCCAAGCGATCCAGATGCAGCATTGGCAAAATGTTCTGATGCGTTCAACAAAGCCTTCGAAGGAATACAGCCAACATTTAAACAGGTTCCACCAAGCTTTGAGCGTCTATCAATACACGCGACATTCATACCAAGCTGGGCCGCCCGGATAGCACCAACGTATCCGCCTGGGCCGGCCCCAATGACAATTAGATCAAAGCTGGTATTCTGCATTTTCTTTCCCTTCTAATTAGGGGACATCGTTCTGATATATGGGTTCAAGCATTTAAACACCCATCAACAACCGGCGCGGATCTTCAACCATTTCCTTCACCCGTGCGAGGAATGATACCGCCTCGCGGCCGTCAATGATACGATGATCATATGACAATGCCAAATACATCATTGGCCTAATCATAATCTGATCGTCAATCACCACAGCCCGCTTTTGAATCTTGTGCATTCCCAGAATACCGCTTTGTGGCGGATTCAAAATCGGTGTCGACATCATCGATCCGTAGACCCCACCATTCGAAATGGTAAAAGTGCCGCCAGCCATTTCATCCGGGGTAATTTTACCATCACGCGCACGTAGACCAAAGTCTGAAATCACCCGCTCGGTATCGGCCAAGCTCATCTCGCCAGCATCTTTAATAACCGGCACCACAAGCCCCTGTGGTGTCCCCACAGCAACACCAATATTATAATAATTTTTATATATTATATCGGTGCCATCAATTTCGGCATTTACCGCTGGAAATTCGCGAAGTGCCAGAATCGCGGCCTGAACAAAAATACCCATAAATCCAAGACGAACTTCATGTGTTGCCTCAAACGCATCTTTGTAGTCCGCACGCAATTTCAGAACTGCTGACATGTCCACCTCATTAAAAGTGGTCAGTATGGCGGCGTTATTTTGTGCTGCTTTCAACCTGCTCGCAATGACTTGCCGCAATTTTGACATCGGCATCCGTTCCTCGCGAGCAGCATCCACATCACGTGGTGTTGGCCGCAGCGAGTTTGCGACCGTGGGTCCGTTAACAGCCTTATTCGCTGGGAGCGCTGGTTGCGGTGTTTTGATTGCTGCTAGAACATCGGCCTTCGTCAGGCGTCCGCCGACACCACTCGGAGTAATTGTTGCTGGGTTTAGATTATGTTCTTCGACCAAACGGCGAACCGCAGGCGAAAGGCTTGATACATCAAATGTTGTTGCGGACCCCACCATTGCCACGGGAGCTGTTGGCGCTGGCGCATCTGAAATCGCAGGTCCAGCAACTTTTCTCTCTAGCTGTTTGTCAGTTTTACTGGCAGCACCTTCAGTGACCCGGGCTAAAAGTGCGCCAACTTCAACCGTGTTACCCTCGGCAACAATGATTTCATCAAGCCTGCCGGCAACTGGCGATGGCACTTCAAGCGTTACCTTATCGGTTTCAAGTTCAACAACCGGCTCATCCACGGCGACCATTTCGCCTGCCTTTTTAATCCAGCGTGCAATTGTAGCATCACTGACTGACTCACCTAGTGTTGGAACATGAATATCAATTGACATAGCGAGCACCCTCCTACGGTACTTTGTCTTATTTCTTAACCTGCCAGGGCGGCAGTCTCGTTTTACTTACTTCTTTTTAGCGCCAGTTTCTTTTTTTTTGCTGTGGCCAAAGGGCCAAGCGCTTCAATAACAAGAGCATTTTGTTCGCTATTATGTCTCATCAATGAGCCAGTGGCAGGTGACGCGGCAGCGGCGCGGCCAGCATAATTGAGGTGCTGCTGGCGCGTTCCAATCTCTTGCATAACCTCTTCAATAAAATCACGAATGAATGTCCAGCTTCCCATATTCTTTGGTTCCTCTTGACACCATACAAGCTCAGCATCTGGCGTTTTCTGAAGTCGCCGCAACAAAGATTTGTGTGGAAACGGATAAAGCTGCTCAAGGCGCAGAATTTCAATATCCCATGCCTTTGCCTCATCGCGTGCGGCAGCCAGATCATAATAGACTTTGCCGGAACACATGACTACCCTCTTTGCTTTGCCGTGCCTAACCTCGGTGTCCTTTTCATCCAGAACGCGGTGGAAACTCGTACCAAGCCCCATCTCAGCAAGGTCTGAGACCACCGCTTTGTGCCGCAACAGTGATTTGGGAGTCATGACGATGAGCGGCTTGCGGAAATCACGGCGCACTTGACGGCGCAGAACATGGAAATAATTGGCTGGCGTGGTACAATTTACTACTTGCATATTATCCTCAGCGCACAATTGTAAATAACGCTCAAGACGCGCTGATGAATGTTCTGGACCTTGTCCCTCGTAACCGTGGGGAAGCAAAAGAACAAGGCCACTCATACGCAGCCATTTGGATTCGCCAGACGATATAAACTGATCAACTACCACCTGTGCACCATTTGCAAAATCACCAAACTGAGCCTCCCACATAACCAACGCATTGGGCTCAACTTGCGAAAATCCATACTCAAATCCCATCACTGAAGCCTCAGATAATGGGGAGTCAATGACCTCGAACATAGCCTGATTTGAGGAAAGGTTAGAAAGAGGGGTGTAACGCTCTTCAGTCTCCTGATCAACAAACACTGAATGCCGCTGACTGAAAGTCCCGCGGCCAGAATCTTGCCCAGACAGACGGACAGGATTGCCCTCCAATAAAAGGGATCCAAACGCCAAATGTTCAGCAGTGGCCCAATCAATGCCCATGCCAGATATAATCGCAGAAGCACGCGCCTTAAGAATACGATTCAGTTTTGAGTTTAACTTCAAATGTTCTGGCGGGTTTGTCATCACCGCACCAATTTTCTGTAAATCTTCTAAATTCACAGCAGTATCGCCCCGCCGGTCATCACCATGTGCTGCCGCCATACCCGACCATTTGCCTTCCAGCCAATCAGCCTTATTTGGCAGATAATTTGTCCCTGCTTCAAACTCAGCATCGAGATAAGCTATCCGGTCATCAATCACCTTTTGTGCGCCATTAGCATCATAAACCCCCTCTTGAATTAATCGCTGGCCATAGATTTCCCGAACTGACTTATGCCGTTCAATTTCTCTATACATTAGGGGCTGTGTGAACATTGGCTCGTCACCTTCATTATGCCCAAATCTACGATAACAGAACATATCAATAACAACATCAGAGCTAAATGTTTGACGAAATTCTGTTGCTATTCGTGCCACATGGATAACCGCTTCCGGGTCATCTCCATTCACATGAAAAATTGGTGTCATTACCATTTTTGCCACATCCGTCGGATATGGTGATGAGCGCGAATATTGAGGGCTCGTTGTAAACCCAATCTGATTGTTAATAATGATATGAATCGTGCCACCAGTTCGATAACCACGTAAAGCTGAAAAAGCGAAAGTCTCACCAACCACGCCTTGGCCTGCAAAGGCAGCATCCCCATGCAACAAAATACCCAAAACCTTAGTTCGGTCGACGTCACCTAATTGCTGCTGTTTGGCACGAACACGTCCGACAATGACAGGGTCAACAATTTCAAGATGCGATGGATTAGGGGCCAATGACAGATGCACATTCATATCATCAAAAACCCGATCAGACGAGGCACCCATGTGATATTTAACATCTCCCGAGATACCAACATCCTCAGGGGTTGCCGATCTCCCATGAAACTCAGAAATAATTGCGCGAAAGGGCTTCTGCATCACATTATGAAGAATGTTCAACCGTCCCCGATGCGCCATTCCAACAACGACTTCACTCAGTCCAAGTTGGCTGCCTCGCTTTAATATTTGTTCTAAAGCTGGAATAACGGCCTCACTGCCATCTAAACCAAATCTTTTTGTACCGGGAAATTTTTTATGGAGGTATTTGCCAAATTCATCCGCATCAACGAGCCGCTCATAGATTGCTGACTTACCCCTCAGCGTAAAGTCAGTTTGATTGTTAATGGACTCAATCCGCTCTTGTATCCAAGCTTTTTGTTTTGGGTCCTGAACGTGCATAAACTCAACGCCGATTGTTCCACAATAAGTCTGACGAAGCCGTTCAATGATTTCTGTCAATGTGGCAGTTTCAAGTCCCAACACATTGTCAATGAAAATTGGCCGCTCCCAATCACCGTCACCAAAACCATAATTACTTGGGTCAAGCTCAGGATGGAGATCTGGTTCTTCAAGCGCTAATGGGTCAAGTTTTGCCAAAAGATGTCCATTACTTCGATATGCTCGAATCAACATCACAGCTCGCAATGAGTCCAGCGTTGCAGCTCGCATATCGCCAGCATTGATACGTCTTCCAGATCCGTGTGCTTCCGCAACTGCCTTTATTGACGCCTCGGGATCCACAGCCCCAACAACACGGCTTTTTTGACGTCCCCAGCTAGGACCAGCTTCGATGTCCGCCCCAGAATCAGCCGTTCTACCAAGTTGTTCAAAATAAGTTGCCCAATGGGGGTCAACTGATGAAGGGTTTTCTCGCCACGCCTTGTTCATTTCGGCGATAAAGGTAGCATTTGCTCCCGAAAGAAGGCTGAAATCAATCGATGCAAAATTCGCAGCATCACCCAAATTTGAAACAGAATCATCCATGAAGAAAGGTACACCCCCCTAGCTTTTAAGGACCTTATTACAACATTTATTCTCTTGTTGAATTGATAGTCTATTCGTTAATTCTGGTATTTCAAGTCGTATAGAATTTTCCTGGTATAAACTCGTGAATATGGCTGCAAAAAGGGCCGGTAATTACCGGCCAAATGACTCTGGTTTCTGTCTTCGTTTGCTGGAACAGCCAAGCATTACTAGAGATTGGCAACAACTTTGTTTAACGCCTTTACAGCTTCAACCGATTTATCAAACATTGCTTGTTCATCCGCATCAAGCGCAATTTCAACGATCCGTTCAACACCATTGGCTCCCATAACAACAGGCACACCGACATAAAGCCCATCAAGGCCATACGCGCCATCGACATAAGCAGCACATGGTAAAAGTCGTTTTTTGTCTTTGAGATATGCATCAGCCATCTCGATCGCTGATGACGCTGGCGCATAAAAGGCTGAACCTGTTTTCAGTAATCCAACAATTTCTGCTCCACCATCCCGGGTTCGCTGAACAATCTCTGCAATCTTGGCATCGCTGGACCAACCCATTTTGATCAAGTCAGGAACCGGAATGCCAGCCACTGCGGAATAACGAGTCAGTGGCACCATTGTATCACCATGCCCCCCAAGAACAAAGGCCGTAACATCTTCAACCGAAACGTCAAACTCTTCAGCAAGGAATAGGCGAAAACGGGCGGAGTCGAGGACGCCAGCCATGCCAACCACCATATTGGTCGGCAAGTCTGATGCTTTTTGCAAGACGCCAACCATAACATCCAACGGGTTGGTTATACAAATCACAAACGCATTTGGGCAATGATCCTTAATACCAGCGCCCACTTGGTTCATCACACTTGTATTAATACCGATCAAATCATCGCGACTCATGCCCGGCTTGCGAGCAACTCCAGCAGTTACAATCACCACATCGCTGCCAGTAAGTGCCGCATAATCATTTGAACCTGAAACCGCGGCGTTAAACCCCTCAATGGGACTTGCCTGAGCAATATCAAGCGCCTTACCTTGTGGAACACCCTCGGCAATATCAAACAGCAATACGTCACCGAGCTCTTTCAAGCCTGCCAAAAGTGCTAATGTACCGCCAATATTACCTGCGCCAATAAGTGAGATTTTGTTACGTGCCATGTCACTGCGTTCCATTAATTACATAGGTGAGAAGTGCCGCGCCATGATTTAAGCAAAATTGATCCGCGCGGCTTTTGATTTTGTGTACATAACTATCAAATGACATTCAAGACCAAACCTAAAAATTGGCAGTGATCAAAAGTTAACTTACAGCTTTCCGCGCTGTGTCATTTCACCAAGTCGTGATGCCGTTCTTTCAAACTCAAACTGCCATTGATAACCCTGATAAAGGTCGGCAATATCGGCATCTGCTGACGCTATAAGAAACCTTCCACGATCATATAGCGCATCAATCAACCACATAAATCGGCGCGCCACATGGTCATTTTCATCGGTAAAATTTGGCACATCGCTTAACACAAGGCCGGCAAACCGTCCAGCGATAGCAAGATAATCACGCGCGCCAAGCGGTACATCACAAAGACTGGCAAAACTGGAAAAACCTATGTCACCGGCAACTTTCTCGATAACGATCTCACGGCCCGCCACACGAATAGTTTCATCAGTAACAACAACTCCTCCAGCAAGCTGTTCGAAGGCTGCATCAAGCTGATCACAATTTGCTTGTGACGGTGTATACCATGCAGGCATGCCAGCAAGTTCAACACTCCGCCAATCGGTGCCATCATTTAGCTGGCACACCTCACAACGTTCCTTTAAAAGTGCTATAAATGATAGAAACCTATCACGATGAAGACCATTCTTATATAAATCATCAGCATGACGGTTCGATGTTGCCACCACAACCACACCGCGATCAAGCATACCCGAAAACAGTCGTGCAAGTATCATTGCATCCGCGATGTCACGCACTTCCATTTCATCAAAACAGACCACCATTCCGCGCGCTGCCAATTCAGCCGCCGCACTTTCAATCGGATCATCAGCACCGTTTTGCCGCGCCGCATGAATGAAATCTTGGGCCAGAACCATGAAATCATGAAAATGCAATCGCCAAACTGTAGGCACCCCATCCCTATCCAGTCGTAATGTCTTTGTCGATTCATGGAACATGTCCATCAACATGGTTTTACCACGGCCAACGCCACCATAAATATAAAGGCCTTTTGCTGTGTCTCGATGAAAAAGCCCCGTCCAGCCCAATAAGACTTTGGCTGCAACTGACACAAATCCGCGTGGGGACCTTGCAGCAATTAACCGGTCAACTAAATGATCAAGCTTGAGAGCAACCTCTTTTTGGGCTGGATCTGGGTTTAGGGTATGATTAGCGATCCGCACTGCCAATTGCTGAGTTGGATAATTACAACGGTTTTGCCGGCCGTTGGTCATCGAAATTTACCCCCTTGGGAATACGGCAAAGCAGATAAGGCTAGCGTTGTCCCATTTCACTTTTAATGCCTGCAATTGCCTTTCCTGGGTTTAAACCTTTTGGGCAGGTCTTGGCACAATTCATAATTGTGTGGCAACGGTATAATGAAAAGCTATCGTCCAGCGCATCTAACCGTTCGCGTTTTTGGTCATCGCGGCTATCAGAAATCCACCGATAGGCCTGCAAAAGTACTGCCGGACCAAGATAATCATCACCATTCCACCAATAACTCGGACAAGCAGTCGAACAGCTAAAACACAAAACACATTCCCACAAACCGTCCAGCTTTTCACGCTCGACAGGTGACTGGCGGCGCTCCTCCCCCTTAGGTGCCGAGTTGTCTGCTTTTAACCATGGCTCAATTGAGGTCAATTGCCGATAGGCATTACTAAGATCAGGCACCAGATCCTTCACCACAGGCATATGAGGCAAAGGATATATGTTAACATCGCCCTTAACGTCTTTTATCCCCTTGAGACATGCAAGGGTATTCGTGCCGTCAATATTCATTGAGCACGATCCGCAAATTCCTTCACGGCAGGACCGACGAAAAGTCAAACTACTGTCAATCTCATTCTTTATTTTAATTAGCGCATCCAAAACCATTGGTCCGCAATCATCGAGATCGATGTCAAAGGCATCAATGCGCGGTTGGGCGCCATCATCGGGTGACCAACGATATATTTTAAAGGTTTTAACATTACTTGCCCCGGCAAGAGCCTTATGCACCTTGCCATCAGTCATACGTGAGTTTTTGGGCAGTCTGAACTCGGCCATTTTCTAATTTTCCGTCCTTACCTAGTAAACCCTCGGTGCTGGCGGAATTGGGGCAATATCATTGCTCAACGTCGTCATCACAACCCTGCGGTAATCCAACTTTGACTTATTTTTTTCATCAAGCCACATCACCGTATGTTTCATCCAGTTTTCATCGTCACGCTCTGGCCAGTCTTCATGCGCGTGCGCGCCACGTGACTCCTGCCTTTGGGCGGCAGATCTTATGCTAACCAAAGCCTGTCCCATCAAATTTTCGAGCTCCAGCGCTTCAATTAGGTCAGTGTTCCAGATAAGTGATTTATCTGCAACGCCAATGTGCCCCATCTTGCCAGCAATCTGATCCATTGTTCCCACACCACGTTCTAGAGACTCGCTAGATCGGAATACCGCAGCGTGACGCTGCATCGCCTGTTGCATTTCAAGTCGAATCGATGCTGCACTTTTGCTGCCATTCGCGTTGCGCATTCGATCAAAGCGAGCAACTGCTTTGTCTGTTGCATGTTGGGGTGCCCGCTTCGCGGTGGCATCAGGTGTAACAGTTTCAGTGGCACGGTAAGCTGCGGCCCGGCCGAAGACCACAATGTCGAGAAGCGAGTTCGTGCCGAGGCGATTCGCTCCATGAACCGAAACACAGGCTGCCTCACCAATTGCCATAAGACCGGGCACAACTGCATTTTCATCATCCTTGGTTGGAGCCAACACTTCACCATGATAGTTAGTTGGTATACCGCCCATATTGTAATGGACGGTTGGCAAGACTGGAATGGGTTCGCGCGTCACATCAACACCACAGAAAATCTTTGCTGTTTCGGTAATACCCGGAAGCCGCGTATGAAGTGTTGCAGAATCAATGTGCTCAAGATGCAGCATTATATGGTCCTTGTTCGGCCCTACGCCGCGCCCCTCGTTAATCTCAATCGTCATCGCCCGACTTACCACATCACGGCTTGCTAGGTCCTTAGCGGTTGGGGCAAACCTCTCCATAAAACGTTCGCCCTCAGAGTTGGTCAGATAACCACCTTCACCTCGAGCGCCTTCGGTAATAAGAACACCAGCGCCATAAACACCGGTTGGGTGAAACTGAACAAACTCCATATCCTGAAGCGGCAATCCAGCCCGAAGCGCCATGGCGTTTCCATCACCAGTGCAGGTATGGGCAGATGTGCATGAGAAATAAACACGGCCGTAACCGCCAGTTGCTAGAACCGTTTGCTGTCCCCAGAACCGATGAAGGCCGCCATCTTCCATACATAGTGCTATGACGCCCGCACACTCACCTTCATCAGTCATCAATAGGTCAAGAACAAAATATTCGATATGGAAATGCGCCTGATATTTTAAACATTGTTGATACAAAGTATGCAGGATGGCGTGACCCGTCCGGTCAGCTGCAGCACAAGCCCGCCGTGCCATTGATTTGCCATGATCCAGCGTATGGCCGCCAAATGGACGCTGATAAATCTTACCTTCTTCGGTTCGCGAAAAAGGCACGCCATAATTTTCTAACTCAATTACCGATGGAATAGCATTGCGGCACATATATTCGATGGCGTCTTGATCGCCAAGCCAGTCTGATCCCTTTACAGTATCATACATATGAAACTGCCAGTTATCACCCTCGCCCATATTGTTCAATGCTGCCCCAATACCACCTTGGGCCGCAACGGTATGTGATCTTGTAGGGAAGACTTTCGTAATGCAGGCTGTTTTCAAACCACCAGCAGCCATGCCGAGGGTTGCACGCAGCCCGGCGCCACCTGCACCAACAACGACAACATCATATTGATGGTCAGTGATTTCGTAAGCACTCATTGACTTCAACCTTTTCTTTGCGAAATTTTGGCAAACTCATCCAATTCCAAGCTTTACAATGCTCTCTATACCGATCCCATAATAAGACCAACCGCAACAAGACCCGCTAAAGAAGCGACGGTAAAAACCGCTCTCGCTACCATCACTAGCATCAAACGGCCACTGGCAAGCGGGATATAATCCTCAATAATCATCTGCACACCCAGCGTCGCGTGAAACAAACCTACACTCAGCAAAAACCCAAGGGCAATTCCCTGGTGCGGCGTCGCGACAAAGCTACGAGCTTCCTGGTAGTTAAGCGGCCCGAGTGAGGCCATAAGATAAGTAAAATATACCATCAGTATCAGCGTTATAACCGCACTAATACGCTGCCAGCGCCAATGACCATATCCAGATTCACGCGGATGCCTTGCAGATTGATGTGCCATGACCAACCCCTCCCTACACTAACAGCCACAGTGCTGCGGTCACTATGACGGTAAGGCCAAGCACCAAATAGCCAGATTGATAGACCTGTCCAATCTCTAGGCCAATGCGCAAATCCCACGACAAATGACGAACACCGTTTAACCCATGATAGACTAGCGCTAACGAGTAGCCAAACAAAACCAGCTGTCCAACCGGATGATGCAACGCAGCTGTAACGGAGCCAAAAACATCGTCTCCTGCCGCAAGGGCAGTCAGCCAAACTACCAATATAAGACTGCCTGTCGCAAGTAACGCACCACTAGCTCGATGCATGATCGACATGACCGATGTTAATTGGGGCCGGTAGACCTGAAGATGCGGTGATAATGGACGAGGCTTTGCCATTGGGACCCTTTAGAAAGAGTTTATAAGAAAAAAATGAAAAGCGATGATCTATACTCATTACTATCGTTATATGAGATACCAGTCTCAAATAGTCAATGCGTAAGGGAAAAATCTATCTCCCAAATTACCGCACAGAAACAACCTGGCCAGACCTGCGCATAGTTACAAAATCTTTTCAAAAATTATCTGAATTAATTGCATTTGCCTTTTTGCCAAAAGCGCGGCACAACAAACCTTAATGAAACAGATCTTATCAATTCAGTCTACCGTAACTATTGGGTTTGTTGGCAATAATGTTGCTGGGCCGGTGATTACCCATCTTGGACACCAGCCTTTGCTCGTCAATACGATCGCTCTTGCGGCTCATCCAGGCTACGGTTTGTTCGCTGGAGGGCCACTGCCGGATGCCACTTTTAATGCAATTCTTCGCGCTTTACCAAATCTAGGAAGATTTAAAATTATTGGAACTGTTATCACCGGTTATCTGGGCGCACTCACACAGGTCAATGCCATCTCCCAGTTGATCAAGGACTGGCAACTTGAGCAAACAAGGGGCTCTTATATTCTTGACCCGGTGCTCGGCGATAATGGCCGTATCTATGTTGACAGCAAACTAGTTACAGCAATGCGTGACAGTTTGCTACCTCTTGCTAACTTTGTTACACCCAATCAGTTTGAGCTTGAGCTCCTATCTGGCCAAACGGTGAGAGATGTGCCAAGCGCTGATAAAGCCGCTCAGTATCTTCTTGAACGATACCCTCATCTGAACGGTGTTTTAGTAACTGGTATTAACCATATCGATAACAGCATTCATGATCGTTTTATTAGTCACACTGGCCTTACTGATATGGCCTTCGAAAAACGAAATAGCGGAATAGCTGGAGGTGGTGATTTACTGACGACAATTTTTGCAAGTTGGCTTGCGTCTGGCCATTCCTCTAAAATCAGCTTTAAAGCTGCTAGCGAGCAGGCACATGCCATAATTGACCGAAGCAACAATCACCTAGAAATAAAGTTATTGGAAAACATCGATCTGTTGAAACCGATACCAAAATTGTGAAATCACCCAAGCACCATTTGAATGATAGCTAGCGCCCACGAATATCTTGCGCGGTTATTAATTCTGCAATCTGAACCGAATTCAATGCAGCGCCTTTTCTAAGATTATCAGACACGCACCAGAAAACCATGCCATTTAGCACAGTAGGGTCTTGACGAATACGGCTAATGTAAACAGCATCCTCACCCGCAGCTTCATGCGGCGTCACATAACCCTCATTCGCGCGGTGATCAACCACAATAACTCCCGGCGCGTCACCCAGCAGGCCTCGTACAGCTTTTTCGGTCATCGGCTGTTCCGTCTCAATAAAGACCGCCTCGCTATGTCCAACAAAAACTGGAATTCGCACACAATGCGCAACAAGCTCAATGGTCGGATCTAAGATTTTCTTGGTCTCGGCAGTCATTTTCCATTCTTCCTTGGTGAAACCGTCGTCAAGGAAAACATCAATATGAGGGATCGCATTAAAGGCAATCTGCTTAGTAAAAATTTCCGGTTTAACCGTATCATTCACATAGATTCCCTTTGTCTGGTTGAATAATTCATCCATGGCTGGCCGGCCCGCTCCCGATACCGCCTGATAAGTTGAAACGACAACCCGCTTGACTACAAAAGCATCATGAAGCGGTTTTAGGGCCACCACCAGCTGGGCTGTCGAGCAATTTGGATTAGCAATGATATTACGCCCACCGTTCTCGATCAAACAAGATACAATACTATCGGGGTTCACCTCTGGCACCACTAATGGTACATCATCATCCATACGGAACGCAGATGAATTATCAATCACAAGACAGCCAGCCTGACCTGCGATCGGTGCATGAGTTTTAGCCGTATCACCGCCAGCTGAAAACAGTGCAATTTCAGCTGCAGCAAAATCAAACTTATCAAGCGCTTCAACAGTCAAGATTTCATCATCACCGTATGATACTTCTTGACCGATAGACTTTGACGATGCCAGTGCATGGACTTTATCTGCTGGAAAATTCCGCTCAGCCAAAGTTTGCAACATTTCACGGCCAACCGCACCGGTCGCGCCTACAACAGCAACTTTATACCCCATGGTGGTATCCTCATATCAATGCCCAAAATCCATACTTTTTAGTGGGACGAGATTGAGCGCGCCATCACCAAATAATGGAGATGTTATTTAACGACCCAAACGATCCATTGCGTCAAGCACAGCTTTGGTCATACCTTCAGTTCCCGTCTGCTCGCAACCCGGCGCCATAATATCGCCTGTCCGTTTACTTTCAAGAGCCATATTAACAGCCTGCTCTACCAGATCAGCTTCATCTCCTTGGTCAAAGCTATAGCGCATCATCATAGCAAAACTAAGGAACTGTGCCAGAGGGTTAGCAAGGTCTTTTCCAGCAATATCTGGTGCTGACCCATGAACCGGTTCATACATTGCCTTGGGCAGGCCAGTTTCAGAATCTGGCTGGCCAAGCGATGCAGATGGCAGCATGCCAAGAGATCCGGTAAGCATGGCCGCACAATCCGATAAAAGATCACCAAACAGATTGTCAGTTACAATTACATCAAACTGCTTTGGATTGCGGACCAACTGCATGGCGCAGTTATCAGCATACATGTGGCTGAGCTGCACGCCGTCACCTTCAGCTTGATGAAGCGCTGTCATAACCTGCCGCCACAAAACGCCAGAATGCATCACATTAGCCTTTTCAACTGATGTTAAACGACCATCACGTTTGCGTGCCAACTCAATCCCTACACGTCCAATTCGTTCAATTTCAGGAGTTGTATAAGCGTTTGTGTCATAACCTTTCTTGATGCCACCACCCATATCATCAATACCGCGAGGTTCGGCAAAATAAGATCCACCGCATAATTCGCGAAGTATCATAATATCGAGCCCTGATACCACATCTGGCTTCAGCGTTGACGCATTAACCAAGGTTGGGAAAACCATAGCAGGGCGCAAATTGGCAAAAAGGTCTAATTCCTTTCTTAGCCGAAGCAAACCCGCTTCAGGGCGAACCTCAAATGGAACATCATCATATTTTGGTGCCCCAACAGCACCAAAAAGGACCGCGTCACTGGCCATTGAGTCGGCAAGGGTTTTGTCGGTCAATGGGGTGCCATGCACATCGTAGGCGGCACCACCAACGAGCCCTTCGGATATATCAAAACCAATGCTGCGATGTTTTGCCAGCCAGTCAATGAGTTTCATATTGGCTTGCATTACTTCATTGCCGATTCCATCGCCAGGCAACACCATTACTTTACGATTGGACGCCATCTTCATTTCCTTAAATCTGCGGTTCTGCAAAAACCCAGCCATTTACAACCAGGGCTGCTCTTGGTCACGCCTCGCCTCGTATTGATCAATGTCATCTACTTTTTCAAGGGTCAAGCCGATATCATCGAGACCCTCTAGGAGGCATTGCTTGCGGAAAGGATCAATATCAAATGACACTGTTGGGCCATTTGGTCGCTGAATGGTCTGATTGATCAAATCAACCGTTAGTTCCGGATTTTCTTTATCTCTGGCATCAGCCATCAAAGCGTCGCGATCCTCAGCACTGACGACAATCGGCAGAATACCATTCTTGAAACAATTGTTGTAGAATATGTCTGCAAAACTAGTTGAAATCACGCAACGAACGCCGAAATCAAGCAGCGCCCATGGCGCATGCTCACGACTCGACCCGCAACCGAAATTGTCGCCGGCAACCAGAATTTTTGCATTCCGATACGGTGCCTGATTCAGCACAAAATCGTCAATCTCGCTGCCATCCAAATTGAAACGCATCTCGTCAAACAAGTTTCTACCAAGGCCAGATCGCTTGATAGTTTTCAAAAACTGCTTCGGAATAATCATATCTGTATCAATATTCAAAATATCCAACGGCGCAGCAACACCGGTCAATTTTTCAAATTTCTGCACAAGATCGCTCCTTTTCCGCTCAGATGTTCCGCACATCGGTCAGATGGCCAGACAACGCCGCGGCAACAGCCATTTGTGGGCTGACAAGGTGGGTGCGGCCACCACGGCCCTGACGACCTTCAAAATTCCGGTTTGACGTGGACGCGCAGCGCTCGCCATCAGTCAATTTATCAGCATTCATCGCAAGGCACATTGAACAGCCGGGCTCACGCCACTCAAAACCAGCAGCGACAAACACCTTGTCCAGCCCTTCAGCCTCGGCCTGTTCCTTGACAAGCCCTGATCCCGGCACCACGAGCGCTCGCATCCCGTCTGCCACCTTACGACCTTGGGCTAGTGCCGCAGCTGCGCGAAGATCCTCAATACGACTGTTCGTGCAAGAACCGATAAAAACTGTATCAACTTTAATATCGGTCAATCTCTGGCCCGGTGTCAGGCCCATGTAAGCAATTGCCCGTTCCATCTTTGAGCGTTTGCTGGCGTCTTTTTCCAGTTCCGGATTTGGCACAGTCTCAGTGATTGCCAGTGCGTCCTCAGGGCTCGTTCCCCAGGTTACAGTTGGGGCAATTTCTTCAGCCGGGAGGATGACTTCAGTATCATAACTGGCATCGGTATCGGATGGCAAAGTTTGCCAATATGCGATAGCATTATCCCAGTTTTTACCCTTCGGCGTCATTGGACGATCAGCTAAATAATCAAATGTTACCTGGTCTGGTGCAATCATTCCAGCACGGGCGCCAGCTTCAATAGCCATGTTACAAACTGTCATGCGACCTTCCATCGACAAACCGCGAATAACCGATCCGGCAAATTCCATCACATGCCCCGTGCCGCCAGCTGTGCCTATTTTACCAATAATAGCTAAAATCACATCCTTGGCAGTTACACCATCGGCAAGATCACCATCAACCGTGATACGCATATTCTTGGCTGGTTTTTGGATCAGTGTCTGTGTAGCCAGAACGTGCTCAACTTCAGATGTGCCAATACCAAAAGCAAGGGCGCCGAACGCCCCATGGGTTGCGGTGTGCGAGTCACCACAAACAATGGTCATTCCGGGCAGGGTAAAACCCTGTTCTGGACCAATAACATGAACAATGCCTTGACGGATATCATCCATCGCAAAATAAGGGACACCGAAGTCAGCCGCATTTTTCTCTAGAGCTTCGACCTGAATGCGACTTTCTTCGTCTTCGATACCAACCGAGCGGTCCGTAGTTGGAATATTGTGATCGGCAACGGCAAGCGTGCGATTGGGTGCGCGCACCACTCTATGATTATTTCGAAGACCCTCAAAGGCCTGCGGACTGGTCACCTCATGAACAAGGTGCCTATCAATGTAAATCAGGCATGTACCATCATCTTGCTGATGCACAACATGCGCATCCCAGATCTTATCAAATAAAGTTTTTGGAGCCGACATAGCATTCTCCTGATTGCTACCGGCGAGGAGGTCATCTCACAAGGCCGGTCGGGCAATTTAAGAAGATGACGCCTCGCGGTAGGTTGTTTTTTCAGCAATACGTGCTGCCTTACCAGTCCGACCACGCAAATAATATAGCTTGGCACGACGAACCCGTCCACGCCGCATGACCGTCACCCCGGCAACTTGCGGAGCGTGAATTGGAAATACGCGCTCAACACCTTCTCCGTAGGAAATTTTCCGAACCGTGAATGATGAATTTACGCCGTTGCTTTTTCGCGCAATGCAGACTCCCTCAAATGCCTGAATACGCTCACGCGTACCTTCAACCACTTTGACGTCAACGCGTAAAGTGTCGCCGGGTGCAAATTCTGGCAGCTGCCTTTGACCACGCACTTTTTCGATCTGCTTATTTCCTATGCGATCAATGATGTTCATCGCCCGATTCCCTTCATCCATTCCTTGTTACCCTGACCGGATGCTGGCCCCGATCTCCAGCCCCTTGCTGGCAGGTAACTTACTTTTTGCCCTTACGCAGTGCCGACTGGTTCAGATAATGTTGCCACAAATCTGGCCGGCGACGCTGCGTCTCTTTTTCTGCCTCCGCCTGTCGCCATTCAGCGATTTTGCGGTGGTGGCCTGAAGCCAGAATTTCTGGTGCTTCAATGCCATTCCAGACTCGGGGCTGCGTGTAGTGTGAATGCTCCAACAACCCGGTCTCAAAACTTTCTTCGCGGTGGCTAGCTTCCTTGCCCATCACACCCGGCAGCAGGCGGACCACCGCATCCATCACTGTCAGGGCAGCTATTTCACCACCTGACAAAATATAATCGCCGACACTGACTTCAATCATATCAGCTGAGTCGATCACCCGCTGATCAACCCCTTCATAGCGCCCACATAAAAACACCGCACCCTTTGCAGCGGCCAGATCATGAACCAACCCCTGATCAAGTACCCTGCCCCGTGGTGACAGGTAAATCCTTGGGCCTGGGCAGTCTTTGACAGCATTAAGCGCGGCTGCCACGACGTCTGGTTTTAACACCATACCGACGCCGCCGCCAAGGGGGGCATCATCTACGGTTCGGTGCTTATCGCGCGCAAACTCACGAATGTCCAGTTTTTTCAACGACCAAATGCCCTCATTCAACGATTTTCCTGACAAAGAATATTCCAATGGTCCAGGAAACATTTCCGGAAAAAGCGTTAAAACCGTTGCTTGCCAGCAGGGCAAAGCGCTACCAGCAACGGTTTTTTGGTTCAAATTGGGCGTTATTTCGCCCATAACAGCCATCCTTTCCCAGTTTGCCCATCCTTGTTAAGCACAGCCATTTTAACTCGGGCTGTTTTCTTTGGCCCCGTTAGCTGATTTTATCACCGCTCGCTTCATCAACTACATTGGTTGCGTCAAGCAAACCATCAGGCACCAAGAGACAAATTTCTTTTGCCGCCATGTCAACAGCGATTAGCCGATCACCTCCAAAAGGAACCATTATCGTTGAGCCTTTTCGAGGTGCCAGCTCGGCGATTTCCCCAGCACCAAAATCATGAATCGCTATTAAACTACCAAGCGGAACACCATCTTGCCCTTTCACCGACATCCCCAGCAAATCTGCATGATAGAACTCACCATCATTGGGCTCTGGCAGGCTTTCCCGAACAACATACAAAGTCACACCGCGCAAGGCCTCGGCCGCATCTCGCGTATCCACACCTTTGGCACAAACAATCGCCAGCCCTTTTGCATTGATCGACATGATGCGCAACATCAGTTGCTGGCCATCGTCGGTTGTGACAGGGCCATATGCCGATAACGAATTGGGGACCGCAGTAAATGGTTTTACTTTGAACTGTCCCCTGACCCCTTGCGGACCAACAATCACGCCGATTGGCAGCTTGCCAGCTGACACTAGCTGTTTGCCTTTTCCTCTGTAACCTCTCCGTCGGCGGGCGCAGCCTCTTCGGTAGACGCCTCAGCAGCAGCCTCTTCGGCAGGCGCAGCCTCTTCGGTAGACGCCTCAGCAGCAGCCTCTTCAGCGGGCGCAGCCTCTTCGGCAGGCGCAGCCTCTTCGGTAGACGCCTCAGCAGCAGCCTCTTCAGCGGGCGCAGCCTCTTCAGCAGGCGCAGCCTCTTCAGCAGGCGCAGCCTCTTCAGCAGGCGCTTCAGCAGCAGCCTCTTCAGCAGGCGCTTCAGCAGCAGCCTCTTCGGCAGGCGCTTCAGCAGCGGCGGCATCCGCGGCTTCAGCCTCGCGCTCTGCTCGCTTTTTACCAGGAGCTGATTTCTTTGGCTGATCACGAATAATCAAAGGTTCAGCGAGGCCAGCGGCAGCAAGCATCTTTTGAACACGCTCGGTTGGTTTGGCACCTTTGCTAAGCCAGAATGTAATCCGCTCACTATTCAATGTCATACGCTGTTCATGTTCTTTTGGAACCATTGGGTTATAAGTGCCAACACGCTCAACATAGCGACCATCGCGTGGCGATGACGCTTCAGCAACAACGATCCGGTAAAATGGGCGTTTTTTTGCACCGCCGCGTGCTAGTCTGATTTTCAAAGCCATGAATTTATCCCTCTCATTGGCGTTAGTCGTCCATAAACTCTATTTCTTTTTACCGGCAGGTTTGCCGCCCAAACCGGGCAATCCATTGGCAAGACTACTTCCTAGCCCTTGGGCAACACCGCCGCCCAATCCTTTTCCAAGGCCGCGTGATAACGCACCGAGATCTTGCATAGCTCCAGCATTACCCATTCCAGCAGCACCCATTCCACCGCCACCAAACATGGCCTTCATCGCTGCGGCACCCGTTTTGCCACCCAGCTTTTTCATCATCCGAGCCATATCTTGGTATTGTTTCACTAGCCGGTTCACCTCTTGAACCGAGGTTCCCGAGCCGGCCGCAATACGCTTACGCCGTGATGCATTTAGCAACCCTACAGAAGTTCGTTCTTTTTTCGTCATCGACAGAATGATGGCCTCTTGCCGTTTAATCATGCTGTCATCAATGCCAGCGGCGGCGATTTGCTTTTGCATCTTACCAATGCCGGGCAACATACCCATCAAGCCGCCAAAACCACCCATTTTTTGAAGCTGGCGAATTTGTATTAGAAAATCGTTCATGTCGAACTGGCCCTTTGCCATGCGTTTGGCCAGTCTCTCAGCTTCTTCAACTTCGATGGCCTCAGCAGCCTTCTCAACAAGCGCAACAACATCGCCCATATCCAGAATGCGGCCAGCGAGGCGTGCCGGATCAAAATCTTCAAGCGCGTCCTGTTTTTCGCCAACACCTGCCAGCTTGATTGGGCATCCAGTGACATGGCGCATCGACAGTGCCGCACCGCCTCGCGCATCACCATCAAGGCGTGTCAGCGCAATACCCGTTAAGCCAACCGCCTTGTGAAAGGCCTCGGCTGTATTCACCGCATCCTGACCAGTCATCGAGTCGGCGACTAATAGGATTTCATGGGGTTTGGTCAGTTTTTTGATGTCGCGAAGTTCAGCCATCAAGGCTTCATTGATGCTTAAGCGGCCCGCCGTATCAAGAATGAGAACGTCATAGGCTTGTAATTTTGCCGCTTGCAAAGCACGTTTGGCAATCTGCGCCGGGCTCTCGCCATCCACCTCATTCAACACACCAACTTCGGCTTGACCACCAAGCATCCGCAACTGTTCCCGCGCCGCCGGGCGGGTAACATCAAGCGAAGCCAGCATCACTTTTTTGCGATCACGTGTCCGAAGACGCAAGGCCAGTTTGCCTGCCGTCGTTGTTTTGCCAGAACCTTGTAAGCCCGCCAGAAGAATAACTGAAGGTGGGTTCGTTGAGATATTCAACGTCTCAGCATCTCCACCAAGCATCTCGATCAACGCATCATGAACAATCTTGATCACCTGCTGATCAGGCCGGACCGCCCGCATGCTGGCAACACCCACCGCCTGTTCACGCACTTTTTCGGTAAAGGCTTTTACCGCGGGCAACGCAACATCAGCATCAAGCAAAGCAAGACGCACTCCACGAAGTGCGGCATCAACGTCTGACTCGCTGAGCGCGCCTCGGCGTGCCAGTCCGTCAAAGACATCAGCTAATTTACTTTTCAGCGTATCAAACATAGTTTTGAACTCGCTTGCCCCATTATTACCATACTCGTCCAACCTGCATCAACGATCACCCGAATTGCAAACAGCGAACTAGCGCCCGTGCTCGAAGACTTCAAGGACGTGCGGAACCCGCTAAGGTCATGTCATTCGGACATGGCATGATTTTAGAATCCTATTGCGCTTTTTGCTAGCAATTGTCAAGAATAGCCGATGTTTTTTATTTTATCTAAGACGCTTGGTCTTTTGCTTGAACCGCTCGTTATACCCTATCTGTTTCTGGCAATCGGTGCGATTGCCCGTTGGCGACGAAGGTGGTGGATCATGCGCTTTTCATTTTTAGCCGCGATATCTCTGCCACTTTCTTTCGGCATTTTGCCACTTTCCAGCCTTCCATTACAGTTTCTTGAGAGCCGCATTCCCCGGGGTGAAATTGGCGAAAAACACATTGACGGAATCATCGTTCTTGGAGGCTTTACAAGCAACGGCCTAATTGCCGAGAGCCATAACCAATATGGGCTTAACGGCAGCGCAGAAAGATTTACTGCCGCCATGGTGTTGGCCCGCCAGCTTCCACAAACGCCAATTCTATTCAGTGGATTTTCCAGTGATTTGGTCCAACGCGGATGGCGCGAAAGCGATAATATTCGTGATCTGATTCACAAGCTTGGTGGTTTAAATACAACTGTTCTCTATGAAGAAAACAGCCGGAACACATATGAGAATGCAGTGAATAGCCGGCAGGTTTTCGCGGCTGAGCCAGGCACGAATTGGATTCTTATTACATCTGCAAATCACATGCCACGGGCTGTTGGCAGTTTTGCGGCAGCGGGATGGACGGGGATTATTCCCTATCCTGTTGATTACCAAACGCCAAAAATCGGACACACAAGTTTTTGGAGCTTAGGAGACGGGATTTCGCTTCTACGTCATAGCCTGCATGAATATGCCATTTTACTAGTCTATTACCTAACAGGTCGCAGTACACACCTTTTACCCAATTAGCCGAAGACCGTATCCATGTATCCTAACGCAAAGAACGCCTAATCAGCCCCAACTCCTGCAAGCGCCTTGGCAAATTCATCAGCGGCAAAAGGCTGCAAATCATCGGCCCCTTCACCAACACCAACAGCATGGACGGGCAGGCCAAACTCTTCTGCAAGCGCCACGACAACACCGCCTTTTGCAGATCCGTCAAGCTTGGTAACGATCAGGCCTGATACATCAGCAACGGCTGAAAAAGCTTTGACTTGAGATAACGCATTTTGGCCGACTGTCCCGTCCAAAATAATAATCGAATCATGCGGGGCGCTTTTATCCAGTTTTCGGATTACCCGTATAATCTTTGCCAACTCATCCATTAATTCACTGCGGTTTTGTAGACGTCCCGCTGTATCGATTATCAGCACATCTGCACTTTCTTGGATAGCCTGTGCCAATGCACGGTAGGCCAATGCTGCAGCATCTCCTCCATTGGTATCAGCAATCACAGATGTGCCAGTTCGCTCGCCCCAGATTTGCAACTGTTCGACTGCCGCCGCACGAAATGTATCACCAGCTGCTAGCAAAACTTTTTTACCCTGTGCTTGCCAGTTTTGTGCAAGTTTTCCCGCGGTCGTAGTCTTGCCAGATCCGTTCACCCCAACGAGAAGAACTACGTGGGGCTTGTTTTCAGATCTGATTTTCAATGGCTTGGCTACCGGCTCCAAAATCGTCTCCAACCCGTCAGCAAGGGCGAGCGCAATCGCTTCTGCATCAACTGGTCCGGTGAATTTGTGAGCCTTGAGCGCGGCGGCAAGGCGGATAGATGAGGCAGTGCCAAGATCGGCAGAAATCAGCGCATCTTCAACTTCTTCCAATGATGCCGCGTCTAGTTTTGATTTGCCAATTAGCGCCGATAGGGACGGCAGGCTGGCCAGAGACTCAGAGACCTTCTTTGTGGATTTGCTGAGCCCGTCTCTTAGTTTCTTATACCAATTCATGCGCCATACTCTCCACCCGAATCTTCCCGGCCAACAAGGCTATCACCATCACGCCCCACAATATTAACATCAACGAGACGCCCCGATGGATAGTTCGCCCCTTCTAGCCGAATTTTGGCAAAATTGCGCCCATGGCCACGATTGCCCGTCTCGACTAAAAGCTGATCCTTGCTGCCAACCATAGAATCTAAAAATTCTTCCAGCCGTTGTCCACCAAACTGACGCAAAGCGCGTGCTCGGGCTTTGATGATTTCTGGTGAGAGCTGAGGCATAGCAGCAGCGGGAGTTCCTGAGCGCGATGAGTAAGGGAAGACGTGAAGATGAGTAATACCAGCTGCTTCAATCATATCAAGGCTTGCCTGATGCGCCTGATCACTCTCAGTTGGAAAACCTGCAATCACATCGGCACCAAATACCACATCTGGGCGGCGGCGACGCGCCTCATCACAAAACCGCAAAATATCCCTCGCCAGATGGCGTCTTTTCATCCGCTTTAAAATAACGTCGTCACCATGCTGTGCCGATAGGTGTAGATGCGGTAACAGACGCGGATCATCAGCCAGAACAGCCATCAATTCGGCGTCTGGTTCAGCAGGGTCAATTGACGATAGCCTTAATCTTGGCAGGTCCTTCAATTCGCTCAAAAGCCGACGCACTAAATTTCCAAGGCGCGGCCGCCCGGGTAAATCACTTCCCCATGAGGTAATGTCAACGCCAGTCAGAACCAGCTCTTTGCAGCCGTTATAAACAAGATTTTTGGCAGCATCAATTAGACCGCTGGAAGGCACCGATCTGTTGTTTCCTCGGCCGTATGGAATGATGCAAAAAGTGCAGCGATGATCACAGCCCTGCTGGACCTGCAGAAACGCCCGTGTATGTTCGTGAAAACTGTCTACCATATGTGATGCAGTTTCACGCACTTCCATAATATCACTAACCAAAAGCGATTGAGCTTTACTTGCCGCGAGCTTCTTCCAGCTTTCGATTTTTAGTTTGTCATGATTGCCAAGCACTTGCGTAACTTCGGGCATATCAGCCCACGCTTCAGGAGCAATTTGTGCGGCACAACCAGTGACGATAATTTTGGCATCCGGATTGTCACGACGGGCTTTCCGAATGGCTTGGCGGGCTTGTTTTTCTGCCTCAACGGTCACCGCACATGTATTGATAATAATAGCATCCAACAGGCCAGCAGCCCCCGCCTGCTCACGCAGAACTTCTGATTCCCAAATATTCAGCCGACATCCAAATGTTCGCACTTGGGGCATATTACGCTTGTTCATTTGCCAGCCCACAACAAACCATTAAGACTCGCAGAGAGGGTGCCATCAAAAACATAGGCAACTGGTCCACGCATAATCACTCGCCCTCCAAGGGTTCCATCATCTTGCCAGTCAATAAAAACCGATCCGCCATCCATAATGATTTCAGTTTTTCGCGACCCACGCCCAGACCGATGAACCGCAACCCCGACTGCACAAGCCCCACTGCCACAGGCGAGGGTAACACCGACGCCACGCTCCCACACCCGCATCCGAAACTTGTTGGGTCCAATTCGATGTGCAAAAGAAATATTTACCCTCTCCGGGAATAGAGGGTGATGTTCAAGCGGCGGGCCAACATTATCAAGGTCTATGGCTTCGGCATCATCAACAAAAAGCACAGCATGTGGGTTTCCCACCGAATGACAAACTGCAGGCACTGGTGCAAGCGGTCCAAGATCCACTGATAATGTATTTGCCTCGTTGGCCAATGGCACGGCCGCCCAGTCAAGGTGGACCGACCCCATATCAACAGAAATCTGGTTAGGAAATTCAGCTGACCGCCAGCTTTGCAAAATGCCAGCGTCAGTTTCAATAGCAAGCCGGTCCTGCTCGAACTCCTGCATAATATGATCAGCAACGCATCTTGTGCCATTGCCACATGCCATCGCCGCACTGCCATCACTATTGAGAATCTGCAGGAAAATATCGGCCTTCTGAGAAGGCCGGATCACAAGTATCTGATCACAGCCAATGCCAAAATGACGGTCAGCAAGCGCGGTTGCCGCGATCTTGCTGATAACATCAGGGATGCCTTTGGCAGGTTCGCGCGCATCAAAAACAATGAAATCATTGCCAAGGCCATGCATTTTAAAAAACGCTGTCATAACAATGCGTATAACCGGTTTTTCTTTTGGACGAAAGGGAAAGAGGCAAAAAGGAAAAGTAGTTTGATGCTAATTTATCCCAGTGTCAGACTAATTGGCACATGATCAGACGGTTTATCCGCACCGCGCAGGCCACGGTGAATTTCCGCCATTACAATCCTATCAGCAAGGTCAACGCTAACCCATATATGATCCAGCCGACGCCCACGATCACTTGCCGCCCAATCACGTGCACGATAAGACCACCAAGAATATAGTTTCTGTTCATCACCAAAATAGGCGCGCACCGCGTCATACCAACCTCCATCAGCGATTAGTCGTTTTAACCCGTCTGTTTCAACGGGTGTGTGGCTGACAATTTTTAATAGCTGTTTGCTCGACCAAACATCGCTTGCCAAAGGCGCAATATTCAAATCACCAACCAAAACTTCCCTCTGCGGTTTATTGACCCCAAAATGATTAGTCATTTCCGCGATGAATTGTAACTTATGCGCAAATTTTGCATTTTCGTCGATATCAGGAATATCACCTCCAGCTGGCACATAGAAATTATGCACCCCAATACCGTCTTGGGTCCTCGCCCATATGTGTCGGCAATCAGTCTTGCCGGCCCAGTTCATATGGCTTGTTTCAGTAAACGGCTGACGCGAAATGATAGCCACACCATTATAGCTTTTTTCACCTCGGATCACTTGATGCGGCCATCCAGCAGCAGTAAAGGCTTCATCTGGAAAATGCATATCCTGTGTTTTAGTTTCCTGCAGGCATAAAACATCAATATCCGCTTGCTGCAAAAACCCGAGCACCAGATCAAGGCGCAAACGCACACTATTAATATTCCAAGTTGCGATTTTCATTCAGTCCTCTTTGATGCAGATATGTTAATTTATATTTGTCAGGAAATCCGGAATTTGAGCACGATTATAATAATTGATTTAGGGTGGACGACAATAATAGGTGATGGGATTCGATGGCTAAAACAAGTGAGCACTGCTGATTTATCACCACATCGATCTGGCAAACTCGCATTTGAGTCGTCATAATATTTCTGCTCTAAAATAATCTTGTGTCAAGATCCGTTTAGCCTTGGCAATGACGTTTGCGCAGGCCACGTAATATCACAATCAATTGTTTGCCAAATAGGAGGGGAGCCTGAACGCAACATTAGGAATGGTTGTGTCAAAAGCAAGATTAAATAAAGTTACGCTGGTTCGGATGCCCGCTGTATCAACAACTATCCAGCGCCTGAACTGAAAAGGTTTTTCCGAAAATTCAAGGGTGAGTTGGCCTGCGCCCTCGCCCTCTTCCTTAGCAACCAGAATCTGCACGACACCAGCAGTTGATCGTTTGATCCGCGTCTCATACCCATCTGGCCGCAGTGAAACCTTTGCCGCCAAAATTAATGATAATGGCGTTTCCGATAAAGGGTAACTTGTCAGTAACTTTTCATCTGGCCGGTCAACGTGGAGCCAAATTTTGCTAGTAATTAACTGCAAACCTTTGCCACCATCTTCATTTTGGTAGGTGATTTTCATCTGAGATGGACGACGAAATAATAACTTGCCTTCGGCCGATGTCCCGTCTGAGGCGACCTGAACAAAATCTGCTTCAATGGATTTGATTTTATTGAACCACGCTTCAGCGCGTTTGACTTCATCTGCTGCTGCAGCAGACCCAGCAGAAAATATGCCCATACAAATTACACATGCACGTGTAACACGAATAAAACCAGACCCCAAAGCCAACATAAAGCACCCTGCTATTGTTGATAATTTCCCAAGAACATAGTCATGTTTTGCGATTGCATGAGCCATTACGAGACCCCATTTTCATCATTCGTAATCAACACATCACGCTTTCCAACATGGTTAGCTGCCGAAATAATGCCACTACTCTCCATTTCTTCTATAATCGTCGCCGCACGGTTGTAACCAATCTTTAAATGTCTTTGCACAAAGCTGGTGGACGCTTTTTGCTCACGCACAACCAAAGCAACAGCTTGCTCATAAAGGCTGCCGCCATTAGCAGTCCCCTGACCAGAATCTATTAAGTCTACGCCAGCTTCAACCTCTTCAACAACCCGGTCATCATATTCAGGTTCACCTTGTTGGCGTAGGAAATTGGCAACCGACTCAACCTCGCCATCATCGACGAACGGGCCATGCACTCTTACAACCCGGCCACCACCTTCCATAAACAGCATATCGCCACGGCCAAGGAGCTGTTCGGCGCCCTGTTCGCCAAGAATAGTGCGACTGTCGATGCGCGATGTTACCTGAAAGCTGATTCGGGTTGGAAAGTTTGCCTTGATTGTTCCAGTAATCACATCCACAGATGGACGCTGGGTTGCCATAATGACATGAATGCCTGCTGCGCGCGCCATTTGTGCTAAACGCTGAACCGCACTTTCGATTTCTTTACCAGCAACAAGCATAAGATCGGCCACTTCATCAATCACAACGACAATGTAGGGCAGTGGGGCAAGATCCAGAATTTCCTCCTCATAAATCGGCTTGCCAGTCTCAGAGTCAAACCCGGTTTGGACACGCCTTGTCAAGGTGTCACCTTTTGCTCTTGCTTGAGCAAGCCGTTCATTATAGCCGCCTATATTTCGGACCCCCATTTTAGCCATGTTTCGATAGCGATTTTCCATTTCACGAACCGCCCATTTTAGAGCCGTTACAGCCTTTGACGGATCAGTCACCACTGGGCTCAGTAAATGCGGTATGCCGTCATAAACCGATAACTCCAGCATTTTCGGATCGATCATAATCATACGACAGGTTTCCGGTGTATGGCGGTAAAGCAGGGACAATATCATAGAGTTAATGCCAACCGATTTTCCCGAACCGGTGGTGCCAGCCACAAGAAGATGCGGGAATTTTGCCAGATCAACAACTACGGGTGCACCGGCAATATCCTTTCCAAGTGCCATCGGCAAATTTGACTTGTCCTTGCCCCAGGCATCGTGATCCAAAATATCACGAAGCATGACAACCTGCCGGTCTAAATTAGGCAACTCAATTCCAATCACATTCTGACCTGGCACAACAGCAACACGAACAGAAATAGCGCTCATTGACCGGGCTATATCATCAGCAAGCGAAATCACACGTTGCGATTTCGTACCTGGAGCAGGGTTTAAATCATATCGCGTTACAACTGGCCCAAAACGCACGTCAGCAATAGTGCCGTTCACACTGAAATCAGACAACACCTTTTCAAGTTGGCTTGCATGATCCTCGAGGGCTGATTTAGATGGTCCAGACTGAGCCTTAACAGGCGGATTCAGGAGACGGACAGGTGGTACATGAAAACTTGATCCACTGCCAAAATCCAGTGTTTCCTGTTTTGCATTCCTTTTGTTTCTTCGTTGCGAACGCGACGACACTGACTGGCTAGCAACTTGGTTGAAAATTTGATCACCCGTTTCGTCAACAAACACAGGTTCTTGTCGCTGTTTTAATGTTTTGGGTTTTTGTGGCGGCTCCATGGTAAAATATTTTTGGACCTGAGCAAAGATACGAGCAACCTTTTGGCCAATCCCAAAAAGCCCTTTGAAAATGGGGCCAAGCTTAGTGGTTTGGCCAGTCACATCCAGCCATTGTTGGCGGGAAATCGCAGTAACCCAGAGCCAGCCGACAAAACCCAAAAACAAAGCGGCAACGCCAACATAATCAATTGTTCTGAGGCCAAGAACAGATGGCATAGCCTGCATGAACCGCATGATAAACCCAATGATAATTGCACCGCCACCCCCACCGATATCACTGATACCAGCCCCATCAATAGCAAACAAACCGCCCGCCAAAAACACCAAGCTAATAGGTAAAAACAGCAGCCGAAACCCCAGCAATGGCACTGGTTTCTTTCGGAAGTACGACAATCCCCAGAAGAAGGGCACAAGGGCTAAAAAAAATGCCGCAAGCCCAATCACCGAAATCATTGCTGCCGAAATATTGGCGCCTATTGGGCCAAGCCAATTATTCACACCAGCATCAGAAATATTTGTGAAAGACGGATCATTCTTGTCAGCTGTGATCAATGCAACCAGTAACAGGCCGCTAAGCAAAAACAGCGCAAGACCAAAGATTTCCATAAGCCGATGTTGCAAAAAGTGCATCATCGCAGTAGAGAAAAGGGGCTTTTTATCGTCACGGTCGACCATTGCGTTCCTTTATAAAATAAAACGATGCGGCAATCCAGCAATAGCCCAGGCTGTGGTCATTACTGCGGGCAACTATCATGCCTGGCTTTTGTAAATTTTTGCTATGCGCCCAAGAGCTTCATCAGTGATTTTTGCGTCGTGCACAAGCGCCAACCTGACATATCCGGCCCCCGGATTACCATCGACGGTTTCCACTCCCATGAATGAGCCCGGTAACGCTCGTACCGCCTGTTCCGCCATCAACCTTTTTACAAACTGCACATCATCATCAACCTTCAACCACAGGAAAAAGCCACCTTGTGGCGGGCTGATTCCAAGATGCCGTTCAACAAGGGCAAAATTCGCATGATAATATGCGCGAATGTTGGCAACATGCGCTTCATCCTTATAAAGATCAGCTGCTACCGACAAAAGAGGTGTTGGCACCAAGGAACCTCCGTTGCTGACAAGTTTTAGATATTGGGTGATTACCTCCTTGTCACCCACCATAAATCCAGCCCTTAGCCCGGCCGCTCCAGACCTTTTCGACAAGGAATTCAACACCACCATGTTGGCAAGCGGGTCACGGCTGAAATCAGTACCATCGCGCTTCGCCAGAACTGCGGCTGCTTGCATCATACCAGTTGGCGGGCTATCCCACCAGATATCGGCATAACACTCATCCATTACCAATAAAAAATCATGTGCGCGAGCAAGTCGAAGCGCTGCCAAGAGATAATCCAGATCCATAACAGTGCCTTGCGGGTTGGTTGGGCTGCACAGAAACAAAATGCTTGTCCGGTCCAACGTTGCTGGTTCCACCGCCTGAAGGTCAGGCAAAAAATTATGGTTAGCCCCACTATTTAAATAAATGATTTCGCCACCGCTGGCCATAGCACCCGCCCGCCAAGCGTGATAAAATGGGTTCGTAACAAGAGCAACGGCATTTGCTTTACTGCCACTAACGAGATGCCCCAGTAGATGAAGCGGTTCACGCGTTCCGGGAACCGGGATAATTTGACTTTGATCGGTAAGGCCGGCAGCGTCAGGCCATCGCCGTGCGATGTAGGTTTCTACCGCCTCGGCAAAGTGCAGACTTCCCGTTGCCTTGGGATAGAATTGCCATTGCTCATTATAGCGCAATACGCTGTCGGTTAATAATTTTGCAGGGGGCTGTTGCGGTTCACCAATCGACATGTCAAGAACTGGTAAGTCAGCTGGAGGCGTTATCGGGTCAAGCAATGCCCCAAGCTGGACAAACATATTTCCATCAAAAATAGCGTGTGCGGGGTTAAACTTCATGAATTTTCACCGGCAGTAGAAAAAAAGGAAATTACGCCTCCATTGGTAGCGCATGCACTGCTATGGGGCAATGGCTGCAATGATGTTACTTACTAGCAAAATTTGCTAATATCAGTAAACTGGAGAGCAAGTCAGACATTTATCGGGTGGGGCGGCTTCACCGGAAACGCCACATCTTAAGCGCCCCATCGTAGAGGACCCCGCCTCAATGTTGCAAAAGCCTGCCATATTTCTTGACCGGGACAACACGTTAATTCACGATGGTGGCTATATTTTCGAAATCGAAAAATTTGCTTGGATTAATGGCGCTGCCGCTGCATTAAAGCGGTTTCACGAAGCCAATATTCCAGTTTTCGTCGTGACCAATCAGGGCGGTATTGGACGCGGCATCTTCAGCGAAGATCAAATGAATCATTTTAACAATCATATGATTGCCGCTGCCAGCAAGGCTGGTGGTTGCATTACCGATATCGCTTTTTGCCCGCATCATCCCTTATCGCCAAATCCAGCAATGGCGATAGCTTGCGGTTGTCGCAAACCAGAGCCAGGCATGTTATTTAACCTTGCCCGAAAATGGAAGATTGACCTAAGTGAATCGGTTATGATCGGTGACCGTGATAGCGATGTGGAAGCCGGATACAGAGCTGGTGCGCACGGCTATCTTTTCAACCAAAATAATCTTGATGACCTTGCCAAGCACGTTATATCTACCCATTTCTCCCTAAAGACAGGGAATGCAAATGTGTGATCACCAAATCCAACAAATTGCCGTGGTTGGGGCAGGCCTCACAGGCGTGATGACTGCGCTTGCCTTGTCACATTGTGGTTATGGTTCGCCATCAGCACCGGCGATTACCTTAATAGACCGAGACAATCAAATAGACGCAAAAGCCGAAACCGCTAAGCGTGACCAACGCACAACAACAGTTCATGCAGCGGGCAAGGCAATGCTTGATGCGCTGGGTGTTTGGCCTTCGATTGACAAAAACGCAACACCAATCTCCTGTATCAAAGTTGCGAATGGCCAACCACATCGTGATAGGCTCAACCCGCGACAACGATCCGAATTCTTGTTGGACTGGCATAGTGATGAAACGCCTATGGCCTATGTTGTTAGCAATCAAGACCTTCTCGACGCACTTTATGACAGACTGGCAGAACGACCCGTTATTCAGATTGCCGGGCATGAGGTTACCAAATTTGATTCGGGAGATGATTTTGCCCGCCTGCAATTTGAGCGTCGGCCAGATTTGAGTTGCCAACTGGTTGTTGCATGTGATGGTGCAAACAGTAAGCTACGCGATTATGCGTCTATTCGGACCTTTAGAGAGCCGCATCGGCAAACTGCCATCATCGCAAACTTAATAAGTGAGCAACCCCATGAGAATACAGCATTTCAGAGATTTCTGCCGGGCGGGCCTATTGCACTTATGCCCCACGGCGAACGCCGTGTATCACTTGTCTGGAGCCTACCCAAGGATGAGGCATCGCGAGTCTTAGCCCTTTGTGAAGATGAATTTGCAAGTTTGGTTCTGTTGGCGTTTGGCGAGACACTTGGTGGGTTGAAGCTTGATGGGCCACGCCATAGCTGGCCACTAAAACCAACTATTACCCATAAAATGACAAGTCATAATCTGATTCTTGCCGGTGATGCTAGCCATGCAATTCATCCACTTGCCGGACAAGGTTATAATCTGGCCCTCGGAGATGCCGCCGTGCTTGCTGATTGTCTGGCACAAGCTAATCAACGTGGGCTGAATGCTGGTCACCGGTCTATCCGCAGTGAATATAGGACCAGACGACGGCTGGAAGTCACCGCCATGACCGCCATGACAAGTGGACTGAACCAGCTTATGTCATTTCAGCCAGGGATGGCCAAAATCGCAGGGGCGGGCATGAGTTTGGTAAATCGTAGCCCGCTAAAAGCGCTGTTCCAGAGAAGCGCGATGGGCGGCCAATTAACGCGGGCAAATTTACTAGAAGGGCGTTTGCCAGAATAATAGGTGGCCACAGTGACGGGCATCGCTCTCTAACTGCGTTTGGTTCCATTATTTTTAAGGCGTGAGAGATAATCAGTCATTAATTCATCTTGGCGAAGACCGTAATCATATAACGTGCTCCAGCTGAAAATACCGGTATCATGACCATCACTGAAACTAATACGGATTGCATAATTACCTACCGGCTCTATACTCCTGATCAAAATATCCCGTTTGCCAACAGGCGTGGTTTTCTGACCAGGACCGTGTCCTTGCACTTCAGCCGAGGGGGATTCCACCCGCAGTAATTCTGCTGAAAGCGAGAAGCTTTCGCCATTATCAAACCTCACGTTTAACAGACTCTTTGATTTTGCAAGGCGGATTTCTGCCGGCCAAACATCTATTCCTGATGCTGGCGGCTTTTTGGTTGGCTCTTTCATCGAAACGCTATCCTTATACAAGCTGCTGGCCAGATTTTAGCAGCCTATTCGTTCCCACCCAAATCGCGTGCTTCATCAACAAGCATGATTGGCACACCAGCGCGGACCGGGTAAGCTTTGCGGGCCTGATGACTAATCAATTCATTATTGACACGATCATAAACCAACGGTCCTCTTGTCAACGGACAAACCAACACTTCAAGAAGAAGACGATCAATTTCATGACCAACTCTAGGGTTAGTGTCGGGCATCGTTGCCTCCGGTTTCATTATGCAGCGCCATTTCCATCATTGCAATTAGGAGCTCAGCACGCTTAACCATTGTGTCAGCCTCCAAAAGAGCCTGTTTTTCCGCTATCTCAAACGGGCAAACCATCGATAACGTTGCCAATAGCTGATCGTTATCGGAATTTTCTATCTGCGTCCAGTCTGTCTCAAAGCCCTTCAGGTCGAAATAACGTCTCATCACCTTCATCAATGGACCGCGGTCAAATGCGCTTACATCAATCCGCAAATCATGGGCAAAAGGATGCCAATCAACATCTGCAACCAAAAACCCGTTGGGGTCTAACTGCTGATCACGACGGTTAAATCTGCATAGGCCAGTGAGGGCGATCACAAACCGTCCGTTGTCAGTTTCCTGAAAAAATGATAACCGCCCCGCGCATCCAGTTTCGAACAATAGTGGGTTACCAGCAGCGTCGGTTTGAGTGTTTTCATCAAGCGGTTGGACCATTCCAATCAGTCGTGAAGGCGTTGCCAAGGCATGTGTGACCATGGCCAAATATCGGGGTTCAAAAATATTTAACGGCAATTGCCCACCTGGAAGCAACAGCGCACTTGGTAATGGGAAAATTGGAATGCGTGCCGGAAGCTCATCAAATTGTGGGTCAAATATTCGGCCTACCATAATCACTCCCTATCTTTTTCACGAACATAGTATGGCTGTATTTATAAATTCACTCAGAAACGAGATCATAGTATTTACAGACTGCTTATGTACACAATTGTTCACCCCGTTTTTATGCAAACAGCAATGTGGATAATTTACGGCGCGCGGCTATAACATTAGGATTGGCTGGTCCTAGTGTTTTAAAAAATTCGAGCAACTGGGTGCGGGCCAACCCATCATTCCAGTCACGATCAATGCGAATTGATTCGAGCAATTGATCCATTGAGCTTTCTTGTTGACCAGTTGCAAAAAGCGCCATTGCCAAGTCCTGACGCGCCGTCAAATTACTTGGGTCAGCATCAACTGCAGCTTGGGCTACGTCTAAACTGTCAGCAGATTTTGACGCTTTTTCAGATAGCAGCAGCACATCAATTGCAGCCGCCATTGAGGGGGTTTTCCGAAATTCCTCATCAAGCTGATCAACAATCTCACGAGCCCCATCAAGGTCATTCATGCCGACCAAACAGCGAACCATACCAGCAAGACCATCAGGCGATTCAGGATCAGCTGCCATTATTTCATGAAATTGTGACAACGCCCCTGCATAGTCTTGCAAGTCAAGCAGGCGATTTGCCGCCTCAACGATCGCCGCAATATCGGGGCCATTGTTAGCCATTGCTGCCAGCTTTTCAATAAATTGTTTAACTGTAGACTCAGGTTGTGCGCCAGCAAACGCATCAACTGGTTGGCCATTATAAAAGCCATAAACCGTAGGCACTGACTGAACCCTCAGCTGCTGAGCAATCTGTTGATTATTATCAATATTTACCCGCACCATCCGCACCTTGCCCTTCGCGGCAAAAACAGTCTTTTCCAGCACTGGGCCAAGCTGTTTGCAGGGTCCGCACCATGGTGCCCAAAATTGAACCACAACGGGAGTGGTTGATGACCTTTCAACCACCTCGGTCATGAAATTAGTCATATCAACATCGATAGGGTCGTTGGATGCCCCTGCAGCAATTAGCTGTTCCATTCTTTTCACCAAGCTCCTGTAACGCCGAATTTTCGGCAATAATGTGTCAGCCAGACAATGTTCAAAAGCAAACGCCTTTGGTGACCATATTTATGTGGGCATTCGCCCTCTTGAAACAAGAGCTATTGGAAAGAGTTTACTCTTCAGCGAGCCCTGCGACGCCATTGTTTAAAGATCCAGCCATTGGACCTTATGGCCCGTGTAAGCAAAAAATTGTTGTAAATGTGATCCCTCAATGCCAAGCGTCATATCATTGACAAGGGGGTGTGCATAAATCGTCTCATTGGTCTGGAGGGCGATGTCTAGCGCCAAATGAACCTTTTGATTAGGATCATTAACTAAGGTTAATGGGCTGACCGCACCGGGCCGCACTCCCAACATTTCAAACAGTCGTTCTGCACTGCCAAAAGACAGCCGTTCACAACCAATTTTTTGATTGAGGCTTTTCATATCAATCTGCCGGTCTTCTTGAACCACAAGAAGAAAATTCTGTTTTTTCCGATCGCGAAGATAGAGGTTCTTTATGTGTAACCCTGGCATGTTGTCACGATGCGCTTTTGAGTCTTCAACTGTACGCAATGGAGGGTGCCGGTGCATCACGTAGGCAATGTGCAACCTGTCCAAAAGCATTAGCAATGTCTCCGGCGTGGTTGGCAATGTATCTTTGAATTTTGATGTTGCATCCATTTTAAGATCCTTGAAGTAATGCGGTTATCAAGCAGCAAATCAGCGAAAAATTGTATATAGACTCACGTTTCCTTTGAAGAGAAGATAATCCCTCACATTATTACCAGCAAGGCTTAACATAATGCTCGAAGCAACATGTGAAACAAGGCTGGCAGCAGAATGCGCTCCCCTTCATACCACTTTTCGCGTTATCCCATACTCCCCCCGAAAATGTAACAAAATGCAACAATTGACGCGAATCCTGCGTCGTATTAAGACACATTAAAGGTGCGTTTCGTAGTTCTGCAGTATTAGTGTGCGAAAGTTGTGTGATGGCAAAAATTGGTCTGATTGGGTGTGGCGTTTGGGGGAACAATTTGGCCCGCAATCTTGTCCATCTTGACGCATTGGTTGCTGTTGCAGATCGAAATGCCAAAGCCGCCGATGAGTTTTCGTCAGCCTTCAATGTCACGGCAATGTCAGTGGATAAACTGATTGAAAACAAAAATATTGATGGCATTGTTATCGCCACAGGAGCTGCCAGTCATGATGAGCTTGCCCTTGCGGGACTTATGGCTACCAAACATATATATATTGAAAAACCCCTGTCGCTGTCACTCGCCGGTGCGCTGGCAATCCGAGCTGCAGCAAAATCTGCACAACGACAAGTTATGGTTGGACATTTAATCCGATATCATGCGGCTTTTATCGAATTACAAAAACAGCTTGCCGCAGGTGCGATTGGCAGCCTGTGCCATGTGCAAGCAAACCGCTTGGCAATGGGGCGCATTCGGACAACTGAGTCTGTGCTATTTGATTTATGCCCACATGATTTATCGCTCATTCTCGCGCTCGTTGGTGATCTGCCAACCAAAATCCATTGTGTTGGCGCTAGCCATATGACACCCGGAATAGTGGATTTTTTGACGAGCTTTCTTGGTTTTGATGGCGGTATTTCAGCTGGTATGCAGACCAGTTGGTTGAGCCCTTTCAAAGAGCAACGATTGACTGTCACCGGGAGCGCTGGAGCAATGGTGTTTGATGACACCAAAGCTTGGCATGAAAAGTTGACATTATTCCAAGACCAGATGCAATTGGATGGCGAACATTTTCTTATTGAACGAGCAAGCCCAATCACTCTGCCACTTACCGAAGCCGAACCGTTAAAGGCTGAAATGCGTGCGTTTATTCAAAGCTGTGACAATGACAGCCCAACCCCAACAGATATCAACGAAGCTGTTTCCGTCCAGCAGGTGCTTGAAATGCTGCAGGATAATCTAATAGACACATCAATCAAATATAAGATCCGATAGCGAGCAAAAATATACCATGAGCATTGCCTTTATTGACTTAAAAGCCCAACAAGCGCGAATTCGTGACAAAATTGAAACTGGTTTGAGGGTAGTCCTTGATCATGGGGCCTATATTATGGGACCAGAAATCACCGCTTTAGAAACTCGGCTCGGTGATTGGACAGGTGCCACGAACAACATAACCTGTTCATCAGGAACCGACGCACTCCTCCTGACACTAATGGGGCTCGAATTAAAAGCGGGGCAGGGCGTGATAGTGCCATCCTTCACCTTTGCCGCGAGCGCAGAGGTAATGCCTTGTATGGGTGCAATTCCAGTTTTTGCCGAAATTGAAGACAATAGTTTCAACTTGAACCCAGAGAAATTATCTGCTGCGCTTGCCGCTGGAAAGGAATCCGGAATTGATGTTGTCGGAATCATTGGTGTTGGCCTTTTTGGCCAACCTGCCAACTATGCAGTTATAAAAAATTTTGCCGATGATCATGGACTTTGGCTGGTTGATGATGCCGCGCAAAGCTTCGGAGCAACACTTAATGGCCACCCTGTTGGCCAGCTTGCCGATGTGACGTGTACCAGCTTTTTTCCTGCAAAGCCACTTGGAGCATACGGTGATGGCGGGGCAGTTTTTACAGACGATGCCAAAATCGCCGAAATTATCCGGTCCTGCCGGGTTCATGGGATGGGACATAATAAATATGAAAACGTCCGAATTGGGATGACTGGTCGGCTGGATAGCATGCAAGCGGTTGTTCTAGATGCCAAGCTAGATATTTTTGCTGATGAACTTGCCCTCCGCCAACAGGCCGCTGATCGTTATGAAGCGCTTTTGGAGCACTTGGTAGGTGTACCTGTCCTCTCCCAAGGTGCCACCTCAAGCTGGGCGCAATATGTCATTAAATTACCACGAGGAACAGATAGGGCCGCCATCATTCAGAAAATGAAGACAGCAGGGGTACCAACTGCAATCTATTACCCAATTCCAATGCATCAACAGTCACCCTACACGCAATACCCGGTAAGCGGGTGCAATTTGCCCGTGACGATGGACCTTTGCGACCGGGTCCTTGCACTGCCGATGCATCCCTATCTTGAGGCCGCTCAGCAAGAACATATCGCATCAAGCCTCAAGCACGCGTTAGCATAGATAACGTGGGTAGGAATATTTGACGAGTTTGTCGAAGGCTTAGCCTGTGACCCTGCAAAAAACAAGAAGCATGAATAATTAATCACGTAATTTGTCTCTTGCACGTGAATGTAGCTTCGATTATACACGCTCATAGCGGACCGCGTTTTGTGTATTTGATTGAAACCCTTCTAGGTCTCAACATCTTGAAACTTTGTTTCAAAAATTCATGTGTAGCGCGGGTGTAGCTCAGTGGTAGAGCACAACCTTGCCAAGGTTGGGGTCGAGGGTTCGAATCCCTTCACCCGCTCCAATTCTCCTTTAAACGGACATGCATCTCATTGATTTGTAGACATATTGATTGTTTACAGGTGGGTAGTGATGTCCAAAGTGATGTACAAATCTGATGCGAGTTACGTGTCTTGTCGGGCTGGTTTATATTACTATACAAGACGTGTCCCATATGATGTGAGTCAATGGGTACATGGGTAGGTGTTAAGGAGTCTGTGCGGGTCACCTGGAGTGGTCAGGTTATGTGTGGTGGGGTTATGACTTGATAATTGATTATCTGAGGGGGATTCATTTAAGCTTGGAAATATGCAAGTCCAACGCCTTTGTAGATAGAGATGTTTCCAAGCAAAAGCACAGCATACTAAAAATTAAAGAAATAATGGTAAGCCCCATAAAATTAGGGGCTATTTCTTGATGGCCATAATAGGAAGCAAACAAAGCGCACAAGTTCAGGATAAAAGACATACCAGCGAGGAAAAGTGAGTATTTTACCATCACCATTCTTTTGCGCATAACAATCAACTCTTGATTTAAAATATTCTGCCTAGACTGATTGACTTCGGGCATTTCTATCTGTGAGGAGATGTTCCGCATCAACCCAGCAAGACTAGTGTATCTAAAGTTTAGAGCCACGATAGCCAGCGGAATAGCTGGGAACAATGTCCCTACCGTAGCAATTGTCATCCCAGTCTCCAAAAAATATTTCCATACAGAATTTATCAGCCTTATGCGGTTCGTAGCGACAGCCCCCTCTGACGGGGGAAACGCCAGAGGGGTTGCTCTATCAACGGAGAAACAAGATATCAATCTAGGAGGAAACTATCTTGTTTTGAAAGCATGCCCAAAAAAGATGGTGCATCATAGAGTTATAAATTGCTATCAGCTGTGCAAAACTTGCACTACGATTCTAAGATAGTGAACCAAGTCTAAAAATAGATGTGAGGGTAAAGTGTAGGTTGGGTAGTGGGTATGTTATGTGTTTGTGGTGGTGAGGATTGCTGGGGAAGTTGGCCCAGATTTGCCCCAAGAACACTTGTAGCCAGCCATACGCTTACTTGGTTAAATGCTCTGTAATCTTTCCAAAGTCAGAGAACAAGTTACCCGCTCCAATTCTCAACATAAAAGGTCCTTGGACCAGTGGCCAAGTAACTGTTTCTAAACGTTTAACGTTCTGGAGCAGGAGTTTAACGTCCTATGATATGGGTAAGGTCTCCTGTATGCTTTTACAAAAGAAAAAAAACTTTTTACTTCTCTGAGGCTGTACTCTCAGACCTTCAGCATTGTTTCAAAAATTGCAGAAACAATCAAACCGGATTAGCTTTTAAGGTTGGCCTCATAGAGTATAAAATCGCCAAGTGCCGCAACACCGTCGTTCTTTTGCATTGACCCAAAGATAAATGGTCTGCCATCACGGGCGGTTGCTGTATCTGCCGCCATGATCTCAAGATCTACGCCAACATGTGGGGCAAGCTCGACCTTATTAACAACCAGCATATCGGATTTCGTCAGAGCTGGGCCTTTCTTGCGTGGAATATCGCCGCCCATGCAAACATCAATCACATAGATTGTCAGATCAGCCAGCTCTGGGCTGAAGGTTGCCGCCAGATTATCACCTCCAGACTCAATCAGGATGATATCAAGATCAGGAATAGCTGCACGAAGATCAACCACCGCCGCAAGGTTTACCGATGCATCCTCACGGATCGCTGTATGCGGACAGCCGCCAGTTTCAACGCCCCTAATCCGTTCGGCTGGCAATGCTTGAACCCTTATCAAATATTCAGCATCCTCACGGGTATAAATGTCATTGGTGATCACCGCCATCGAAATACGGGGTGCTAGATAGCGGCAAAGCGCCTCGGTTAAACTTGTTTTGCCCGCCCCAACTGGCCCGCCAATGCCAACACGCAAGGGACCATTGCGACTGGTGATCTTCGTCTGCGTGTCGGCAGACCCTTGCTCACGGTCGGTCATGTTCGATAAATCCTTGTTTCGAGAGTTTCATGTAAAATCGAAGCATGGTCGGCAAGGATCGCATAGCCACCAACATCATCAAGCGTTGTGGTTGCTGCCTCTTCAGCAAGCGCTGCCATAGCCGGCATTAGTTGGGCATGAATAATCTGCCCATCAGACTGTCCAAGTGGCACCGCCCGTGTCGCTACCGAAATTAAATTAACAATGAAGCTTTGTAAAAAAAAGCTGAGGCTAAGCCGCAATTCGCACCCGAGATACCGCGCCGCAAGTCCAGCCGCAACAGGATAGGCAAGCGGTGGGGATAGCCCAATATCAAGGTCATAGACCTGTTCGATAATACGCGTAAAATTTATTCCTAGTTCGCGACTTTCCTGCGCACGCTCAGCGCCCGGCGATAATGCAAAGGCCAGCTCATTTATTACCTCGATCTCGGCATTTCTACCGCCGGCCAAATCTGTGCCTTTGATGGCATGCAGGTTCCCAGCTTTATATGCATTTGCCATTAAAATCGCATCATTACGACCACTGCCCCCGCGAAGAATTGTTTCAATCCAGTCATACGCAGTTGATGCGTCAGCAACATCACCCGAGGCAATCGCCATTTCCACTCCATGCGAATAGGAAAAAGCACCAATGGGGAAAGCTGGCGAAAACAATGCTGTCAGAACCTGTGCTTGATGAATATTGTCTGTTGATTCTGCCATGATCAATGCGCATGGCCATGCGTGCGACCAACACCATAGGCACCACCTTCGGGATTAAAGGGCGCCTCAGTTCCTGCGAGTACAGCACCAAGCCGTATTAACAGATCTTCTAAAACATGATCGCGACGAATCACAAGACAATCCTGCCTAATTTCGCATGGGGTGTGCCGATTCCCGATATGCCAGGCAATTTTTGCAAGATCTTTGTGGCGTATTTCTACCACCGGCTCGGCCGCAGCTTGAATAATAATCTGGCGCCCATCATCTAACAGGAAGGCATCACCCGCATCAAGCGAAACCGTCTCAGCCAGATCCACCATAAACGCCATTCCGCAATCAGTGATCATCCGTTTGCGACGCAAAAACCGCGCTTCAAATTCCAGGGTGATCGTAAAATCACCATCGCGACGGGTTACATCGCGGTGGATATGACCAGCATATGATTGTGCCTGTGATTTCGTCTGATCCATCGTTTCAACCTGCCCTAAAAGAGGAAATAGCGCTGCGCCATCGGCAACTCATGTGCTGGCTCGCACGTTAATAAAACACCATCAGCGCGCACTTCATAGGTTTCCGGATTTACCTCAATATCAGGGCAATGGCTATTATGCTCCATGTCGGCCTTTGAGATATCGCGTGTATGGCTAACCGGCAGGGTTGTCTTTGCAAGGCCCAACTGGGATTTGATTCCCATTGCCTGCGCGGCATCACTGACAAATGTAACTGCCGAATGCTCAACAGAACGGCCAAGGCTGGCAAACATCGGGCGCGTATAAACAGGCTGAGGTGTTGGGATAGATGCATTCGGGTCGCCCATTTGTGCCACCGCGATACTTCCACCTAACAACACCATTTCTGGCTTCACCCCAAAGAAGGCAGGCTTCCACAAAACAAGATCTGCCCGCTTGCCAACGGCAAGTGAGCCAATGTGGTTTGAGATGCCATGAGCTATTGCCGGATTGATTGTATATTTGGCGATATACCGCTTCACACGCATATTATCATTTTCACCAGTTTCCTCGGGCAAGCGTCCGCGCTGTACTTTCATCTTATGTGCGGTTTGCCATGTCCGGATAATAACCTCGCCAACACGTCCCATTGCCTGACTATCCGATGCAATGATCGAAAATGCGCCCATATCATGCAAAATATCCTCAGCTGCAATCGTCTCGCGCCGGATACGACTCTCGGCAAAGGCCACATCCTCAGGAATCGATTTATCCAGATGGTGACAGACCATCAACATATCGAGATGTTCTTCCAACGTGTTGACGGTATAGGGACGCGTTGGGTTGGTTGATGACGGAATCACATATTGCTCGCCACAAATTTTGATTATGTCAGGCGCATGACCACCGCCTGCCCCTTCGGTATGGAACGCATGAATAACTCGTTGTTTCATCGCTTTGACAGTATTCTCAACAAAGCCGCTCTCGTTAAGTGTGTCAGTATGGATCATTACCTGAACATCCATTGCATCAGCAACCGACAAACAAGTGTCAATCGCCGCGGGTGTGGTGCCCCAATCTTCATGCAATTTCAACGCGCAGGCCCCGCCAATAACCTGTTCTTCAAGTGCTGCTGGCAATGATGCGTTTCCCTTGCCAGCAAAGGCGAGGTTCATTGGAAGGGCATCGGCCGCTTGCAGCATCCGGCCAATATGCCAGCTGCCTGGTGTGCAAGTGGTCGCCAAAGTGCCATGCGCTGGACCGGTTCCACCACCAAGCATCGTGGTGAGACCCGAATGCAGCGCATCATCTATTTGTTGCGGGCAAATGAAATGAATGTGACTGTCAAACCCGCCAGCCGTCAAAATATGTCCCTCAGCTGCAATAGCCTCAGTTCCGGGGCCAACAATGATATCGATACCTGGTTGGGTATCAGGGTTACCAGCCTTGCCGATGGCGCAAATCCGTCCATCTTTTAGCCCGATATCTGCTTTATAAATACCTGCCACATCAATAACCAGCGCGTTGGTAATCACGGTATCAACCGCACCACCTTTGCGGGTTACCTGCGACTGACCCATGCCATCACGGATAACCTTGCCACCGCCAAATTTCACCTCTTCGCCATAATGCGTCAAATCGCGTTCAACCTCGATGATCAAGTCAGTATCAGCCAAACGCACCCGATCACCGATGGTTGGCCCATACATATCAGCGTAAATATTACGGGAAATTGTTGTTGTCATTTATAGATCTCCCATTATCTGTGCATTGAAACCAAAGACCTTTCGCGCACCAGCCATTGCGATGAGTTGAACCTCCCTTGTTTGTCCTGGCTCGAACCGAACAGCGGTTCCAGCCGCAATATCAAGTCGCATTCCACGAGCAATCTTGCGGTCAAAATCAAGCGCCGTATTGGCCTCGGCAAAATGATAATGGCTGCCGACTTGTACCGGCCTATCACCAGTATTGGCCACCGTCAGGGTTATGGCTTCGCGCCCTTCGTTCAGGATGATATCACCAGCGGCAACAATAATTTCTCCGGGGTTCATGGGATGTCCTTTTGTCATGGTTTCATTTCAGCGAATTGGGTGATGCACGGTTACTAGCTTGGTACCGTCGGGGAAGGTTGCTTCAACCTGAACGTCATGGATCATCTCGGCAATGCCGGGCATGCAATCAGCCTTGCCCAACACATGCCCGCCGGCTTCCATTAAATCCGCAACGCTACGGCCATCACGCGCACCTTCAACAACAAAATCGGTAATCAGCGCAATCGCTTCAGGATAGTTCAATTTGACCCCACGTTGCAGCCGCCCTCTGGCAACCATAGCGGCCACACTAACCAACAATTTATCTTTTTCACGGGGGGTTAATTTCATTAGCAAAATCTCCTTGTGACCGAAATGCGCAGTCTTATCAAAATAAATAGGGGCCGATTAATTCCAAACACGCGGGTTGGCAATTTGGCGAAACTGTTCGATAAATTGTGCCAACAGTTTTTTCAGCCTTGCCGTATTAGTGCAAAGGCTGCGGATAACAAGCTTGCCTTGCCATGCAGACACTGCGGTTTGCACATCAGCAAAGCGATCAAAAAATCCACGCACCGCCTCAACTTTAGCTTCAGCATCACAGCTGATATATATTGTTGTGGCAAAGCAGACATTGCCAGCCGCACTTGCCTTATGATGGAGTTTTTGAACAATCTCGCCATCAAGACGAAATGCTTCAGCATGGATTAACCTACCGTCGCGCCATATCCGCCATTGATCTCTTAAGTGACCATGTCGCACGGTTTCTTGCATTGCCGTCCGGCCAAACACCATCATTTCGCTGGCAAGAAAGTTGGCACCTTCATCCATCTGAACATCCAAATGACGCGAGAATCCAACCCCATCAAACAAAATTGTTTCCTGCGGTAGCCAATGGAGAGTGGCTGCACCAGTAACAATCATATTGACACGAATTTCTGCATTTTTCGGGCCCAATGCGCGATAAACCCGTTCAGCGGTTTGCGTTGAAACAGTAAGATGCGTAGCACCGTCAGCACCAACCCTGACCTCAAATTCATCTCCACCAGTTAACCCGCCAGCGGTATTTACAAGAACAACCTCAGTAGTCTGAGTGTAAGTTTTCGGCATAAATATCTTGGCTGAGCCAGACTGATAAAACCGCTCTAACTTGCCATCTGTCAACACGAGATCAATGGTGCCACGAGCTCGTTGTAAATCCGTCTGTTCAGTTTTTGTGATTGCTTGCACCCTTAAACACCTACTGACGCCCGTAATTTGACCTATCTATAGTAAACTTTTCGATTAGATATACAACCTCGTCACACTTGACTGCATAAAATTGATTCACAAGTTCAAGCCTGACAGAGAAACGCCCTCAATAACCCCCGCGTGAGGTCGCCGATCCATGGTCCTTAGTTCACGTAAGGTTGCGGGCAAAGTTTTAATAGCTGACCATTTTTCATACTCTTCTAAGCTACTGTTATAGCTAGACTCAGTTACGGATCGGCGTTTGTATCTGACTCACCGGTATTCCAATTTTTGGCGCAAGCACCATCAGCGCCAACCCAAGCTAACACAAAAAACCCCATCAATAATATGCCAAAGACCTTGTTCATAACAATGAGGCTATCAGGAGATGTGTGGGTTGAGTAGCGGGTGAATTATTCAAAGCCTATTGCAAAATCAATTCATCTCTTAATAGCATTACGCAGGGCCCATGTGGTCTTTTGCTTCCATATAAATTTTTTCCCAATGCTCCTTTTGGCTTGGAGTAATTAAATTGTGCGTGTTGTTAGCACGGATAATTGCTCCAGCCAGTCCTTTTTCGTTGGATGCTTTATTTACCGCAGTGAGTTTCACCAACACCTGCGTTTTGTTTAATTCGGAGAAGTGGTCTTGCACACTTATGTTGCCAATTGCGCCTATAGTTTGCACACCGTTAACAATTTGTAGTCTTTTAATAATTAGTTCTCTGTTATCCTTATTTAACTTAAAATTGTCGCAAAGTGCTGATATTCCGTTGTTCAAATAATAAAATGTCTCTGGTGAATTAACTATTGTTTCGGTCATTCTTTTGTTGATACTGCTTCCATGTTTCAGAAATTTGCGAATATTCCAATTAAAGAGGCTATTTTGGTGATGGGTGAAAATCTGATTAAGTTGTATTCCTTGAATGACAAACGTCATGTGATTCTCCAAACCCTCTACATCGAGAAATCTATTTGTGCCCAATTTGATTCTAACTTCGTCAGGATACTTTTCCTCTAAATTTTTGGTCATAACAAAGTTCTCCTAAAAGTGTTGGTTTGGTGTTTAAATTAACGAGCAAAACGAGAGAGTGCTTTTTAAATGGCTATCAAAACGACAGCCAAAATGCGATACAAGTTTAAGATATAAACTCTATTGACACGTAAAATGACACACAAGAATTGATGTCTATGCAGGTGTAGAAACAGCCAACAACAGTCCGCAGCCAGAGCTTGTGATTGGCTCAATTATGCCAGGTGATGTTGGTACATCTGCCTCAGGAACCCTGGTCCGTGGTCCACGGTCCTTGACCGTGAACCAAACTGTTTCCGGGTTTCTGTGTTTTAACTTTGACCTGATTCTACAAAGGCATTGATTAGATTAAAGGTCCGTAACTAGTTAGGGTGTGGATAAGGCGTCGAATCTCCCTTCAGCCGCTCAAAAACGCCGGCAATACGAGGTTCATTGTCCAAGGCTTGCTTGCAAAAGCTTTGCCTGGCTGTTTTATGGAGGTAAACTTATTGCCCAGCATAAGGCACCCTTTTCATGCCATGTTTAATCCAACCTTTGATCCCGTTGCGTAGGTGACTCAGATTTGAATATCCGAGTTGATGGACAAGCGCATTCCCTAGCTTATTCGTTCTATTACCGGTACGGCAATATAGCACTATTGGGGTCTTTAAAGATGAGGCCAGAGATGAAAATTTCTGCTGAAAATCATGATGTAAACGCCCAGCTTTTGTGAAAGCAGTTATTGTTTTTGCGCCGTTAATAATTCCTGTTTTTTGCCATTCATCTTCTCTACGAATGTCAATAATCACAGCACCTTGAGCTTGAGCCGCTAATAATTCATCTGGGTTCATCAGTCCCAGTGTCAGAGGTTTGCTGGCGGCCAATAACTCAACTTCAAAAATCAAAGTGGCGTTTGGTGGGATCACCCCTCCCGCCCCTGTGGCTCCATAGCCCAGTTCAGGTGGGATTGTCAGACGACGAATTTCGCCGATGGACATACCCTCAAGGCCCAAATCCCAGCCTTTTATCACCTCGCCTTTTCCAAGTGTGAAGCTAAATGGCCACCCACGTGGACGCGAGGCATCAAAAACTGTTCCGTCGGTTAATTTGCCTTCATAATGGACAAAGATTTGTTGATTAGCTGTGGCGCGATCACCTTTTCCCTTTTGCAGTGTCTCAACAACAAACCCCTCGTTTGCCAGGGCTGGTGAAAATTTGAAAACCAATAGTGTAAATATTACTGCAATAAATCTTTTGATCATGATCATTTCCAGTTCTGGTGAAAGCTGCTAAGGAAATCATTTTAACAAATGCTTTTTCTGTCAAATATTTAGGAGCTATTTTGGATCACAGTTTAGCACACAAGTTTTTGTTGTTCAGCCCTGTTGACAGTGACTCATCAATACGTAACCTTTTAAGGGCAAAAACTATCGGAAGAGGTCTCGTCATGAAATTCGCTCCGCGCATGAGTCGTTTTAAAGCCTCGCCGAGCCAAATTGCCTCAGCACGCGTTCGTGATATGGTCGCGAACGGCCATGATATTGTCAAGCTCACCGCGGGCGAACCAGACTTTCCAACACCGGACAATGCCAAGGCGGCCGCCATAGCCTGCATGGACGCGAACGAAATCCGCTACACACCGATTAATGGTTTGCCAGAAATGCGCCACGCCGCACAATTTAAATTCAAGCGAGACAACGGTCTTGAATACGCATTGGATCAAATAGCAGTTGGGTCCGGCACAAAACAAATTCTTTTCAATTGCCTCATGGCAACCGTCTCCAAAGGAGACGAAATCATTATTCCAGCACCCTACTGGGCTTCTTACCCAGATATGGTGCAATTGGCAGGGGGGACACCTACAATTGTCAATTGCAGCCAGAATAACCAATTCAAGATGCGTCCGGAGCAGCTTGCAGAAGCAATTACTGCTAACACGAAATGGCTGATGTTTAGCTCACCGAGCAACCCAACGGGCGCAACATACTCACTGGATGAATTGAAGGCACTTGCCGAAGTTTTAGCGGCGCACCCACATGTATACATCCTGACAGATGATGTTTACGAGCATCTAATATACGACGATCGTACGTTTCATACTTTAGCAGAGGTAGAGCCTGCCCTTTACGACCGAACGGTTACGTGTAATGGCGTCTCAAAAGGTTATTCAATGACTGGGTGGCGTGTTGGTTTCGCGGGTGGACCCAAAGATATTATCGCCAACATGTCAAAAATGCAGTCGCAAAGCACATCAGGCTCTTCTGCTGTTAGCCAAGCAGCAGCCGTTGCTGCGTTAACGGGCCCGCAAGAATTCGTGGTGGAGCGAACTGCAAACTTGCAGCTACGCCGTGACATTCTTTTCGACAAGTTGAATAAATCGAAGGGTCTTAAATGTGACCTGCCTGGAGGTGCAATGTATATTTTTTGCTCGTGTGCCGGGAATATCGGCAAGAAGGCTCCAAATGGCAAATTAATCGAGACGGACGAAGATTTTACTATGTATCTTCTCAATTCGGTCGGTGTTGCTGTAGTGCAGGGCAACGCATATGGATTATCACCCTTTTTCCGGGCTAGCTTCGTTGCGCCAGAAGCTGACCTGATTCGTGGCGGTGATAAAATTCAAGAAGCCTGCGCTGCGCTCAGCTAGAAGCGATTTATTCTTAAAGTACCTTGTCACTGAAAGTGTACAGAATTTCTGAAAAATCACTCTTATGTTTTCGCATTAGGGTCCCGCGTATGAAGCCATAGTTAGGAGCGTGCTTGAATGAACTCAATTTCGCCAAAAAATTTGAAGCCGATGCTCACGGCGGACGCAGAAATTGCGTTTCTCGACGTGCGCGAGCACGGGCAATACGGCGAAGGACACCCATTCTTTTCTGTACATGTCGGTTACAGCACCATTGAAGTCGAGGTGCCGCTTCTTGTGCCAAGAAAAGATGTGACTGTTGTCGTGATGGACGACGGCGATGGCATTAGTAAGAGAGCCGCGCATGCACTAAACAGACTTGGGTATAGTGATGTCATGGTTCTAGAAGGAGGCGCGCCCGGTTGGGCTGCGGCCGGATACACACTATTCAAGGGCGTCAATGTTCCGTCAAAGACGTTTGGTGAACTGGTAGAACATCAGTGCTTGACCCCGTCACTCTCCGCAGAAGAGTTAAAGCTTAGGTTGGAGCGAAATGAGCCTACGATAGTGTTGGATGGACGCCCAAAAGATGAATATTTTAAGATGTCAATTCCATCAGCACGATCCTGCCCCAACGCAGAATTAGCATATCGAATTCCCACTCTCGCAATAGATCCAGAAACGACATTAGTCATTAATTGTGCAGGGCGCACCCGTTCAATCATAGGTGCTGAAACATTACGCCAATGTGGGTTTTCAAATCCAATTCTAGCGCTTCGTAACGGGACACAGGGGTGGGCCTTGAGCGGTTTTAATTTAGACCATGAAATACACTCAGATCCTCTGCCGACAGTCGATCCTGAAGCCCGTGCTCAAGCAGTTAGAACCGCCAATAATCTGATTAAGAGATTAGCACTACCACAAATTTCTTCAGAATTGCTCCGGACATGGGAGAAAGAATCCAAGCGAACGACTTACATTTTCGATGTGCGAACGGAAGAGGAATTCTCTATTGGTCATTGGCCAGACGCCCGCCACGCCCCGGGGGGACAATTAGTGCAAGCAACAGATCAGTATTTGGCTGTTCGCAACGCCCGAATTGTTTTATGTGATGATACAGGATTGCGCGCCGCTACAACAGCCATGTGGCTCCGCAGCATGGGCCATGATGTCACCATCCTTGAAGAAGACGTGTCTCAGACAATTACATCAAAAGTCAAGCGCACAGTTGCTAATGTCGTCATCGATGCGACATTGGTTTCTCCTGAGGGTGCGTTTGAAAGAGTTGCTGCCGGAGCAATTTTATTCGATGCTTCCCGTAGTCAAAATTATCGCCGCGGGCATGCACGCGGATCAATCTGGATAACCCGGTCACAAGTAACAAGCTTGGATTGCCGCCCCAAAGATACAATCATTGTTACCGGTCAGGAAAAATCACTGATCCTTGGTGTTGTGCGCGATTTCTTAGAACTAGGGTTTACCGATATATTTTGGTTTGAGGGTTCGCCTGAGGTTTGGAGCGGGGCTGGGTTTGAAATCGAACAAACACCGGACTGTCCAACAGATCAGGAGTGCATAGATTTTCTTTTCTTTGTTCATGATCGCCATGACGGCAATATGGATGCGGCCCGGCGCTACCTTGAATGGGAAACCGGTTTGTTGGCTCAACTAGACGATCAAGAACGTGGCATTTTAAAGCCGCCGCAGTCAAATTCGACCCTGTAGAACAGAAATTTCAGAGTTTTGACAAATACAAAAAGAACCTATACCAAGAATGGGGACAGTTGATAAAAGCCCCAAAAATCAGGGTATCCAATAGTGAATATCACCCGCTGAAAAATCAGCATTTTTACATATGGAAGGAGACTTCAATGAAATCGAAAAAAACACTTCTTGCTGCAGCTCTCGGAGCGGCGTTCTTAACTGCTGGTTCCCCAGTATTGGCGCAAGATATGACGTTTTTCCGCATCGCATCAGGCAGTGCGGGTGGAACTTATTACCCTATGGCTGGACTTTTGGCTCAAGTGATTTCGAACCCACCAGGCGCACGAACATGTGCCAAAGGCGGTAACTGTGGCATGGAAGGTTTAGTCGCCATTGCGCAATCAGCGCATGGTTCCGTGGCTAATGTTAATTCAATCAAATCAGACCAGGTTGAGTCGGGATTCGCGCAGTCAGACGTCACTTACTGGGCCTATACAGGCACTGGTCCGTTCAAAGGAAAAGAGCCGATAAAAAAGCTTTGCGTACTTGCCAGCTTGTATCCAGAACATGTTCACGTAATTGCTGGTAAAGGCCGGAATATCAAGTCCGTAGGTGATCTAAAGGGTAAGAGTGTTGCTATGGGGCTTCCGGGATCGGGAGCATTGGTTGGCGCACGTCTTGTCGTTGATGCCTATGGTCTAGATGAGAAGAAGGATTTTAAGGCTGAGTATGTAAAATCAAAAACTGGTGCCGACATGATCCGAGACAATCACCTAGACGCCTTCATTACTGTCACTGGTTACCCGAATGCTTCAATCGTAGAGATGGCCTCGACCCAAGGTGCTGAAGTCGTGACAGTAGCTGGTGCAGCGCGCGATGCACTTATCAAAAAAGCGCCGTTCTACTCCAAGGCGGTAATTCCAGGTGGTACATACAAAGGTAACGATAGTGATGTTGAGACAGTTGCAGTAGGTGCACTGTGGGTGTCACGCAACAACATTCCTGAAGATGTACAATACGGTGTGGTGAAGGGGCTTTTTGGCAATAAGAAAGCTGCCAAGGTCCTTGCAAATGGCCATGCCAAAGGAAAATCTATGACCCTAGAAACAGCTTTTGATGGTGTGCCAATCCCACTTTGTAAGGGTGCAGAGCGATTCTACAAGGAAGTTGGCGCAAGATAATCACTAAATAAACAAACATGCTGGAGACGTAAAAGCGTCTCCAGTTTTTAATTTACAATTTTTTAATTATGATTATGTGTGCCACAAGGAAGGCGATCGGTTATGGCAGATTCTGCTATTGATTATAAAAAAGCCGAGGAGCTTGAAGAACGTTACGATCCGGAAATGCAATTTCGCAGCACTTACGCCTTAGCTAAGTGGATGGTCGTAGGTTTGCTGTTTTTACTTTCATTATTTCATTATTACACTGCCGGTTTTGGGGTGTTGACGCACCACTGGCATGTTGGCTTTCACCTGGCGTTTGTGCTGGGGCTGATTTATCTAGTGTACACGCCGCATCGTGGCGTTGATGGTATTGGCCAAATCGCGCCAACCGCAGGGCTTTCAATTCGTTGGCCGGATCTCGTCAAAATTGGGGTTCCAACGCTTTTTGTATACGGTATGATGGGCACCTTTCCAGCAATAGTGCTCTTCAGCTACTTTATTTTCGTAGTACATTTCTCACGTCGTTTTTGCGCGTCGCATGACATCCCTGAAAGAGCTACCACTGATCATGTGCTTGTCGCCATGCTAGCATTGTTTGCCTTACATATGGCCGGTGTTGTCACTGGTCTTATCGACGAAAATCTGTGGGGTAAAAACGGTGCGCCGCCTGCAATACGGGTTGGTGCGGCGGTGATGATGTTGGCTATGGCCATCGAAGCGCGGCGGCGTATGGCCGTTGTAACCATTATTTTCCTGGCCGTCGGTTACTACTTCGGTGGCGGCATCGGTGATTTCACCTGGGGGATCGATAACAACGGCCTTAAACTGATCACGGCGGTCAGCTTTTTATCACTTCTAATTTCGGTGGAGCCGTTAATCCGCGGAGTTGTCTACCGAACAAGCGCTGAGGCCAAAGCCCACGATGCGTCACGCCATGGTGGTGTTCCTTTTTATGATTGGTTTTTGTTTGTGCTGATCGGCATTTCGTCCTTATACGTGGCTGTGACATACGAGGGAATGGGAGATATCCTATTTGAGCTCAACTTCCGGATTGGTGATCCACACTTCATTGATATCATGATGGGTACAGCACTGGTGCTAATTGTTGTTGAAGCGGCAAGACGAACCTCGGGAATATCATTGCCAATTATCACCAACTTGTTCGTCATGTACGCGCTATTTGGCATTTATTTTCAATACCCATTGGTTAATCCAGGTACAAGTTGGCCAGCACTAATGGACCACCTGTATTTGAAAGGAGAGGGGATAAACGGTCGCCCCGTTTTCGTGGTCGCTACATATGTATTCCATTTTGTTCTGTTTGGCATGGTTGCGATCCGGGTTGGATTGGGACAGCTTTTCATCGATATTGCGCATTGTGTAGCGGGTCGTTTTGCGGGGGGGCCGGCGAAGGTTAGTGTTCTGGCATCGGGTATGATGGGTATGATTTCCGGGTCTTCAATTGCAAATACTGTGATGACTGGTTCACTGACCATCCCGACCATGAAGCGTATTGGTTACAAACCGCATTTTGCTGGCGCAGTGGAGGCTGCCGCATCAACTGGTGGGCAGATTACACCACCAATTATGGGTTCAGCCGCGTTCTTGATGGTTGAATTCCTGGAAATCCCCCTTAAGAACGTCATTCTGGCGGCAATCATTCCGGCAACCATGCATTTCCTCGGTGTCTTGACTATGGTCCATTTTGAGGCCAAGCGGCTTGGGCTTCGTGGTCTTCGAGATGAAGAAATTCCGAAGCTTAGGCAAGCGCTTTCCCGGCGTTGGCTGACCATCATCCCGTTTCTGAGCATAATTTATATGATTTTCTCCGGATCCACACCCTACTGGGCGGCATTCTGGGCAATCAGTGCTGCCCTGGTAATGGGCTTTGCCAAGTCATTTGTTGGGTGGGTCGCGCGCACCCAATTGAACATAAATGAAGAGAAAGTAACAAAATATATTGGGTGCGATGCTATCAACTTACGCGGTTTCATTGACGCTTTTCAAATGGGTGGTAAATATGCGCTTTCGGTGGGAGCGGCCGCCGCAACCGTCGGAATCATTATTGGTGTGCTGACTGTCACGGGTACACCGTTTAATATTGCAGCCATGGTCAATGCCTTCGCATTAGACTTTGGTACCTTGTTGAGTGCAGTCGACCCGACCGGCCTGCTTACAGTGCAATCTGCGACTTTATTCATGACATTGGTGCTGGTTGCTGTTTCTTGTATTGTAATGGGGGCAGGACTACCAACCACGGCGACCTATCTCGTTTTGGCTACCATGGCAACGCCGGCACTGGCCGTGCTCGGTGTTGACGCTATGCAAACGCACTTTTTTGTTTTTTATTATGGCGTGTTGGCAGATATTACGCCACCAGTGGCGCTAGCGGCGTACGCTGGCGCCACAATCGCGCAGGCGAATCTGATGCAGACCGGAAATACTGCTTTCAGGCTTGGTGCGGCTAAAGCTCTCGTGCCGTTCGTGTTCATGTATGCGCCGTCAATGCTGCTGGTATTGGATGGTTTCACTTGGGAAGAGTTCTTCATCGCCACTGGCGGTTGCGCTTTGGGCGTTATTATGTTGGGTGCGGCGCTTACCGGCTATTTTGTTGCAGAAATGCGGTCATGGCATCGCTGGCTACTTGGATTGGCGTCAATCCTGGTCGTTGCACCCGGCATGGAATCAGGCGCGATCGGCATGGTTTTAGCGCTGCCAGTAATTTTGTTACAATTAAGAGCTTGGCAGCGCAACCGGTCGATATTGACATAGAAACATTGGCTGTCCGCTCCCAAATTGCACTTTGGAGTCAATTGGCATGGCATATCTTGACCGACAGCGCGCCTCAAAACTAATGGCCCAAGCGCATCTAGAGGGTTTAATTTTCTTCTCACCAGAGAACTTCCTATACGCGACCGGTGTCTCATCTGGTGTGGCAACGATGTGGCGCAAAGCTGGGGCTGTCGCTGTTTTTGTGCCTGCTGATCCAAATACCGCAGAAACCGCTGTTGTTAGCGATTTGTTTGTTCAAAGCTTCAAGGATTCGAGTCACATAAAAGACGTTCGGGAAAGCCCAATTTGGGTAGAAAGCAACAATCTTGATGGATACGATCCAATTGAAGACCCACAAGTATTAATTCGTTCATTAAAGCAAAATGCAGAACGCAACGTGGCGTTTACTCGTCCGACTACATTTGACCCGAGAATCTGCTTTAAGCATTTGGCCGACGCAATCAGTGAGTCCGGACTTAATAAAGCAAATATAGGTTTTGAGGCATCAGCAGTCTCTATAAGAGAGTTCTCTGAGCTGAAAACAAACCTTAGTAATGTGAATTTGATTGATGGGACTGATGTCATTGACAGACTTAAAATGGTCAAATCTGCTGCCGAGGTAAAAAATTTGCGGTTAGCTGTAGAAATTGCAGAAAGTGGCCTTTGCGCAGTGCGAGAAGCAATCAGTCCCGAAATAACGAGAGATGCACTTGCCGCTGTATGGACTAATGCGATCAATCGGCACCCCAAATCAAACAACTTGTCTGGAGCATGGGAGTATATTTCTGTTGGCCCCAACCCCTGGGTTGGTGGGCGACCTGCAAAATCTGGTGATTTAATCAAGGTTGATGTTGGGTGCCGAGTCAATGGATATACATCTGACAGTGCAAGAACGTTTGTTCTTGGACAACCTAACAAATTGCAAGAACAAATTTTTGAAGCACTGTTGACAGGTTTTAATGCTGGGACAAAGATGCTCAGCCCGGGTGTGCCTCTGTCGGAGGTTCATCATGTGACCCAGAATGCAATCCGTAATGCTGGGTTCCCGCATTACACACGTGGACATTTTGGGCATGGTTTAGGAGCTGGCTTGGGCAGCGAAGAGTGGCCTTTTATTGCCGCTGATGCCACATCAGGTTTTGAGCCAGGAATGGTCGTCGCATTTGAATGCCCTTGGTATATCAATGGAGTCGGCGGCCTGATCATTGAAAATCAAGTCCTAATTACAGAATCTGGCCACGAAATGATGAACGCCCTACCATTGGGCCTTGTCAGTGTAGCGGTTAGCTGAATATGTTACATGATTGCCTCTGGCAGAAATAACGCTATTTCCGGTGCCATTGTCAAAACCACTATTCCAACCAAAAGAATTAACCAGTATGGCAGCGCCGCCGACGCAACCTCGCCGAGCGTCACCTTCTCTTTCGTAACAGAAACAAGCACAGAAAGATTTAAACCTACTGGCGGTGTAACCTGGCCAATCTCAATTAAAATTGTTATGATTACTCCCAGCCAAATTACATCATAACCAATACCAACGAGCAGGGGTACAACGATTGGCAAAGTCATAATCATCAATGATAAACCATCAAAAAAACAACCTAAAACGAGGTAAATTAGTACCACCAAGGCAAGTACAGTAATGGCCCCAAAATCTGCATTGCGAACAATCTCCAAAATTGATTGGGGAACACCAAGAAGACTAACCGATTGTGCTAGAACCGTGGCGCCGATGACCACAAACGCAATTGATCCATACAGTAAAATCCCTGCAAATAAACTCTCTTTAAGTTTTTTTAAAGTTAATGAGCCCCATAATTTACCAACTAATACCGTAGCGATAACGCCTACACCAGCCGCCTCTGTTGGGGTGGCTATCCCAAAAACAATGCTTCCCATGATAGCAAAAATAAGCGTGAAAAAAGGCCACAATGATAATAGCTTTAGAACAACAATAGTTACATTTGTGGAGGTGACTACTTTTGGCACAAACGCTGTATTTGACCTGCATCGAAAAAATATATATCCCATAAACATGATAGCGAAAAGCAGCCCTGGAAGAAGGCCAGCCAAGAAAAGTCGGCCGATTGAAGTTTCGGTTAAGGCACCATAAATCAATAGTGAAAGACTTGGTGGAATCAACAGTCCAAGTGTGCCGCCTCCAGCAAGCGAACCAACCACCATTTTACTATCATAACCGCGACTCGTCATTTCCGGGTAAGCCACTGATCCAACTGCAGCTGCCGTCGATAAGCTGGACCCACTCACTGCCCCAAATAATGTACAAACAGTAATATTTGTGTGCAGAAGACCACCCGGAACGCGTTCAAAAACCGGCGACAAAGCTATATAAATTTTTTCACTTATTCCGCTACGCAACATAATTTCACCCAATATTATAAACAGGGGAATTGCGCTCAATGTAAAAGAGTTCAAAACATTCCAGACTGCGTCAATAGCAACAAAAGTTGCGCCATTGGCTATGAATTCCAAAATCAAGAAACCAGTCAACCCAAGTGCTGCGCCAAGCGCCATTCCAGAACTTGCTAGAGTTAACAAGCTCCCTATCAAGGTGCCCCAAAATGTTCCCATCAGGCTGCCGTTTTATAAACAGAAAAGCCGCGCAAGAAAAAGGCAAGCCCTGTTAATAGGAATGATAATGGCATCAACACCATCCATGGATACATCAAAATTCGTCCTACCTCAGTCTTTATCTTGCGATCGATAGCAAACTCAACCCATGGCAGGCATAAAAGGAAAAACCACGTGCAAAATACCAGCCCTAGGACTCCGGCTAGAATGTTAAAAAGTCGTTTTTGGGGTTCTGGCAAGTACGTTAAAACCATCAGTACGCGCACATGCTTCGACCTCAATGTTACCAGCGGAAGAACAAGAGAAAACGCTGCTGTCATTAGAAGGCCTACAAGTTCCTCGGTATACCGGAGCGGAGCATATGCGAGGTAACGCATGCCAACACTTGCACCGATCAATCCAATAATTGAGACTCCACAGGCTGTTCCCGCAACAGCTAGAGTGAGGAAAAGTGACTCAAGCCACTTTTCACACTTTTTTATCCCCAACATTTTTTTCTCTTTGGCTCTTTGTTAGCCAAGTTCATCTCCCAAGGACTTTTAAAATCCGCTGACGATACTCAGGCGCTTTACCACCAGCTTCATTTGCCATTTTTTGCCAAGTTTCTGATGCTGCATTCAAAAATGCCAAGCGGTCCTGTTCCGAGAAAGCATCTAAAAATTCGATTCCTTGTGCAGTTAATTTAGCTCTAGCAGCCTGCTCTTTTTCTTCTGCCTTAGAGTATTCATTTGTGCGTGCCCAGACATTTGCTGCTGCTGTACTTATGGATGCACGCTCCTTATCCGAAAGAGTGTTCCATGCACTTTCAGAAGCGCCTAATACGTATGGCACACCGGCAACAGGGTATAAGTAAGAAGCGTATTTTGTAACTTCTTGGAGTGAAATAGTGTGAGCAAACAAAGCTGGATAAACAGCACAATCAACCACACCAGTCTGAAGTGCCACATATAGATCATTTTGGCCAACGATCTGAGCTGAAACCCCTAACTTTGTGAAGGTTTCTACTTGATCGTTACTCCATACGCGAAGTTTTCTTGTTCTCAAATCATCAAGAGTCCGAACTGGCTTTTCACGACAAAAAATCGAAGCTTTAAGTATTGGCAGCGCCATAAAACCTGTGGGGACAATTTTCCACTCTGCCAGAACCTCTTTGTATATTTTTTGGATTTCCGGGAGCGCTGTTATAAGCTCTTTTGGACTACCAACGGAACCCTGAATCATCACTGCGTTCAACGCGGGAACGTCACGACCTAAATAGTTCGCCCAAACCAAGCCCATTTCCGCAGCTCCACGCGGCAACCACCGCGCTACATCATTGTCTTTCAAGTTTAATGAGCCACCATGAAAGACCTTTATGTTGAGACTCCCATCCGACAAATCAGAAACTTCTGCTGCGAACTTTTCAAGCTGTTTAGACTCACCTCTTCCTTCAGGCAAACCATTGTTAAATTTCCAATTTGCTGCATGTGCCGTTCCAATCGACAAGCAAACACCACATGCAATTGGCAGTAAAAGACTTAAAAATTTACGCATAACATTTTCCTCCTAATTCCTCTGTTCCCCCAGTTTAGCATAGCCACAAGCATGCAGGTTGATTTAAAAAATAAACTTGTCTCAATATAAACAAAACTAACAACGTGTTGCATTTTTGAGAAAAATTAAACTACCATATTTTTCTTAAGGGAAAAATATCGATGCTGAACAAAAGATTCCTAGATCATCCAAGACGAGTCAATGAAACATACTTCCAACACGGACGATTTGCCCTCAGCTTTGCTTCGAAGCTGATTTTGGCGTCCAGGGCAGCAATAGTTCATGCTTTTGTGCCATCACTATTTGAGAGAACTGAAAGAATAATATTCGCACAACTGCATCAAAAAAGATACAATCGAGACTAGTTTTATTTTTTGTTAAACCAAGGTACCGTTCGGTTTAGAAAAGCCTATTGCCCCGGTCATGACAATTTCACTCCCTATAAACAAGGGTCAATGCGACATTGGTCAGTGGTCCCCGCCAGTTGAGTGTTGATAGAGATAGGTTCGATATTGATCACAAAAACATCGCAGGTAAAAGAATGTTCAGCAGACGTAATTTCTTAGTCAAATCCATTTCATCACTGTTATATTTGCCTTTCTCAGGCTGTGCAAAAGCTGTTGGCCTATCATCAATAAATCACGAACAAAGGGTAAATAAGTTGTCTGACTCGCCAAATTTTAACAAATCAACGAAGCGATTTCAGCACCCTTCTGGTGACTTGCATGACAAGAGCTTTAGCAACCTTTTTGATTTTTTTGCGGAATATTTCAGGCGGCCACGTGATAAATGGGAAAGCATCGGTTTCCCAGTCCGGAAAAGCAGAAAAAGTGAACTAGAGAACTTTAACAAAAACGTTGTGTGGGTTGGTCATGCAAGCATAATGATCAATCATTCGAATTTGACTATTTTAACCGATCCACATTTCTTTGGCTATGCATCACCATTTTCATTTATGGGGCCAAAACGCATCACAACAGTACCATTTACAATACCTGAATTACCTCCGCTTGATGTTGTTATTATCAGCCATAACCATTTTGATCATCTAGACGAACAAAGCATCAGGCAAATAGCCGTACATCAACCGCAAGTTAAATTTTTAGTTCCTCTAGGGCTAAAAAAACTATTGTTGGAGTGGGGCGCAAATGACGTCATAGAACTTGATTGGTGGCAATCCATTAAAATCAAAGGTGCTACCTTTCAACCGACACCAGTACAACATTGGTCCAAGCGTTCCGCTTTTGATCGAAACAAAACTTTGTGGGCCGGTTGGATGACACAATGGCAAGATTTCTCATTTTATTTTGCTGGTGACAGTGGATACTCTAATGATTTCAAAGAGGTCTCCGAACGACTTGGAAATCCAGACTTGGCCGCAATTCCGATTGGGGCCTATGAGCCACGAGAATTTATGAAATCTGCACACATTAATCCTGAGGAAGCAGTTATGGTTTTTAACGATTTAGGAGCCAAACGCGCGATTGCCATTCACTGGGGAACGTTCAAGTTAACTCTCGAAAAAATGGATGAGCCACCCCATCGTTTGAAGAGTGCGCTGGAGAGTGCGGGGATCTCAAAAGATCGATTTAGAGTTCTACAACATGGTGAGTTTTGGCCAGAGTCCCTTAGTTAACCGAGCAAGATTTAATGCAGAAAAAGCATGTCTTTACATTCATGGATATTATTGTTTAACCATGCCTTATTCTGGAGTGCTTTCCTCTATTGTATCGAGATTGGATTGTATAAATAGCTCCCTGTTGATTGGCGCGTATCAGGCGTTTATTGGTTATCCCAGAGAAGATTTATAACAAGATTGTGAAATGGACTTTCCTCCCAATGTAGAGTTAAAATAGTGGAAGATTAGCGTATAATTGACCAAATAGAGAGGCTAACCACAGCTAACAAACAAACAGCCATTAGAAGGTTTATGACCCTTTGGGTTTGCTCGGGGAGCTCCAATCGATTAACCATAACACCCGCATAAAGCCAAAAAAAGTGGAGTAAAATCCAAATCACGTTCGCTATCAAAAGTTTCAGCGTCACCTCAACAAAAAAGTTGCTGGGGTGGAAAGCAAAGCCACTAAAAAGTGTTATATGAACCGCGTAAGCTTTTGGATTTATCAGCTGAAGTGTCGCGCCTGCTAACAACCCAGGCTTAGAGACCTGAATGAACGCAATTTTAGCGCCTGCAAAAGCAATTCTAAAAGCAAGGTATCCAAGATAAGCTGCAGACATAATCAACAGCAATAAACGAATTACAGGGTTTGCCAACATTACAGTTGCAAGACCGGAAATCACTGCAAAACAAACCAGATTATTACCTATAAAAAGACCCGAGAGATAGCCAATGCCTGCACGAAATCCAAATGCAGCACCAACACTTGCCAATGATAAAACACCTGGCCCTGGCGTAACAAGTAGCAGAAAAACAGCCATTCCAAATGCAATCATGTAGGAAAACTCATCTCTTTCACTTAAAAGGCTAAAAATCAGGAATTGGTCACGTTGTAATCAATCTTATAAGCTGTGGTCAAAAAAGGAGAAGAGTTGATGACACAGACAATCATAGACCACCTCGTTATTGGCGCAGCTGAATTAGATAAAGCCACGAAACAAATTCAAAGTTTTATAAAAGCTGAATTTTTAGCAGGTGGAAAGCATCCATTGATGGCAACCCATAACCGTCTGATAAAACTACAGAAATCAATATATATGGAAATTATAGCTGCGGACCCCAGCGCTTCCTTACCGAGAAGTCCTATAAGAAAAAACCGCTGGTTTTCACTTGACTCTCGTGCGACACAAAAGAGACTGTCACATGCGCCACAGCCTCTTTGTTGGGTTGTTGCTGTCAATAACATTGAACAAACTTCGATGCATTGTGGATACAATCCTGGCAACGTCATTGAAATGACGCGGGGTAATTTGAAATGGAAAATAACTGTCTCAGAAAACGGCGACTTGCCAGAGAGCGGAGTTCTTCCCATCTTAATCGAATGGCCAAAGGGAAAACATCCAACGAAAACGATGCCTGAAAGTAATATATTTTTGGAAAAGCTTAATCTATTTCATCCACACCCTAGCGGTATCAAACACATACTATCCAAGCTCAACATCAACGGGCCAATAAGAGTTAATTTCGGTGAACCAAAGCTACAATTTTTATTAAAAACACCAGATAATATTAGTGTTACGTTTAGTGAAAACTGTCTTGTAGAACCCTGAATCGCTCTTTAAAATGTAAGCATTCATCTCATCAGCGTCTTGTGATGCCAGATCGTTTTTACATGCTGTAATCTCGGCTAATTGCAAACAAATCAATTTTACAAGTCAGATCTGATATTATTTTCGATGCAATCGTTTTTGCACAAAATAAATCATTGGGCCTAATCAACGTAACAAACTGATTTGAATCCGATAGTTCGCAATAGACGCTCTCAAAAAAACCTAATTTAGCAAACAAATCCTGTGAAATAGGGGCCTCGCTTTGCACGCACAACAATAGCGAGCTCGACTTTGCTATTGATCCATTGTCCAATTTGCTTGTTTCGCCTTGTGGCCAGAAAGAAACCCTCTCTCCGACCCGAATCCGATAATCTTTAAAATGAACTTTAATTCCGGCCTTTTGCGCTAAGCGGTGCATCTTATTGTTACGCCATTTTTCAATAGATTTCTCATTTTTCCATAATTGATAGGATAAAATACTACAATCGTCAGACAAGGTCTGGTATCGATTTAGCGAGACAAGCCCAGAATGTTTTGCCAACTCAGGTTGCAGCTTTTCAACATAAGAAAAATAATGTTTTAAGTGACCCAGATGAGGAGTCACTTCAAAAAACAAACCTATTAGCGGATCACCATCTACTGACATTTGCCTCACCTTTTTACACCCAAGGCCCTCATCGGGGTAACTGCAAATTAACTGTTAGATTCAATAGAAACACGCTGTAAAGGTCTGTATTAACTGAGGGGACCTGTTATTTTGAGCATTCAAGTGTGATTCTATTTGTTTGCGAGCTTTAAAGTTTCTGCTAGTACTAAGAAAAGTTGCATAAGCAACCCATAAAATTAGTTGAAGTTATAAGCGGAGGAAACCGTATCATGAAAAGAAGAGATTTTATTTCGAAGGCCGGTTTGGCTGGAGCCGGCGTTGCAGCTACATCAGCATTAGCCACGCCAGCAATCGCGGCGGATCGTGTTGAGATAGCGATGGTTTCAACATGGCCTCGTGATTTTCCAGGTTTGGGAACCGGGGCACAAAGATTTGCAGAAAAATTAGGTGAGGTCAGCGATGGCAGAATTCAGGTCACCTATTACGCTGCAGGCGAGCGTGTTGGTGCTTTTGACTCATTTGATGAGGTCGCCTCAGGAAATGCGCAAGCATATCATGCGGCTGATTATTATTGGAAAGGCAAACATCCAGGATGGGCTTATTTTACCGCGGTACCTTTTGGTCTAACTTATGGTGAAATGAAATCTTGGCTACATTGGATGGGTGGTCAGGAATTACATGATGAACTTGCTGGAGAGTTCGGCCTTAAATGTGTTCCAATGGGCAACACAGGCGTTCAATGGGGAGGATGGTTCAATAAGGAAATCAACTCTGGTGATGACCTCAAAGGACTTAAAATGCGTATACCAGGCCTTGGCGGTGACGTTATGGCAAAACTTGGCGCCTCGCCAGTGTCTCTACCTGGTGGCCAGATTTATGAAAACCTTGTTTCAGGTGCCATCGACGCCACAGAATGGGTCGGTCCGTGGAATGACGAGGCCATGAAGTTCTATGAGGCAGCAAAATACTACTATTATCCTGGAATGCACGAGCCTGCATCACAGTTACATACGGGTTTTAATGCTTCATTCTGGAGTAAGCTAAGCGCGTCTGACAAAGCTCTTATTTATTCGGTTGCGGTTGGAGAAGATAGTAACTTTATGGCGGAATATAATGCCAAAAATGGCGCTGCATTGGAAAGGCTTGTTAATGATCAAGGTGTCGTTGTTAGAGAATTTAACGACGATGTTTACGCTGCATTTAAGCGTGGATCAGATGAAGTTTACGCTGAAGTAGTTGAACATTCCGCTTTGGCCAAGAAAATCCACGAGTCTGCAATGAATGCTCGAAAAGTAGTTGGCGATTATGTTCAGCTTAACGACGTTGCTTATGTGAATAAGCGGAATGCGGCACTCCGCTAATCTAATCTTCGAGGGGCCCGCGAAAAACGGGCCCCTTTTCTCATTTATTATATTTTAATGCCGGAGACATTTTGCGAATGTTCGCCTTTATTCACTTTTTTGGATTAAGCAGCGCGTTTCTGGCGTTTTTGTTTTTGATAAACAATTTTTTGATTTTTGTTGTGGATGCCCCTGGCGTTATTAATCTATTGGGGCTAAATGATCTATTAGGAACAAAAGCTCCTAAAGACGGATACTCAGCAGGTCTTTTCGCCCTGGGTATTCTTCAGCTCAGTGCTGTTGTTGGCGCAATTGTTTTTGCCGCATGGCGTGTTATGAAGTCTGATAGCATGCGCGAAGACGCTGTGATGTTAGATAAAGCCTCTTCTTATTTCGTAAGGTTTGCCTTTTGGGCTGTTTTTATGATTGGTATTTTTGATGCCTTTTTGTCATTTTTACGCGTAGAAGGACTACACGACAATTTGTTTGGAACAGATATAGCTTCATTAATAGCCTTGCCATCAGGGCGGGGAGTTTATTTCCATTTACCATTGTTTTTTCTTGCGGCTTTAATCGCTCTCAGGGATAGAACTGTGTCTCTAATATGGCTCTCACTTCTCGTGGTAATGGCAGAGTTTCTCATTGTTATCCTGCGATTTATTTATGGATATGAACAGACCTTCATGGGCGATCTTGTCAGATTCTGGTATGCGGCTCTGTTCCTTTTTGCTTCAGCCTACACATTAAAGGAAGATGCTCATGTCAGGGTTGATGTGATTTATGCAGGATTAAGGCATAAAACCAAGTGTATTCTCAATAGCACTGGATGCTTTTTCTTTGGTATCCCTCTTTGCTGGCTTATTATAGTTAGAGGTTTGTGGGGTAAATCTAGCCTGATAAATAGTCCTATGCTAAATTTTGAGACTTCCATGAGTGGGTTTGGTATGTATATCAAATACTTGATGGCAGCCTTCTTATTGGTTTTTGCTTTAAGTATGCTACTGCAGTTTACCTCTTACCTATTTAACTCTCTGGCGGATCTAACTGAAGCTTCATCTGAAGAAGGCAGCCCGAAAGAGGTGGCAGCATAATGGAACTGTTTTTTCTCGCAATTTTATTTATTTTGATGATGTATGCGCTTGGTTCTGGTTTTCCGGTAGCTTTTGCGCTCCCAGGCTCTGCAATTGTTACAATTGTATTGGCAGGATTATCGGGTGCGATTTTTGAAGGTGATAGTGGAGCATATTTCATTCAAGATGGTCCGGTAGAGTGGCTGACTGCGGGGGTAATGAATTTTCGCGGCATTTATTGGGAAGTTGAACGAGACACCCTGATCGCTATCCCTTTGTTCATATTCATGGGAATAATGCTTCAACGATCCAAGATCGCCGAGGATCTTCTGGTGACAATGGCGCAATTGTTTGGACCCATACCCGGAGGACTAGGCATTTCCGTTGTTTTTGTTGGGGGACTGCTGGCAGCAACAACGGGTATCGTTGGCGCCACCGTCGTCGCGATGGGTTTAATTTCTTTGCCAGCTATGCTTAGAAACAATTATTCGAAACCACTTGCAACCGGTACAATCTGTGCCTCTGGAACTTTGGGCCAAATTATTCCGCCCTCCATTGTACTAATCATACTGGCAGACCAACTAGCAAGTGCGGCGGATCAAGCAGCTACTGCCAGAAAAGAGCTTTATAAACAGGCAACTGGCCAATTCAGCATGCCATCAGAGTTTAGCATTATTTCAACGAGTGCTGGGGATATGTTTCTTGGGGCTTTTCTTCCTGGACTGGTTTTAGTTGGCCTATATATGGCCTACATATTGATTGCAGCACTCCTCAAGCCTAACATCGCACCAGCCGTCCGTTACGATGGCAAGCTATTAACTCAAGAGTTCATGTTTAAAGTGGGCTTAGCCCTAATTCCTCCATTGTTGCTGATTTTTTTGGTTCTCGGCTCCATTATCGCGGGCATAGCAACCGTTAATCAAGCCGGTGCAATTGGTGCAATTGGCGCAATGGTTATGGCCGGATACAAATTGCGGGAAGGAACAAAAACAGCGTTTTATCCAGCTATTTTAGCCGTTCTATCAATTTTGTTAATTTGGTTAATTTCTGCAAACTTTAATCTCAGCATTAAAACAATAACCGAAACGAGAGATTGGGTCGGTATTGGTGTCTGTACATTAGCTGTTTTTGGCCTTTGTTCTGGTATTGCCTGGAGTGGCTGGCGAGCATTTAAAACAGAAAATACGCTTCGAGATGTTATGGCAGAGACAGCTAAAACAACTTCGCTTGTCTTCATTATTTTGCTGGGTGCAGCAATGCTAACGGCAGCATTTAGAGCCTTTGGTGGTGAAGAGGTAGTTAAACACTTCCTGTCAAGTTTACCGGGAGGATTCTGGTCACAGTTCATCGTGGTTATGCTCGTAATATTCCTCTTAGGTTTTTTTCTTGATTTTATTGAGATAGCCGTAGTTGTTGTTCCAATTGTTGCTCCAATCCTACTGGCGGATCCCTCTGCGAATATTACAGCGGTATGGCTTGGTGTTATGATTGGTCTGAATATTCAAACCTCATTTTTAACACCTCCTTTTGGTTTTGCGTTGTTCTACCTAAGGGGAGTTGCAACGAAAGCTGTTAAAACGATCGAAATGTACAAGGGCGTGATACCGTTTATAGCTCTGCAATTAGTGGGCTTAGCCATTGTTGGAGTTAATCCCAGTCTAGTAAATTATTTGCCAACAAAAACTTTTTTATCGAGTGAAACAGCACCTCCGCCAAAAAATCCCCGGCTTCAACTATGCCTTGAAGACTATTTATTCGATTTTTACAACTCTAATGAAAATAACTTTTTAGAACAGGTTGTTTTGCTTAGAGAAGTTGACTACTCGTCATTGCCGAAGTCACAAGAAAAAAAGCTGCAGCAGAGTCTTAATAATGCTGAACAAATTTACGAAAAAATTGACGCTGTTGAGGCGGCAAAAAAAGCGATCGCTTCGGCAGCACCCGAATATGCACCTGTATTATCACAAGTTCGAATGCTTGAACGACTCATCAAACAAAAGCAAAAGCAAAACAAAAATTTAACCCTGGAGTTGCGTGGTGTTGATGAGCAAGAAGAAAAAGAAAAAATCAAAAACAAAATAAAGCAGATAAACGATGAAGTTGCAGATTTGAAAAATCAAATTCCAGAAACCTGGAATAAAACAAACAAAGAATTTAAGAAACTTACAGGGCAGTTAAATCGTGCCCGTATGCAATTTCGCAGAAGTTCCGACAGATCATACGCTGATATCCGTGACTTATCCATCATGATTGAGTCTGCACCAGAATTATCAGCTATTCTTCTTACTCTGCAAGACGTTGAAAAAAATATAGATATAATCGACGGAGGCCAATTGAGTAGCAAACTTGGTACCATTTACACAGCACTCAACACGATACCTGGGACGAATAAGATTGCGAAGAAGCTCTCAGACGCAAAACGAGCTGCCAAGAATAAAGAACAAAAAATTGACAGGATCCAAAAAAATATTTCTGAGGCAACAGCCGCTATAATCAAAGAAATTGATTGGCGAAAAAAAGCTAAAACAACCGTCTACAAAGCGCTAGTCAATTTTGAGACTTATACAAGGAACAACCTTGGACTGCGCGAACAAAAACGCCTCGCCGATGAGCAGGTTGATGCGATTACGCCTTGTTTAGCTAAGCACCGAAACCTCTCTTTGCAATTCTAGAATGCCAATATTAAACTTAGGAAATCCGTGAAAACTCGCATAAACACTCAAGCAACCCTTTCAATGAGAGGCGCTGGTTATTACTCAGAACGGACAGCTGGGGCTCGTGACGTCATAAATAACGCTGGACCTATGATACAGGCAGCCATTGAGGAAATCCCCAAAGACAAAATCTTGCGCATAGCAGATTTTGGAGCTGCTGACGGTGGCACCAGCAATCAAATGTGGGACAATGTAATTTCCAAACGCCGAAAGGCTGGTGACTGTAGACAAATAGAAATGCTCTACACTGACCTACCTAGCAATGATTTCTCTAGTTTATTTCGAATGATGCAAGGCATGCAGGGAAACAGCAATTTTGCGCTTCAAAAAAACCACGACAATGTGTTCGTGCATGGATGTGGCACAGGGTTCCATCAACAACTTCTCTCTAATTCTTCTCTCCATCTAGGGTTTAGCGCGACAGCGATGCATTATGTTTCGTCAAAACCAGTCGAAATTCCAAACCATGTTCACGCCGCATGTGCGGATATTAACTCAAAGACCGCATTTGCCAAACAAGCAGCCGTTGATTGGCAAAATATTTTGCTAGCACGAGCTGCGGAGCTGGTTCCGGGTGGGCGTTTTATCTGCCTTAATTTCGGTATTGATGCTGAGGGTCGTTACCTTGGTAATACAGGTGGAAAACATATGTTTGACCACTTTCACAAATTTTGGAGAGCACTTTATGAAAAAGGAAGCATCACAAAAAGCGAATATGAAGGTGCAACTTTTGTTCAGTATTACCGAACAATGGAAGAGTTTTGTGCCCCCTTTTCAGACCCCAATAGCGATGTGAGTCGGGCTGGATTGGTACTCAAATCGAGTTCCACTAAACTAACAAAGTGCCCATATGAAGCGGCATTCCACGATGCTGGTGAAGGGATGTCAAACAGAGAATATGCTGAAAGTCTTATCCCAACCATGCGATCGTGGTCAGAGACTGTTTTCAAAACCGCCCTCAAAGGGCGAGACAGTTCCGAAATCAACAAAATTGTCGATGACTTTTATCAGGCATACTCGGATGAAGTGGCGGCGGATCCAAAAGGGCATGCAATGGATTACGTACACATTATCCTAGATATCGAAAAAACAGCTGCCTCAATGTCAAGCTAACAAAATCAGTAGCCAATTGCACATCCGTCTTTTCGTGGATCAGATCCAGCAATTAGCAAGCCTGTTTCCCAATCAATAAATATTGCCTGTGAACCACCAATAGGTTTTGAGGCGGGTTGAATATTATGCCCAAGGGCTCGCAAACCATCACGTAATTCATTACTGATTGGCTCTTCAACTTCAACAAGATCACTGAAAGGATCGGGCATGAACCGTGGCGTGTCTTGGGCCTCCTGTATATCCATGCCATAGTCGAATAGGCGGGTTAAAAACTGCATATGACCAAAAGCCTGATATTCACCGCCCATTACCCCAAATGACATAACAGTTTTACCATCTTTTGTCGCCATGCCCGGGATAATCGTATGAAGCGGGCGCTTGCCTGGTTGAATACAGTTCGGATGACCCGGCTCAACAACAAATCCCTGACCACGGTTTTGCAAAATAACGCCAGATTCAGGCGCAAGAATACCGGCACCAAAATTATGAAATACCGTGTTTATAAAACTGCAAGCGTTACGATCCTTATCAACAACACTAATATAAACCGTGCTTTTATGCTTTGGCAGGGTGCTCTCAGGAAGTGTATCGAGGGCCTTATTTGGATTAATCTGCTCCCGAATAAAATCAGCGTGTTCTGAACTCAGCATAGCCGTAACCGGTACATCAGAGAATTCAGGATCAGCTAGATATAGATTTCGATCACGATATGCGAGACGACCTGCTTCAATCTCATGATGAATACGTTCTAAAGAAATAGGATGATCACCAAACTTATCCATACCAGAGACAATATTTAGTAACATCAACGCAATGACACCCTGTCCATTTGGAGGACATTCCCAAATATCATAGCCCCGAAAATTAGTCTTGATTGGTGTAACATAATTTGCCACCGCTGCATCAAAATCGTCTTGCGTGTGTACACCACCAAGTGCATTGAGCTTCCTCAGAATATCATCAGCTACCCAGCCCTCATAAAATCCAGCGCGGCCATGTTCCGCAATTGCCTCCATTGTCGTAGCAAGGTTTTCATTAATAAATCGGTCACCCATCTTGTAGTCATCACCGTTTTTCAGATACAGAGAGCTTAAATCGGTGTCTCCAAGGATTAACTCGCGGCTTGCAGCAAAATCTGCCTCAACACGCTGACCAATCGGGAAACCATCTCGTGCATATCCAATTGCTGGTTGCAAAAGATCACCCAGTGGTTTTTTTCCATGGTCACGGTTCAATTGTACCCATGCATCAATTGCTGTTGGCACTGTTACAGCATGAGGCGACTGTTGTGGAATCTCAGAAATTCCCTGCTTAAGCAACCACTCGGCAGTAAGCCCCATTGGCGCACGACCCGAACCATTTAACGCGATAACCTTGTCACTGCCAGCTTTGGAATAAAGACAAAAGCAATCGCCACCAATGCCAGTGGACTCCGGCTCAACAACTGCTTGAACTGCACTCGCTGCTATAGCAGCGTCCATCGCATTGCCACCGTTTTGAAGCACTGTAACTGCGGCTTGAGTTGATAAAGGATTGGATGTGCTGGCCATTCCGTGTGGAGCCAAAACTGGTGACCGCCCTGGCCGTTGTAAACTCCGCATTTTAATTCCTTTTGCTATAAACCCACGAAATTACTTGAGCAAAAAGCCATACCGCACATAGTCTAGTGGTAGCAACAGAATATCATTATTCAGACTCTTGTCAGAGTTCGCGATCGGGAGAAAAAAATGAAAATTGGGTTCATTGGACTTGGCAATATGGGCGCGCCAATGGCGCAAAGACTTGTGGAAGCAGGACATATAGTCACCGGCTATGATTTAATGGAGAGCGCCATCGCTGCCATGCCAAAAGACATGATTACAATTGCCAATGACGCTCCTGATGCAGCTAGAGATCAAGATATTGTCATAACAATGCTACCCGACGGCGAATCGCTAGCATCAGTTGCCGCAGCAATCATTCCAGTTATGCGGCAAAGATCTTGTCTAATTGATTGTTCAACAGTGGATGTAAATACTGCAAGAGTCGTGGCTGAACAGTGCAAAGAAGCCAATATCCTTGGGCTTGATGCACCAGTATCAGGTGGCGTTGTTGGTGCTGTTTCTGGAACACTCACATTTATGGTTGGTGGAAGCGTAGCTAGTTTTGCGATTGGCAGCCAGCTTTTTGAAATCATGGGTCAACGCGCAATACATTGTGGTGAAGCAGGCGCTGGGCAGGCAGCTAAAATTTGTAATAACATGATTCTTGGCGTTAGCATGATTGCAACCTGTGAAGCGTTCGCCCTAGCTGATGATTTAGCGCTTGACCGACAAAAACTATTTGACGTTGTCAGCACTTCATCAGGAAATAGTTGGTCCATGAGCACCTATTGTCCGGCTCCCGGAGTTGGCCCTAAAAGCCCGTCTGATAATCATTATGCACCAGGTTTTTCAGCCGCCTTGATGCTCAAGGATTTACATCTGGCGCAACAGGCTGCTGATCTTAATGGCACCCCAACCAGAGCCGGAAAACTTGCTTTAGACATCTACAGGGACTTTGTTGAGTCAAAAGATGGCGCATCATTAGATTTTTCGGCAATCCTTAACGAACTAACGGCAGGTCAGAAAATCGAGGGCTAACCAAAACAAGAATAACAAAAACCTTAAAGCGGCGGCTTACCAAGAATCATATCAGCGCCTTTTTCTGCAATCATCATAACTGCAGCATTTAAATTTGCTGATGGCATAGATGGCATTATAGACGCATCAATTACCCGTATATTTTGTAAGCCATGAATGCACAACTGATCATCAACAACCGCTGTTGGATCAGTCTTTGTTGCCATTCGGCAGGTGCCCATCAAATGATAAAGTGTGGTGCTGCGCTGACGCGCGACGTCAAGCAATTCATCATCTTTCTGCACATGCGCTCCCGGATAACCCTCATAGTCAAAATAGGGGGCCAAAGCTTCAGTATTCATTAAACGCCGACTTATTTTTATGCCAGCAAGAAGTACACGCCGGTCTTCTTCGTGAGAGAGATAATTTGGCTGAATCTGTGGTTTTTCAAAAGGATTTTTATTTCTTGCTCTAACATATCCAAGGCTCTCTGGACGCTGCTGCCAGGCAGCTAAGGAAAAACCGGGCTCTCTGTCAAGCTTGGCTTGCTTGCCTTCATCATAACTCGCGGGAGTGAAGCTAATCTGAAGATCTGCATTACGAATCATTTCGTCGGAGTGCCAAAAGCAGTAAACAAGGGTCGGTCCTAACTCAAGAATTGAACGTCTCCCGAGAAAATATTTGACAATCTCTCCAACTAATTTGGGCCCGTGCGCTAACTCATTTATGGTATCGACATTTTTAGCACGCGCAGTGAGACGGGCTCCGTAGTGATCACGCAAATTTTCGCCAACACCAGGCAAATTATGCAAAACCTCAACGCCAAGATTGTTGAGCAGATTAGTTGGGCCAATGCCAGATAATTGCAGTAATTGTGGCGAATTGATCGTGCCACCAGATATAATCACTTCACGGGACGCGCGAACTTCACCCGAACGACCTGAAACACCACCACGTTTATAAGCAACGCCAGTTGCTCGCTTCCCATCAAGCAAAATCTTTGTTGCATGCGCATTAGTAATCACACGAAGGTTTCGCCGTTTTCGAGCTGGCTTTAAAAAAGCTCGCGCTGCACTCATCCGCAGTTTTCCAGTTGACGTGCGCTGAACATAAGAAGTTCCCTCCTGATATGCACCATTATAATCGGGGTTTCTTGGAATACCGATACTCTCTGCTCCTCTAATAAATGCCTCACAAAGAGGATCACGCCATTTAAGGTCAGTGATAGTCATTTCACCACTTTGACCCCTAAAATTGCTGTCTTCACTACTTTCATGCGACTCGTAACGGCAAAAATAAGGAAGCACATCATCGTAGGACCAGCCTCGATTACCCTTCTGCGCCCAAACATCAAAATCCATTTTTTGACCACGGCTAAAAATCAAACCATTTATCGAACTGGAACCTCCAATAACCTTACCTCGCGGCATTGGGATTGTACGCCCATTTGTGCCGGGACATGGCTCACTCTGATACAACCAATTAACTGACGGGTTTGCTATCGTTTTCATAAAACCAGCTGGAATATGGATCATTGGGTTCCAGTCTGAGGGGCCCGCCTCCAAAAGACAGACAGTATATTTACCACACGCAGTTAACCGGTTCGCCAAAACGCAACCTGCGGTACCCGCGCCCACAATCACATAGTCATACTGTTCTGCCATTTATTTGTTTTCACACTTTTAAAATAATCAAGCCCGCAAAATAATATTGGCCAATCATTTAGAAACTGACAAGCCTCATATAATCAGCTTTTGCAATTGTTAATTGCGGCGCAAAGTGTCACCATAAAAAATACCGTTTAGGCAAATTTGCACTGACGCTGTTGTTCACCCTGCAAGTTCACCAAAATTGCTACAAAAATAACACCGGCGCCAATAAATATCAGTAAGTTAGAAGTCTAAACATAGGCTCAGAAACCAATTTCGCTGATTAATGGGAGCTGCATAAAGCCTAGTAGAGAAATAACAATAGGTTGAGCAATTCGATTTAGATCTAATATCCACTTTATAATCAAACAGGGTTTATGGTTAAATGGTGTCTGATGGGTGAAATAACTTTACTTGATTGTTATGAAAAAAATCACGGTCTGGCCTACATAACCGGAATGCAGGCACTAGTGCGGCTGCTTATTGAGCAGGCAAGGCTTGATCGTGAAGGCGGTATTAACAGCCGCGGCCTTGTCAGTGGTTATCCCGGCTCGCCACTTGGTGGGCTTGATCTCGAGCTTGCCCGCAATAGCAAGCTCCTCAAAACAGAAGGCATAATATTTCAGCCAGCCATTAATGAGGAGCTTGCGGCAACTGCGGTCTGGGGTAGCCAACATATCCACCTTTATGACGAGCCAGAAATTGACGGGGTATTTGGACTTTGGTACGGCAAAGGACCAGGCCTTGATCGGGCGCTTGACGCTGTCCGCCACGCTAACATGGGCGGGGTATCAAAACAGGGCGGCATGGTGCTAGCTGTTGGCGATGATGCTACCGGCAAATCATCAACAATTGCTTATCAGTCTGAACAAACATTCATTGCAGCTGGTGTACCATTCTTTTACCCACGCTCGACGCATGACATCATTTCCATGGGGTTACAGGCCTTTGCATTGTCACGCATGGCGGGATGTTGTGTTGGGATGAAAATTGTTGTTGATACCGCAGACACAAGCAGTGTGATTGATCTTGATACCATTCGACCACCATATCTCAGTGACGGCCATAACCTCACCAAAGAGGGTATTGGCCCTGTTCATGTTGGCCGCCATGACCCCGCATTAATACGTGAAGACCGGCTATATAATTTGCGCCTTCCCGCAGTTCGTAAATTTCAACAAACACAGAATATAAACACACCACTTCACCCTAAACCATCCAAAGCAAAACTTGGCATCATGGCAGTCGGGAAAACGCTTTATGAGGTAAAAGACGCATTACTAAGTCTTGGCATTAATGATCCAGCAAAATCTGGTATTGGGCTTTTCTCAATTGTCATGCCATGGCCGATTGATCCAAAATCACTCTGCGATTTTGCCTCTGATTATGATGAAATATTGGTGGTTGAAGAAAAGCGTCCCGTTGTTGAAGACCAGATTGCACGCGCTGTGGTTAATATGACTGACCGTGGGGTCATCACTGGTAAATTTTCCCCAGATGGTAAGCCACTTTTGCCTGAAACAGGTGAGTTGACCCACGCAATTTTAATGACCTCTATTCACAGCCGTGCCAACGCTCATGGCATTACAACTGATTTGCCACACATGGTAGATGCAGGCGCACCTGTTCTTCCCTCGATTGCGACGAGAACACCATGGTATTGTGCAGGCTGTCCTCATAACTCCAGTACTAAACTGCCCGATGGTGAAGTTGTGGGCATGGGGATTGGCTGTCATTCGATTAGCGGGTTTTTAACGCCTGACGAAATTACCAATTTCACCCAGATGGGTGGCGAGGGTGCCTTCTGGATTGGTCGTTCACCTTTTTCGAGCCATAACCATAGTTTTCAAAATATTGGTGATGGTACCTATGCACATTCCGGCTACCTTGGGATCCGTGCCGCGGTCGCTTCTGGGGTGAATCTGACTTTTAAGATTTTGTACAACGGTGCGGTTGCCATGACCGGTGGACAAGCGGTTGAGGGTGGACAAGCGCCCTGGATTATGTCTCAACAACTGGCTGCCGAAGGTGTCGTAAAAATTGCCATCGTCACTGATACACTGAATGATCTGTCAAACGATGCTAAATGGGCTAGCAATAGCCAAATTTATCATCGTCGTGACATTATAAAGGTTCAGCGAGAGCTGAAATTAATCCCAGGCGTTACCGCGATTATCTATATACAAAACTGTGCAACTGAACTGCGGCGCAAGCGCAAACGTGGCATCATCGCCGACAAGATTGAAACCATCGTAATTAATGAAAAAATTTGCGAGGGCTGCGGAGATTGTGCGGCCCAGTCTAATTGTGTTGCGGTAAAGCCAATCATGCGCCCAGAGGGTGAAAAACGTCAGATTGATCAAAATCTTTGCAATAAGGACATGTCTTGCCTGACCGGATTTTGCCCCAGCTTTGTTACTGTTCACAGCAAGGCTGATACTAGTACTCAAATTCTAAATCAACGCCCGGCCTTTCCTAAAAATCTCAAGTTGCCAACACCTCCTGCTAAGCATTATGAAATTTGCAATATCTTTATTGCCGGAATTGGCGGTACTGGCGTTTCCACCCTATCTGGCATTCTGGTTATGGCGGCTCGCATCGATGGAATTGCCGGTACCGCGGTCAATCAAACCGGCCTCTCGCAGAAAAATGGCGGTGTTACCAGTCAGGTAAGACTAAAGCGAAATGGATCACTCACCAATCACATGGTGCGGCTTCCTACCTATGAAGCTAATTTGCTGATGGGTTGTGATGCAGTGGTAGCGGCCAATGATATGGTACTTAATCTTATGAATAAGATGACTAGCCGTGCAATTATCAATGATAATATTGATCCAGTTGGTGTTGCCGGTGTTGGCATTGGCAGTATTGTTGATATGCCAGTTGTGATGTCCCGCCTTGGCGCTGTGATGGATCCAGCACGAATCACACGATTTACCATTTCATCACTTGCCAATGATCTTCTTGGTAGCACTACATCTAGTGCCATAATCATGCTTGGCTGGGCCTTGCAGAAGGGGCTAATCCCGCTTGGCATTGATGCGGTAGAGAAAGCTCTTCAGCTGAATGGAACAGCAATTAATGATAATCTTGCTGCCCTAAAATGGGGCCGATTATTAGCGCATGACCCAACCCTGCTATACGCCTGCATTGAGACATATGAGGATGGCGAACAAGATGCTTCTGTTATGAAAAATTCTGAAGATGCAATTGCCTATTTCGCCAAGCAATTAAACATTTATCAAAACACTGCCTATGCGACGCGTTTCAAAACAATCATTAACAAATTTCTTACCCAGATTGATCATCATAAGATTGATAGAAATACGATTGGCGTAAAGGCAGCGCGCGCCTTGTATCGAGCCATGGCTATTAAAGATGAGTATGAAGTAGCGCGCCTGTTAACGGAGGCAGCATTCACCGCAAAACTGGACTCAATTGGTGGAGATAAGCCAAAGATTTATTACCACCTTGCTCCTCCCATTCTTTCTTGGCTTAAGGATAACAATGGGGCGCCACGTAAAATCCGCATTGGCCAGTGGATAACACCGGTGTTGCGGGGACTGGCAAGGCTGTCTTGGCTTCGTGAAAGTTGGATTGACCCGTTTGGTTTCAGCGGCGATAAACAAGCCGAACGGGCACAGCGTGATACCATTATCAACTGGATCACAACCCTTGGCAGCATGGCGTCACCTGGCCAGCAGACAGATATTGAGGAGGTGCTCGATCTTATACTGCAGCTGCGCGGCTATGGCCATATCAAAGCGAACAACTATGCTAAGCTCGAACCGCAAATAGTTGCGTTGCTGGACCAACTATCCAAACAGCCACCACCACTGGATTTAGCAGCAGAATAGTCACTTTAACGGCTAAATATAATTTGAGATCTCGATCAGATTGCCGTCCGGATCACGTATATAGATCGATAAAAGCGGTCCATTGGCGCCGGTCTTAAGAACTGGACCATCCTCAATCACTATTCCAAAATTGGAAAAATGCTGCTGCCAGTCGCCAAGAGGTTGTTGAGTAATGAAACATAAATCAACACTACCCGCAGCTGGGTTTTTGGCATGTGGCCGAAAAGGTGATCTAGCATCATGTAAATTGATCTTCTGCGCCCCAAAATGAAGAGACTGGCGCACTGGCCCTCCCGTTGGTGGTTGAAATTCACTATGCGTCATACCAAGAATTTCAGTGTAGAACTTAATCGTTTCCGGCACATCTACTGCCTGCATAACAATATGGTCAATCGACTGAATATCTAGCTTCTGCAATTGATTTAGCCCCCATCGTATCAAGTCATTGCACACATGTTGACCTAAGCATTACCGGCCAATTGATACATACTGGAATCCGGCCTCCTGCATGACTGAAGGCTCGTAGACATTACGTAAATCAACAAGCACATTACCGGTCATTTCTGTTGCGAATTGTGCCGGGGTAAGTGCCCGAAATTCATTCCATTCAGTAACCACCACTGCAGCCTCTGCACCTTTTAAACACTCTATAGCGCTGTCACAAAATATAACTCCGTGTGGCAATAATGGCTTTGCTTCTTCCATCGCCTTTGGATCATATACGCGCAGTTTCGCGCCCATCGCCGTCAAGGCGCTAACGATATCCAGTGACGGGCTTTCGCGCATATCATCAGTTTCCGGCTTGAAAGCGAGCCCCAATATCGCGATTGAGATATCTGCGATTGAGCCCCCAATTGCTGCGATCACACGGTCTGCCATTTTACTCTTTCGGTCCTGATTAAACCCGATCACCGCATCAACAATACTGACATCGCTGCCGTGCATTTCAGCGGTTTTGACCAGCGCCAAGGTATCTTTTGGAAAACACGAACCACCATAACCCGGGCCCGGATGTAGAAACTTGTTTCCAATACGCTTGTCAAGGCCCATGCCCTTGGCCACATCATGTACATTAGCCCCGACCACTTCACAAAGATCAGCCATCTGATTGATATAGGAAATTTTGACCGCAAGGAACGCGTTACTGGCATATTTGATCAGTTCAGATGTTTCCAGATTAGTAAACAATATTGGTGTTTCGATCAAAAACAAGGGACGATACAAAGCCCGCATGACATTACGCGCCATCTCTGTTTCTGCGCCAACAACCACACGGTCAGGACGCATGAAATCTGAAATGGCAGCCCCTTCGCGTAAAAATTCGGGGTTTGATACTATATCGAAATCAGCATCAGGATTTGCTTTTTCAACAATACCAGCAACTTCACGACCAGTGCCAACCGGCACTGTTGATTTTGTGACAATCACCGTATAGCCGGATAAATGCGCCGCCAATTCCTCGGCAGCCGCATAAACAAATGAGAGATCAGCATGACCATCGCCGCGTCTGGTAGGGGTGCCAACCGCAATAAAAACCGCATCAGCATGCGCGACTGCCGGGCTTAAATCATTGCTGAAACGCAGACGGTCAGCGTTAATATTTCGGGCCACCAATTCAGCAAGTCCGGGCTCATAAATTGGCATCACCCCGTGATTAATTGTCTCAATCTTAGCTACGTCTTTGTCGATGCAAGTCACATCAAAGCCAAATTCAGAAAAGCAAGCACCTGATACAAGCCCAACGTATCCCGTTCCGATAACTACGATTTTCACAATTCTGTCCTCGCTCACCCCTCATCGGCGTACCATCGTTAAATAACAGGCAGGCTAAATTTGTTCAATCACGGAGTTTCGAACCATGCCCTCTGCCCCAAGAAAACTCTTACCACGCTAAGTCCTTTATTCCGAATTAGAATTTTCATCAATTTTATGGCAGTGTGGCTTTTCCAATGCCATATTGGCTGAACAAAACTAGCTCGACTGTTTGGTAAACCAACCAATATTCCGGAATGTCTTGGGGGACAAATGGATGATTAAAAAAGCAATTTTTCCAGTTGGCGGCCTTGGCACACGGTTTTTGCCTGCTACCAAAGCCATGCCCAAAGAAATGCTACCCGTTGTTGATAAACCGTTAATTCAATATGCGGTTGAAGAGGCAGCAGCGGCCGGAATTGAAGAATTTATCTTTGTGACAGGCCGAAATAAATCGGCCATTGAAAATCACTTTGATCATTCCTTTGAATTGGAAGAAGCGCTTTGTGCCAAAGGCAAAGACACGGCACTCAAAACCGTTCGTGATATGATACACCAACCTGGGACAGTTTTTTATGTACGCCAGCAGGAGCCTGCGGGTCTCGGCCATGCTGTTTGGTGCGCCCGTCATTTGATCAATGATGAGCCTGTTGCAGTTCTTCTTGCTGATGATCTAATTTTTGGCTCAACCTGTATGGCGGAAATGGTTGCTGCCTACAAGGGTGGAAATATGGTTGCGGTAATGGATGTTCCAAAGTCAGACACAGGATCTTATGGCATTGTTACTCCTGGGAGCGATGACGGCCAAATTGTCGATGTATCAGGGCTGGTTGAAAAGCCAGAGCCAGCTAATGCCCAATCAACTATTGGTGTTGTCGGTCGCTACATCATCGAACCAGGCGTCTTCACCCACCTTGCCAATCAGGATCGTGGGGCAAGCAATGAAGTGCAATTGACCGATGCGCTGGCCCGTCAAATTGGAAAAGCGCCTTTCAAAGGGCTTCGGTTTTCCGGTGAACGATTTGACTGTGGAACAAAAATTGGATTTTTGCAGGCGAGTATTGCCTTTGCCATGTCCCGTGATGAATTAGCAGGCCCACTGCACCACTGGCTTGCCAATCGATTTCCAAATTCTTAGGTATCAGGTATAGCCAGCATCTTGAACTCGCAAGGCCTACATCTAATTTTTATTTAACAGAAAGCGTCATGGCAAATCACATTTTTCACCCAAGTATTCTGAGAGCCTATGATATTCGCGGCATTGTTGATGAGACGCTCAGCCTTGCCGATGCATGGTCAATTGGGCTTAGTTTTGCTACCTGTCTTGATAAGCGCGGGCATGGAAATCATGTTGTGGTGGGACGTGATGGGCGGCTTTCATCAATGGCCTTGGCCACTGCACTTTGTAACGGACTTGTTGCGGGCGGAGCAAGGGTCAGCAATATCGGCTGCGGGCCCACACCGATGCTTTACTATGCCAGCATATCGTTGAAAGCTGATGGGGCTATTCAGGTCACCGGATCACATAACCCCCCAACGCATAATGGGTTCAAAATGTTAATGAATGGTAATGTTTTCTTTGGCAAAGATATTCAGGACCTTGGCACCATCAGCGCAAAAGGACCGAAGGAAAAATCTGGTGGCAGCCTGAAAATGACGCCCATTTTCAAATCCTATATCAACCGCCTTGTTGCTGGGGTGGATACGGGCAATTACAGGGTAATCTGGGATTGTGGAAATGGAGCTTCAGGACCAGCAACAATAGCCGCAACTAATGAAATCAGTGGTGCACACACTGTTTTATTCGGTGACATCGATGGCCATTTTCCAAACCATCACCCTAACCCGGTTGACCCCGAAACATTGCTCATATTGCGCCAATCTGTTGCCAAAGCAAAAGCCGATTTAGGCATTGGATTTGATGGCGATGGTGATCGGATTGGCATTGTTGATGCAAAAGGCCGTCAGGTGTCCGGTGATCTCCTAACCGCCTTTTTGGCGCAGGATATTGTTCAACGTCATCCGGGAACACCAATTATCCTTGACGTAAAATCATCGGATATGGCAATGGATTTGATTAGAACTATGGGAGGCAATGCCCAGATGTGGAAAACCGGCCATAGTCATATGAAGACGCACATGAAAGCTATCAATGCTCAGTTAGCTGGCGAAATGTCTGGACATATTTTTATCAAGGACGGATTTTATGGTTTTGACGATGCGCTTTATGTAGGAATTCGCGTTTTATGCCAAATGGCCAAAACCGGACAAAGTATTACTGATTTTATTGACAGCCTGCCACCACAATATGCCACACCAGAACTACGTATTGATTGTCCTGATGATGCAAAATTTGGCGTCATGGAGCAAATAGCTGAGCATGTTAGCATGAACACTGCATCTACCGATGTAACGCTAATTGATGGTGTAAGGGTGCGAATTGATAATGGGTGGTGGCTTTTGCGTGCCTCAAACACCGAACCTGCCCTTGTAGCCCGCGCTGAAGGTAAAACACAAGTAATCCTTGCGGAGCTTGTAAAAGATATTGAAGTTGCACTTGCAACGGCCGGACTTAAATGGACCGGTCCGAAATGGAGCCAAAACAAAGCGCATGGTAATAACCATGACAATGAATAGGTTATATATAACGACCCTAAATAAAATCAAACCGAAAAAAGACCGCGCCAGAATCGAAAAATAGCCTTTATCGGCCATAATGCCACCTTAGCAGCTTGAAACGGATATCAGCATCAGTTAAAAATGTACAGTTTTCAACCATGCCTCCCTGCCCCATCATTTTTACGGGCTGCCTGCCAAAGCGGAGCACACAATGACGAATGTAATCACCCATGGCGGTTTGACCGTTTCTAAAGACCTTTATGACTTAGTTAATGATGAAATTCTTGCGAATAGTGCCATCTCTGCCGGTCAATTTTGGTCTGGCCTTGATAAGGCAGTGCATCAATTAGCGCCAAAGAACTTAGACCTTTTGCGGAACCGGACCAAATTGCAAAAACAGATTGATGAATGGTTGCGAGCTAATAGTGCCGGGGGCATCGACGCCACCGCCTATGAAGCATTTTTAAGTGACATTGGCTACCTGCATGATGATGCGGGCGATTTCAACATCGAAACGAGCAATGTTGATCCAGAAATTGCAACTATCGCTGGCCCGCAGCTTGTTGTGCCAATCACTAACGCGCGTTATGCGTTAAACGCAGCCAATGCGCGTTGGGGTAGCCTCTATGATGCGCTTTACGGCACTGATGTTATAAGTGATGAAGGTGGGGCTGGCAGAACATCCGACTATAATTCAGTGCGTGGTGCCAAGGTTATTGCCTACACGCGTGAACTGCTGGACCAGTCAATGCCCTTGGCGGCAGCAAGTTGGACAGAGGTAAGCGGGTTTGCAATTACCAATGGCGCCCTGGAAGTTAAAACTAGCAGCACCACCACCAGCCTTCTAGATGCTAGCCAATTTATTGGCCACACAGGCCCGGCCGATTTGCCAAACAGCATAATCATGAGAAAAAATGGTCTGCATTTGGAAGTCATCATTGATGCGAATGGTACAATTGGCAGTGGTGATACCGCCCATATCAATGATGTGATATTGGAGTCTGCTTTAACCAGCATTATTGATTTAGAAGATTCGATTGCCGCTGTTGACGCCGAAGACAAGGTGCTGGCTTACCGAAATTGGCACCAAATCATGTGCGGCACTTTAACTGCAAAGTTCAATAAAAATGGTAAAACAATTACTCGCAAATTAAATTCTGACAAACATTATATCGCAGCGGATGGTAGCAAAAGTATTCTGCGCGGACGTGCACTTATGCTGGTTCGTAATGTTGGTCATCTAATGACAAATCCGGCTATCCTTCTGTCCGATGGCAGCGAAATACCTGAGGGCATTTTGGATGCTTTTGTTTCGGTTGCTGCAGCTTTGCCAGACATGTCTAGCAAAATGAATTCAACAGCTAGCTCTATCTATGTGGTCAAACCAAAGATGCATGGGCCAGAAGAGGTTGCATTTACTGTTGAAATTTTTGACATGGTTGAACAGCTTTTGAACCTTCCTGCCAACACCATCAAAATCGGCATCATGGACGAAGAGCGGCGCACAACCGTTAATCTAAAAGAATGTATTCGGGCGGCCAAATCGCGCGTTGCCTTTATCAATACAGGTTTTCTTGACAGAACCGGTGATGAAATTCACACATCAATGTATGCGGGGGCCATGATCCGCAAAGGCGACATGAAAGCTGCAACTTGGATCTCAGCTTACGAAGATTGGAATGTCGATGTTGGGCTTGCTTGTGGATTTTCTGGAAAAGCACAAATTGGTAAGGGCATGTGGGCCATGCCAGATATGATGTCCGATATGATGTCTCAAAAAATTGCGCATCCAAAAGCCGGTGCGAATTGCGCATGGGTTCCATCACCAACAGCCGCAACTTTACACGCCTTGCATTATCACAAAATCGATGTTGCCGAGCGGCAGGCTGAACTCGCCGGTCAAGCCCGCGCTAACCGGTCGGACATTCTTTCAATCCCGGTTACCAGCCGACCAAATTGGTCAGCGCAAGACATCCGTGCTGAATTACGGAATAATGCACAAGGCATTCTTGGCTATGTCGTACGCTGGATTGATCAGGGCGTTGGCTGTTCGAAAGTCCCGGATATTCACAATGTTGGGCTGATGGAAGATCGTGCAACCTTGCGCATTTCGTCACAGCATATTGCCAATTGGTTGCATCATAACATCTGTGACGCTGAAATTGTCATGGATGTGATGAAGGAAATGGCCGCAGTTGTTGATAAACAGAATGCTGATGATCCAGTCTATTCCCCGATGGCTGATAATTTTGATAACTCAGTGGCCTTTCAGGCGGCATGTGACCTTGTGTTCAAGGGCGTCGAGCAGCCATCTGGCTATACAGAACCCGTGTTACATGCGCGGCGGTTAGAAAAAAAGCGTAAAGACCGCGCTGCCTAACCTATCAATTCACTGCACATAATCATGAAAAGCTAAAGCGCTATTTTGTGGTAGGGACGGTTTCAACTACTGGCAAATCCAGAATATACCCCAGAGCGTAATCAAGCCCAGTTAATGTGGTTTCATTGGATGAATTTCGGCACGTACTTTTTCGCGAAGCGTGTCAATCAACACCAACTTGCCATTTCTTTCAACATGCCAAAAGCTCCATCCATTACATGATGGCAGGCCCTGAAGTTTGGCACCCAGCGAATGGATTGACCCTGTTTCTTTTTTTTCAGTTAGGAGCGAGCCATCTGCCCGCACCTTAGCGTTAAACCGCTTTTTCGTATCAAACAGTCGATCGCCCGGCTTCAACAATCCATGTTCGATCAAATTGCCAAACGGCACTTTCGGCAATGCTCGCCGTGACTTTGTTTCTAGGAGATCATCAGAGGCAATTGGTGTTACCCTAGACAATCTCTTTTTAGCGATTTTGACATAGGCGGCATCCTGTTCAATGCCAATGAAGTTACGGTTCAGCCGTTTTGCGACAGCACCCGTTGTGCCAGTGCCAAAAAACGGGTCCAGAATAACATCACCGCGTTTAGTCGATGCAAGAATCACGCGGGCCAAGAGGCTTTCTGGTTTTTGTGTTGGATGCGCTTTCTTACCATCTTCTTTAATGCGCTCATTACCGGTACAAAGTGGCAATTCCCAGTCAGACCGCATTTGCACATCATCATTTAAGGCTTTCATGGCCTCGTAATTAAAGACATAGCGGGATTTTTGGGTTTTTGCTGCCCAAATTAGAGTTTCATGAGCATTAGTAAAGCGCCGGCCACGGAAATTAGGCATGGGATTGGTTTTGCGCCAGATCACATCATTTAAAACCCAAAATCCCAAATTCTGCAAAATCGTGCCAACGCGGAAAATATTATGATAACTACCAATCACCCAGATCGCCCCGTTAGGCTTTAATATACGTCGCGCTTCAGTGAGCCATGCAAGGGTAAAAGCATCATATGCAGCAAATGAGTCAAACTTGTCCCATGCATCTGTTACCGCATCCACATGCGTTTGATCAGGGCGCGACAAATCACCTGATAATTGTAGGTTATAAGGTGGGTCAGCAAATACCAAATCAGCCGATTGGTCGGCAATTTGGCGCAGTTTTGTAATACAATCACCATGAAAGACTTGATTCTTTTTCAACACACAACGCCTATTTTTAACAATTTTTTGCCAACGTTTTACTAACTTTAATAGTCTAAAAGAATCATAGAATCACTATAAGTCAATAGCTTGTGAGCTATTGTTAATGTGATATCAACATATAGTAGTCTGGTTCTGGTTTGATACGCTTATCTTGTGATCGTTTATTTAACCACAAACAACTAATTAGCGTATTTCTCATTCAGGCAAAAATACGATAGCTGTGTCGCAGCCCATTTACACCCTTAAAAAAGGTAGATAAAAATATAGGGGATCAATCTGAGCCACTCAAATATCTGCGAATTGGTTTGAAGCTTTTGCGATGATGTGGAGTGATGCCGAACCGATCTAGACCTGCCTGATGCAATTTTGTGCCATAGCCCATATTGCTAGCCCAACCATAGCCGGGATGAAGGGCATCAAGGTCACACATCATTTGATCGCGAACCGTTTTGGCGATAATGGAAGCCGCGGCGATGGATAGAGATCGACTATCACCTTTAACAAGAGCCGTTGCTGGTAGGGGCATATCAGGGGGTAATAAATTGCCATCAACAAGCGCATGCGCAGGGCTAGGCATTTGGGCAGCAGCAAATTGATCGCAAAGGCCGTTAGCTGCCGCTACCATTGCTGCGAATGTCGCTTGCAAAATACCCATTTGATCAATTTTTTTCGCATTGATTGATACCGTACAGTAAAGATTTGGGAGAGCCATTAAATCAGTGGCGAGGCTAGCACGACGCACTGACTTTATTTTTTTGGAGTCATCAACATCGGTTGGCAAATCATCATAGGAAAGGGGACAAAGCCAGATCGCCGTCACAGTCACTGGGCCAGCCCATGGGCCCCGACCTGCCTCATCAATCCCAATGACCGGCCCATCAAAATTCTGTTCATGGAAAAGATCAGGCATTACCACCGCGGCGTTGGGTTGGAGATTCTGCCAGACGCGGCATTATTTCAACAAAATTGCAGGGCCGATGGCGAATGTCTAACTGGTAGCGTAATATCTCATCCCATCCATCGCGACACGCCGATGGTGATCCAGGAAGCGAAAATAGATAGGTCCCACCAGCAACACCTGCAACGGCACGGGATTGTATCGTAGATGTTCCAATTTTGGCGAATGAGATATAACGGAATAATTCGCCAAACCCCTCAATTTCCTTTTCAAAGATCGCCCGAAATGCCTCAGGGCTGCCATCTCGGCCCGTAAGTCCAGTGCCGCCAGTAGAAACAATTACATCAACCCCTTTATCTTCAACCCATTGCCGCACCTGACCGGTGATCGCATCAAAATCATCAGTTACGATAGCCCTTCCAGCCAAATGGTGCCCATCCTCCTTAATACGTCCAGCCAGCAAATCACCCGAACGGTCTTCACCGGCTTTGCGCGAGTCTGAAACCGTTAAAATTGCAATATTAACCGCGACAAATTCAACCGACTTATCAATCCTTTTATCATGATCCATTACATTTGCCTTCCATCATGTAACCAGTGAAGCCCGTCCAATATCTTAATAACCCAAAAAATCAAATAAATTTAATCGATTGGGGTTTTATCGACTGCCTCGCTTGGGACAAAACGGCCACCATTACCTGCGGCCAGCCCCACCAACGCGGGAGCAGTCTGACCAAAGCGATTACGATACATACCGAGGTTAGAGACAACATTTTTCACATAATATCGCGTTTCACGAGCCGGGATTGACTCCACCAGTAAAAAGGGATCATCTTGATGATCAACCTTACCAAGCCACCTCCGCAAATTACCAGGCCCACCGTTATAGGCTATTAACAACCTTATCAGCGAGCTTTCAACATGCTGTTCAGCCAGCAAGTGCAGGATATATGTTTGCCCAAGCTTCAAATTCAATGCTGGCTCAAATAATTGGTGACGTTTGCGCCCACGATAACCACGATCACGCGCAATAAAGGACGCGGTGGCTGGCATAAGCTGCATTAATCCTGCCGCTTTTGCACGGCTTTTGGCACGCGGATTAAACCCAGATTCCTGCCGCGAAATCGACCAGACCAGCGCTTCATCAATAGTATATTCAGTCTTGAATTGTGGACGCGGATACAAGGCGCCATACCAACTAACTCCAGTGTCTTTACGAATAATCTCCGCTACTCGGAATGAAAGGCCAGCCATGCCCTGCTCAGCGGCAAACCGCATCACCCCAGGTCGATATTCTTCGGGCATTTCCATCCACAAATATCGCAATTCACGTTCGGCCGCATGCGTCTCACCTAGCTGCAACAACGCGAACATCCTTTTACCACCAGGCCGCTTAGCCAGCCACGCAAAAAAAGAATCATGGATTTTAGGTAAATCAAAGGAAATATTAATCTGCTGACCAAGCGCGTAGCGGGAGACGACACCGTAAAAACTATCAATTTCACGAGCTGACAACTCTAAATACCGAAGCGACTCAACTGGCCTCCCTTGCCGAAGCTCAACCCGATGCGCCCAAAAGGCCGCCGCACTACGTTGGCCAGGGTTAGCTTCAGGCAAATCAGCAAGCGTACGAAAGAACTGGCCAGCGAGGTCAATTTGGCCACTGCGCCAAGCTGCCAAGCCGCCCGCCCAATAGGCAAGCTGGGCATGTCCCCGCCCAATAGCAATTGCATAGCGTGCCTGACGAATAGCTTTTGAATCGACGCCAAAAATAAAATAAGCGTGCGCAATTTCACCACGAAGCTGACCTTCCTCAGCGGCGGTCAAGTAGCGTTTGTTTCTTGGATCGTTCACAATATCCAGCGCGCCAGATGGCCAGCCTCGGCGAATCGCCCTACGGATGCTGCGTGCAGCAGAAGCGGTTCGAGTTGGCGACGCACGGCCTACATTGCTTTTTGGAATCCTTGGGCGATATCCATAAGCACCAGCTTGTCCAAAACCATTAAGATAGCCCGGTTTTGGGACTTTTGGCGCGCGCACCTTTGCAGGCTGCCGGCGCTTGGCAAGCCAGTAGATACGGCTTGCATCTGGATGGTCATTATACGCAGAAAGCCAGCTGGATAATTCTTTATAGCTAGATCGCCACGCTGTTGGGTGAAGATAACGCTGAGCCAGAACATGCCCCTTTAGCATCGGATTTTTGACTCGTCCCATCTCGCGAATTGCTTTTTTCATATTGCCAACCTTCTGCAATTCTAGGAGGCGCTTATAATTAGCAACATCAAAACTGCTCAATGGCTGCGGTGCCGATGCAGCATGAGCAGCCTCTGGTGAGAGCATAATTACCAGATAAATCACAATGCTGATTCGCAGTATATAAATACCAGAAAATCGGGCAAAGATGCCCGCAAGCACTTTTAAAATTGAGCACTTTAGGGGTTTGAAGAAAGGGCTAAAAATCATTTCATTGCCTTTTTCCGGATGTGTTTAGACAGAGATTCATTCTCACCAAACCTCAATAGTCATCCATTACGTCGTAGGTACCTTGTCGTCGTTCACGGATCAACCAGATTTATTGTCCGCGACAAGCAAATTAAGGTGGCGGGCCAGCAATAACAAGTCATCAAAAGCAAGCCGTTTTTGAGCTGGTGAACGCAATAGATAAGCCGGATGCAAACTTGCCAGCGTTGGTCGCATCACTCCGTCACCGAAATCCGTATCATACCATTTGCCGCGCAGCTTCAAAATACCATCCTGACTGCCAAGGACAAGTTTCGCTGCCGCTCCACCCAGGAGCAAAATGACATCAGGATTGGCTAACTGAACATGCCGGAACAGCCATGGTGTTAGCATTGCAATTTCTTCATCTGTTGGGGTGCGGTTGCCTGGCGGCCGCCACGGCAACATATTGGTCAAATAAGCTGACTCGCGATCAAGGCTTATGCTTGCCAGCATTTTATCCAACAATTGGCCAGCAAAGCCGACAAAAGGAACGCCCATCCGATCTTCATCGCGACCTGGCACTTCACCAATAATCATAACGCGCGCTCCCGGATTGCCATCAGCGAAACAAAGGTTGCTTGCCGTATGTTTCAATGGACAAACATCAAGGGCGGCAAGAGAAGCCCGCAAATCGGCCAAGCTGGCAATCTTGGAAAGATCATTGATGTTGTGGGAGGATGGGCGCGCCGCCAAAGTCGGTGAAGCTGCTCTACGTCCATTTTGTGAAGGCGCCACTTTTGTTGCCTTTTCCAACATGGACCCAATAATTGGACCAGCAGGTATTTTTGCCGGTAAATCTCCTGTCATATTTTTTGTGGCCAACAACTCACTTAGCTCTACCGGCGATGCTAACGGGTCGGGAAAATCCAATAACGCTTCATCAATGCCTATTTCAAATTGATAGCGAAGCATCGCAATTAGATCACTTCGATCATAAATCTGTGTTGGCATATCAAAACCCACCAAATTTTGGTTGTTTCATTGACACAAAAGTGCGCAATATCCATTTTACATGGACACCTAATTTTATCAATTAGCTTGAAGGCTGTTTTTGGGTTTCTTTTGCCAATGGTGGCCAGCGTAATTTTGACAGGCACAAATTGAAACGATGACCAATTAGATAGGAACAATGATGGAACGCGAAGTCATGGAATTTGATGTTGTAATTGTTGGCGGTGGACCATCTGGTTTATCTGCGGCAATTCGGCTAAAGCAATTAGCAAATGACGCTGGTAAAGACGTCGAAGTTTGTCTCATCGAAAAGGGCAGCGAAGTAGGGGCGCATATCTTGTCAGGGGCCGTCTTGGAGCCGCGCAGTCTGAATGAGCTTATACCAGATTGGCGTGATCGTGGCGCGCCGCTTGATACACCCGTTACCGCGGACAAATTTATGTTTCTGACTGAAACTGGTAGCTTCCGCATGCCAACACCGCCAAGCATGAATAACCATGGCAATTATATCATCTCACTTGGCAATTTTTGTCGCTGGCTTGGTGAACAAGCCGAAGCACTTGGTGTTGAAATTTATCCTGGATTTCCTGCCGCCGAAGTTCTGTATGATGAACTAGGTCGAGTTAAAGGTGTGGCAACCGGTGATATGGGAATTGGAAAAGATGGTAACCCTACTGAAAATTACATGCGCGGCATGGAACTTCACGCCAAACAGACAATTTTCGCCGAAGGGTGCCGTGGCCACCTTACAAAAACCCTTTTTGAGAGATTTGATCTGCGCGAAGGAAAAGATCCGCAAACCTTTGCAATCGGAATAAAAGAATTATGGGACATTAACCCTGAAAAAGCTAAACCGGGTTTGGCTTGGCACTCAGTTGGTTGGCCACTGGCAAGCGATGTGTATGGTGGGTCATTCCTGTATCATTTAACTGGTAATCAGGTTGCCGTTGGCTATGTTGTGGGGCTTGATTACAGCAATCCCCATTTATCACCTTTTGAGGAGTTTCAGCGATTTAAAAACCATCCAGCCGTACGCGATACATTTATCGACGGGCGCCGCGTTTCATATGGTGCGCGCGCCCTCAATGAAGGTGGATTTCAATCAGTGCCTAAACTGACCTTCCCTGGAGGCTGTCTTGTTGGCTGTACGGCAGGATTTCTTAATGTGCCAAAGATCAAAGGTACCCATACGGCAATGAAATCAGGCATGGTAGCTGCTGAAGCAATTTTTGAAGCACTGGATGAAATACAGGTGGGTTATGAACCATCAAGCTATTCAACACGCCTCCAAGAAAGTTGGCTATGGGCTGAACTTTACAAGGTCCGTAACATCCGGCCCGGTTTTGCTAAGGGTTTGTGGCTAGGACTGGTTCATGCTGCAATCGATACCTATGTATTGTTTGGCAAAGCACCATGGACATTGGGACACCGCAATGATCATGAAAATCTAAAGCCTGCTAAAGATGTGCCAGTAATCGAATATCCAAAGCCGGATGGCATTGTCAGTTTTGACCGGAACTCATCAGTCTTTTTATCGGGCACCAACCATGAAGAAAACCAACCCGCCCACTTAACCTTAAAAAACGCGGAAATCCCGATCAGTCATAATTTAGCGATCTATGACTCGCCCGAACAACGCTATTGCCCGGCCGGGGTTTATGAAATTGTCCAAAACGATGAGGACAGTAATCCACGGTTGCAAATCAATGCACAGAACTGTGTTCATTGCAAAACATGTGATATTAAAGATCCGTCACAAAATATTGTGTGGGTCAGCCCAGAAGGTGGAGGCGGGCCTAATTACCCAAATATGTGAAGGTGGCGTTGGACAATTTAAAAATATTAATTACGGCAAACAATTTTTGGACCCGAATGTTTTCATTCCAAGCTCAAAAGAAATGGCATCATCGATTGCTTTTTGGGGTGATCCTAGCATTTTTCTGCAATGTCATTACGCCATCAAAATCTATTGCATCAAAAAGTCAAGACTTACAGATGAGGTCGACCGCAGCAAATTACTTAGCCGCTCGACAAGCACTTTATTTCAAAGATTTTAGAGCATCTGCTTCTTTTTACCTGACTGCGCTGAATTCTGATCATAACAACGCAGGCCTTTTGAAGCAGGCTTTTTACGCACAATATCAGCTCGGCAATATTGACGCAGCCGCAACGCTAGCCCGTGAAATGGAATTGCTGAATATAGCCAGTAGATTTGCAAGTGAGCCTGCAACAGCACAAGCAATTTTAATGGAAGACTGGGATGCAGTTTTGGTTCTGGCTGATTTGATTGCTGAAGATATCGATGCACAACCCGTAGCTGCAATTATGAGAGCCTGGGCATTAGTTGCTAAGGGCCAGGGACCCGCCGGATTATCGCATCTCATCCAATCAAGCAAAACGAATATATCAGGAAACAAATCTGCCCCAACCATTTTCAGAATGCAGGCGGCAAGAATGGCCGACTATCTTGGCGATTCTGACGAGATGTTGAAATTCGCTGACCAACTCTTAAAACGTAATGACCTCTCATCACAGCTTTTGCTTCAGCTCGCTAGCCTTTATGCGCGACACAACAAAAACATCAAGCTAGGGCAACTGATCGCGCAGCTTCCAAATGGCTTCAACAAATTAAAGATCCGTGAAGTGCTTTCTCACCAAACAACTTCTCCAAAAATTGCCCACCATATCGCTGCTGGAATTATTGATGCAAGCCTGATTGCAAATCAGTCAAAAAATGACAACATGCTAAAAGCACGCCTAGGGCTTGCGCTATATCTTAATCCACAGTCAGACAGGGCGCGGTTTTTAATTGCGCAGACATTGAGTGAAATAAACCAAAAACAAAGTGCAAAAGAACAGTTGGCTGCTATTGATCCCAACGGGGTATGGAGTCAACCGCGTCTACTTTTGGAAGTTAACATTGATCGTGCAGATAACATTGGACTTGCAATTAGCCACCTGCAAAGGTCGCTCGATAAAGATCGCAAAAACGCGTTTCTGCAAAAAGAGCTTGGAGATCTTTACCGTATATCTGATCAGTTAGATAAGGCTCGGGATGCATATTTGATGGCAATCTCTCTTGGCTTATCATCAGCGAACCTTGACCGTAATCTTGCCATCTCCTACGAACAATTAGAGGAAGACCGTCTAGCCGAAGATAGTTTCCAAGCAGCGCTGAAAAAGAACCCGCAAGACCCTTTTACCCTTAATTATCTTGGTTATTGGTGGGCAGATGAGGGGCGCAATCTTGAAGATGCAATTGGCCTGATTGAACGAGCAGTTCGCCTACGCCCTCGCAGTGGATATTTTGTTGACTCGCTTGGCTGGGTACATTTCAAACTAGGCAATCTTGATCTCGCTGTTGCGTTTCTTGAGCAGGCTACCATTCTCGAACCAGTTGACCCAGTGATTTCCGATCATCTTGGTGATGCGTACTGGGCAACAGGTCGATTTGTCGAAGCCCGTTTCAAATGGCAATATGCCCTGTCAATTACTGATGATGATGATCTAAAAGCCAACCTTACGGCTAAGCTCGCGCGATGATAAATGTTATAGCTCCAGCCAAAATCAATCTATTCCTTCGAATTTGTGGAAAAAATAACGCTGGATATCATTTGCTTGACTCACTTGTTGCGTTTACGGAGTATGGTGATGAATTAACCATTTACCCAGCTGATAAGGATGAGCTTGTTCTGACTGGGGAATTTGCCAGCACAATCAATACTCACACAAAAAACAACCTAGTGATACGCGCCCTAAATGCTTTTCGCCAAAGTGGAGGACGAATTGGCCCTTTGCGCATTGTGCTTGAAAAAAAAATTCCAGTCGAAGCCGGGCTCGGGGGAGGTTCAAGCGATGCCGCCGCCTTTCTCCTTGCTATTAATGAACAAAGCAAAGTGCCGCTCAGTCAGCATAATCTTTATGATATTGGCCTAAAACTTGGAGCTGATGTTCCAGCGTGTCTTGCGAGAGGCTGCCAGCGTGTTAGCAATATTGGCGAAATTTTAACACCATATGATTTGCCAAAAATAGGAGCTGTGCTTCTAGTTAATCCGGGTGTAGCCCTATCAACCAAAGACGTCTTTAACAGCTTTGCGCACCTCAAAAGAAAATCTGGTAGTGGATTTGGCGGCCCACTATTCATGTTAAATACAGCCAATATAGTCGGGCTCGGCAATGATTTGACCGAAACAGCAGTCTCACTCGCGCCACAAATCAAACTTTGCCTTGATGAATTAAAGGGATCAAAAGGTGTCGTTGCAGCAGCAATGTCAGGCAGTGGGGCAAGTTGTTTTGCTTTTTTTAAAAACAGAGATTCTGCAAAAATAACAGCAAAACATCTACAAAATCTGGGCTATTGGACACAAGTTACACGTATTTTTCGACAAAAAAAACAAACTCATCCACTTCCTTTTTGAGCAATCCCTTTGATTGTAGTGTTTTTAACTAGCGTTCAACAAAGAACAGACTTGATTGCTGTAAACTTGACCGCTAGATTGCACCGTTAACCTAATTGGGGCGTGGCCAAGTGGTAAGGCATCGGTTTTTGGTATCGTGTATCGTAGGTTCGAATCCTACCGCCCCAGCCACCTCCATTAAGTTCAATTAATACACACTTAAACATACCCAAAAAGGAGCTTTATTTTGCGGGCAATTATTATTGGCGCAGGCCGAATGGGCCAAAGGTTCATTGATATTTGTGGGCGCTGTGATGTTGAAGTTGTTGGTTTAACAGATATCAATAAAGATGCGTTGATCAGTACAAAAAATTTGTATTCATTAGCTGATGATGTTGTTTTCCAAAAATTTGACAGTGTATTTGAGAGTGCGAACGCTCAACTAGCAATCATCGCTACAACCGCGCCGTCACATTTTGATTATGCGCGAAGGGCTATCGAAAACGGCATAGGGTATGTATTGTGTGAAAAACCAGTTGTCACAAATCTTAACGACTATGAACGTTTGCTGGACCTGGTTAAGAATGAAGGCACTTATTTTGCTGTCAATCACCAAATGCGCCACATTGAAGAATACAAATATATTAAGAGAAGATTAATTCATAGTGATCTTGGTGAGCTTATTTCAATGAGTGTTATTGGAGGGAATGCAGGCATTTCCATGAATGGAACGCATTTTTTGGAATTATTTAATTTTCTCACGGGGGAGAAATTAGATCGCGTTAGCGGTTGGTTTGATAAAGAGGTTCAAGTCAACACACGAGGGAAGCAATACTGTGATCCGGGCGGATTTATAAAAGGGTATACAACAACAAAGAAGTATCTCACGATAGATTTCCACACTAACGCGGGTTATGGCTTGCTATTGGTGATTAACACAACGCATTCGCAGATTGTCGCTGATCTTTTAAGTGGGGAAATGATAATTAATTCCAGAAAACCTGAAGATCGGCATCGAACAACTGGGTTATATGGGCTAGAACCAACAGTGGAACGCTATCCATTTAACCCTCTCGATGTTACCAAATCGTCTACTATTGTGCTTAAAGAGCTTTTAAAGGGGCCCAAGGGAAATTTTTGCACCTTAAAAGACGCAGGTGAACTGATAAAAACCGTACTTGCATCTTATCACTCTGATAACTTAGATCACGTTGCCGTAAAAATAGACTCAAACTTTGGCGAACCCTCTATACATTATCAATGGGCTTAGAGGTGTTTAAGGTCAGTATCATTGGCGCGGGCAAAATTGCTGAAGAGCATATTAGAGCTTTTCGTTCTCTCAACGGTGTATCTGTTAACGGTATATTTAGTCGAACTAAATCGAAGGCACTGCGATTGGCTCAACGCTATGACATAGCGGTTGTGGCTAACGATATTCAAGATCTCTATGTGCGTACATCTGCTGATCTCGTAGTTGTTGCCGTTACAATTGATGCTTCCAAGGAAATAATTGAGCTTTGCTGGCAATATGATTGGAGTGTACTGACGGAAAAACCATTGGGATTGAACTACACCGAAGCACTGAGTTTATCACAGAAGGCTGCGTCCTTGAATAAAGATTGTTTTGTTGCTTTTAACCGTCGTCATTATGCGTCTGTTGAATGGGTCAGGCAGCAAATTGGCACGCAGACTGGTCCCTTATATATTTCTGCTTTTGGCCAAGAGAGCCTTCACGAAGTTTGTAAGGAAGGATTTTCTGAAAAAATATTGGAGCATTGGATGTTTGCCAACTCCATTCATATAATTGACTTGATATTATTTTTTGCTGACTCTCCTGTTAAAGCTATTCATAAGCTTAACCGCTATTCTGCGGGAATGGGCCCTGGGGTGGTTAGCGCATTTATTGAGTTTGAGAATGGAAGCACATCAATTTACCAGTGCAATTGGGATATGCAAGGGCCCTGGGGTTTGAGCATTTCAGCTAGATCTAATCGTTGGGAGATAAAACCGCTCGAAACCGCCTATATGCAAACTAATGACAATCGAGCAAAGATATACATGCCCGAGGCAACAATTGACGTTGAGTTCAAGCCCGGTTTTAAGAGGCAAGCTGAACGCGCGGTATATGCCTCGAAAGGGCATAGAAAATTCGAAGCAAATTTGCTTGATGGGTTAGAGACAATGAGAATTGTCGACGACATTTTTTTAGGCAATTAGATCACGCTAAACAAAAGATTTGTTTTTACCTTGCGTGGAGCGCTGAATAATGAGCTTGGGCATGATGATTTTTATAACAAAAAATACAACAAATATTTTCATGGATTTTACAACAGTCCATGAATAGAAAATTTTCAAGCTTATTTAAAAAAATGCATTTTTTGGAATCTCGAGCGTCGCAGGGCCCAAAAAATATGTATAACTCATCTAATCGGCCAGCCGATAACCGTTTTCAGTGGTCAGGACAAGCTGTTTGTCAGTAAGTTGGCGAATTTTTTGGCGCAAACGGTATATGTGAGTTTCCAACGTATGCGTACTAACAGTATTTTGAAGACCCCAGACTTCGGACAAGATCTGCGCTTTACTCATATCACTCGGAAAAGCCTGATATAAAAATTTCAAAATTGTTGTTTCTTTCTCGGTGAGCGTCTGCATGCTGTCACTGCCAATGTCAAAAAGCATTTTATTTGCAGGCTCAAAACTTAAATTGCCAATTTCAAATTGCATATCATCAAATGTCCCAAGCTGAAACAACTGTGAACGGATAAGAGGTATAAGCTCAACCATACGTAGCGGTTTAGTAATATAATTATTTGCTCCAGCTTCAAGGGCAAGGGCAATAGCATCCTCATCACCCTTGGGAATCAACATAACAATTGATTTGAAAAAACCATTACTGCGTAAACTTCGGCAAATATCAATACTGTTTCCGTCTGGCATTTGATTACTCAGCAAGACCAAATCGGGATTCGCGTCACGAAACATGTCATCAAAGTTAGTGAGAAAGCCAATCTCTTTTACATTTTTGAACCCTTCAAGCGCTAACTGTTGGCACAATGTCGCGCGAAAAAGAGAATTATCTTCGACGATTAAAATCCGCGAAGACAGAACCATTTCTTTTTTTTCGTTTGGGGACAGCACTTGCATTTTTTATCACAACTCAATACATCAACGTCTCGTGGAAAAATACATACAAGGCTGTTAATCTGACATTTAATAAGATTTTAACTACTCTAACGCTGTTTGTATATCTATAAACTATGTCGAGGATCTATCATGCAGGATAAGCGTGCAAAAAACGCCCACATGAAGACAGAACGTGCCGCCGCCGAGTTGCATCGTGGGGGCCATGTCATGCTTCGACTAAATAATGGTGAAGCAGCCCTGTTCCGCGGTGCCGAGTTTGCTGATATTGATGATATTACTGATTTAAGCCGATTAGCTGGCTCCGGTCCACTTCTTGTACTGACGGCAAACCGAGTAAAAAGTCTGGGACGTTCCCTTCGCAAAGATTGGCCTGCGGCCACGATTGCCCTTGCCAACCACCAATTAGAACATGTATTTGACTTTGTATTTGGTCACGCGCATCTGGCCCAAGATGATGGAATCAACCTCGTAGCAGAACGGGCGGGCTCCATTGCAGATCATGCAACGAGATTGTTGCGAAATTCGAAATTATTGCCGGCTGCTTTTCTTGTGCGCATGCCTTTCCGGGATATTGCGGTACAAGACCGATTTGCATTGGAACACAATATTCTTGTCCTCGAGGCGAGAGATCTAGAATCATATCAAAATCACAGTGAAACAAAGACTCGTATTACGGCACGCGCGAAAGTACCATTGGCAGTTGCAGAAGATGCTGAAGTTGTCATGTTTCGCGCCGAAGTTGGGCATGAGGACCACTTTGCCGTTTTAATTGGAACAGGGACTGGTGTTGAGGCGCCCATTGTAAGGTTGCATTCGCAGTGTATTACTGGAGATGTCTTGGGAAGCTTAAAATGTGATTGTGGAGAACAATTGCAGTCTGCGATGCGCATGATGACTAACCAAGGCGGCGGCGTATTAATATATTTAGCACAAGAAGGCCGTGATATTGGATTGCTAAACAAAATGCGAGCCTATGCATTACAGGATAAAGGTCTTGATACAGTAGATGCTAATCACGCACTGGGTTTCGCGACAGACGAACGAGTTTTTTTGCCCGCAGCACGAATCCTTAATGCACTTGGAGTTTCACAATTGCGACTGATTACCAACAATCCTGACAAGATCAGCCAGCTTGAGCGTTATGGGATTAAAGTCAAAGAGCGATTACCAATGGACATTGCGAGCAATCCGCACAATGAACATTATATAGCCACAAAAAAACGTCGAACGGGCCACATGACTCCAAGCAAAAAAGACCAATGAAAATTTTAACCTTCTCGTTTCCCAAAAATTGCTGATCCAATACGAACAGAGTTAGCGCCAAAAGAAACTGCTTCCTCAAAATCGTCGCTCATTCCCATCGATAAAGTAAAAATATTATTACGTTCAGCGATAGTTTTTAAGAGTGCAAAATGCATCGACACCTCTTCATCTACTGGCGGGATGCACATCAAGCCAGTAATTTTTAACTTTGCCTCATCGCGACAATAAACAATAAAATCATCAGCATCATCAGGAGCGATACCAGACTTCTGTTCTTCCTCGCCAGTGTTAACCTGAATATAACATTCAAGCTGACGATTCTGGCAAATCATCTCAACACTAAGAGCTTTAGCCAGTTTTGGACGATCAACAACCTCTATGATGTCAAATAAAGTCACAGCATCACTGACCTTATTGGTTTGTAATGGACCAATAAGGTGCAGTTTCAAGTCTGCGTACAAATCACGACGATGCGCCCAACGGCCACTGGCTTCTTGAACACGATTTTCACCAAATACACGTTGCCCAGCGCTCAGAGCAGCTTCAATCCGATCATCAGGCTGACGTTTACTCACGGCCACCAGAGTTACTGGCCGATCAGTCCCCGATTCCATTTGATATGCCTGTTCCGCTTCAAAGATTTTGGTACGGATTGCGCCCAAATTATTAGCAACAGCAGAAAGCGCTTTTAAAGCTTTATCTGGCATAATATTTTCTATCCTTGAATTTTTTGATCTGTTGCTAAAATATCATTAAATTTTATAAAGATTTAGCTCAATATCGGCAAGACTGTTGTAAAAATATCACACATCAGAAAAAACTTTACCCAAATCATCCATCGCTTCTTGTTATTTTTGTGTCAATCAATACTTTAGCACCGTTGCCAATGGTGGCAATGAATTCTCTAAGGGAGATTTAATAATGCGTAAGGTTCTTCTTGCGACTACTGCTATCGCAGCAATGGGTGTGACAGCTGCTAATGCTGACATCTCAATTTCCGGTAACTATGAGTGGGAATATACTCAAACAGATACTGGCACAACATGGGGTGATGATGGTCACATTAACATCACAGCAGTAAATGCAGCCGATAACGGCATGACTTTCACTGCGAAAAGTGTAATCACCAACAATTCAGGTGCTAACGCTTCAAACACAGAAGCAAACTATATCTCAGTTGCTGGCGACTTCGGTACAATCATCCTCGGTGATTATGACGATAGTGCAGCTACTGCCATGGACGGCGCTCTTGGCGCAAACAACGACATCGAAACTCAGGGCGGCACTGGTGGTGCTAGCACAGTAACCGGAATTGGTGGTGCTGCTGACATTACTTGGATGTCACCAAGCATGTCAGGCTTCAAGGTCGGTGTTTCAAAAGATTTGACAGACGATGATACAGACCTCGATGACGGTAAGACTGATATGGCTGTAACATACTCTGTCGGTGGCGCCAGTGTCTACTATGGTAACTCAGATGATAGCACCTCCGTTGGTGTTAAAGGTTCTGTAGCTGGCTTCACTATTGCTGTTGGTAATAAGAGCACCAGCGGTAGTACTGCAAAAGCTAATGATGTTGCTGTGAAGTACACACTTGGAAACGGCATCACAATTGCAGCATTGTCAGCAAGCGGAACTACTGCAGCAGGCGCAAAAGTAAAAGCAAGCAACATTGGTGCAAGCTATGCAATCGTACCTGGTGTAAAGCTTAATGCTGAAAGCGGTAAGCTTGACGATGCAAACTATACTTGGGTCGCAGTAAATATGTCATTCTAATTGAAAGATCTACAATTAGGATATTAAAGGAGGGGCATGCCCCTCCTTTTTTCTTTACAAATTCCATACCTATTTGCATTGTTGCGCAAGGGACAGAATCATGGGAGCCTTTGATGGCAATATTTCATCAGATTTTTAAATTTACCCGCATTGGGCATATGTTGTCATTCACTTTGGGAACAGTTTTATTACTCTCTTCCTGTTCTGGCTTGAAGACCAAGCCAACCGAAGAGCCTGAGGGGCCAATATCAGTATTAACCGGCAAACCAAGCGCTGATGGCATAAAATTTTCCGATTTAATCAAAAAAGATGAACCTAGTGGTGACGGCCTTCCAGTCAACGCTTTATTATGGCGAGCGGCATTAGATATTGCATCCTTTGTGCCTCTTGACGATGTCGATACTTTTGGCGGCAGTATTGTCACTGAATGGTACCAGTCTAAAGACAGCAACAATCAACGATTAAAACTAAGTATGTTTGTAATTGGCCGAGAATTACGCTCAGATGCAATCACGGTGCATGTATATCTGCAAAACAAACGCGGTGCTGAATGGGTGGACGCTGGCCGTGATGACACACTCGGCCGCAAATTAGAAGGCTTAGTCCTGGCGCGCGCTCGCGAATTACGCGCCGCAATTGTGTTAGAAACTGACAACTAAGTTTTAGTGGTTGGGCGATTTCTTAAAAAGGCCAACGTCACAGACATAAAGACCAGCAAAAACATTTATGGTGATGATAAAGCTAGTACCTGATTACTTCGAATGACGGTTGGAACCAAGCCAAAATAGTTGAAAAATAATCGAGGGAAATTTGAATGGCCCAGTATGATGCCCCCACCATTGAAGAAAAGTGGCAAGTTAAATGGGAACAAGCTGATTGTTTTACCGCTAACATCGACCATTCCAAACCAAAATATTACGTTTTAGAGATGTTTCCCTATCCTTCAGGGAAAATCCATATGGGCCATGTTCGAAATTACACATTAGGTGATGTAGTCGCCCGCTACTATAGAGCCAAAGGATTTAATGTCCTCCACCCAATGGGTTGGGATGCCTTTGGCTTACCTGCAGAGAATGCGGCCATGGAACGCAAAATCCATCCTGGAAAATGGACTATCGAAAACATCGCCACCATGCGCACTCAGCTAAAGCGAATGGGCCTATCCTATGACTGGTCACGCGAATTCGCAACCTGCTCACCTGATTATTATAAACATGAACAGAAAATGTTTTTAAAATTTCTCGATGTGGGACTTGCCTACCGAAAAGAAAGTTGGGTTAATTGGGATCCAGTTGAAAATACCGTTCTGGCCAATGAACAGGTCGTGGATGGCCGGGGTTGGAGGTCAGGCGAGCCAGTTGAACGTCGCCTTTTATCACAATGGTTTCTTAAGATTACCGACTTTGCGGACGATCTTCTGGCGGCTATTGGTGATCTTGACCGCTGGCCTGAGCGGGTAAAGCTTATGCAACAAAATTGGATTGGAAAGTCAGAAGGAGCACGAGTTCGCTTTGCACTTGATGGCAATTCATTAATTGGGATCCAAGAAATTGAAGTTTTTACAACTCGGCCCGATACCTTATTTGGCGCTTCATTTATTGCCATCGCTGCCAATCACCCGATGGCACTTGCCATTGGTAAAACAAATGATGAGGCTGCAAACTTTATTGCTGAATGCGCTAAACTTGGCACGTCAGAAGCAGCCGTTGAAACAGCTGAGAAGAAAGGGTTTGATACAGGACTTACTGTCAACCACCCCCTTGATTCTAAAATAAAACTACCCGTACACATCGCCAATTTTGTACTTATGGATTATGGGACGGGAGCCATTTTTGGATGTCCCGCTCACGATCAACGTGATCTTGATTTTGCAAATACTTATGGATTGAAGATCCTGCCCGTAGTGCTTCCAGATGGTGAAAACCCCGAAGAATTCTGTATTACTGACACGGCATATACCGGCCCAGGCAAGCTAATTAATTCCCATGATTGGGACGGTCTGGATATTGCTGCTGGCAAAAAGACAGCCATCGAAGCAATTACCAAGGCCAATGTTGGAGTGGGTGAGACAAACTACCGGCTAAGAGACTGGGGCGTTTCACGTCAACGCTACTGGGGCTGCCCCATACCAATCATTCATTGCGACAAATGTGGAGCTGTCCCTGTACCTGAGACTGATCTTCCCGTTACCCTTCCCGACAATGTGGATTTTACAGCTAATGGTAACCCTCTCGCCAATCATCCCACATGGAAGCATACAAAATGCCCGAGATGTGGAAATGCAGGCGAGCGCGAGCAAGATACTTTTGACACATTTTTTGAAAGCTCCTGGTATTTCTTGCGGTATGCTGACCCGCATTGTGATGATGGGGTAAATGGGGACGCCGCTGCATATTGGCTGCCCGTCGACCAATATATTGGCGGTGTTGAACATGCTGTTTTGCATTTACTTTACTCCCGCTTTTTCACTCGCGCCCTGTCACAAATTGGTTATTTAGATCTCGATGAACCTTTTGCCGGGCTGATGACACAAGGAATGGTGTGTCATCAAACCTTCCGAGATGAAGATGGCAAATGGCTATTTCCCACAGAGGTTGTGAAACAACAGGGTGGCTGGATGAAAACAACTGATGGTAAATCAGTTACCGCTGGCCGCATTGAAAAAATGAGTAAATCCAAGCGCAATGTGGTGGATCCGGAGACCATTGTTGAAAATTATGGCGCTGATACGGCACGCTTGTTCATGCTTTCTGACTCACCCCCAGAACGCGATATGGAATGGACTGAAGCTGGCGTTGAGGGCGCGTCGCGCTTTTTGAATCGCATCTACCGATTGGCACAAGACTCAGAATTAGCCCCTGTCGGTACAACAAATATGCATGATAGTGAGGGAAGCGCGCTTACTCTGATAAAAATAGCACATAAATCAATTATTAGCTTATCTAACGATATTGAAAATTTCCGTTTTAACCGTGCTGTTGCCCAGCTTCATATACTTGCCAATGCAATTGGTGTTGTAAAATCGACGGATAAGGGTGCTGCAGCAGCCAAACGTTTTGGTTTGGAAACTTTAGCACAATTATTAAGTCCATTGTCACCCCATATCGCAGAAGAAATATGGCAAAATCTTGGCCACGAAACTATGTTAGCAACCTCCACTTGGCCAAAAGCTGATGAGAGTCTTGCCGACGACGACGAGATCGAAGTTGGTGTTCAAGTGAATGGAAAGTTACGCGACACAATTATGCTGTCTCGAAATTGTGAGAATGCTGATGCCGAAGCACGAGCACTGGAGTCTAAAGCCGTTCTCCGCTATCTTGATGGTAATGCACCAAAAAAAGTCATCGTTGTTAAAAACAGGATTATCAATGTGGTTATTTAGCCAGAATGATCAAAATATTTGTTGGTGTGTCATTCGATTGATTGGCATAGCCTCTTTTGGGTTTGTTTTAGCTGCTTGCGGCGAAATGAGTATTAATCAGTTAGGCCAAGATAATCAGGACAGCCTTAAAAAAATTATAGTAGCTGATGTAAAATCGCGCGAAGGTCAAATTTATACCCGCGAATTGCGAAAAAAATTACATATCGGTGGCAAATCAAGCGGAGCATATTTATTAAATTCAGAGATAAAAACCGCGTCTTTAGCCACCATATCAGTGCAAGGAGCGGCTTCTTCTTTAAAAAAGATGTCCATGACCACAACTTTCGAATTAAATGATGTGGAAACTGGCGAAACCCTTTATGCAGATACGGTATCGGGTGACGCAACCCTAGGATCGGTATCTTCATTGTATGGTCAGGAGGAATCAGAATCTCATGCACGTGAACGTCTTGCTATATTGCTGGCCCAGCGTGTGGGGCGCCGCTTGCAGCTTTATTTTTTGGAGCAGAGTCAATAGCGACATGAGCAAGCCATGAAAATTGCACCCCGTCAGATCAACACCTTTCTGGCAAAACCATCACCAAATTTTGTTGCATTTCTGTTTCATGGTAATGACAGCGGATTGATTAGTGAGCGTGCCAAGAAATTAGCCCATCTTTTCAATCATGATCTTGACGATGTGTTTTCTGTCACCCGCTTGACAGGTGAAATGTTGTCAGATGAGGTCGGGTTAATCTTGGACTCAGCCGCAGCTATCCCGGCAGTTGGTGACCGCAGACTGGTTTTGATCAAAGGCCGCGGTACTGAACTCCTCGCTGCTTGCAAACTAGCGCTATCTGAACATTTTGAAGAAGCCATAATCATTGTTGAAGCCCATGAGACAACCACAAAACATGCTCTCGTAAAACTTTTTGAGAGCAGTAAAACAGCAGCATCTATCGGCTGTTATGCGGATAGTGTCAGCGATATTCGCGCACTTGCTAGCAATATGTTTGCCGCTGACAACATCGAGGCAAGTAGCGATGCACTGGACATTATTGCGCGTCGACTGGGTAGTGACCGTGGCTCATCGCGACGTGAAATTGAGAAGTTAGCATTGATGGTTGGCCCGAATGGCAAGCTGGATTCTGAAGAGGTCCATTTTGCTCTCGGGGATAATGCGAAGCTGGCGATTGATGATATTGCAGATGCATTAGCAAGCGGCGCCGTAGCGAGACTTCAACAATCATTGCAAAAAGCATGGCATGAAAATACCAATGCCGTGATGATTGTGCGGGGGTGTCAGAGTTATTTTAAACAGTTAGGGCTGGCCGGCTATGCAATGAGAAGCGGGCAGTCAGCACAGAGTGCAATCCGTAGCCTTCGACCACCCCCACATTTCAAACTACAAAACTGTTTGCAATCGCATTTGCAACGCTGGCAACCACAAATAGCAATGGCCATTGTCAATCGTTTGCAGGATATTGAATTACAGATCAAGTCTAACAGCTTAGATGATCAAGTTTGTACTTCACAGAGCCTTCTTGGTATATGTCTTCGTGCGCCGCGTTAGCGGATTCCCAGCCTATCAAGCAAATCAGTCATTTGATCCAATGACTGGCAATCAATAGTTATCTTACCACGCTCTTTCACCTCGTCCCAATCAATATTGAAATCAAGACCGAGCTTATCAGCTGCTTGTTTTTCCAGTGCTCTTATATCCGATGATTTCGTAGCTTCCTTACGCCTTTTCTTCGTTGAAACAGTACCTTGCTTTGCAAGGGCTTCAGCTTGACGCGCTGACAGGCCTTTCATCACAATGGTTTTAGCCAGCATCTCAGGCTGTTCATGGCCAATTAGTGGACGTGCTTGCCCCATTGTGATCTTGCGTTCCTGAAGCAATGTCTGAACTGGTACTGGTAATAAAAGCAAACGCAATATATTGGCGATATGGCTTCTAGATTTACCAATAATTCCAGAGAGTTGCTCTTGTGTATACCGGTTTGTATCTAGTAGTTTTTGATAGCCCTGCGCTTCTTCGATTACACTTAGATCGCTGCGCTGGATATTTTCAACAAGGGCAATTTCATAACATTCAGAAATAGTTAAATCCCGTATAATGGCTGGCACTTCATGAGTATTTGCCAATTGTGCGGCGCGCCAACGCCGTTCACCCGCAACCAGTTGAAAACGTGATTTGTAGTCCGGATGTGGCCGCAGCAATATGGGCTGGACGATGCCATTTTTCCTGATTGAAGCGGCTAGCTCGTCAAGCGCTGGCCTATCAAAGCTGCGGCGCGGTTGCCAAGGACCAACATTAATCCATTCTACCGGTACCTGGCGCAGGCCAGAGGATAACATTCCACCATTTTTATCAGATGTTTGAAGAATATCACTTGCGTTAGATGATGCGACATTTACTCCTGACATCCCGGTAGCCATAGCAACTCCCTGATCACCAAGAAGCGATGATAAGCCACGGCCGAGGCCACGTTTGGGGACCTTTTTTGTGCTATTTTTTTTTGCAAGCATTTTATCGACAGGTGCTTTTGACGACATCAGGCAGCTTCCTTTTCTCGGTTTAACAGCTCCGCTGCGAGCGCCACATAAGCTTGCGAGCCAGCACAATTCAAATCATACATCAGGACAGGTTTGCCGAAGGATGGTGCTTCAGTAACCCTAATATTCCTAGGAATAACAGTATTATAAACAATATTACCAAGATGCCCACGAACATCGTTTGCAACCTGTTCGGACAACTTATTACGGTTATCATACATTGTTAGAACGATGCCTTGCATTACCAAATGCTGGTTGAGGCCAGCGCGCACACTCTCAATGGTTCGCATTAACTGGGACAAGCCCTCTAGCGCGAAAAATTCACACTGCAACGGCACCAAGACAGTGTTTGCAGCACAGAGTGCATTCACTGTCAACAACCCCAACGATGGTGGGCAATCAATCAAAATATAATCGTACTCTGCAATGACACCCATTAGCGCATCAGCAAGGCGAAATTCACGGCGATCAACGGTCGTCAGTTCAACTTCCGCCGCCGAAAGCTCAACTACAGCAGCAATAATATCAAGACTTGGCACGGAACTAGGCCTAATCGCATCCCTTACAGTAACCTCGCTGGTAACAAGTCGGTAACTGTTCGCCACTCGTTCCGAGAGATCAATGCCAAGGCCAGTTGATGCGTTTCCCTGTGGGTCAAAATCAACCAACAATACACGACGGCCACATGCAGCCAAGGCTGTTGCCAAGTTGACCGACGTGGTAGTTTTGCCAACACCGCCTTTTTGATTTGCGATAGCAATGATACGTGATGAAAAAGTCATATTAGTAAATCTTACCTTTTTTCCTCTTTGTAGCTTAGCCGTTTCAGCGGTTTAAATTTAAACTTTTATGTTTAAACTCTAGAACACAGCCATTTGCGCCGGATAGGCTTGGATGGCTCACGTAAAACATTGTGGAATAAGTTTGTAATTCGGTCAATTCACCTTCTACTGATTCACCTTTTAAAAACAGGCAAACTGTATCAAGCGATATCTGATTTTCAATTAATTCCATTAGCTTAGAAACAGGCGCCACAGCGCGGGCTGTAATCACATCAGGAGACAGATTTGGCAGTGCTTCGATACGCTGATTATGAACTTTTGCTGGAAGTCTGAGTGAGCGGATAACTGTGGATAGAAAAATTGCCTTGCGTTGATCCGACTCCACAAGATCTACCTCAACATTGCCCATAATCGCCAGCACGAGTCCTGGAAAACCAGCACCGCTGCCAACATCTAGAATTTTTTTGGTATTGGGCGGGTAAAACTTGACAAGTTGCGCAGAGTCCAAAATATGACGCTGCCAAACATTGGCCATAGTGCTATTCGCCACAAGATTAATCCGGCGCTGCCATTTTTCCAATAATGTCAGATATGCCTCGAACTTAAACAATGTTTCACGTGAAACATTCAGTAGCTTGCCAACTTCATCAGCTGTCACGATGCCACCTTTTTGTAGGAATCACTGCCTGCAATATCATTTTGTTTTTGCTGCCTCTTAATATGATGAAGAACAGCCACAACTGCGGCTGGCGTTAAGCCTGGAAGGCGATTTGCATGGCCTATCGTCTCGGGTCGAAAGCGACGTAATATGTCCTTTGATTCGGCAGACAGCCCACCAACTGCAGCGAAATCAGTTTCCGCCGGTATCAACACCGCCTCGTCACGGCGCAAAGCATCAATATCGGCCTGCTGCCGCACAATATAGCCAGCATAACGATAATCGGCCTCAAGTTGACCATAAAGGTCCGGCGAAATTGTTGCATGTTCTGGCCATAATGGCAGAATATCGGTTATCCCAATTCCTTCTAAGGTCAATAGATCTGCCCCGCTGCGCGCACCACCATCACGCGGAGCGGGCAGGCCCGCTGCGGCAACCGCTTTAGCAGACTTTGTATTTGTGGCGAGCTGGGTGCGCGCAGCGGCAAGCGCTTGCGCTTTGTGACGCCATGCATTTTGCCGAAACATGCCTACACAGCCAATTGCCACCCCATGGTCTGTCAATCGTTGATCAGCATTATCCGCCCGCAATAACAGCCGATATTCCGCTCGCGAAGTAAACATCCTGTAGGGTTCTGGGGCACCTTTTGTGATTAGATCATCTATCATAACCCCAATGTAAGCGTCAGCCCGATCGAGCACAAATGGTGAATAATCAGTGCCATTACCAGCCAGGAGTGCGGCATTAACGCCTGCGATCAGCCCTTGTGCGGCAGCCTCCTCATAACCCGTAGTTCCATTAATCTGGCCAGCCAAATAAAGGCCAGAGAGAGCCTTCAACTCCAAAGAACGTTTCAAGGAACGTGGATCAACAAAGTCATATTCAATCGCATATCCAAATTGAAGAATTTTTGCTTTTGCCAAGCCTGGGATCGAGGCAATCATAGCGCTTTGAACATCGCGGGGTAAACTTGTTGAAATCCCGTTTGGATAGACGGTTGGATCGTTCAGGCCTTCTGGTTCTAAAAATATCTGATGCGACTTCTTATCAGCGAACCGGTGGATTTTATCCTCAATAGACGGACAATAACGCGGTCCAGTTCCTGAAATCTGGCCACTATACACCGCGGATAAATGAATAGATTCTTCAATGATTTTATGAGTTTGCGTTGTTGTTCGCGTAATGCCACAAGAAATTTGCGGTACCCGAATGCTTTTGGTCAGCGTAGAAAATGGCACAGGCGGATCATCCGCGTGCTGCATCTCCAAACTTTCCCAATCAATGCTCGTTCCATCAAGTCGTGCTGGTGTACCAGTTTTCAGTCTTCCAACTGGCAACTGCATTTCCGCCAATCTCAAGGCTAATTGGTTCGAAGAAGCTTCACCGACGCGTCCCGCCGGTGTGCGCTCAGAACCGAGATGGATAACACCACCCAGGAATGTCCCTGTTGTTAGTACAATGGAGGCGCATTTATAGCTATGACCATCCTCAGTTATAATGCCTTTGGCTTGATTACCATGATGCGTTTTTTTAATTAAAATATCACCAACGGCAGACTCAATAATGCGGATATTATCATATTCAGCGAGAAAATTTTGAATAGCGTCTCGGTACAAGGCTCGGTCAGCCTGAGCACGGGGGCCATGAACTGCTGGCCCGCGTGACTTATTCAACATTCTAAACTGGATGCCAGCCCGGTCAATTGCCCGCCCCATAATCCCATCAAGTGCATCAATCTCCCGAACCAGATGGCCTTTGCCAAGACCACCAATCGCCGGATTACACGACATTTCACCAATACGATCAGCCCGCATGGTAATGAGGCCAACCGAAACACCCATCCGCGCGGCCGCAGCCGCGGCCTCGCAGCCAGCATGGCCACCACCAACAACGATGACATCAAACTTATTTGCCATAATTTGCCCACCTTGGTGAGTTTTTTCTAAACTGCCGTGCTCGCATACATCCCATTGATCATAACGCTAATCGATGCACCGTTATGCCGGTTTTTTAGTTATTTTCCAATACAAAAGGCTGAAAAGATGCTTCCCAACAGTTCATCAACGTCAATTTCACCCGTTATGCGTCCTAACGCACCAGCCGCAAACCGAAAATCTTCAGCTGCCAATTCTGGTGCCTGCTGAAAATCATGGGCCAAGGCCCGACCGAGGGCGTCATGAGCTGCTTGAATTGATTGTCGATGACGCTGGCGGGTTATGATAACACTACCTTCAGCATGGTTTAAAGGCGTTAGCCGCTCTGCTAATGCAGTACTTAGCACATAAATATCACCTTGTTTTTTGGCCGAGATGGCCAGCATATCGTGCGTATCACTATATTTGTCTTTGCATTCAATGTTATAGCTAGCTCGAACAGTACCACGGTCAGCTTTGTTCAGCACATAAAGCCTAGGACGAGTATTAATTACTTTACCACTAGCTATATCTTGATTGGCCGAGGATTGACTGATCTCACGATTGATAACGTCGTCAATTTTTGCGCAAGCTTCTGGCCAATTTTTATCACTGCCATCAAGGATAATCAATATCAGATCAGCATTGGCAGCGGCCGTAACGGATCGTTTAATGCCTTCCATTTCTATCGTTCCACTAGTTTTACGAATGCCAGCTGTGTCAAGAATAGTTGTCGGCACACCATACAAATCTAACTCAATTTGGATTATATCGCGCGTGGTTCCAGCATCATCGGAAACAATCGCTGCAGCGCGGCCCGCTAACCCGTTCAAAACTGTTGATTTTCCTGCATTTGCTGGCCCAACCAGTGCCACAACCACCCCATCACGAACAAGCTCGCCCACCCCACCATCGGCAAGATTTTCAGCAAGCGCAGTGATTAACGCCACTGTTCCGTCACGCAAGGTTTGTTCAATCACAGGTGGCAGATCCTCATCGCTGAAATCGATTAACGCTTCCAAACGTGCTGCAATCTCAATCAGTTCAGCGCGCCATGCCATCACCGGCGCCCGCAATGCCCCATCAATTTGCGCCCAAGCTTGATTTAACTGGGCTGGGGTTTGCGCATCAATCAGATCGGCAAGCCCTTCAACACCAGATAAATCCATTTTTCCATTCAAGAAACTGCGCCTGGTAAATTCACCTGGGTCCGCTAACCGGAGCCCGCTCGTGCTTTCCAAATGTGCCATAATAGAATCAATAACAGCACGACTCCCATGACAGTGAATTTCACACACATCCTCTCCCGTGCTGGAATGCGGACCCTTCATAAACAGCAAAATCACTTGATCCAGGACTTTACCAGCCAGCATAAGTCGCGAGACATTAAATTGGCCAGCAGCAGGGCAGGGCACTGAAAATAGGACTGGTATTTTTGCTGCATTTCCTCCACTGATCCGGATCACCGCGATTGCTGACCGTCCCGGCGGTGTAGCAACAGCGTATATAGTATCATTTGCTTTATCACACATATTCTTTTAATCACTATATTTCCCTAATAGACTGTACCTAGAGCGAAAAGCTAGCGACAACAAGTCTCTTTTTGCCGTTTGCCTTGCACAAGCCATCCTGCGTTAAGTTGGAGAGAAATAATTATGTCCAGCATTAGTGACCCATTAGACCACCTTTACACATCCAGCTTAAAAACTGACTTCGGCTGGATGCGACCAATGAGCGATGATAATAGTTTGGTTCGGCTGGACTGGAACCAAACCGGTTGGCACGAGCCAGACCGCCCAAACAATGTTTCACGTGAAACAAAATCCCAACTTCAAGCGTTTTTTAGTGGCTTTCTTCAACAATTTGATTTGCCGCTAGCGCCCGCTGGCAAGAACGCTGGCGGGCGATATTGGTTGACGATTATGGCAAAAATCCCCTATGGGACGGTGATCAGTTATGCTGAATTTGCCCGCTTGGCCGGAAAACCCAAAGCTGCGCGAGCTGCCGGTTCAGTATGTGCTAGTAATCCCATACCCATCATTTATCCATGTCACCGGATTATTCGCACAAATGGGAAATTGGGTAATTATGGGGGGGGGAGTGATGATCATCCAACACATTCGGATAATCTAGCGCGAAAAGCTGCGTTGATAGAATTTGAATCATGCAGGGCGACATAAATTAAATACATCGCTTTTAATTAATTAACTATTCATATGATCAAAGAATTCGTCATTACTCTTTGAATTCTTTAATTTATCAACAAGAAATTCCATTGCATCTACGGGCCCCATTTGCATTAGGATACGGCGTAGTACCCACATTTTAGCAAGGGTGCCTTTATCAACCAACAACTCCTCCTTTCGTGTACCAGACTTGGTTATATCGATTGCCGGAAACGTTCGCTTATCTGACAATTTACGGTCAAGTATTACCTCACTATTACCCGTACCCTTAAATTCTTCAAAAATCACTTCATCCATCCGTGATCCAGTCTCAATAAGAGCGGTAGCAATAATCGTCAATGAGCCACCCTCTTCAATGTTTCGTGCAGCGCCAAAAAAGCGCTTTGGCCGTTGAAGCGCGTTGGCATCAACACCGCCTGTTAAAACTTTTCCTGATGATGGCACGACTGTATTATACGCACGCGCAAGACGAGTTATTGAGTCCAGTAAAATCACAACATCGCGCTTGTGCTCAACAAGACGTTTCGCTTTTTCTATAACCATTTCAGTTACTTGAACGTGTCTCGATGCTGGTTCATCAAAGGTAGATGAAATCACTTCACCACGAACTGAGCGCTGCATATCAGTCACTTCTTCTGGGCGCTCATCAATCAACAATACAATCAAATAAACTTCTGGATGATTTTCTGAAATCGCGTGGGCGATGCTCTGCAGCATCATCGTTTTACCAGTTCGAGGCGGGGCAACAATAAGCCCACGTTGCCCTTTACCCATTGGAGAAATAAGATCAATTACACGTGGTGTATTATCCTTTTTATCTGGGTTAAATGGTAACTCTAAAGTTAGTTTTTCTTCCGGATAAAGAGGTGTTAAATTATCAAAATTAATACGGTGACGAACTGCATTAGGATCTTCAAAATTGATCGTTTCTATTTTTAATAAAGCGAAATAACGTTCACCATCCTTGGGTGCGCGAATTTCACCTTCGACTGTATCCCCAGTTCGTAAACTAAATCGACGCACTTGGCTTGGCGAAACATAGATATCATCGGGCCCAGGTAGATAATTACTTTCCGGTGCCCTGAGGAAACCGAATCCGTCAGATAAGACTTCTAAAACCCCACTGCCATATATTGCAACATCATTGTGAGCGAGTTGTTTTAAAATCGCAAACATCATGTCTTGTTTACGAAGTGTACTCGCGTTTTCAATCTCTAGTTCTTCTGCATATGCCAAAAGATCTGCTGGCGACTTCGCTTTGAGTTCCTGTAAATGCATGATGTTACTCTAATGGGAAGGTACTACGTGAGGTGTAGCATATTTGCAGTGCGGAGGGTTATAGTTAAATTTTTAATCAACAAAGTCAATGCGCATTTATCGCGAATCACGGAACACCTCTAACTTTTTCTATTTATTTCTAGTTTACAATGGTTTGACTACAGCCATAATGACGATTATGATCATTAGCACGGTTGGGATTTCATTCCAAATCCGGTAAGTTTTTGTAGATAACGGTCTTTCATCACTTTCTAATAAACGCCTCATCTTTGATAATTTGCCATGGACACTTGCCATAAATATCACAGCACCAAATTTTATTTGAAACCATGTTTCATAAAGTAATCCATGATTGAGTGAAATCAGCCAAAAACCGAAAATAAAACTGGCGATCATTGCCGGCGTCATAATTGCCTTTAACAGTCTCCTTTCCATAACTTTAAATGTCTCAGCTTGTACTGAACCGACTTGAACTTGTGAATGGTATACAAACAGACGTGGTAAATATAGAAGACCCACCATCCATGAGATAACCGCCAAAATATGTAGAGCTTTGATAACTTCGTAATTCATCTCGTTTTTTCCTAGCCCTTCCGTATATGGTCAATCATGATTTGGACATTTTCAACAGGCGTTGACGGGGTAATGCCATGTCCAAGGTTAAAAATGTGTGGCCTGTCATGAAATGACTCTAGAATATAATCGATATCACGCAGCATTTCTTTTCCTGCTGATATTAAAGATAAAGGGTCCAAATTCCCTTGGACAGGCAGATTTTTTGGTAAATTTCTGCCAGCCCATCCCGGGTCAACGCCGTGATCAAGGCCAATAGCATCAATACCACTTTCCTCTGCATAATGAATTAGACCATCACCAAGACCTTTTGGAAAACCAATTATGGGTTGCTGATGACCATTCTTTCGCACCCCTTTAATAATTGTATTTATAGGTTGTGTAATCAACCAATCTCGGTGTGCAGCCGGTACAGCACTGGCCCAACTATCAAATATCATCAAACATTCTGCTCCGGCTGTCGCTTGAAGGGATAAAAATGAGATTGTTGCATCAGTTAATATTTCTAATAACCCATCAAGTTTTTTTGCATCCTGCCATGCCCATAACCGAGCTTTCGTAAAATCACGCGATGATCCACCTTCAGCAATATATGTAATTAACGTCCACGGTGCCCCTGCAAAACCAATGAGTGAGGTTTCTGTGGGCAATGATAATTTGGTTATTTCAAGAGCTTCACCAACCGGCGCTAACTTGTCAGTTAAATTACTTAAGCAGCCAGCTTTAATCATGTCTGGTTCTTCTACTGCGTCAAGTAAGGGTCCAATGCCTGGTTCGAATCTTACATTTAAACCCATTGCCCACGGTACCATAAGAATATCTGAAAATATAATTGCTGCATCCATATTGTATCGAGTAATAGGCTGCAATGTGACAGTTGAAGCTTGTTGGGGATTAAGACAGAATGAGATAAAGTCTTTTTGAGTTGCACGGATGGCGCGATATTCTTCCAAGTATCTTCCAGCTTGTCGCATAACCCAAATCGGGGTTTGTAATGATTTTATGCCATTCAGAGTTGTAAGAAAAAGTTTATCGGTCATTATCGTTCTCTAAATTATTATATATATAAAAGTTGTTGTTTTTGTTGGTATTGTGTGTAAGTGAATTTTCGAACTTATTCGAAAATTATCCATAATGTTATCCACAGTATTGTTAGTATTTTTACTATTTTTTTTAGAATGCTATAGAATTGTACACTTACACAACAAATCAATGGGTTTGTATTTTCCACTTGTGGGTTAAATATGTGTATAGAGGGATAAGAGGTTTTTATTTTGTTTTGACGTAAAGTAATCCCCGATCAACTGTGTTTTTTACACAACCATGTTAATAGGTCGATTTATGATTGATATCACCAACCATCACTTTACATGCAAAAGCCTGATAATAGCGCATTTCAAATGATGAAACAGATGACAAATTAGTGAATTTTGACTACACCTTGTCACGTTATGCCTCAACAAACGTTACACATACATCTCGTTTCAGATTCAACAGGTGAAACCGTACATCAAGTGGCTCGTGCCTGTCTTGCTCAATTTACTGATGTGAAACCAATAGAGCATGTTTGGACTTTGGTTCGTACCACAGCGCATCTAGATGCTTTGTTTGCCGGCCTTGACCGTCACCCGGGCATATTATTGATGAGCATTATAGATCAAGATTTGAGATCAACCATAGAAAGTGTGTGCCGTACCAAAGGGGTGCCAGCAGTATCAATTTTGGATCCAGTGGTAAATTTATTAACTAATGCCCTTGGGCAGGCAATGACGAACCTTCCTGGAGGTCAACGCCGCCTTGATACCGCCTATTTTGCCCGAATGGCTGCGGTTGATTTCGCTGTGAGACATGATGATGGTATGAATATGGGGGATTTGAAAAAAGCAGATATGTTGATTGTTGGGGTATCGAGAACCTCGAAAACGCCAACATCAATGTATTTAGCACACCGCGGTTATAAAGCTGCCAACTATGCACTTGTGCCACAAGTTCCATTTCCCCAACACTATCTTGATGGACTTAATTTATTTGTTGTTGGATTAACCAATGATCCAAAACGCCTTAGTCAAATACGCCGCACTCGCCAAGCAGCAATGATGGATAAAACTAATAATAGTTATGCTGACATTGAACAAATAACTGAAGAAATGCGCAGTGCTCGCCGTTTGTTTAGCAACAATGGATGGCCTGTTATCGATGTAACGCGTCGATCAGTTGAAGAGACTGCAGCTGGAATTTTGCAATATTATAACATCTGGTGTGAAAGGCAGTGATGTCACAACCTTTTCTATCAAACATTCCAACTTTTGATTTTGTGTTGGCGTCAGCTAGTGCTACTCGCGTAAAAATTTTAGAAAATGCTGGACTGAAATTTTATAAATACCCGGTCTCAATAGATGAAGGAGCGTTTCGTGCGGCAGCCATTGCTGAGGCTATTCCAGCACAGGATATCGCGGTAATGTTGGCTGAGATGAAAGCCGCTGCCGCCGTCCAGCGCCTTAATACAGAACATTTGGTTACACCAAGTTACGTTTTGGGCTGTGATCAGATATTGGTTTGTGATGAGATTATTTACAGTAAGCCAACCGATATTTCTGCAGCAAAATCCCAGTTGTCAACTCTTTCTGGTAAAACTCATCGGCTTCTTACAGCCGCGGTTTTGTTCCAACATGGCAAACGAATTTGGCATCATTTATCGGTGGCAGACATGACCATGCGTCCGTTTGATGATGAATTTATTGATTTTTATCTCGAGCAGCTGGGTGAAGCGGCTCTTTTGTCGCCGGCAAGCTATCAGATCGAGTCCATTGGAGCGCAATTATTTTCGCAAATAAAAGGTTGTCACTATGGTATTCTCGGTATACCGCTGCTCGAGCTGCTGGCAATTCTAAGGGAACACGATCTCTCTCCATTTGATAGGAAATCACACAATCAATCTCAGGATAACTTATGAAGATCATTGGGGTAACAGGGTCAATTGCCGCTGGCAAGTCCACCATTGTTGGATGGATTAATGAGTTAGGTATTGCCACGCATGACTCTGATTCTTCAGTTCATGAATTGCTGGGGCCCTATGGTGGAGCAGTACAGGATGTTTTGACAGAATTTGGGCCCCATTTTGGAACTATTGCCGATGGTATCGATCGAAAATCACTAGGTGATGAGGTCTTTGCTACACCGCAAAAACGACTAAAACTGGAGTCTATTTTGCATCCTATGGTTCGCCAACACCGTGATGTCTTTATTGCCGAGCAGCGTAAAGCCAATGCCGCGGCAATAGTGCTGGATGTGCCACTGTTATTTGAAACTGGCGGGGAGGTGATGTGTGATTATGTGATTGTTGTTCATGCTAGTGCTAAAACCACCGTCAAACGGGCATTGGCGCGGCCGGGCATGACTAAGGACAAGTTGGCTTTAATACTGGCATCACAAACACCTTCAGATGACAAAAAAGCGCGGGCTGATCTGGTCCTTGATTCGGACATATCAAAAGACCAAACACGTAATCAACTAATCGATTGGCTTTCTGTCATTGGTTTGTCTACTGTGGGGGATAAACTAGGCTGAAGGGCTTGGTGAACTTGCTTTCATGGCATTGGGGACATGGATAAAATATGCGCGAAATAGCCCTTGATACAGAGACTACGGGAATAAGTCCGCGTGATGGTCACAGGATTATTGAAATCGGTGCATTGGAATTAATGCACCACCTTCCCACTGGCCGCAGTTTACATCTCTATATTAATCCAGAGCGTGATATTGATGAGGGCGCTATTGCGGTTCATGGCATTACTCTGGATTTTCTAGCAGACAAACCGATCTTTGCCGATGTTGCCGAAGAATTTTTAGCTTTCATTGGCTCTGATCCTCTGGTGATTCATAATGCTAGCTTTGATATGGCTTTCATTAACTCTGAACTGACACGCGTTGACCGTCCCGTGCTTGCGATGGCCCAATCAATTGACACGTTGGCGATGGCACGCAAAAAATTTCCTGGTGCACAGGCTAATCTGGATGCATTATGTCGCCGCTTCGAAATTGATAACTCACATCGCGATCTGCATGGCGCGTTGTTAGATGCCGATCTACTCGCTAGTGTTTATATCGAATTATTAGGCGGTCGTCAGCCTGGCTTGCTACTGGATGCTGATCAGAATTCTATGAGCAAGATGTCGCGAGACGGGGTAGCTGAAGAACCGTATTTTCAGATTGATGAGAAAAATATTCGCCCGATACGGGCTCATGCGCCAACAGATGAGGAGTTGGCAGCTCATGCAGAGTTTTTGGCATGTTTAAAAGACCCAATTTGGAACCAATAATAGCTGGATTAGTAACACATGGTTTAATTTTTGGTCTGTGCGGCGGCCTGTTGCGTGAGATTATGCTGATAAACAGCAACAAAATCAACAGGCTGTATGTTTAAGGGCATGAAACCTCCATCACGTGTTGCATCCGAAATAATGGCGCGTGCAAATGGGAACAATAGCCGAGGCGCTTCAATCATGATCAGAGGGTTAATTTCGTCACTGTGTGCACCTTCGGGTGTGACAAGGCCTGCATAAGTCAGATCCACTAGAAATAAGGTTGTTTCTTTGGATGACGCTTTGGCGGCAAGATTAAGGGTTACTTCATATTTATCGTCATTGATCAGCTGTGCGCCCACATTGACTGTAATCTCAACGTCTGGCTGGGTTGAACCTTCTATCAAAACGCGGGGTGCATTGGGATTTTCAAAAGATAAATCTTTGATATACTGCGCGTGTACAAGGATCCGGCGGTCTGTGTTTGGATTATCATCTGACTTCTGAGTGTTACCAACGTCTTTAGATGTCGTGGTTTTTGATTTTTTCGTGTCTTTAGCCATTATAATCTCCACAGCTGGATGCCACTGTTTAGGACAAGGTGATGTTAAAATAACTTGGCCTCGGTGCTGCATTTGTTAGCATGATTCACTGTTTTAAAACAACTAAACAGACCTTATTAATTTAACTGTCGTTGCGGTGGTCCCTTTTTTTCTGGTTGAGATGGAGTTTAGCGTCTGGTCTGTCTTCAAACTCGCCTTCAATAACATCATCGAATTCAGTTTGGTGGTGAGCCTGTTTGCTAAATCCAAACGGATCCTGATTACTATTTCTTTGCCTGAATACACTTCCACCAAAGTTCACAAAACTAGTGACGTTTGGCTTTTTAACAACCCACTGTAACAGATACATTCCAGCTATGGTCCGAAACCCTGGGATAAACAAAAAAAGCCCAGCACTGTCGGTTACATAGCCTGGAATTAACATTAACGCCCCCCCGACAACCAATGCTATACTATCAGCAATTGATACAACTGGCGCATGGCCTCTAGCTAGATCGCTGCGGACACGACTTAGCACAGACAAGCCCTGTTTTTTCAGAAAAGTAATGCCAATAATGGCTGTTAGGAATACCCCCAAGAAGGTCAGCAACCCGCCAACTTCATTGCTAATAAAGATGAAGACCGATATTTCTAACCAACCCCATAGTAACAGACCTGCAATAAAAATAAGTGCCATCTAACGTATCCCATGTATTTTTTCGGTTATTTTCGTGCAGATTTTTTGACTGCATCTGGATTTCAGACCCGACATATGCCATTTATATCATGATAGCATTGTCAAAAGACACAATGATGATATGTAATGCTAAGTAAAATTTGTTATGGGGGCCACGGTGCCATTTATTGATATCATTATTTTTGCTGTTATTGCTGTGTTGTTGGTATTACGTTTGCGTTCAGTGTTGGGGCAGCGTTCTGGCTATGAGCAGCCTCAGGGTGAGCGGCCTGTAAATCGTCTTGATGATAACGAAAATGACAGTGATGTAATACCGCTGCACTCTAAAGCCACTGATGATGTCCCCGCCACCCTACATGGTCTTGACGCACTACGCCAAATTGACCGCAAATTTAGCGAAAAAGAGTTTATTGGTGGTGCCAAGGCAGCTTTTGAAATGATCCTGACCGCTTATGCGGAGGGCGACCTAGCTCAGTTAAGACGGCTGCTTGGATATGACCTTTTACAAAGTTTTACGTCATCAATTGAGAGTCGAATTGCTGCGAATGAGAGCCTTAGCATCACTCTGGATGAGCTTCGTGAGGCGAGTATTTTGAATATTTCTATAATTGATCACATGGCAAGCATTACCATGCATTTTCATTCCGTCCAGACGCGGGTTGCCAAAGATAAAAATGGTGAGCCAATAGACCCCGAAGACTCCGGTGCGCGGGAATTTACTGACATATGGACATTTGAGCGTGATTTAACCTTGTCTGATCCAAACTGGAAACTGACTGAGACAGAATCCGCTGACGATGATGAATAATTGAGGCTCTGTATGCCAAAGAAAAGCACTACCTACTCGATAGAGGATATGGTTTTGTGGCAGCGGGTTACTTCTCAGGTGACTCCTTTGAAGTCCACCACACAGTCATCATCCCTTGCAAATCTGGTTTCTGATGTCACTAACCGCCAAGATATGGTTTTGAAAGAGAATGTAATAACCCAGAAAAGATTGGTTGTAGATGATATTTCTATAAGACCCGCAGGGATTGCTTCGAAAAAACGTACATTAAAACAAGTAACACCAGTTGATTTGCGCCATGGGGAAAAGGCCGGCATTGATGGTAGTACGAAACGCCGATTATTTCGCGGTGAGGTTCCAATTGACTTGCGGCTTGATCTTCATGGGATGACGGCGGCACGGGCACACAAACAGCTTATCCAATTCATAGTATCTGCAGCTAACGGTGGTTGTCGCTGTGTTCTTGTAATTACTGGCAAGGGTTTAGGTGTTTTAAATGGTCATGTGCCTAACTGGTTGAAACAACCGCCTCTGTCTCTTCATGTTTTGGCATTAGCTGAAGCGCGGCCAAAAGATGGGGGTGGCGGTGCGTTTTATGTGTTGTTACGCCGTAAGCGAGGTGACTAGTAAATGACACCATTTGGCTCTAAAATGCGTGAATTACGGCGACACCATAAACGAACTCAACAGCAACAGGCAACGTTTCTTGGTGTTTCCAAAGCTTATATTTCTGCGCTTGAAACAGGTGAGCGCGGCCAGCCGTCAGCAATCTTTGTAGACCGTATATGTGTTTGGCTTGGTTTGATATGGGATGATGCTGAAGAATTAAAACGGCTTGCTAGTGTGTCACACCCCAAGCCTTCGATTGATGTTCGAGGGCAAACTGCTAACGCTGTGTACCTATCAAATTTGTTAGCGCAAAATATTAAAAGGTTATCACCTGAAGATTGCGGTGACTTGATTAGAGAAATTGAGCGTCGTATACAAAGCTAATTTTTTTAATATATGTAAGAAAGCGTGCAAGACCGATTTGCTAAAAACTGTTCTTATGGTAAAAGGTCGGCAATGCGATTAAACGATAGAACTTCTAAGATCTTCCATCGTTAATTTTGTAAATGGAAAAACGAGTGCCAAGTGTTTGGTAAGGTCCAACCGGCCGTTTAGCAATAAAGGATAGGCAATATGATATCTGAGTCTCTGCGCGGTCATATTGCCAAAATATCTGTTGAGACAGTTGATCAGTTAACTGAGCGTGATATCAATGAACTGAGTGATGCTGCTGAGTCTGCAATCCTGTCGGGTGGTGGTTTTGGATGGTTGTCGCCACCACCTAAATCAGTGATGGAAGACTATTGGCGCGGTGTGCAGATGATTCCTGATAGACATTTGATTATTGCACGCCTTGATAAGGTTATTGCTGGTAGCTGCCAGATAACACGCCCCCCAAAAAACAACGAGGCGCAAAAGTTTTCCTGTCAATTGACAACATTTTTTGTCGCCCCTTGGGCGCGCGGTCATGGCTTGGCGCAAATGATCGTAGCGGAGTCCGAGGCTTTGGCAAAGTCCGAGGGTTTTTTAATGATTAATCTTGATGTGCGGGCAACACAAGATCGTGCCATACAGTCGTTTGAAGCACGTGGTTTCAAACGTTATGCCACAAATAACTATTATGCTAAAGTAGGCGAAGATTATGTTCTCGGGTTTTACTATCACAAAGAACTTTAAATATGGCTTATGATAAGAATAATATTTTTGCAAAAATTCTGCGTGGTGAAATCCCTTGCAAGGCTATTGATGAGGATGATCATACGCTTAGTTTTGCCGATATTAATCCGCAGGCGCCTATACATGTATTGGTTATTCCAAAAGGGGCTTACACTGATTGGCCAGACTTTGCCGTTCACGCAAGTGGTGAGGAAATCGCCGCCTTTTTTAGAGCTGTTAGCCGTGTCGCAGAATTAACCGGCATTAGTGATACAGGCTATCGGGTTATCTCAAATATTGGGCCTGATAGCCATCAAGAAGTTCCACATTTTCACATGCATGTTCTTGGTGGAACGCCAATTGGCCCGCTTGTAGTGGCAAAGGGCTAGCCCTACCGAAATATAAAATTACTGGTACGTACATTGATGCTCTATCGTGTCAGCTTAGGTTTGTTTTTCGGTGCCGGGGTTTTTGTTATCATGATATAGGTTAATTTCCCAAAGCACCTAAAAGAGATGGCCTAACGTCTGATCCTATTGCTTGTATGTTTCGGGTGTTTGCGTTCAATTATGTCCCATGTCATGGAGGCAATATTTATGCTGGATAAGCGCTCAATCTCGCGAATACCGGTCGGCGAAGTGACATTTATTTCAGTCAAATAGTCGCCAATTATATCAATGCCAACAAAAAGCAACCCGCGGCGACGTAGCTCTGGACCAATTGCACCACAGATTTCCAAGTCGCGTTTGGTTAGGTCAGCTCTTGCAGCAATGCCTCCAACATGAAAATTGGACCTGACTTCATCTTCATTTGGAATTCGATTTACCGCCCCAACAGGGCTTCCATCAACCAAAATGATCCTTTTATCACCGTTACGGACTGCGGGCAGGTAGGCTTGCACCATCACGGGTTCGTGGTTGATGCCGAAAAATATTTCAAGAAGCGAGTTTAAATTTTGATCACAAGGTTGAATGCGGAATACCCCAGTCCCGCCGCTACCGAACAATGGCTTGATAATGATATCTTTGTGCTTACATCGAAATGCTTTAATGGCTGCAATGTCGCGGCTAATCAACGTTGCGGGCATTAAATCTGGATATAGTGTGACAAGAAGCTTTTCTGGCGCATTGCGAACTTCGGCTGGGTTGTTAACCACCATCGTTTTTGGGTCCAACATTTCTAGCAAATAGGTTGCCGTAATGTAAGCCATATCAAAGGGTGGGTCTTGACGCATCAGAATTATGTCAAAGTTCTGCAATGCCTCGACTTTAGTCACACCCGTTTCAAAATGCGCCCCAGCTTGATCATAAAATGTAAGCTCTTGGCCACGCGCGCATACAATCCCTTCATTTAGGCTGAGTAAATTTGGTGTGTAATACCATAAATTATGACCACGTTTTTGCGCTTCTAAACCAAGCGCAAATGTTGTGTCTCCTGCAATTTGTAAAGACTCGACTTTGTCCATCTGAATGGCAATTGAAAGACTCATAAGACGGCTTAGAGACGTTTGTCGGTTTGTAAAATTATATAATTTACAACTTTTTTGGTGAAGCGTACTTCTCGTGCATGTTCCACTACACGCCTCATTTCATTTACATCCGCGGCAACACCGGATAAATAAACCGTACCATTTACAACATCAATACTGAAGTTAAGGGATGAGATACTTTTATCGGAAATTAGTTTACCACGTAATGTTGCGCTAGCGGCAAGGTCTTTAGCTATGTCCTTTATTGATGATGAGTCAGTAATCTGTAATTCATTTACCACCTCTCGAACGCCGCGAACTTTCCAAGCCAGTTTTGTTGCTAGTATCTTTTCTTCTGGCTTCTTTATTTTGCCCGTCAATAAAACCGCACCATCATTCACAGTGATGTCAACAGCGGTTACTAGAGTGAAATCGTTTTGGATAAATTGATCCGTCAATTTGGCGTGAATTTGCGTATCTGCAACTGAGGTGGATAGCCCCTTTTCAGTTGTCGAGGCAGCGACTGCGGCTGTGCCAACTCCAATTACGGCATTCGCACATCCTGATAGTCCGATTGGAAAAAGCAAGAGAAAAATAGCCGTTGGCACCGAGAGCGTCTGTCGTGTCGATGGCATGTTTATGTCCTTAATCGCTGATTTTTTTAGGTCTTTAATGTGACGTGTTGTGATTCATCGGTCAAGATCATTTGCGGGAAATAACTCTGCATTTTGGATATGGACAATCTTCCCAATCCAAGATACGTGTGAATTTTTTGGATAAAAATTTAGGTACGTAATAAAAAGTTATAATTTTTCGTTCGTTATTTTACAGAGATGATCCTTTGCAAAGGCAAAAACCTCACATTAATCTCGTCAAATATTAATCTGTCCTCTTGCACTCACTGTTAAGATCAATCGCCATTGAATAGATTTTTTTGCGGGGTTGTCCGGAGATTTGTGTGACGGTCTGGACCGCATCACGAAGGCTGGCCGCCTTCATTTCTTCGCGAAGCATTGATATAAGTTTTATCTCCTCAAACTCATCACTACGTTCGTTGGCGCCGCTGATGAGAATGACAATTTCGCCTTTTGGGGTAACTGATTTTGCATAGAAATTCTTCAATAACTTTAAGCTATCACGGTGAAAGTTCTCGTGCAGTTTGGTAAGTTCACGTGCAACAACGGCCATCCTATCGCCAAACTCTTCGTACATAAGCTGCAATGTCGCTCCTAGCCTACGCGGCGATTCAAACCAAATAGTGGTTATTGGTAGAGCTGTAAATTCACGAAATGCGGTTGATGCCGCTTTTTGATTATTTGGCACAAAACCAGCAAACAGAAATCGATTGCTCGGCAGGCCAGCAGCTGATAAGGCTGCCAAAACCGCACTTGGGCCAGGAATTGTTATCACGTCAATGCCGGCATCGTGGCAGGCTGCAACAAGCTTGTAACCGGGGTCAGACACTAGTGGCGTGCCAGCATCGCTGACAAGGGCAACTAGATTGCCAGCACTCATTGCTGCAAGTAGTTTTGGGCGCATTACTTTGCCGTTATGATCATGATAGGGCATGAATTTTGCTGAAGTGTGGAGCCCTGTAAGGGACAATAATTTGCGTGTTACTCGGGTATCCTCACAAGCTAGAATATCAGCGCTTTGTAACATTTTAGCCGCGCGTGGTGACAAATCGCCAAGATTGCCAATCGGTGTTGCTATCACGGCTAATTGTCCGGTCGATTGCATCATGAGGTTAGTATACTCTCTCCAGAACTCGTGATAAATCGAAGTATAAGGTAATGCCTAGATTTTGGACAAGCGGATAATGACAAAAAGTGAAAAAGCCATCATGATGACTTATTGTAAAAAAATGTTGCCGTTGGATAGAGTGCGCTTTAATGCAAAATCGATATAAAAAAATAAAAAACAGTAATTTTGGTAAGCATGCTTGGCCCTCGATCTGGTGTTTATCGAGCAGGGTCATATTACCGTTGTTTTGGCTTGCTGCGTGCCAGCCGGCCACCGTGCCATTAGAAAGGACAGTGGGGTCAAATAGATCAGACACAAAAGCGGAGCAGATAAATAATGGACAAACTGACAAAAATAGTGGTCAAACCAGAACTACAGAAGAAAATCGAAGTCCAGTAAAATTTGGCCTTCCCCAATCAATTATTGTTATTGACGAAACAAACGAGGCACAAAATCCGTATCCAGATCAGCCCTTGGAAAATACAGATACAGTTCAACAGATAGACCAGAAGATGGTGGAACAAAAAACAACTGCAGAAATTCTAGCTGCAAATGCTGTAATGAACGCGATTACTTGGCAATTTCAAGCAGGCAAAAAAGAAACAAAAATATTAAACCCTGTTATTTCGAATAACCAAGATGTGTCTTTGAGCGAAGACGCGCTTGAGACGGCATTTGCTCTTTTATCAAGCCGTGTAACTCCAGACATTCATCAACCTACTTTTGAAATACCACCGAAGTTGGATGGGATGATTCGCGTTGGGTTATTGGTGCCATTAAGTGGAAAATATGCTGCGCTTGGTAATGAAATACGTCGCGGCGTTGAAATGGCGTTATTTACCATCAACAACCCGAAAATTGAATTGTTGTTTCTTGATACAAAGGCAGGTGAAGATGCTAGCAATGCGGCGATGACCGGAATAACAAGTGGCGTTGATATTTTTATTGGCCCCCTTTTCACCGACGCCGTTATCGAAGCGCGTGCGGTGATGGATGATGTTGTTGATGGACAAAAATCCCCCCCGATGCTGTTATTGTCAAATAATGTTGATGTGGCAGCAACAGATTACTGGTTAATGGGTTATCTTCCTGAACAGCAACTCGATGGATTGCTTGGTCACGCAATCAGTGAGGGTAAGCGGAAATTTGCGCTTATTGCTCAGGATACAGTTTTTGGCCAACGTCTTCTCTCCCACGCAAATCGACGGTTGGCGGACTTTGGCTTGCGGGCCGAGGCGGTTCAGGTTCTGAGTGATGAAGACCTTGCTGATGAAAATAACTTGAAAGCAGCCATTCGCAATTTTACTCGTTATGTACCGCCACGGGAGGGTGAAATAATTGGCGAAAGCCCGTTTGATGCCGTGGTGTTCGCTGGCGATCCTGCGTTTGCGCTGCGGACGGCCCCCGTGCTTGCCTATTATGACGTTGGCCCGGATCGGGCGCTTTATCTGGGCAACGCCTTGTGGGATCAAACCCAGTTGTTGGTTGAGCCATCATTGCAAGGAGGACTTTTTACACGACGGCCTAGCAACCTTGACCTACGATTCGATTCCAGCTGGGATGATATTTGGCCAGACCCAGCGGGTCAGTTAGCTAGAGTTGGGTTTGATGCCATGGCTCTTGTTGCCGCGCTGGCTAAATCGGGAGAAGAGGATTGGGTCAAACAACTTGTCAGCAATAATGGCTTTCAGGGTTTTAGCGGGGCATTCCGATTACTTCCTAACGGTCGTAATATTCGCAGTTTTGAGCTTCGGCAAATCGACAATGGTCATGCTAAAGTGATCAAGTCTGCACCAAATAAAATATAGACACTGGTGTATATTGTACGCGGTTTTTATAGCAATTATTGTGTCGCATGTCTCTAACGGAGTATCGCTGTTAGGATGTGATTAAGCCGCAAACGCCCGTCTGGCGTTGTGACAAGGTTAGATGTTTCGTGTTCATGATGTAGCCAACCGCAATCGATGTATTGATCAACGGCGCTAAAATCAAGCCAGCTTTCAATAGGACCACATAGTGTTTGTATGGCGTCAAGATGAATGCCGTCTTTTAAACGAAGGCCCATCATTACCATTTCATGGGCCCAGTCTCTTGGTGTGTCGATTTCTTTTTTTTCGATTCCATGACCTATTGCGTTAACTGCGTTTAGCCATCCGGCAGGGCTACGCCTTATTATGGTTGCGGTGCGAGATAGACATCTTTGTTTGGACTCAAAAACTGCAAAGCGGCCATGTGCTCCTGGCCCCACCCCCATCCAGTCAGCCGCTTGCCAATAAGTTAAATTATGACGGCATTCCTGCCCAACAGCTGCATGGTTGGAAATTTCATAGGCAGGTAGCCCGGCTGCTGTTGTCATTTCTTGCGTGATCTCATAAAGGTCAGCAGCACTGTCATCATCAAGAGCCATTATCTCGCCTTTGCGTTCCCTAGTGTGAAATATTGTTCCAGTCTCAATGGTTAGTTGATAAAGTGACAAATGTCCAAGCCCTAAGGACAGTGCTTGACTAAGCATAGTGCCCCAAGCTTTTGCGCTTTGACCTGGGAAAGCGTAAATCAAATCAATTGATACTGAATCAAAAGCGGTACGAACCGTATCAAGCGCGGCTAGGGCCTCTTTAACGGAGTGTTCACGTCCAAGAAATTTGAGATTGGCATCATCAAGTGATTGCACACCCATTGATACACGGTTGATCCCTGCTTGGCGGAATTCAAGCATTGACTTTACCTCGGTGGATGTTGGATTTGCTTCGGCGGTAATTTCAATGTTGGTGGCGAACCCAAACAGATTTTTGGCATGGATAATAATTTGCTCGACAAGCCATGGTGGCATCAAAGAAGGAGTGCCGCCGCCAAAAAACAGGCTGGATAGTGATGGATGTTCTGGCAAGAGTGATGCCATATGGGTCATTTCTGTTAAAAGCGCGTTGCCAAAAGCCTTTTCATCAACGTCGGTTCTCACATGTGAATTAAAATCACAATAAGGGCATTTTGCCAGGCAAAATGGCCAATGAACATAAAGCCCGAATGCACGGTCAGATAGCATGCATGCCGTTGGGTCTTTTTGGTATGATTCGAGCTTATCCATCATTTTTGGGAATAAAACAGCGCGATATTAATTTTGCAAAGGCATCAGCACGGTGGCTGATGGCATGCTTGATGTTGGGATCCATCTCCCCGAAGCTCATGTTGTGACCATAAGGTTGAAAAATGGGATCGTAGCCAAAACCTCGGGTACCGCGGGCTGGAAACTTCAGGACGCCCTGGATTTTGCCCTCAACACTTATTGCCTGCCCATCTGGCCAGACTATAGCAAGCGCACAAATAAATTCAGCTCGCGCATCATCACTTTGGGCTTTTAAAAGGGCCTCCTTAACAGCTTTCATCGCAATGTTAAAGTCGCGGTTTGGGCCAGCCCAACGCGCAGAATGAACGCCGGGTGCACCGTTGAGTGCGGTAACTGATAGGCCAGAGTCGTCGGCCAGCGCTGTTATGCCTGATGCCAGTGCTGCTGCCCGTGCTTTCAAAACAGCATTGCCAATAAAAGTTTTTTCAGTCTCGTTGGGTTCGGCCAGACCAAGACTTTTGGCAGAAATAATAGTGAAATCAAAGCCAGCAAAAAGTGCTTCAATTTCTCGCATTTTTCCATCATTGTGGGTGGCAATAACAAGCTTATCTTCAATAAATTGACGGTCTGTCATGGCGTTGCCTCAGTTACAAATTGACGGCTTAGAGACCAGAATCCTGAACGGCGCGTTGTTGCAGAGCAAAAAGTTGACCGCATCCAGAATCTGCCAAATCAAGCATTTCATCCAAGCTGCGGCGCGAAAACGGATGTTCTTCACCAGTGGCTTGAACTTCCACAAGTTCACCTGCGGCAGTTAGGATAAAATTTGCATCAATTTCGGCAGAACTATCCTCGTCATAGTCAAGGTCAAGAATTGCCTGTTTCCGGTAGATCCCGCAGGAAATTGCAGCGACTTGCCCAGTCAAAGGCATTTGGGTGATAGCGCCTGTCAACAAAAGGTGTTCGCATGCGATACGAAGCGCAACCCAAGCACCGGTTATTGCTGCGGTACGCGTTCCACCATCAGCCTGAATCACATCACAATCAATTTTGATTTGACGCTCACCAAGTGCCTTTAGATCGGTGACCGCTCGAAGTGAACGCCCAATAAGCCTTTGGATTTCCAGAGTCCGTCCCCCTTGTTTGCCGCGGGCGGCCTCGCGATCGATCCGGCTATGAGTGGAACGCGGCAGCATGCCGTATTCAGCTGTAACCCAACCTTTACCGCTATTGCGGAGAAACGGGGGAACGCGCTCGTCTACAGATGCGGTACAAATAACATGTGTATTACCAAATTTGGCAAGACAGGATCCTTCAGCGTGAAGTGACACTGAAGGTTCAAGACTAACAGTTCGAAGCGCGTTAGTGGCGCGGCCGGAGGGGCGGGACATCATTAATTAATCCTAATTTTTTGTTGTTTTGTTGTTTCTTTGATTGACCAAGTTAAGCAGCTTATCTTAGTTTTTCCTTATGACAGATGCTAGTATAAAGGACTTAACACCACTTAGCTTGGAAATTTTCCACGAGCTTGTGACGGCCTATTTGGAAGATGGTTTGCCGGTCGGTTCTAGCAGGCTTGCAAAATCTGGAAAATTTGATTTTTCACCAGCTTCAATCCGTAGCAAGATGAGTGATCTCGAAGATGCCGGATTACTTTTTGCCCCTCATACATCATCAGGGCGCGTCCCAACGGAGACGGGTTTGCGGATGTTTGTTAATGGCTTGATGGAATTTAATCGCAATATTCCAAAAGAACAGCGCCAATCCATTGATAATGAATGTGCGGCACGTGGCATCAGCCTTAATCAGCTTTTGGATAAAACCAGTAAAACCCTCTCTGGCCTCTCAAATTGTGCCAGCCTTGTTCTTTCACCTAGCAGTGAAGCTGAATTACAGCACTTTGAATTTGTTCCGGTAGGCGTGAATCGCGCGCTGGCTGTTTTAGTGCGTTCTGATGGACAGGTTGAAAATCGGTTGATTGATCTTCCTCTAGGCGTGCCGGCAACAGCAATGACCCGGGCTGCTAATTATATGAATGCTAAGTTGAGAAATAATGATATGGGAAAAGCGGCAAAGCTGATTCGCAGTGAAATTGCTGCACATAAGGCTGAGCTTGATGAACTGTCAACTAAGCTGGTCGAACAAGGGCTTGGTATCTGGTCCAATGGTGATGGTGGCGATGATGCGGCGTTAATTTTGCGTGGGCAGGCAAATTTGCTTGATGATCTTCAGGTGGCTGATGGACTTTCTGAAATTAGGGGCTTGTTCGATGCGCTTGAGGCGCGAGAAAATGCGCTTAGACTTCTTGACGCAACGCGTGATGGCGATGGTGTGAAGATTTTTATTGGGGCTGAAAACAAGCTGTTTGCTAATACAGGCTGCTCGTTGGTTATCGCACCATACAGGAATGCCAATCAGTCCATTATAGGTGCGATTGGCGTTCTCGGCCCGCGGCATATGAATTATGCGCGGATTATTCCAATGGTCGATTATACCAGCAAAGCGATCGACCGCGTTTTAGGCCATTAGCTGCATATATTGTCGAATGAATCGCAAAAAGTGGCTTTTTGAACGTCGTTCATAATTCAATCGGGTGTTGTTCGGTTGCTTACCTAGCCACCCGCTGTGTTTAAATTAACACATTTTATTTTACTGTTTTTTTGGCCGCATTTTTTTTGCCGGGTGTTTTTTTTGTCGCATTTTTTTTGCCGGGTGTTTTTTTTGTCGCAGTTCTTTTTTCCAAAGCGATTTTTTTATTTTTGCTTTCAGGCCTTGGCTTTGCCTTCAGCGCTCCCCGATTATTTGTTACAGAGTCGGTTGATAAATTGATAAATTCATACAAAGACTCAGAAATCGCATGACGGACTGTTTTTCGCAGTTCATTCTCAAGAACACTGCGAACCGCCAGGCTAACTTCGATCATTAAATCCTTGCGCAGTTGATCACTCATCCCCTGTGATGGCTGGTCCATTATTTGCGGTTTTTGTGCGCTTCGACTCGCCCGATCAATCGCCGCGGCAATTTCGGTCATTGTTGCGGGTGATGAAGGGGCATCCAACACATTTTCTTGTGGGGTAGGTCTATCCCTGATGTCAGCTTTTGGCGGTGCGGGTTTGCTGGACAATATGTTTGTAATATTTGTTTGGGATGTTCCTTGGTGTGCGAGCGCTGGCGGTTTGATTGATTGAATAGCTGTTATCACGGGTTTGCCGTCTTTAATCACCGACTCAGCTTCATTGCAAAGCGCTTCAATAGATTTCCAGATTTGGGCATTTTGCATAACAGGTGCGTCTAACTAATTTATTTGGTTGAATAAAAATCATTTTTACGTCGCGCTCAGCTTATCGCTTTCACGGTTTTCAATGTCGCATAACTTAGCATGAGAAACAATATCTTGTCCTGTTTCAGAGTATCAATTGGCGCAAAGAAATTATTGAAGGGATGTTTAGTGATGGGCATTCAGACTTATCTTGGCATAATTTTATGTAAGATTATGACAAAAATGTAAAAATTTGATCTTAAGACTTGGCGAAACCGGCAACGATCACTAAGTAAGGCGTGCAGTCCTTTGAGGAGCGCACACGGGGAACGATAAATGACGAACGAGAAATCAATTAATATTGAAAAATCACAAGATCTGCCGATTGAAAATGGAAAGGGGCGAGATTCGTCAAATTCCGGTGAGCAAGGGGTTTCGGACCAGGCGACGTCGGGTGATGGCCCAGAACAACACATTGAAAACGCTGCAACAGATGGCCTGGCTTCTGACGATGTAAATTCTGGGGCCAGCGGGACTGCACCAGCGAATGAAGTGGAGGACCCGTTGTTAGCGATGACAGCTGAACGCGACGAGTTAAAAGACCAACTGCTGCGCGCGATGGCGGATACTGAGAATATGCGACGCCGTGGTGAGCGCGAGGCTGCTAACGTTCGGAAATATGGTCACACACCATTTGCCCGCGACTTGGTGGGCGCGATAGATAATCTTGCTAGAGCTGTTGATTCGGCGCCAGATAATTTGGAAATTCTCGACGAGACCATAAAATCACTGATTACTGGCATCCAGCTTAGCTGGACTGAACTGCAATCAGTTATTGAAAAGCATGGCATCAAGCGTGTTGAACCGCTTGGAGAGAAATTTGATTATAATTTGCATCAGGCAATGTTTGAAGTTCCCACACTTGATCAACCAAGCGGAGTCGTTCTTGAAGTAGTTCAGCACGGCTATGTCTTGCATGACCGGTTGTTGCGCCCCGCAATGGTTGGTGTATCAAAGGCCAGTGAACCGAATGGTAACGACAATGATCAGGCAAAAAAAGACAGCTAAGATATTGGAAACAGTAATGGTTAAAATTTTGTTGTTTAAGACTTGAGCAAGACAAACAGTAAGCAGGGATGGGTAAGCCTTAATTACAATGGTGCAGGTGCTCCTTTACGTTTTGACATATGGTCAATCCCTTACCTCTTGTAACATAACGAATTAGTCTTATATGGACGTTACAGAATTGAACGACGGTGACATAACCGGCATGCCAAGTTTTGGTTGAGCGCCTTCGAGGATGATTTTTAGGAATGGAATGTCGTAAAGGGCCACTTTATTAACGTTATTCCCAACAGAACAGACGTTGAGTGGTGAGGGAAAGGAGCTTTCGATATGGCTAAGGTAATTGGTATTGATTTGGGAACAACAAATTCCTGTGTTGCTGTCATGGACGGGGCCGAGCCGCGAGTGATTGAAAATGCTGAGGGTGCTCGTACGACGCCTTCCATGGTGGCGTTTGCGAATGGTGAACGCCTTGTCGGGCAGGCTGCAAAACGGCAGGCCGTAACAAATCCAGAAAATACCCTTTTTGCAATAAAGAGACTCATCGGGCGGCGTTTCAAAGATAAATCCACAAAGGCATTCGCCGATCTTGTGCCATTTGATTTGGTTGGAGCAAAAAATGGGGACGCCTGGGTTAAGGTTGAGGGTGAAGAATATTCACCAAGTCAGATTTCCAGTTTTACTCTCCGCAAATTAAAGGAAGATGCTGAGGCTTACCTTGGCGAAACAGTCACCCAAGCGGTGATCACCGTTCCTGCTTACTTTAATGACGCGCAGCGCCAAGCCACAAAAGATGCTGGTAAAATCGCCGGCTTGGAAGTGTTGAGAATCATTAATGAACCAACCGCGGCTGCGCTTGCTTACGGTCTTGACCGGAAAGAATCAGGTGTTGTTGCAGTTTATGATCTTGGCGGTGGTACGTTTGATGTATCTATCCTCGAGGTCGGCGATGGTGTGTTTGAGGTTAAATCAACCAACGGTGATACGTTCCTTGGTGGTGAAGACTTCGATCACTGTATTATAGAGTTTCTCGCTGATTCATTTAAATCAAGTGACGGAATTGATTTGCGTGGTGACAAGCTGGCATTGCAGAGGCTGAAGGAAGCAGCTGAAAAAGCAAAGATTGAGTTGTCATCATCCGTACAGACTGACGTCAACCTACCGTTTATCACAGCTGACGCGTCTGGACCCAAACATCTGAATGTTAAATTAACCCGTGCGAAGCTTGAACAGCTTGTAGCGGATTTGGTTACCCGCACAATGAAACCATGTCAGGCAGCGCTAAAAGATGCTGGCCTGAAGGCATCTGAAATCGACGAGGTGATTCTTGTTGGTGGCATGACCCGAATGCCAAAAATCATCGAAAAAGTGAAAGAATTTTTCGGCACTGATCCACATCGCGGTGTTAACCCAGACGAAGTTGTTGCGTCGGGTGCGGCAATTCAGGCTGGCGTTTTAACAGGCGATGTGAAGGATGTTTTGCTGCTTGACGTCACGCCGTTGTCGCT
>QCPZ01000002.1 GCA_003212345.1 SAR116 cluster bacterium AG-447-A06
GGCTTGATACATCGCCGCTATTTATGTTGGTGATGTTTTTTATGGGGGCAATCGCTGGCATGTTGAATGTTTGGCGTGTATTTACTGGCCGAGGTTTGGCCGCAGGTTATTTCGATGAGCATAAAAACTCATCATTAAAAGACGATTAAGGAGCTGACAGGAAATGAGCAATTCTGAAGGAATGCATTCCCCAGTCGAGCAGTTTGAAATCAAGCCATTGGTTGAACTGTCACTTGGTGGCTATGATGTATCGTTCACCAACTCCAGCTTGTTTATGCTGCTTGCCATAGGCGTCAGTGCCATTTTTCTGATCAGCGCGATGCGCCGGGCCGATATGGTTCCAGGCCGCATGCAGGGTATGGCAGAAATGATGTATGAATTTGTTGCCGAAATGGTGCGAAGCAATGTTGGCAGCCAAGGCCGTCCCTATTTCCCATTCATCTTTACGCTTTTTGTGTTTTTGCTGTTTGGCAACATGCTTGGTCTTATTCCCTATTCTTATACCTTTACCTCGCAAATCATTGTGACATTTGCCATGGCCGCCTTTGTTTTTGTTGGCGTAACCGTGATTGCGCTGTTCAAACATGGTTTGCACTTCTTCAGCTTCTTTGTGCCTGCTGGCGCTCCAAAAGTGCTAATACCTTTTCTAATTGTTATCGAAGTGATCTCTTACTTTGTGCGCCCGGTCAGTCTCTCCGTCCGACTGTTTGCAAACATGCTGGCCGGACACACAATGCTCAAAGTTTTTGCAGGTCTTGCCGTGATGATTTCGGGTGCGGGTGGGCTGGCAATGGCCGGATCGCTGCTACCGTTCTTGGCGCTGATCGGGCTGACCGGCCTAGAGGTGCTTGTTGCAGCCTTGCAGGCCTACGTTTTCACTATTTTAACTTGTATGTATTTGAATGACGCCCTGCATCTGCACTAGGCGCAGAGGCCTACCCGAATCCGCTGGAAAATGGCAGCGGTGTGAACTGAACTAAACAAAATAGAAACTCATGGAAGGACTATGATTATGGAAGTTGAAGCTGCAAAAATGATCGGTGCCGGTTTGGCCGTTATCGCTCTTGCCGGTGTTGGTGTTGGTATTGGCAACATCTTTGCTGCACTTGTAACCTCTATCGCACGCAACCCTGCGGCTCGTGGTGAAGTTTTCGGTATTGGCATTCTTGGTTTTGCCCTGACCGAAGCGATTGCTTTGTTCGCACTGGTTGTTGCCCTGTTGCTTTTGTTTGCTCTGTAAAAAGACCCGAATTCGTAACAAATTCCATGACTTGCTTGCCGGCATTGCGGTTCGGTGTCGATCCACAACCGGCAGGCGGGCAAGGGGATAAAAATGACGGAAAATACAAGAAACCGGCTAACCGCAATTGCAGTCGCCCTTCCGGCTCTCATATTGGCAAAGGTTTTTGCTGCTAGCGCTAGCGAGCCGGGCCTGCCACAGCTTGATATCGCCACATGGCCATCGCAGCTGTTCTGGCTGGTCGTGCTATTTGGTGCAGGCTATCTGGTCATGGCCAAAATCGTAACGCCACGCATTGGTGCTGTTCTCGAAGAGCGTCGCCAAACTGTGGATGACGATCTTGAAAAAGCCCGCGCAGCAAGCGCTGATGCCGCGAAAATTCGGGCCGATTACGAGAGTGATCTCGAAAAGGCGCGTATTGAAGCTGCAGAATTTGCTAAGCAAGCCGCAATGGAAGCGACCAAAAAAGCCGAAGCTGCTGATGCAAAAGTTGCGCAAAAGTTGTCCAATAAAGTTGCGAAAGCGGAGGCCAAACTGGCCGAAGCCCAAGCAAGTGCAATGGCCAATCTGAATGATGTTGCTGCTGAAGCTGCCATGGCAGCGGTTGCCTCGCTTGCCGGTATTAAAGTCAGCGGCGCGCAAGCCCGCAAAACCGCTTCATCAATCGCAACGAAACTTGCCAAGCGGGAGACAAACTGATGGGTCAGGGAATAGTTCTTGAATCGGTATGGGTTGCCGTTGGCTTTGTCGTTTTTGTTGCTCTCGTCTGGCGAAAAGTCGGAGCCGCACTGGGTGGCATGCTCGATGAGCGTTCGGAAAAAATTAGAAGTGAGCTGAAGGAAGCCGCTGCGCTTCGTGATGAAGCTCTAGAAGAACTCCAAACCTATAAACGCCTTCACCGTGAGGCAGCAGAAGAAGCCAAAACCATTCTGCAATCTGCGGAAGCGACCGCGCAACGTATTCGAGAAACAGCCGAAAAAAAAGCCATTGCCGCGGTTAAGCGCCGTGAGCAGCAGGCTGATGCCAAAATTAAGGCTGCCGAAGCAAGCATGGTTGCTGAATTGCGAGAACGCGCAGCAGCGTTAGCCACCGCAACAGCATCCGATATCATCACTAGCAAACTTGATGAAAAAGCCAGCCTTGCTCTTGTCGATAGCGCGGCAGCCGAAATCGAAAAACTGAATTAAATCCTGGTACCATTCCGGATACGAAACAACCCACCAGGATTAGCCCGCTTTTTTGCTACACACCTGATAGATGATGAGGCTAGTAAGAGGGTTTCAAACTAAGCACAAGACGGGCATTCTCCGGCACAATTTTTTCAAATTCGACTGTTGGATATTGCTGCTTTGCACCTTTTCCAAAGCCTACAGTATAGCCAAACACGCTGTTGGAAATAACGGTCTGCTGGTCATCTACTATCGCTGTCATCATAGGCACAGCGAGAACATCAGCGTCCGTTCCCTCTCCAAGATTGCGATCTAGCTTCAAGCCAACCGTCAACGCCACCGCCGTGCCGCCAGATTTATGCCGCACACATTCTGCAGTTACGCCATTTAACCGCACATCAAACAATTGTCCTGCTGTGTCAGAACGCACAAAGGAACGCGTACCCTCTTCAGGGGCGCTAATCACGGGGCAGGAAACCAATTGATCATTACTGGTACAACCAACAAAAAGAACTGAACAGCCAATTAAGGCCAAAAAAGATAATAGCTTCATTTCATCAACATAAAGCTTTTTTTCCCGAACAGCAATTGACCTAAACTATGTAAATGGGCAAGAACAGTGATTATGGAAAAAAATCGCAAAAAACTGACCATTGCCGCCCCGCGTGGTTTTTGTGCTGGTGTTGATCGCGCGGTCCGCATCGTCGAGGTAGCATTGGAGAAATATGGAGCGCCTGTTTTTGTGCGTCACGAGATTGTTCATAATAAAACCGTTGTCGACGGTCTAGCTGCCAAAGGAGCTGTTTTTGTTGAGGAGCTTGATGAAGTGCCGCCTAACGCGCCGGTAGTATTTTCTGCCCACGGGGTGGCCCGCGCAGTTGTAGATGAGGCTAAACGCCGTAACATGATTGCCGTTGATGCCACTTGCCCTCTAGTGACAAAAGTCCATATCGAAGCGCGACGTCACGCTGAAAACGATCGTCATATCTTACTGATTGGGCATGCTGGCCATCCAGAAATCGAAGGCACGATGGGGCAGGTAAATGCGGATGCAGTGACGTTGGTTGAAACCGTTGAAGACGCGAGGACCGTGAACCCGCCCGAGGGAGCGGCACTAGCGTTTGCGACACAGACCACCCTTTCAATTGATGATACTGCAGAAATCATTTCGGTTCTACAATTTCGTTTTCCCGAAATATCTGGCCCGCGTGGCGAGGATATTTGCTATGCCACAACAAACCGTCAGAAGGCGGTTAAGGATATCGCAGCTGGGGTTGATTTGATGATAGTTATTGGGGCAGAAAATTCATCAAATTCGAAACGCCTTGTCGAGGTTGCAAAACTTGCGGGTGCCCGCGCGTCCGTTTTAATTGCCGATAAGGATGCAATTGACTGGAAACTTGTTGATGATGCCCAACATATTGGTCTTTCGGCAGGCGCATCCGCACCGGAGTCGTTGGTTGAAGGTGTTGTTGACGCATTGGGTGAACGCTATCAGATTGATGTCGGCGAAGAGGGCAAAGTTCGCGAGACGGTGAATTTCAAACTTCCGTCTATTTTGGTAAGCTAGGATTTTTATGGCGGTTTACACAACAGTAGATGATTTGGCGTTGGCGAGATTTTTATCAGCCTATGACCTCGGTGATGTGCGCAGCTTTGCTGGTATTGCCGAAGGCGTTGAAAATTCGAATTACCTGCTGCGCACAACCAAGGCCCATTATATTCTGACGTTGTATGAAAAGCGTGTCGATGCGCATGACCTGCCGTTTTTTATGGAAGTGATGACGCATCTTGCCAGCAAGGGGATGAGTTGTCCTTTGCCTGTGGCGGCGCGTGACGGCAGTATCCTAAGAGAATTAATGGACCGGCCTTGCGCTATATTTTCGTTTCTTGATGGCACATCATCGCGCTATCCAAACCGCAGCAAATGTAGAGCCCTTGGTCAAAGCCTTGCCGAATTGCACCTTAATGCAACGGATATTAATCGTAACCGGCAAAATGCACTTGGGCCGGTATCATGGCAGCCACTTCTGGATAGTGTTGGCCAGCGCGCTAATGAAATTGCCCCAAAAATGCAAAATATGGCTCAAGACCGGCTTAACTCAATTCTTAGCGCATGGCCGCAAGACTTACCACGCGGCATCATTCATGCCGATTTATTCCCAAACAATGTTTTGTTCATTGGCGATAATTTGACCGGTGTGATTGATTTCTACTTTGCTTGTGAAGATATCTTAGCCTATGACGTCGGCATCTGCCTAAATTCATGGTGTTTTGAGGCAGATGGTAGCTTCAACCTCACAAAATCGCGCGCGCTTATTCGCGGTTATCAGGCTGTGCGCCCTTTAAGCGAAGCAGAAATTGCAGCTATCCCTGTTCTTGCAGCCGGGTCTGCTATGCGGTTTTTCCTCACCCGGCTTTATGACTGGCTTCATACGCCAAAAGATGCGCTGGTCAGCCCAAAAGATCCCATGGAATATTGGGCCATCCTAAGGTTTCACCAGTCAGTGTCCGGCGTTGGCGCCTATGGATTCGATTGAATAGCGCAATCCCCCTCCAAAATCGTAACAGATCATTATTATCTCATAACCTGCCCCCAAAGGATCGTTCAGATGCCACAAGATGCCCCAGAGCCAGTTATTATCCATACTGATGGCTCTTGCCTGTCAAATCCCGGCCCCGGCGGCTGGGCAGCAATTTTGCGATGGCAGGACAACGAGCGAGAATTAAGTGGGTCTGAGCCCGACACAACCAATAACCGGATGGAATTGATGGCGGCAATTAAGGGGCTAGATGCCTTAACACGTCCCATGACAGTAGATCTTCACACTGATAGTCGATATGTCATGAATGGCGTGCAAGACTGGATGCCACGCTGGAAAGCCAATGGATGGAAAACGGCATCCAAAAAGCCAGTGGCGAATCAAGATTTATGGCAGCAGCTTGACGCTGCTCTCGCCCACCATACTGTTCATTGGCATTGGGTCAAAGGCCATGCTGGCAACCCGTTGAACGAACGCTGCGATGTTTTGGCTCGGTCAGCAGCTGAAGCTATTGCTTAAAGTATTAAAATAGACCTCACCTATTGATATAGGTTAATCAGGTTTTAGATGTTCGCCAGCACATGCTCAGCACTGGACACCTCAAATGCTGCTGGCTCTTCCATGAACATCTTCGTTAAAACACCATTTTCAATGATCATCGCACAACGTGTTGACCTGCGGCCAAGAATTGGTCCCATGAATCGGGTAAGGCCCAACGCATCAGAAAATTCGGCAAATGGATCGGCAACCATATCAATAACGCCGTCAGCGTCATTATCCAAACCCCAAGCACGCATCACATGCGCATCATTGACAGCAAGGCAGGCAATTTTATCAAAACCAGCGGCCTTAAACTTGCCGGCATTATTGACAAAGCCTGGTAAATGTTTGGCCGAACAGGTTCGCGTAAACGCTCCGGGAACCGCAATCATTACGACACGACAGTCCTTGAAATAATCAGCTGTTGCAATCGAGTCAACGCCCTCTTCCGATTTGATCTGGATAGAAGCATCTGGGATGGTTTGGCCAACGCCAATAGTGGGGGTCTCTTCAGTCATAAGATTGCCTTTTTTACACAGTTTTTAGAATAGAAATAAAAGCTTTGAGTGGTGTATACCTCCGCAATAGTTGATGCAAGCTATGACGCAAAGTAGGAAAAACATCAGCGCTTCATACCAGCATCAATTAGGGCCTGTTCAATCATTTTGGCATTTAATAATTCGCCAAGAACAATCCCATTTGGAGCTGATGGCCCATAGACCATGTTAAACGGAATGCCAAAGCGCTGATGGCCTGCCAGAAATGCCAAAATACGCGGATCAGGGCGTGTCCAATCAGCTTGCAGCATAACCAAACTGTTATTATCCAGCAATTCTGCTAGCAGCCCAGCCACAGGCTCCCTTTCAAGTACAAATCGCTTGTTTGCCTTACAGGTGATACACCAATCAGCGGTAATATCTAGGAGTACGAGCTTGCCACCATCCTGTGCCGCTTTGCGAGCATTTTCTGACCATGCCTGCCAGACAAGCCCCGCTGCAGGTGAAGAGTTTAACACGGGATGGGGTGGCAAAGCCCACACAACAGCAAAGAGACTAGTAACGGCAAGTAGAATAGCAAATTTACGCCGCCACAAAATAGTTAGAAGGACCAGACCAACAAGGCAAATGATTAGCATCGCAGCAATGCCCCCTTGCACAGCCACTAATAACCATCCTATCCAGACCATTGTTGCCATCAGTAATCCGGCAAGCCCACGTTTTAACCAGCCCATCCATGGTCCAGGTTTTGGCAGAAACCTGACAAGGTCAGGGAATACAGCTACAATCACCCACGGTGTCGCAAGCCCGGTACCCATCGCTACAAAAATACCAAACAGCTGCAGCGTGTCACCGCGAAGCGCCACCGTCACAGCACTGCCAACAAATGGCGCTGAACAGGGAGTTGCCAACAGCGTTGCCAGCATGCCTGCTATAAAATCACCAGCCAGCAACCTACGGGACGTTTGGCTCACTGTTCCGCTTGGGCCTGACCGGTCTATAGGTTGCAGAGCTGATGACATTGCTAAAAACGATGGCACAGGCAAAAAAAACCGATCAAGCATATTTAGGGTAAATAATCCCAACACAAACATCATCATCGTCAGGAAAAGGGGGCTTTGAAACTGTATGCCCCACCCAATTTGCCCACCGGCAAACCGTATCACCGCTAGCGCAACCGCGCCCATGCCAAAGCTGGTAAGAATCCCCACCGCGCCAGCAGCAAATCGCATGCGAACAAGGCCGCGACTTTGCCCAGAGGACTCAATGATCGCCGCGAGCTTGATCGCCAGAACCGGCAATACGCAAGGCATCAAATTCAAAATTAAGCCACCCAAAAAAGCAAAGGCAGCAATCGTCCACATACGACTAAACTCAACAGCCAGACCAGTCACTGAATCAGATAAGCTACCGGATACGGACCCCTCTTTTACTACGATATGGCGGCTAGTAACAAACATTTGACCCGCAACAATCGTGAGATCAAGCACCTGACCCGTCAACGGAGCATCCAGTTTACCCTCAAGGGAAATGCTAGCTAAACCACTGTTATATGTTGGTTTTTTGAAGGCAACACCAGGGGCACCTTCAACAAAAATTTCGTCAATAACGGGACCGTTTGCGGCGAATCGCACACGTAGCTTGTTTCCATCCTGCCAAATTGTCTCGACCTGAATGGGCGATGCACCGTTGCTGCGAGGTATTTTAGCTTTGTAACGTGCAATCTCCATCGCATGGCGTGATGCATTTGCAGGGCCATCGGCAATGGTTAACCCGATCTCGCCATTAATCGGCACGCAGATATCAGCACAAGCTAATGCTTCCATCTGGCCAATAATCTGGACAGCCGCTCCTTTCGGATGCTCCCTTAGCGTAACCGGCAGAATCACCTTATTTGCATAGCCAAAATTATCAAAACCAAACGCATCAAACCGTTTTGGCACTGGCCAGTGGAGCTTGTTGGTGACGGCATGGCCGCTTGCGAGTTTCAATTCTAGCTTTGGTGGCAGCCCAGCTTCGCCGGGCGTGCGCCAATAAATTTTCCAGCCTGGCGCGAGTCGAAATTCAAGACCAAGCGGTAATTCCTGCAAATCCGCCGTTCCAGTAACAGCGCTGACAAGGCGCGCCTGGCCAATTGTGGGGTCACCAACCCAAGGGCCAGTTGCATCTTTCATTGCAAGATCAGCCCGTACTGGTATCTGTGCAAATGCCAACGCAAAGAAGATCAGTAAGAAAAACGCTAGGCTAGATAACCTGACAGGCGCTCTTTGCTCCCGATTGTAGCGGGCTGAAACTTGTTTCCGGCCTGCGACCGTATCACTTGACAGTTGCTGATTTTTGTATAGCGACGATGGCATGATCTAGTCCAAGGGCGCCGTCATTGCGCCTATTTTTAAGACGGTTTTTCTTTACCTGATGTGGCATTGATGCATAGTGTAGATAATGGCAAAACAAAAAGATACAAGTCAGGCTGGCTCAACCACACACCACAACGTGAGATTGGTAGATACCGTGAGCCTTCAAGGGCAATTGCTGATCGCTAGCCCCCACATTGGTGACAGCAGGTTTCAGCGAAGCGTAATTATGATGTGTCAGCATGATCAAAGCTCCGCAATGGGAGTTGTCATCAACCACAGATCAGACGAACTTGATATCGCCCAATTGTGTGAAACGCTGGAAATTGGCACCCCAAGGTTTCATGGTGACCAGCCAATCCATATTGGTGGGCCGGTTGATGGTAGCCGGGGCTTTGTGCTTCATTCGCAAGATCATATGCAACCCGAAAGCGTTGCTGTAACGCATGAAATCGGCCTAACCTCGAGTGTTAATATCCTCCGCGATATCACCAATGGCATCGGGCCCGTTCACTCGATCATTTCGCTTGGCTATGCGGGATGGCATGCAGGCCAGCTGGAACAGGAACTATCAGCGAACATCTGGCTTAATTTACCTGCTAGCAGCGATCTATTATTTAAAGTTGAAGCCGAGGATCTCTGGGATGAGGCCTATGCAACGCTAGGCATTGATCCAGCCCATTACGCAAGCGCAGCAGGTAACGCCTAGGCCACAAGAAACCGCGCGGCAAGTTCACTATTAGGCATGAGGTCCAATGACGGGCCGACGCATGCCATAGATGGAGTGCTGCCCACGATTAAACCAGCGGCCATTCCAGCTATTTTTTTACCATCAATCCCATCAATCGCATCGAGAAGTTCCGCATCTGACTGGGGATGTCCAAATAGGATAATCTGACGAGCCAGCGCATCAGCACAAGAGGAAACAGACTCACGGCTCATTAGGAGATTAGCTCGTATCTGAGCCTTGGCGCGCGCTACCTCATCATCTTTAACTCCACTCGCCAACCCCGCTAGCTCGCCAGCACAAACAGATAGCATTTCGTCAACCTGACTTGCTGACGTACCAGCGTAAACGCCGAATGTTCCACCATCTGAATGCAAAGCTGCAAATGAAAAAATCGAATAGCAAAGCCCACGCTTTTCTCGCACCTGCTGAAATAATCGTGATGACATGCCACCCCCGTAAAGGGTTGACAAAGCAATCAGAGAAAACCGGTCTGCTACGCTCTCAACCGCCGTTGGCAAGCCAAAAACAATATGTGATTGTTCTAGATCACGTTTTACCAGTTTCCGGCCCGCAGCCCACAACGCTGGTTGGCGCGTTACAAATGTGGCATCACTAATCATACCGAGCCGAGCATCTATCCGCCTTAACAGGTCGTCATGATCCAAGGCCCCGGCAGCACAAAAAAGCATCTGACCCGCCCCATAATAACGCCGCAAAAACGCCTCAAGATCCTGGCGGCTGAACGTCGAAACACTATCAACCGTTCCAAGTATGGGACGACCAAGAGTGTGGCCCTCATAACAGGCATCGGCAAATAAGTCGAAAACCAGGTCATCTGGCGTATCAAGTGATTGTCCAATTTCTTGAATGATAACGCCACGTTCGCGCTCAATTTCATCATTGGGCAGAGTTGATTCGGTCAAAATATCGGCCAGGATGTCCACGCCAAGATCAAGATGTTCTGGCAGTAACCGGAGATAATATGCAGTTTCCTCACGACTGGTATGCGCATTCATAAAGCCTCCAACATTTTCAACCTCGGTGGCAATAGCCTGGGCATCACGGCGTTTTGTGCCTTTGAACGCCATATGTTCCAGCATGTGCGCAATGCCCTGTTCATTATCCTGTTCATCGCGCGCGCCGGCATTAACCCAAATGCCAATCGACACGGATGTGGCATGAGGCATCGACCGGGTGGCAATCTTTAAACCGTTGCCAAGCTTGCTAACACTTATCGTCATTCGCTTCGCTTTTGAGCACGTACAAGCGCTTTTACGGCGTCAACGTCAGCGGCTAGGGTTTGCATCTGTTCGGGGCGAGTCATCAAATCAGCCATATGCGGCGGTAGGGTTGCCGCACTGCCAGTGGCTAATTTAACCGCTGTCTCAAATTTTGCAGGATGGGCGCAAGCAAGGCTAACAATTGGTACATCAGATGCAATTGTACCATCAGCTCGGGCGCGCCGCGCCGCGGACAAGCCCACCGCGCTGTGCGGATCCAACAACATGCCACTATTTTTCGCAGTCGATGCGATTTCGGCAACCGTGCCAGAATCATTTAGCCGATACGCAGAAAACAGACTTTGCGCTCGTGTCATTGCCTTGACATCAAGGGTGAATTGACCACTTGTTGCAAACTCGTCCATAACCAACTTTGTCTTTGCGCCATCACGCTCCAGCAACTCGAACAGAAGCCGTTCAAAATTGCTCGACACTTGAATATCCATTGACGGGCTAAGCGATGGCACAACAGTCTCGCGGGCCATCCTACCGGCTTCAAAAAATCGCGGCAGAATATCATTCTGGTTCGATGCCACAATCAAACGCTCAATCGGCAATCCCATTTGCACAGCGGCATAACCGGCAAACACATTACCAAAGTTTCCCGTTGGCACCGAAAAGACCACTTTTCGATCCGGCGCCCCAAGGGCCAGCGCCGATGAAAAGTAATATACAATTTGTGGCATTAGCCGTGCCCAGTTGATTGAATTTACTGCCGAAAGATTTACCTCATCACGAAATTCAAGATCATTGAACAATGCCTTTACCAGTGCCTGACAATCATCAAAGTCACCTTTGATCGCAACTGCATGAGCGCCGTCGGCAATAACAGATGTCATTTGACGCTGCTGGACCGGTGATACGCGCCCCTCGGGGAATAGAATAAATACATCAACCGCACCGCGCTTCTGAAACGCCTCGAGGGCTGCCGAACCAGTGTCGCCGCTAGTCGCCCCTAAAATAACCGCATGCTGTCTTTTTTTAGACAGAGCACGATCAAAGGCGCGGGCCAAAAACTGCATTGCATAATCTTTGAATGCGATTGTTGGACCATGAAACAATTCCAGAATATAAGTCGTATCATCAAGCTGAACCAACGGAGCAACTGCTGGATGATCAAATCCAGCATATGCCGCACCAGCCATCGCTGCCAGTTCAAACTCATCAATTTCGCCATTACAAAATGGTGCCATAACCCGGCCAGCAAGTTGGGCATAGGACAGGTCACGCATATCAGCAATTTCATCAGGGCTGAATGTTGGCCATTCAACTGGCAAATAAAGGCCGCCATCACGCGCCAGACCACTCAATAAAGTTTGTTCAAATCCCAGCGGGCCATCCTGTCCACGAGTGCTGATATAGTCCACGATCAATCCTTTTGCCGGCGGCCAAACTGCAATCGGCCAGCCTGATAATGAAAGGCGAGGTAAACACCAATAAGCGCTAAGGCAATACCATACCATGTCATCGCGTAACTTAAATGCGCATTTCGCAAATTCAATTTGGTTTTGGCCGCGATTGGTAATGTCACAACATCAGAAGTGCGTAAGGCATCGGCATAAAACTGGTCAATAGCCGCATCACCTAAAGCCAGATGCTGATTAATTTGGCTTGGCACAAGGGTAAACCAAAAGCCATTTTCCGGCTCGTTCTCGGGCACAAAATAACCTTTTACTCCGGGCCGCCGTAAAATTCCTGTCACAGATGCTTTGCCATCTATCTGCGAAAAGGTCCTCTTTGCCGGATTTCGGTAATCTTCTGAAACCCAGCCCCGATTGATAAGAATAGTTCTACCATCGTCAAGCAACAACGGGGTTACCACATGAAATCCAGCATTGCCTTCATAGGTTCGGCCAGTTAGGAAGGTTTCCTTGTCATGCTGAAACACTCCGTTTAACGCAAGGCTTCTAAATTCTAGATCATCTAGTTCAGCATTTGATGCAGGGATGGCAATAGCATCGGCCGCTGAGCGTGCCTCAAATCTGGAAATCAGATCATTCTTCCATTGTAGACGCTGAAGCTGCCATGACCCGAGACCAATCAACACCAACAACGATGGAATGGTTACAATGGTCAACCAAAGGAACGGGCGAAACTTCATTTTCATACCTCACGGCATAGCCCCGTTAAAAAAGACCATGTCTAAAGGGGAAACAACACTTAAATAAGAAGAGCGCCAGCACCCAACTTCCCCTCCAATAAAACTCGGGCTAACTACTTAAAGCATTACGTGACAATCAACCACCCCACCAATAAACAGCAGCGAAAAGGAACAGCCATACAACGTCAACAAAATGCCAATACCATGCGGCGGCTTCAAAACCGAAATGCTGTTCAGCAGTGAAATGACCAGCCCGACCACGAAACCAGCACACTGCCAGGAATAAAGTCCCAACAAGGACATGGAAGCCGTGAAAACCCGTCGCCATGTAAAAGACCGATGGATAAATACCGTCAGTAAAGCCGAAAGGTGCATGACTATATTCAAGCGCCTGCAAAGCAGTAAAAAGGGCCCCAAGAAGGATAGTTAGGCCAAGGCCCATCATAAAATCCTTGCGGTTATCATGTTGCATCGCATGGTGTGCCCAGGTCACCGTGCAACCCGACAAAAGCAGCACTAGCGTGTTAATTAGAGGCAGGTCAAATGGATCAAAGGTTGTTATGCCCTCTGGCGGCCACACCCCCTCATTCGGATAAAACGCACGATCAAAAAACGCCCAGAAAAAAGCCACAAAAAACATAACCTCAGAGGCAATAAACAACATCATGCCATAACGCATACCAATCTGCACAATCGGAGTGTGATGCCCTTGATATTCCGCCTCGCGGATAATGTCACGCCACCACATGAACATGGTCGCAAGAACCAGCATAAATCCAAGGCCAAGAACTGCCACGCCATATGCAACGTCATGCATATACATGACACCACCGACGGCTGCCGTAAATGCGGCTGCGGACCCAACAGCGGGCCATGGACTTGCTTCTACTAGATGATAGGGGTGTTTATTTGCACCACTCATGTTTGTCTCCTCAAAATCTGGTTAGCCCTTCGATCAGCAGCCAAACCACCTCTCCACGATTATTGCTGGCCACCCTGAGTAGGGTCGCCTCCAAGTGCCGGAAAAAATGTATAAGACAGGATTATTTCTCCAATATCCTTGGCATTTTCATCCAACACAATTTCTGGATCGACAAAAAATCTGACCGGCATGTCGACCGATTGACCGGGTTGCAATGTCTGCTCGATGAAACAAAAACAATCCAGCTTCATAAAAAAGGGGCCAGCCTTTACCGGTGTCACATTGAATGTCGATGTACCAGTGCTTGGCAATGTGCCCAAGTTAGTTGCGCGGTAATTGACAACAATTTCCTCACCCGGATTAACCATTACCTTCGACTCCAGAGGTATGAATTTCCAATTCAGCGCTGGATTGATATTTGCATCAAAACGTACAGCAACAGGATGGCCTGTAACAATCTGATTTGATTTGGCATCAGCCACCTGAGTTGTACCACCATAGCCGGTAACACGGCAAAATAGATCATAAAGTGGCACTGATGCATAGGACAATCCAACCATCACCAATACAAGAGCGCCAAGACTAATCGCTACCCGACGATTGCTATTTTGCGAAGTCATGTTGCTTGCAACGATCATGATGTGCCGCCAACTTTGACCAGCGTCAGCACATAAAACAGCAGCACTAAGCCGGCAATTACTGCCAACAACGCCAGGTTACGCTTTTTACGCATCTGCTGCATTTCAACTGCCGTCTTTGGCTGGCGGCTACGTTCCATTAAACTGCCCCTGTTAGGTAACTACCGAGAGCATGATCAATAACAAGGCCGAAAAACAACAAGAATAGATAAATAATCGAATATGCAAACAAACGCATCGCGTGCTTGTGATCCCCGGTTTTATATAGCTGCAAGCTCAGACCGACAAACAGCGCGCCCCCAAGGGAGGCCAGAACTCCATAACCGATTGACGCCATACCTACAAATGATGGAACGATCGCGAGTGGTGCCAGCATGACGGCGTAAATAACAATTTGTCGACGGGTCTCCAAGGCGCCGGCAACAACCGGCAACATTGGAATATTTGCCCGGGTATAATCGTCATTTTTGACTAGGGCCAGGGCCCAAAAATGTGGCGGCGTCCACATGAAGATAATAGAAAACAAAACCAATGGTTCAAACGACAAGCTACCCATAACCGAAGCCCAGCCAATTACCGGAGGCAAGGCACCAGCTGCCCCACCAATCACAATGTTCTGTGGTGTGATGCGCTTAAGCCAAATTGTATAAACCACAGCATAAAAGAAAATCGTAAATGCAAGCAAACCGGCTGCGAGCCAGTTCGCGGCAAGTCCCAATAGCAGCACCGACATGGCCGAAACAACCAGCCCCATCGTCAGCGCTTCAGCGGGCGCCATGACACCAGCCGGAATTGGCCGCATCTTTGTACGTGTCATGACTGCGTCAATGTCACGGTCGTACCATTGATTAATCGCCCCGGACGCACCAGCTCCCCCGGCGATGGCAAATAGTGAAACTATAAAAACCAATGGATGGAGCGAGCCCGGAGCCAAGTACATACCAGCAAAGCCTGTAAAGATCACAAGGCTCATCACCCGGGGTTTTAACAGCGACCAAAAATCAGCCACCGATGGCTCAAAAACGGCGTCGGAGTTTTGCAAAAATTGCTGGTCTGATGAAATCGCCATCAAAGTGCCTTTCAAAAAAATGGGCAGTTGTCCAGACCTACTTTACCTTCGGCAATTCGTCAAAGGTGTGATATGGCGGAGGTGAAGTAACGTACCACTCCAACGTAGTCGCACCTTCACCATAAGGATTGGCAGTAGCCCGACGCTTCGCGACAAAGGCTTCTATAATCACAACGACAAACAAGATTGCACCCACTGCGCCTATATATGAACCAATTGATGCAACCATGTTCCAGCCAGCAAAAGCGTCTGGATAGTCTATGTAACGACGGGGCATACCTGCAAGGCCAAGGAAATGCATCGGGAAGAAAGTTAAATTCACACCAATAAAGGTGACGTAGAAATGCAGCTTGGCAAGACCCTCATTATATTCATAACCGGTCATTTTAGAGAACCAGTAATAGAACCCGGCAAACAGGCCAAAGACAGCGCCAAGTGACAATACATAGTGAAAATGCGCTATCACGTAATAAGTATTATGCAAGACCACATCCAGACCGGCGTTTGACAAGACCACCCCTGTCACACCGCCAACGGTAAATAGAAAGATAAAACCAATTGCCCACAACATTGGCACGCGGAAACTGATTGACCCACCCCACATTGTGGCAATCCATGAAAAAATCTTTACACCTGTTGGCACCGCAATCACCATTGTTGCAGCGGTGAAATAAGCGCGAGTATCCACGCTGAGACCCACTGTGTACATGTGGTGCGCCCAAACAACAAAACCCACAACGCCGATTGCCACCATTGCATATGCCATGCCCAGATAGCCGAATACAGGTTTTTTCGAAAATGTTGAAATAATGTGACTAACGATCCCAAACGCCGGTAGTATCATAATGTATACTTCTGGATGCCCGAAGAACCAAAACAAGTGCAGGAACAAAATGGGGTCGCCACCGCCCTCCGGAATGAAGAAGGTTGTGCCAAAATTACGGTCAGTGAGCAGCATGGTGATCGCACCAGCGAGAACCGGAACCGCTAACAGCAACAAAAAGGCTGTGACAAGCATCGCCCAAGCAAACAATGGCATCTTGTGAAGTGTCATTCCGGGCGTACGCATGTTAAAAATTGTTGTGATGAAGTTGGCCGCGCCAAGTATTGATGAAACACCAGCAAGGTGAAGCGAGAAAATTGCCAAGTCCATCGACATGCCGGGAGTCCCTGCAGTTGATGATAGTGGAGGATAAATAGTCCACCCAACACCAGCACCACCATCCATTACAGCCGATAAAAGCAACAAGATGAAGGCCGGCGGCAATAGCCAGAAACTGATGTTGTTCATACGGGGAAAGGCCATATCTGGCGCGCCAATCATTATCGGCACAAACCAATTACCAAAGCCGCCAATAAGCCCAGGCATGACAACGAAAAACACCATGATCAAGCCATGAGCCGTTGTAAAAACATTCCATACATGCCCATTCTCCATGTATTGAACGCCCGGACTCATCAGCTCCATGCGCATGTAAACTGATAGGCCACCACCAATAAAAGCTGCCAAAATAGCGAAGACCAGATACATTGTACCGATGTCTTTATGGTTGGTTGAATATAGCCAGCGACGCACAAAGCTCGAAGGGGCGCCGTGATCAGCGTGGGCTTGAGCACTCATTGTTAAATCCTCTTCACTTTTTATTTGGCCGATGCCAGATTAACTTCTGGCTGCACTGTAGCGGTTTCGTTTAACGCAAATTCTTCTTTTGCCCCTTTCAACCAAGCGGCATATTCCGCTTTTGGCAGGGCCTTCACCTCGATTGGCATGTAAGCGTGGTTTACCCCACAAATCTGATTGCACTGCCCATAATAGGTCTGGCTGCCCGTTGGCACATCAATCCAGGCCTCGTTTGTTCGGCCAATGAAGGCATACATCTGCACCGCAAGCGATGGCACAAAGAATGAGTGCATGACATCGTTACCCGTTATCAACAGCTTCACTCTGGTGCCTTCGGGCACAACCATTGGATAATCAACCGACAAAAGCCGCGTTTGGCCAGGCTTTAACTCGGCTTCATCAATCATGTAGCTATCAAAACTGATCCCTTCATCGGGATAGGTATAATTCCAATACCACTGATTGCCCGTGACTTTGATTACCATGTCAGTCTCGTTAGTCCGATCCATGTAATAAAGAAGACGAAAAGATGGGATGGCAATACCAACCAAAATCAAAACTGGGATTACCGTCCACAATATTTCAATCACGGTATTGTGCGATGTTTTTGTTGGGTTTGGATTGCGGCTTGCACGGAAACGAACCCCTACGTAAATCAACAACCCCAATACAAAAAGTGAGATCAGCGTGATCACAATCAATAGTAAATTGTGCAAGTCAGTTGCCATTTCAGCCATAGAGCCTGCCGGCGGTTGTAGGTCCATTTGCCACGGCACTGGCGCAGCCGCCTGTGCCCCTTCAATTTGGGCGGACCACGTGATTATACCACCACAAAAAGCCCAAGCAAGACTGACAAGCTTGCGTCCCGATAAAAGCTCCGCAAAGCACGCTCTGGATTTGGCCAAAACTGGCATGGATCATTCTCCCAAAATTCATCCACTGTTGCGCATCACTACCCACGCCAAGTGAAACGGGCAACAAACCGCTTCACTAGACCGGTTTACTTAGCCTGTTTGAGCTAAATAGAAAAGCCCCATGCGGCAGCCTGTCGCTATATATTTGCTTTTTTTTTCCTTTTTTTGCCCAAAAACCAAATTTGTTGTCAATAATCAAAAAAATTAGCACACTTATCTTCCTTGAATTTTGCATTAGTTGTGCCCATCATAACATGTGTAATAATCGTAAATAGTTACAGTATTCTTCCGAAGCACAGCGATTCTTTTTGATTAGGATGACGACATGGACCTTCTCCAACAAACCGACGAGCTGTTTTTCACTCGCACCAACCTAGATCTCGATCAGACAAAAAAAATTGTAAAGAACGCTCTCACTGGTGGCGATGACGGCGAATTGTTTCTGGAAATGCGCCACGCCGAGATGCTAGCCTTTGACGATGGTCGGTTGAAGACGGCAAGCTATGACCAGTCGAGTGGGTTTGGCCTTCGGGCAGTGGCTGGCGAGGCGCATGGCTACGCGCATGCTGGCGAACTTTCAGAGGCTGCATTGGCACGCGCCGCCAACAGCGTCTCAGCAGTTACGAAGGGGTACAGCGGCACAGCGGCACTTGCGCCTAGCGCCGGAGCAAACATCCCGCTTTATTCGGATCAGAACCCGTTAAACACCACTCCGTTCGAAACAAAGGTCAAGTTGCTGCAGGAAATGGATACCTATGCACGCGAATCGGATCCACGCGTCAAGCAAGTTAGCGCCAGCCTGACCGGTTCGTGGCAAGCTGTCCAGATCATCCGCGCCGATGGGCTGAGGGTAGCCGATATTCGGCCGTTGGTCCGCATCAACATTTGGGTTGCAGTGGAACAGGATGGCCGAATGGAGTCGGGCGGCACCGGTGCTGGTGGGCGCGTGATGCTAGATCAGTGGCTAACCCCCGAAAGCTGGCAATCACAGGTGGATGAAGCATTACGCATTGCGCTTTTGAATTTGGACTCAGTGCCTACTCCTGCCGGGGAAATGGAGGTCGTTCTCGGGGCTGGTTGGCCAGGCGTTATGCTGCATGAAGCGGTTGGCCACGGACTTGAAGGGGATTTCAACCGCAAGGGCACATCAATTTTTAGTGGGTGCGTTGGCCAGCAAGTTGCCTCGAAAGGGGTTACGGTCATCGATGATGGCACGATTGCTGATCGCCGCGGATCAATTACCGTTGATGATGAGGGCACGCCGAGCCGCCGCAATATTTTGATTGAAAACGGCATTTTGAAAGGCTACATGCAGGATCGTCAAAACGCCCGACTAATGGGCGTGGATCCTACTGGCAATGGACGACGCGAGTCATATGCTCACGCACCGATGCCGCGCATGACCAACACCTACATGGAGAATGGCAAGGCCGACCCGCAGGAAATTGTAGCCTCAGTAAAGAAAGGCATCTACGCCGTTAATTTTGGAGGTGGTCAGGTTGACATCACCTCTGGAAAATTTGTTTTTTCTGCCGCCGAAGCCTACCTTGTCGAGAACGGCAAAGTTGGCGCGCCTGTGAAGGGGGCAACACTAATTGGTAACGGACCGGATGCAATGTCGAAAATCAGCATGATCGGCAATGACACCCAGCTTGATAGCGGTATTGGTACCTGCGGGAAAGCTGGGCAAAGCGTGCCGGTTGGGGTTGGCCAGCCAACCGTGAAAATGGGCGGCGTTACGGTTGGCGGTACTGAGGCTGCATAGCAGGCCGACGCTTTAGCAAAATCATCACAACCAACAAAAGTAAAGTGATACACATGCCAAAACCAAATGGGAAATGCGCCCCACCGAGCTGGTAAAGGGGTCCAGCTAAAACAAGGCCACCAACTTGTCCAAGCGAAGCAAACCCCTGAACCGTTCCCAGCGCCCCACCCATTGTGTCTTTTCCCGCCGCATTACTGGCCGCAGCCGAGAGCGCAGGATTACTGAACCCAAATCCGAAACAAACTGCGGTTGTGGTAGTGACTATCTGCACCAATGGATAGTTAGCACCCGCCATGAAGCCCATCGACATCAGCACCGTAAGCCCTTGGCCGATCGCCAACAAACTGGCGCCGAACGCAACCGTTCCCACCTCGCCAAAACGGCGCACTGCCACGTTGATTAGAACAGACTGCACCAATATGATACAAAGGCCAATATAAGTGAAAAGCCAGCCCGTTTTAGTTGCGCCAAAACCCAGATAGTCACGAAGCAGCAAAACATAGCTGGCCTCAACCTGGGCGAAGGACAGATTCAGACAGAAGAACGCCAATGTGTAGAGTGCAAGTTCGCTGCGGAAAACAATCTTTATCCGGTCACGTAAGAGTGTCTTTGCCGCAATGGACGCGGTGGCTTTTGTCGCCCTTTCATTCAGCCGCAATGACAGTAATAATGCAATCGTTCCAAACCCAGCTGCCAATAGAAACGGTGCCTGATGGAGCGGCCCTTCCCCTAGCCCACTAAACAATCCGCCAAGGGCTGGCCCAGCAACGAAACCAGTGCCAATTGCTGCACCAAAAAGCCCCATAAAACGGGCTCGTTCCCCTGGATTTACCCGATCGGCAATCATCGCTTGGATCACCCCGGTATTTCCTGCGGCAAGGCCGGCGAGTATTCTTGCTGCAAACATCTGCACAATATCGGTTGATAACGCAAACCAAATATGCGCGAGCACATTTACCATCAGGCTAAAAATCAGAACCGGTCGCCGTCCAACATGATCGGACAAACGGCCAAGAAGGGGATTTGATAAAAACATCGCAAAGGCAAATGAGGCTAGCAGCAATGTCATAGTAGTCGCCGATAGTCCAAGCGTCTCAATCACCGTATAGGGCAACACCGGTATCAGCGCGCCAATGCCAACAAAATTGACAAATACCACGAGCAGCAAAACAAGCATGATTAGTTGTCCTCAAACAGCAGGTCGCCCCGCGCGAGCTTGGGCACCAAGCGGATCAATATTGGTTCGATGTAAAGACCTGATCAATATTTTTTGCCCAATCACCATGATAATGTTCAAGCATGATTTCGGCCGGGGTTTTTTTGCTAGAAATCACCGTGCGCAGCGGCTGTAAAAAGCCAGTTTCATCGTTACCGCTATCATCAAAAATGCAGCGTCGTCGCAAACCGCTGAAGGCGAGATCCAGCGTTTTGGCCGCAAGGTCATACACATCATACGGCCCAAGCTTGCCCCGAAGTCCGTCTTTTGCCACCGACAGCCGCCCAGCCATAACGTCTTTAGCACCAATATCACATACCAATGCTGCCGCCTCATGAAGCGCTTCCTCATCATATAAAAGCCCAACCCAATAGGCAGGAAGCGCACAGATATTAGCCCAAGAACCGCTGTCGGCGCCGCGCATTTCCAGATATTGTTTTAGCCTTACTTCAGGAAAGGCTGTGGTGATATGATCTTCAAAATCAGCCAAATTCGGCGGCTGACCCTCAAACCCCTCAAGCGTTCCCGCCAGATAGTTGCGAAAAGATTTTCCTGCAACATCAACATAATCTTCGCCGCGATGCAGAAAATACATTGGCACATCAAGGATATAATCAATCCATTGTTCATAACCAAACGCCGGATCAAAAACACAATCTGGCACACCACAACGCGCATTATCTGTATCTGTCCAGACATGTGCACGCGTTGATAACCAACCCGATGGCTTGCCATTCTTGAAAGGCGAATTCGCAAATAACGCCGTTGCCACCGGTTGCAAGGCCAGTGATGCACGGAATTTTTTGCGCATATCCTCTTCATCAGCATAATCAAGGTTCACCTGAACCGTGCAGGACCGGAGCATCATATCCAGCCCCATCGTGCCAACTTTTGGCATGTGGTTACGCATGATCTGATAACGGCCCTTTGGCATCCATGGAGTATCATCACGGTCCCATTTTGGTTGAAAGCCAATGCCAAGCATACCGACACCAAGGGCCGATGAAACCATCCTCATATGGCGCAGATGGCGCCCCGTTTCCGCGCAAGTTTCATGGAGATTAACCAAGGGTGCCCCGGATAATTCCAATTGCCCGCCCGGTTCCAGTGATACTGAACCTCCATCACCATCCTTGAGCCCAATAATCTTCCCATTTTCTGTAATCGGAGTAGCTTTATCGCCAATGGCTTTACACAGCGCATGCAGCATCGCCTCAATACCCTGATCACCATCATAGGTAACAGGGCGAAGCCCATCACGGTGGAACAAAAATTTTTCATGTTCAGTGCCAATACGCCATTCGCCAGAGGGCTTTGCACCGCTGGCAATCCACTCGACAAGCTGGTCCTTATCGGTGATCATAACGTTGATATGCCCCATAGACACGCCCTTTTGCATTCAGGCTTTTGTGACCATCATCACACCAGCCGGTTTTAGCCATTTTAAAAGCTAATTCTTCCAATCGCCACAAATCGACTGGTAACAGGAGAGTGCCGACATGGCGGCGGTATCAGCCCGTAATATACGAGGTCCAAGAGAAACTTTTAAACAATTAGCTCGGGATTGCAAATGCGTTCTTTCAGAATCTGAAAAACCTCCTTCCGGCCCAATCAGTACAGCTGCCTTTTCATGCGGCGGAGCGGTGGTAAGAGCGGCACTGATATTTAACGCCGGATGACCGGCACTGGCCTCGTCGCACCAAATCAAAAGCCTGTCATTTTCAATATGCTGCAACGCGGTTAACAGGCTGGAGAAAGGCTTTATTTCAGCAATATCAAGCCGTTCTGTTTGTTCAGCCGCCTCAATTGCATTTGCCGTAAGCCGATCATCATTGACCCGGTTAATCTGACAAAAATCAGTTTTTACTGGCCAGATGACGCGTACTCCCAATTCGCTTGCTTTCTGGGCAATAAAATCCAGACGAGCTTTTTTAACCGGTGCAAAAAGCAACCACAAATCATGGCATTGGATTTGCGGCCTTAACCGCACCTTGATGCTGATCGAACAGCGCTTTTTTAAAGCCTCAGTTATCGTCGCGAGATATTCACCATCAACGCCGTTAAAGACTGCAATCGGTGCACCAACGCCCAATCGCAAAACATGTAAAAGGTAATGCATTTGGTCGGATGCCAAGGTGATTATTTTCCCTTCGTTTAGGGGCATATTGATATAAAGGCGAGCTTTGGTATATGGCTTGATCATGTTTTGATTTGTAATACCCATGCAGCGGCGTGACAAGCAATCTTGCGGTGATCTTTACATTGAGCCTACGGCAAATCAATTTTGCTTTTTTTCACTTTATTCGCTAATGACTACCTGTATGAACAGCAATACGCCCCCGCTTCACACCGATATCAAGGCGCATGGCTGGTGGCATTGGCTGCCGACTGCATGGCATCCTTTTATCTATCTTGCCCGGCTTGACCGGCCCATTGGCTGGTGGTTACTCCTGCTGCCAGGTTGGTGGTCCATTAGCCTTGGCGCGCCATCACTTGGCATAATGCTACGGATGATGGTCCTGTTTCTTATCGGGGCAATTGTCACCCGTGCGGCGGGCTGTATCATAAATGATATGTGGGACCGGCGGCTGGATCAGCTAATTGCCCGGACCAGTACGCGCCCGCTGGCCGCTGGCACAATTTCTATGTCACAAGCTGCTTGGTTTCTGTTGGCATTGGGCCTTATTGGCCTATTTGTTCTTATCCAACTGCCGCGGCTTGCAATTTATGTTGGCCTTGCCGCTACACCATTAGTGGTGCTTTACCCACTGGCCAAACGCGTCACATGGTTTCCCCAGTTCGTGCTGGGACTAACGTTTTCATGGGGGATTCTTTTGGGCTGGGCCGCGGTTGCCGAGACTTTGCCACCATCTTCTATCATATTCATCTATGTAGGCTCTGTGCTATGGGTATTTGGCTATGACACAATCTACGCCATTCAGGATATGGAGGATGATCGCACTGTCGGGATAAAATCATCCGCACTCGCATTTAACAACAGAATCAAACTTGGCACCGGCGCCGCTTATGCGATTGCCGTAAGCTTGATTGCAACAGGGCTGTTCATGCTTGAGCATGATGGGTTTACGCCAGTAATTATAGGTTGGGTTGGACTAGCCGGCATGGCTATTAATCTTGGCATGCAAATCTATAAAATCCGAATTGACAATGCTGAATTGGCACTAAATCTGTTCAAATCAAACCGAAATGCGGGGCTATTTCTCTTCGCTGGATTGACTTTAGACCGCCTTTTTACAGGTTAGAATAGCCACCAGCAACTACAGCAAAAAGCACCCCATTAAAGATAGGCATCAGCTCCATCAATATTGACGGCCTGTACTTGCCATGGTGGTTTATACGCCTGAATCGCATGCGGACGCAACCGCTCAATAATCGCGTCACGCGCAGATTTATCAGCCTGCATTTCGGTAATAAATTGTATCATTGAACGATCATCATCAACCTTGGCAAGCTCACGTAATTTGGCATTTGCGTCAGCCTGGGTCAGCGTTTTAAATATACGCCCATGTGATTGAATTGCGGAAAGCCCAGCTGGTTCACCATCGCCGCAATCAAGAACACCAGCGCGCGCCGCATAGCCAAAAACAGGGCCAGCCCGCACGGCAAATTGATGTTCAACTGTTTCCATAACAACAAAATCGTAGGCAACATTAATGCCTTCAGTGCGGTGCATTTGTGCAAGTTGATAATCATCCAACCACACCACATTCAAATCAACAATTGTACCAGGTGATGGAAAGGCCGTGCATGGAACAGCAGCATAATAACCAAGGATAGCGGCATGGGTAATATCGCAATCATGCAGCCGCGCCGGTGTTACTGGCAAAAACGAATCTGGCCCAAATTTACGAAGCAATTGTACTGGGGCGCGATTTGAACCAACTGATAAAACGGGAGTTCGTTCAGCCAAGACTCCGCGATGCGGGTCTTCATCCATCTGATCCAGTTGTGCCTGTTCCAGATTTAATAACCGCCCACTTGCCAGAACAAAACCGCCCTCTGGAGCGTCATAGGGATATTTGCACGCCCGATCAACCTCGCTGATCGGGGCAAGATAGCTGGCCGCATCACTCATTTCACGAAGTTGTATTCCACAGATTGAAAACATCGAACCTCAACTTGCCTTCTACCTTCTAAAGCTTTGACAGACTATGCCGCGGGTATCATTGGGCTGCGTCAATTTAAAGACCAAGGGTTTCAGTGAGGCCAAGAGCGATATTTACATTCTGGACAGCCGCCCCAGATGCCCCTTTGCCAAGATTATCCAGCCGTGCAGTGATCCAAAACCGCTTTTCAACCGTATCACTGAAAACGAACAGTTCCATATCATTACGCCCAGCCAGACCATCAGCAGCTAACAGAGGCGGCACGTCACTATGATTCGCAGCAGCCGCTCCCATATGCACAACGTTAGAGCCGTGGTACCAATCAGCAAGACAATCATACACCATTGCCGCCGTTACTGGCGATTCAAATTGATCAGCATGAAGCGGGATATGGACCAGCATTCCTGCATAGAAATCAGCGACCATTGGCATGAAAATTGGCGGTGTTTGCAGGCCGGAATATTTTGTCATTTCGCTCAGATGCTTATGCTGTAAATTGGTGCCATAGCTAAAGGCAGGGCCAAGATCGCCAGCATCATGACGTTCAATCAACGATTTACCACCGCCGCTGTAGCCGCTAACTGCAGGAATCGACAGCAATGACTGATCAGACAATAGCCCACTTGCAATCAAAGGACGTGCCAACGCCAAAAACCCAGTTGGATAACAGCCTGGATTTGTAATCAACGCAGCCCCTGCAATCGCGTCACGCTGTCCCGGCTGTAATTCAGCAAACCCATAAACCCATTCGGAATGGGTCCGGTGCGCCGATGACGCATCGATCAATCGGGTTTTTGATTCTGCAGCCAGCCTTGCCGCGTCTATTGCCGCTGCATCAGGAAGGCACAGAATGGTAATGTCGCTTGCTGCCATCATGTCAGCACGCGCCGACTCGTCCTTGCGGTGCGCCGCATCAATTCTCAGAATTGAGGCATGCGGATGGGTTTTCAAGCGTTCTGCCACCTTCAAACCCGTGGTGCCTGCCTCACCATCGATAAATATCTTGAATTTCATGGCGCGAACATAAACATAATCAAGTTAAACGACAAGCGGTTGAATTATTTGATCACGAAGGCTATCTGAATAGGTATGGAAACTAATCATCAAACACTCATCGCCCAATTGTTAGACGCCGCCAAAGTTGCTGGAGCCGATGGCGCCGATGCGATGCTGGCAAGGGGGCACAGCACCAATATCAGTTTGCGACTAGGCAATGTTGAAGCCAGCGAGAGATCGGAAGATTTTGATATAGGCTTGCGCGTCTTTGTTGGACAACGTACCGCGTCAATATCAACAAGTCAGTTGGATGATGAAAACATAACCAATCTGGCAGAACGAGCCGTTGCGATGGCTAAGCTTGCACCCGAAGACCCGTTTGTGCGGCTTGCCACTGATGCCGAGTTAGCCAAATCCATACCCGATCTGGATATGTTTGACGAAACTATTTCAGACGCCGATAGCCTGAGAGATCGTGCCGCCGCCGCTGAAGAAGCCGCGCTATCATTCAATGGCATCAAAACATCGGATGGAGCTGATGCCGGTCACGGCATTGTTGATGTGCTGATTGGCACAAGCAATGGTTTCCTTGCCGGCTACAAACGGTCATCGCATGGTGTTTCAACCGTGGTTATCGCGGAAAAAGACGGCCATATGGAACGCGACTATGATTATAGTTCGGCGGTTTATGAAAGCGATTTGCAACCGGCCGAAGAGGTTGGCAAAAGCGCTGCCAACCGCACGTTGGCCCGTCTTGGCGCCCGGAAGCCTCAGACTGGACAATTCCCTGTTATTTATGATCGCCGTGTTGCTGCTTCGCTCGTTGGCACCATGGCATCAGCGATCAATGGGGCTAACATTACGCGCGGCACAAGTTTCTTGAAAGACAGCCTTGGCAAACAAGTCGCGAGTAAGAGCTTGAATTTTATTGATAATCCGTTACGCCCACGTGGGCTTGGCTCGCGCCTTTTTGACGGCGAAGGATTGGCTGTCAGCAAACGCGTAATGATTGAAGATGGCGTTTTGACCGGATGGTTTCTAGACCTTGCTTCAGCCACAAAACTCTGCATGCCACCAACCGGAAATGCCCGACGCGGACTCGGTAGCGCCCCATCACCGGGTGCCAGCAATTTCTACATAGAAAATTCGACCATCAGCCGTGATGATTTAATGGCCGATATTGACGAGGGATTTTTAATCACAGAAATGATTGGCAGTTCAGTTGATATGATCACTGGCGACTATAGTCGCGGTGCTGGGGGGTTCTGGATTTCAAAAGGCAAAATAGCTCAGCCCATTACCGAAGCAACAATTGCGGGAAATCTAAAAGATATGTTCATGCAAATTACCGCGGCAAACGACATTGACTTGCGAGACAGCATTGCATCACCATCGCTTTACCTTGATTGCATGACGATTGCCGGCTCATGAAATGGACCGCTCCGCCTGGCAACCGGCGCGGTGGTGCCGACTGGCTAGACTTGATTTTGAAGGATCATGGCTTCCTTCGCTTTTACTGGCATAATCAGCATCTTGTTGCAGATGGGCTGTGGCGAAGCAACCAACCAGGGCCAATGCGCATTGCCGCACTGGCAAAAACCGGCATTAAAACCATCGTTAATTTGCGAGGCCCACGCGCAGACGGTAGCTGGCAGCTTGAAGCGGAAGCCTGTGCCAAGGCTGGTATCACCCTTCTTGATTTCACCGCACGGTCGCGCGCAGCACCCTCAAAAGAGATGCTGTACGACGCCCGCGATCTTTTTGCCGCCCTTGAGACACCAACTTTGATACATTGCAAATCGGGGGCCGATCGCGCGGGGTTAATGTCGGCACTTTATCTGATTATAGCTAAAGAACGACCTGCCCGTGAAGCAATGGGCCAGCTTGCCTGGAAATATGGCCATGTCAAAGCCGCTAAAACTGGCCTCATTGACGCTTTTTTTTCATCCTATCTCCCTTACGAAGATCAGGGCATGGCATTTTTTGACTGGGTGGAAACGATTTACGATCCGCAGGATCTCGCTGCCAGTTTCAAGGCTAGAAGCTGGGCCGTGCGTCTGACCGATACAATTTTGCGACGCGAATAAATAGACATGAGTTAATGGTTTCAAGCGTATCGGATCTTCATTTTTCTGCTTCGTCATTGAAAAGTTGTAGTTCGCATAGCCTTGCATAAAGGCCACTTTTTGCCAGCAAGGCATTATGCGTTCCCTGTTCGGTGATACGCCCATCTTCAAGAACCAGAATTAGGTCAGCATTACGAACAGTTGCAAGATGGTGCGCAACTACAAGGGTTGTTCGCCCAGCTTGCAGTTTTTGAAGGGCAGATCGCACCTGCTGTTCCGATTTGGCGTCAAGCGCAGCAGTTGCCTCATCAAGCAGCAAAATGGGTGCATCTTTTAACATTGCTCTTGCAATTGCAATGCGCTGGCGCTGGCCGCCAGAGAGGCGGTTCCCCATTGCCCCGACATATGTGTCATAACCATCAGGCAAGGCCTGAATAAATTCATCCGCCGCCGCATCACGCGCCGCCACTTCAATATCCGCGCGGCCGGCTCCATCACGGCCAAACCCGATATTGGCTGCGATCGTATCGTCGAACAGCACCGATTCCTGACTAACAAGTGAAACAGCCTTCCGAAGACTACTAATTTTAACGCCATCAATGGGCTGGCCATCAATGGCAATAGTTCCACTGGTTGCTTCAAAAAACCGAGGCAAAAGATTAATCAATGTAGATTTACCAGCACCACTCGGGCCAACAAGCGCAATTGTTTGCCCGGCGCCTGCGGTAAAGCTTATACCATCAAGCGCAGCAATTGCATCCTTGTCATAGGCAAACCCAACATTGTCATAATCCACCTGTCCGTGTTTTACCACCAAAGCGGTGGCACCGGGCCGGTCAACGATGTTACGCGGCGTATCCAAGAGAGTGAGGATTCGTTCGCACGCGGCAAGTCCTTCTTGGGTGATAGCATTCAACGTGCCGATTGCTCTCACTGGTTGGACTAATAAAATCAGGGTTGTTATGAACGCAATTACATCGCCAACTTGCATGTCACCATTAGCCACACGCCAGCTTGCCAGCGCCACGACGCCGCCAACAGCAATACCACCAACCACTTCGAGAATTGGGTCAATTTTAGCCCGTCCGGTGAGCAACCCAACTAACCGGTCATATAAACCATCAAATCCAAGCCGTATTCGGGCTATCTCCGCATCCTCACGCTGATAAGCCTTTACCATTCTGGCGCCATTCAATGTTTCAGCAAGAAGTGAGGTAACGCTTTCCATATGCACTTGCAAATTGCCTGATGCTTTGCGTTGTCGATTACCAATGCTGATAATTGGCCCCATTGCCAATGGATATACCCCGATAACAACGAGCGCCATGACCCAGTCGAGCCAGATCATCGCCCCAATCAGAACAACAATCGTTAAGCTATCACGCACAAGATTATTTGCCAGCCGTACCAGAGCTTCCCGCACCAGATTCAAATCATTCATTATGCGCGACATGAACACGCCCGCTGGTTCACCACTAATGGTTTGGAGATCCGCCTCGATCAACGTTCTGGCCATGTCTTTCTGCAAGTCAGTGCTAACCCGCAAGGACAGAGCATTCACCATTACTGTTTGTGCAAAAAGGGCAATGCCTTTTACCAGCGCAAACAAAATAATGATCGGCGGGGCCATCCAGATAATATCAGCAGCACGGCCATCAGCTAGCCCATTGAAAATGTATTTGGTTAACAGAGGATAGACCGATGCGCTTGCCGCAACAAGAACCATTAGCAAAAGCGCGCCAATCAAACGCGGCAAATAACGAGCAATCCAGCCCTGCCACATCCGCCGCATGATGTCACGATTGACCTGTTTATGACGCTTTATTTCGGTCAAGCCGGTAATCCTATCCAAAATTGACGCCAATGATTTACGTATAGCTGCTGTATGTATACCGAGTTATTGTGCATTTACAAAAACCGACAACGATTGCGTCTTAACCAAGCCACCAATAGTGTCATGTTAGCAATTTGCCATCCAATCCTAAAGCATTCATCATATTTTTTTTCGGGTTATTTGGAAAAAATACAGCAAATTCGCAATTGATCAGGTATTTTTGCCCCACCCCATTCCGAAACCACATGCTTACATGCTAGACTTTTGGGATTGGCGTTTGCCGAAATTCACACAACCCTGAAGCAGTTTTGACCGCATGATTAAAAAATTGATACGATCGCCTTTTGGTAATGCCCTTGTTGGTTTGACCATTGGCAGCATCATTGCGCTTTTGATGATCACCATCCGGTGGCGCATTGTTGATAAGAATAAATCTGATCAATTTATGGCCAAACAGGCGGGCATTGTAATGGTGTTCTGGCATGAAAGGCTAATCGCGATGCCTTGGCTTTGGCCATCCGCCTATCCACTTCACGCCCTGCAATCACCTCACCCAGATGGCCGAATGATGTCATATGCCATTGGCTGTTTTGGGGTAAAAACAGTGTGGGGAAGTTCCAACCGGAACCCGTTATCGGGCTTGCGCGGACTAAAACGCGTTCTAGACAACCGCGGTTCAGTTGCAATTACACCAGATGGTCCACGCGGCCCAGCGAGACAATGCGCCTTAGGGCCGGTCGCAATCGCAAAAATAGCTGACAAACCCATTGTGCCTATGTGCTGGGCGGTTGACCGCTATTGGCGGGCCACCGGGTGGGATCAGTTGATTATTCCAAAACCATTTGCACGTGGCCACTTCATTATTGGTGATCCAATTTATCTTGATGATTATAACAAAGACCAGCTTGAGACAGCCCGCCAGCAACTTGAAGAGGCATTGAACTCACAAGCGGACGCCATGGACCAATTGATGCGTGAGGATCCATCATGACGCTTGGCATTTACAATATCATCTGGTGGGTACTTCGTCCGATTTTGCCACTTGTTCTTGGGTGGCGTCAACAAAGGGGCAAAGAACAAGCTGGCCGCCGTCAAGACCGGTATGGGCAGCCCTATTTTGACTCACGGTTGTCTGGTGTTATCTGGCTTCATTCAGTCAGTATTGGCGAGACCATCGCAGCCATAAGCCTTGCCAAAGCGTTAGCGCAAACGCAACCAGAAGCCCAATTCCTTATCACCACAAATACGGTTAGCGCGGCGGAATTGGTCCACCGCGAAACCGCCACCGGCTTACCTCTATTCCACGCCTTTCAGCCGCTGGATCATCCCCTATTTGTGGACCGCTTTCTGGCTAAGATTAAACCCCGCATCGCCATTTTTATGGAATCTGATTTCTGGCCAAATCTGGTATCGCGGACCGCCGCAAAATCGGTCCCTGTGATTTTTGCATCATCACAATTATCCACGGTAGCATTTCAACGTTGGATCAGAAATCCATCATTGGCAAAGTCTGTTTTTGCCGCACCACAACTTGTGCTTGCCGTTGACACGACACAAGCACGCCAATTTCATCAACTAGGCACACCCGCCGACTGCATCACTGTTCTTGGATCACTGAAGCTTGGCAATCTTTTGAAGATTGACAAAGCCTTTTGCCAACAGTTTAAAACCGCTGTCGCTGGTCGGAAAATTTTGCTGGCTGCCTCCACTCATGAAGGTGAAGACGCTTGCGTTATCAACGCGGCCAACGCCCTTGGTGAAGGCTGGTTAACGCTCATTGCTCCCCGTCACCCCCACCGTGGGTCAGATATTGCCGCCATCTGCAACATGGCTCCCCAACGCAGCCTTGGTCAGTGGCCGTCAGCAGATCGCAACCTCTACATTATGGATAGTTTTGGCGAAATGGGCAGTCTATTCAACCTGGCAGATTTAACCATACTTGGAGGGTCTTTTGTCCCAAAAGGCGGACACAACCCGCTTGAGCCCGCTGCTTTTGGCTTGCCCATTATCACCGGGCCGCATATTTTCAAAAATGCCGAAGAATTTGCTGGACTTCGCGACAGCGGTGTTGTTTTTGACATTGCTGGTGATGGGGCTGATCCAGTCAAAGCTGGGCAAGCGCTTGCCAATGTGGCTATTGCCATTATGAAAGACAAAGCGCAATACCGGCACATTGCATCAGCGGCAAAAAAATATGCCGTAAGTGCCCGCAAGCGCAGTGATGATGCGGCTAAAATGATTGCAGCAATCGCGCCAGCACCGCAGACTGTTAGTGAATAAAACTTAAAAAAATGAAACAAAGCGTCAAAACTAGGTAATGATAACAACACCAGATTTTTGGACAACCCGTGGACCAATTGGTGCTTCGCTGTTGCCAGCGGCTTGCCTCTGGGCGGGGGCAACCATGATCCGCAACCTACTGGCCCGAGAAACTCACGCCGCCCTACCGGTGATCTGTGTTGGCAATTTCAGCGTAGGTGGGACCGGCAAAACCCCTGTATCAGCGCTGCTTTACGACCAATTAACAGCTCGCGGCCATAAACCCGCAATTCTGATCCGCGGTTATGGTGGTTCGGCTCGGCAACCATTGTGGGTTGACCACAGCCTTCATGATGCAAAAGAGGCTGGAGATGAAGCGCTAATGCTTGCTGAAAGTCGCGATGTCCTCGTAGCTCGTGACCGGATTGCTGGTGCCGTTACGATCGCTGCAACTGGCAAGTATGATGTGATCCTGATGGATGACGGTTTGCAGCATCCCTACATCGCCAAGGATTTTTCAATTGGAGTATTTGATGGAAATGTTGGCATTGGAAATGGTTGGCTCCTACCCGCAGGCCCGCTCCGCGTTGGTTTTAAGAGCGGCGTGAAAACAATTGACGCTGCAATTATTAATGGCGCCGATGACACCAACATTGCGGCCCGCTTACCTCCCGTAATGCCGCGATATCATGGCGATCTATCAGCTGATCAAAGCCTAATTGACGGTTTAAATGGTCATCCAGTGCTGGCCTTTGCCGGTATCGGACGGCCAAACCGATTTTTCACCACCCTCCGAAACGCCGGGGCCAATCTCGTGCATCAGCTTGCCTTTGCCGATCATCACCTCTATAGCGAGGTAGACCTCGCACGGTTACAAGAAGATGCCTCCCGCTTGGGTGCCACTTTGATGACAACAAAAAAGGACTGGGTACGTTTGCCCGGTGAGTGGCGGGAACGCATTAATTTTTTACCGGTGACGCTTAATCTTGATCACGAAGATGAACTGCTTGATAAGATTGTTGCAACCATTGTTGAAAAAAGGGGGTCTGATCTTCATGAAAAACCTGGCCAGTAAACTTCTGCGGCGGCGCCTTCGGCAGGTTTTTCTTTGGCCTATTGAAGCCTTATTCGGTTTTGGTCTTTTCTATTTTGCCCGTCTTTTGCCAACGACTTTTGCCAGTGCCGCAATGGCTGCGTTCCTTGGCATTTTTGCCCCATTAACTCCATGGCACAGCCGGGCACGCCGAAATCTCACCTTTGCGATGCCCACCCTTGATAACTCCGAAATTGAACGCATTTTACGCGCGATGTGGCGAAATCTTGGCCGTGTCATTGGGGAGTATCCACATATCAATGCCATTGTGAAAAGGGGTTGGGTGGAATTTGTTGGGCTTGAGCATATCCAAAATCTTGGTGAGGGCGGATTTCTAATTGGCGCCCACGTCGGAAATTGGGAGCTTGGCCCATTCGCCGCCTTAAAAACAGGCAAAAAGGTTGCTGCCATATACCGGCCTTTAAATAATCCACTTTTATCCAGTTTGTTGCATCGCCGTCAGGAAACCTATGGCGGTAACATTTACCGAAAAGGCCGTGAAGCAGCGCTTGGCATGGTGACGGCCCTTCGCAAAGGGCAGATGATGTGTCTTCTAGTTGACCAGCAGCTTCGTGAGGGCATGGCTGTACCGTTTTTTGGTCATCCCGCGCGCACATCAATAAGTCATATAAAAATTGCGATCAAGAAACAGGCACCGCTGTTTTATATGCGAACCGAACGGCTTGGTGGGTGCCGGTTTAGGGTGACTATCTCACCGCCCTTGGCACTTCCTAAAACGGCAGATAATGCGGCGATTTTACAAGTAGCCACCATGATCAATGCCGAAATTGAGGGCTGGATACGTCAAACGCCTGAACAATGGTTCTGGCCACATCGCCGCTGGGGCAAAAACATCTAGTTAAAACAATTGATCCTGATCATCATCAAAAATCTTTTTGGGCGACTTTTTCGCGCGAGGTTTGAGCGTTTCAGTTGAGGTCAAATTTGCAGCATGGGGGGGGGCAAGAACGGCGCCACGCTCGCCATCGACAAATCGTATGGTCACAGCCGCGTTTGACGGTGCAGCGGCAGCCCGTTTGATCGGCACACCATGATAATTGGTAATGAGAGCAAATCCACGATCAAGTACCCGTTCAAAGGAATTTGCATCAAGCAGTTTTACCAGATTATCTAATTTTTGCTGACGTTCGGTAAGGCCGGTGACAAGCTGTTGGTCAAAGCGCTGGTCAAGCTGCAACAGGCGACCTTGGGCTTTGGCAATTTTGGTTTCCGGCGGATTAAGGCGCCCTGCAAGGCGTGAAAGCCGCACCGTGCGCACCGATAGCCATTGATCAAGTCCCCGAAACAACCCACCAAGAGCATAATCGAGCGTTTGGGCATGCCGCTGTATCATATCATCTGGATCAGCCAGCCCGCGTACCGCAATGGCGATCCTCTGGCCAGCGCTTTCCAGCTTCTGGGAACAAGAGCGCAAGAGCCTTGCATTGATCTCGCCGAGATATGCCGTAAGATCAGTCTTCACCGGCACCGCCAATTCGGCAGCAGCAGTGGGTGTTGGGGCACGCAAATCAGCAACATGATCGATCAGCGTTGTATCTGTTTCATGCCCAATGGCCGAAATGACCGGAATGCGGCATTCAGCCACCGCCCTGACCACTATTTCCTCATTAAATGCCCACAAATCCTCAAGCGCCCCGCCGCCTCTTGCCACGATCAACACGTCTGGGCGCGGCAAAGATCCTTCATCAGGAATCGCATCAAATCCACGAATTGCGGCGGTAATCTGGGCCGCAGCATCACGCCCTTGAACAAGGGTTCCCCATACTAGGACATGAACACCGAACCGGTCATGCAAACGATGTAAAATATCCCGGATTACTGCACCTGTTGGGCTAGTCACAACGCCAATCACTGCTGGCATTTTTGGGATTTTTTTCTTCCGGTCTGCATCAAACAGCCCTTCACCGGCGAGCATTCGGCGGCGGTCTTCCAACTGTTTTAGCAATGCCCCTTCACCAGCCACTTCCATCTGGCTAACAACAATCTGATATTTTGACTGGCCCGCAAAGGTTGTTAGACGGCCGGTGACAATCACCTCAAGCCCTTCTTCAGGCTGTATCGCGAGATTTGCCCTCATCGTTTTCCAGCATACCGCCGCAAGTGTAGAGCGGTCATCCTTCAAAGTGAAATACAGATGGCCTGACGGGGCTTTGTTCGGGCGGGAAACTTCAGCGCGCACGCGAACAAAGTCAAACGCGGTCTCAACGGCTGTTTTAACGGCGCGTGAAAGCTCACTAATTGTCAAATAGGGCGCATTATCGCCATTGTTTTGCTGTTCGCCCTCTTCCATGATGGATCCATATTATGCCATATTGCCCGTGCCGCAACACCAAAGGATCTTTTGATGAATATTTTACTGATTGGCAGCGGGGGACGCGAACATGCGCTTGCCTGGTCACTTGCAGACTCGCCTCTTACCAGCCGCCTTGTGATTGCACCAGGCAATCCAGGCATGGAAGCCTTTGGCGAAATGTTTCCTATTGCTGTTGATGATCTTGATGGTTTGTGCACCCTTGCTGGTGATATGACAGCCGACCTGGTCGTTATCGGCCCTGAGGTGCCGCTTGTTGCAGGGTTAGCAGACCGGCTTGCCAGACTTGACATTGCCGTATTTGGCCCAAGTGCCGCCGCCGCTATGTTGGAGGGGTCTAAGGCATTTGCTCGTGCCTTTTGCGCGCGTCACAATATACCGCAACCAGCCTTTTATCCGGTGAGTGATTATAAGTCCGCTTGCAAGTTTATTGAACAGCTTGGTGGCTATTGCGTCATCAAAGCAGATGGGCTAGCCGCTGGTAAAGGCGTTGTTGTTGCCGACGATGCCGCCGCCGCAAAAGTAGCAGCAAAATCCATGCTCAGTGGCCAGTTTGGAAGTGCGGGAAAGCGCCTCATTATAGAGGAGCGCATCTCCGGGCCAGAGGCGTCGCTATTCGCTTTGCTTGATGGTGAGAACGCTATTTTGATGGCGACTGCACAAGATCACAAACGCGCCAATGATAATGATCAGGGGCCAAATACCGGTGGTATGGGTGCGATTTCTCCATCGCCACGCCTAGATAAAGCCCTTGAAGATCAGGTGATGGCAGAGATTGTTGACCCCGTTGTGCACGGCATGGCCGCGGAGAACACCCCTTATCACGGGGTTCTATATGTCGGATTGATGCTGACCGAGAAAGGCCCGCAGGTTATTGAATTTAATTGCCGCTTTGGTGATCCCGAGGCACAGGCGATTTTGCCCCGTCTAAGAACCGACATTGTTAGCGCAATGATGGCCACCACCACGGCCAGCTTGCATCATTTTGACATGCGCTGGGATCAGCGATCCGCCGTAACGGTTGTTATGGCCAATAAAGGCTATCCCGGCAACTATGAAAAAGGCGACGTTATTCGAAACCTTGAAGTGGCCGAACGGACGGATGATTGCTATGTCTTCCATGCCGGGACAGCGCGCGACAACAACGGTGATTTAATTGCTGTTGGCGGCCGGGTTCTGGCTGTGACGGCCCTTGGCGACGATACGGCAAGCGCGCGAAAGAATGCCTATGAGGTAGTTAACGAGATTGCTTGGGATACCGGCTTTTACCGAAGTGATATTGGCAAAGTTTAACGCTTTAGAGCAAAAAACTCTTTCATCAAGGCTGCTGCCTTGCTTGAACCAATACCGCCATAAATCTCAGGTGAGTGATGGCAAGATGGACTATCAAAAAACCGAACACCCGATTCGACCGCACCGGCCTTTTCATCATGCGCAGCAAAATAAAGCCGCTTTATCCGAGCGTGTGAAATAGCACCGGCACACATCGTACATGGCTCAAGCGTGACCCACAAATCATATTCATCAAGACGTGATTGGCCAGTTTCCGCCATCGCCGCCTGAATGGCAAGCATTTCAGCATGATGCAGTGCATTGCCATCGCGTTTCATCCGATTTTCAGCAAGCGCAATAATCTGCCCATCCAAATTAACAATGGCGGCAGCCACCGGCACTTCACCTGCATCAGCCGCTGCCGCTGCTGCGACCAGCAATTTATCCATATGTCCGCGCGTTTTCATAGGTTTCTTGGTGGCACAAATATCTGGCATTACCAAGCAGAAACAGCATCCCTACCCTCGTCGGTGTACACACGGTCCGCTAACATCAAACACCATTCAACGCATAACCAATTCCAATATGCCCTCAAAGATTGGTATTTGCCATGAACGGCATTTCCAGCTAAATCCAAACAGATGACAAAACAAAGTTTTACACTTGACAAGACAGCCGACACCGAGCGCATCGCCAAACGCATTGCGCGGGCAGGCATTTGCTCTCGTCGCGAGGCCGAATCTCGGATTCTTGATGGCCGCGTGAAGGTTAATGGCAAGATGATTACCAGCCCCGCCCTTAACGTAAACCGTAACGACAAAATTACCATTGACGGCAAACTCCTTCCGGCACGAGAACCAGCACGGTTATGGCGGTATTACAAGTCGCGCGGCCTTGTAGTTAGTGACCGCGATGAACAAAATCGTGAAACTATTTTTGATCGTTTACCGCAAAACTTGCCGCGCCTCATCACCGTTGGGCGGCTTGATCTTGACTCCGAAGGCTTGTTGCTGATGACAAATGATGGTGACCTTGCCCGCTATCTCGAATTGCCATCGACCGGATGGAGCCGCAAATATCGGGTTCGTGCACAAGGCCAAATTGATCAGGCAAAGCTTGCTGCCCTTGCCAATGGCGTGACCATTGAAGGCATTCGCTACGGGCAAGTAATAGCAAAACTTGATCGGCAAATGGCAAGCAATGCATGGCTAACCATTGTGATTCGAGAGGGAAAAAACCGTGAAATCAGGCGTATTATGGATTACCTAGGACACAAGGTCAGCCGTCTAATTCGCATTTCGTATGGCCCTTTCCAGATTGGCAATCTTAAGGATGGCGATATCAAAGCGGTTAACGCCCGCGTTCTTGCAGATCAGCTAGGCATTGGCGATAGCACAGCAGATGCCATCGATAAACCCACCCTTCCCATCAACAAACCGGCCCATAATTCTGCTGGCAAAAGAGGTAGACATGCGAATCATAGCCGGAAGCCGTCGCGGAGCCGCTCTAACAAAAACGGACGCCGCTAATACACGGCCGACCGCCGACCGGGTCCGCGAATCACTGTTCAATATTTTGCAAGGCGGTCGCTTCGGCCAGCTATTAAAAGATTGTCATGTCATTGATCTTTTTGCTGGCACTGGTGCGCTTGGTCTTGAGGCTGTTTCCCGAGGGGCAGCCTTTGCCAGTTTTGTTGAAAATGATAGCGATGCACTGGCTGTATTGCGGGCCAATATTGCAAAGCTAAGGTTCCAGTCATCAACTGCTGTTATGGCTGTTGATGCCTTATCACTGTCGCACTGGTTGGGCGCACCGGCGCAATTGGTTTTTGCTGATGCCCCCTATCAAAGCGGAGATGGCGTAATTGCCGTAAACGCCCTTGCTAACATTGGCGCATTGGCCGATGGGGCGATAATTGTGGTGGAAACTGGAAAGGCCGAAATACTGAATATCGCTAGTGGTGGCACATCCCCCTACACCATGATTGAGGCACGCAGCTATGGAAAAGCGATGCTGCATATTCTTACCTATCAGGGCTAGCTGCGGCCAAATAGCCGCTCAATATCGGCCAATGATAGTGCTACCCATGTAGGGCGACCATGATTGCATTGTCCAGATCGCGGAGTAGCTTCCATATCCCGCAAAAGCGCGTTCATTTCTGCGCCATTCAGGGACCGGCCTGCGCGCACTGATCCATGGCATGACACGGTTGCCAGAACATGATTAATTCGGTCCTCAAGGCTAGTGCTACCTCCAAGCTCAACCAGCTCTTCAGCAATATCGGTCACAAGCTGTTTAACATCGGGCGTGCCGAGCAACGCCGGGATGGCCCGCACAACGACCGCACCCGTCCCAAAAGTTTCGACGGTAAGTCCCATTGATTCCAGCATTTCGGTTGCATCAACAAGCGCCGCAGCATAATGATCGGCCAGCGAAACAACCTCGGGCAGAAGCAATGTTTGTGAGGCAACCTCCTTTTCGGCAAGGGCAATTTTCATGCGTTCCATCACAAGCCGTTCATGGGCCGCATGCTGATCAATAATGGTCAACCCATCTTCAGTCTCAGCAACAATGTAGGTTTTATGGAGCTGGGCACGAGCGGCACCGAGTAAATGCTTGCGGTGCACTCTATCAGATTCATTATGCCGTGCATCAAACGCTGGCCGCGCCGCCGGAACCGCGTCATCGCCCAATAAAGCGGTATTCGGTGTGCTTGCAGGCTGGGCGTTATCTGGCTGATAGAATGATTTTGCCGATTCTCGCGCAGACGAAAGCTGACCGGAAGATGGTTGAGTTAAAAAGGGACGTCGCCGCTCATTTGATAGCACTGCATTGCCTAACCTGTCCATTTCGCCTGATCCACTGGTTTCACCTGCGCCGGTTACCCTATCTGGTTCGCAAAGTAGGGCATTCGAAAATTTGCCTATTGCCGCCTGACCACCACCACCCGTTGCCTGAATACTGCCATCACGCAGCCTTGCCCTGAGGCCTCCAACAAGCAAGCTGCGAACCGCAGCGGCGTCTTTGAACCGCACTTCAGCTTTCGCCGGATGTACATTTACATCAACCGATGACGCTGGCATTTGAAGAAACAATATGGCCATTGGGTGACGCCCACGCGGCAAAGTATCGCCATAACCAGACCTGATCGCCCCCAACAGTGCCTTATCGCGAATGGGGCGTCCATTTACAAACAAAAAAATATTCGCCGTCGTTGGCCGATTCAATGTGGGTAGCCCGGCAAATCCTCTCAGGCTGATATCATCACGAACCGCTCCAAGCTCCATGGCTTCGCTGGCGAAAGTCTGCCCCATTATGGTACCAATGCGGGCTTGTAAACCCCCTTGTCCGGGCAGACATGCTGGCAAATCTAGCAGTACGCGATCATCCGCGTTGAGATGGAATCCAACCGATGGCCAGGCAAGGGCAAGCCGCCGCACAATATCCAGACATTGCCCCAGCTCGGTGCGTTCAGTTTTTAAAAACTTCAACCGTGCCGGCACAGCCTTAAAAAGTTGTGTCACAGAAATCATCGACCCTTTGGCCAAAGCAGCTGGTTTTGGATTGGACATGCGCCCCCCGTCCACAACAATCCGCCAAGCATGGGCAGAATCTGTTGTGATCGAAGTAAGCGATAAGCATGAGACCGCCCCAATTGAGGGCAAGGCTTCGCCACGAAATCCCAGTGAATTGATGTGATCCAGCGAATCATCTGGCAGTTTTGAGGTGGCATGACGTTGTACAGCAAGCATCATATCATCAGCGCTCATTCCGCAGCCATCGTCAACTACGGTGATCTCATCAACACCGCCTCGCCGTAATGTGATATTGATCTGCTGTGCCTCCGCATCAAGCGCATTTTCAACCAGTTCTTTAAGCGCGCTAGCAGGCCTCTCAACAACTTCACCCGCTGCAATTTGGTTGATCAGCCGGTCAGGAAGCTGGCGAAGGGTGGCCATGACTGCAATCTAGTTTATGCTCAGCGGTTGATCGCTTGTTGGATCAATGGCTTTTGTACCGCCTTCTGTTGGTGCCAGCCCCTCAAAGCGGTTTTTGCGAAGCCTTGAGTCCTCTGCCATCTTATCAAGAACAGGTCCAATATCAGGCAAACCACCAAACAATAGTTGCAATGGCAAGCGTTTTTCTAGTTGAACCCCATAGGTTTCTTCATCAACTTTGGTACGGATATCATCCGGTACAGATGAAAAATCAAATAACCCAGAAAAGCTGGAGTTCTCAACACTATTTATGTCAAGCAATTTAGCAGTCTGAGATTGTGCATCACCCTCGCTGGTTTTGCTCTTTTCAATTATGTTCTCAGCGGTGTCGGAAAATCCAGGAGGTAAAGATAATGGCGGGCGCACCACAACCTGAAATTCGTCAGGCTTCGATTTTTCTTTCCCGATTGAGCGGCGGAAATCTGAACAAGCCGAAAGCACAACTGCTATCATGACGGCCATGGCTGTAATTATTGATTGTCTGATCATGTCGCATCTGTCTCCTGTCCAAACAAAATGCTGTAGGCCCAAAGTCCGGCCCCAATGGTAATCGCGGCATCGGCAACGTTAAAAGCCGGCCAATGCCAAGCGCCAATGTGAAAGTCTATAAAATCAACAACGCGGCCAAAACGCAACCGATCAATTGCATTTCCAATCGCGCCGCCAGCAATTATTGCTCCAGCAAAGCGCTGACGTTGGTCAAGCTGTGGTAAAGCCCAGACAAACCAGGCACTTACTAAAAAGGCAAGTGCGGTGAGCCCAATACGAACCCAAAGTCCTCCATCAGACAGTAAGCCAAAACTCATACCGCTGTTCCAAACTGGAACAAGGTTTAAGTTCAAGCTAACCTCGATATAACGCGGCGGATCAAACAACAAATCCAGCATAATCTGTTTGCTGACCTGATCAGCAGACAGAACGATCAAAAAGACAAGAACAAACGTAGGTAAGTGCAGACCTTTAGATTTCAGGGATGCTGCCATCATGCTAACTTCGTTACCACGTTGTAACAACGGTCACAAACATCACGCGAAACACTGACTTCAGAGCTTACTTTCCAACACCGGGCGCATTTCTCACCCTCAGCCAAAGAAAAACCAACCGCAATATCATTGATCGACTCAAGCCGAAATGCATCAGCCGGTGCTGTATCGGCGGTCAAAATTGCCGACGAGGTAATAAAAAGGCTGGCAGCATCCTGGCCTGCAAAGGCCGACAACATATCTTCCGGAACATAAACCGTTGGCGCAGCCTGCAATGAGGCACCAATCTTTCCATCATTACGGGCCGATTCCAATGCGCTCATTACTACTTGGCGTATTCTCCGGATCTGCGCCCATCTTTGCGCAACATCATTGTCATGCCATTCAGGCGCAATTGGATCATAGCTTCGCAAATGAACTGAATTTTCAATATCCGAATGGCGTGATTGCCATGCCTCCTCAGCAGTAAAACACAAAATTGGTGCCAACCAAGCGGTTAGGCGATTAAACACCTCATCCATCACCGTACGACAAGAACGCCGAGCCGTTGAGCGCTTGTCATCGCAATATAATGTATCTTTCCGAATCTCAAAGTAAAATGCAGATAGATCGCTGTTGCAGAATTGGTGAAGTTCAGAAAAAATGCCGTGGAAATCGTATACCTCGGTCAGTTTTCGAATGGTATCATCGATTGTCGCTAGCCGGTGGAGCACCCATTTTTCCAAATCAGGCATAGCCGAATAATTGATTGCCTCACCCATACTGTAGCCATCCAACGCCCCAAGCAAATAGCGTAAAGTATTGCGGAATCGTCGATAGTTATCCGTAGTACGTTTGATAATTTCTGGGCCAATGCGCAAATCATTGTAATAGTCAGAGCTAACAACCCAGAGACGTAAAATATCGGCACCATTCTGGTCCATGACTTTTTGTGGGGTCACCACATTACCAAGCGATTTCGACATTTTTCGTCCCTGTTCATCCAACACAAAGCCGTGCGTTAGAACCGCTTTGTAGGGGGCGCGGCTTCGTGTTGCGCAAGATTGCAATAATGACGAATGGAACCAGCCACGGTGTTGATCTGATCCTTCGAGGTATAAATCAGCCGGGCTGGATAGATCATCACGATCTTCTAACACAAAAGCATGGGTAGAGCCTGAGTCAAACCAAACATCCAAAATATCAGTGATTTTTTCAAAGTCATTTGGATCATAATCTGGCCCAAGGAAGCGCGACGGATGAGATGCAAACCAGCAGTCGGCGCCTTCGATCTTAATTGCGTCAACAACCCGAGCATGAACAGCAGGATCCCGTAATGGTTCGCCTGTTTCCTTATTGACAAAAATGGTCAACGGTACACCCCAAGCTCGCTGGCGGCTAAGACACCAATCGGGCCGCTGATCAATCATCGATGTTAAACGCTTTTGTCCAGCTGCCGGGTAAAAAGTTGTTTTTGCCAATTCGTTAAGCGCCGTATCACGCAAGCCATGGGATTCCATTGAAACAAACCATTGCGCGGTATTACGATAAATTACTGGTGCCTTTGACCGCCATGAATGGGGATAGGAGTGCACTAGCTTACCAATCCCAATGACCCCCTTGTGTGAAGCCATAAGATCGGCGATTTTTGCATTATCACGAAGCACATGCATGCCAGCAAATATCGGTAGATGCTCCATGATTTGGCCATTTTCACTGACCGTGTCAGGAACCGCAATGCCGTGCTCTAGATGGGCGAGCTCAAAATCTTCAACCCCATGACCCGGGGCAATGTGAACAAAGCCCGTTCCCTGTTCAGTGGTCACATGACTTCCCGCCAATAATGGCACATCGTAATCATAGCCATGACCAGCCATCGGATGCGCAGTGACTGTTCCGGACATTTCGTAACCCATCAGACTTGCCCGAAGTACCGTTTCACCCACACCGATGGCCTCGATCACATCACCGGCCAAATCATCAGCAATAACTAGAACATCACCCTTTTCGCATAGGCTTCCTTCATTCGGTTCAACCACTTCGACGACTTGATAGCTTATATCATCACCGTAAGCCACGGCACGGTTACCCGGCATAGTCCATGGTGTTGTGGTCCAAATAATGATTGAAGCGCCTTCGAGGGCTGGATGCGACGCCTTTTTCACTGGAAAACGCGCATAAATCGTGACCGATGTATGATCTTCATATTCAATTTCAGCTTCTGCAAGGGCTGTTTTTTCAACAGGTGACCACATCACCGGTTTGGCACCACGATAAAGGCTACCATCCATAAGAATTTTCCCTAATTCTTCAGCAATCTTTGCCTCTGCCGAATAGGCCATGGTGGTATAGGGTTCATTCCAGTCACCAAGTACGCCAAGTCTTTGGAATTCATTCGATTGCACATCCAGCCAATGCGCTGCAAAATCTCGGCATTCCTGACGAAATTCGGCCACTGGAATTGCATCTTTATCTTTACCCTTTTTGCGATATTGTTCTTCAATTTTCCATTCGATCGGCAAACCGTGACAATCCCAACCCGGCACATAATTAGCATTCTTCCCGAGCATTGATTGTGACCGATTTATAACATCTTTTAGAATTTTATTCAGCGCATGCCCAATATGCAGTTGGCCATTGGCATAAGGTGGACCATCATGAAGAACAAATTTAGGTGCACCTTTTCGCACATCACGTAGCTTTGCATAAATATCTATATCCTGCCAATTTTTTAAAATTTGCGGTTCTTTTGTTGGTAAACTACCCCGCATTGGAAAATCTGTTCGTGGCAGAAAAACTGTATCTTTATAACTCATGATAGGTTCAATCTATTATCTCAGTTAAGAAAGCTTAATGAAAGGAGGCTCGGTCTCGGCTAGCTAAAAGAGAATGGAGGCAAAAGCTGCCGTGCTTTTTCTGCATCCAAACCAATTTGATGGGTTAATTCTTTAATACCAGAAAATTTCTGTTCAGGCCGCAAAAACGTCTTTAACCGCACCAATAAACGCTTATCATAAAGGTCAACATCGCGATCAAATAAGTGTGTCTCGCATAAAACACCTCTATTTTGCACGGTTGGCCTGATACCAATATTCGCAACACCATTGCCAATTTTCCGAATTCGACCATTATCTTCTTCCAGATCAATCTCTACCGCATAAACACCGAATGCTGGAAACTGCAATGATCCAAGCGCAATGTTTGCGGTGGGAAAACCAATGCTGCGCCCGCGCGCGTCACCCTTGATTACCTTGCCGGTGACTGCCCAATCACGACCAAGCATCACTGCCGCCGACTCAGGATCACCAGCTTGTAACGCCGCCCGGACTCGGCTGGATGAAATGACCGCAGTATTGTCATCAACAAGTAGCGGAATAGCGGTTGCCTCCATACCAACATCCTTGCCAATCTTATTAATTGTCTCAAAATCGCCCCCACGCTCCTTACCAAAGGCAAAATTGATCCCTGCAAACAGATGCCGAACTCCTAAGCTAACCAAAACATGGCTGATAAAATGGCGAGCATCAGTTTTGCGCAACGCGTCATCAAAGCGCAAATGGATAATCTTTGCCGGTGCACTCTGGTCAAGCAAATCAGATAGCAGCCGATCTTTTTCTCGCCGATCCGCAAGGTGAAACGGGGCGTCGTCCCGGCGAAAAAATTCGCGTGGATGTGGGTCAAAGGTAATCACCGCAGAGGTAAGATTATTGCGCTGCGCTGCTTCAGTTGCCGCGGCAACGACCTTTTGATGACCGCGATGCACACCATCAAAATTGCCGATTGCCGCAGCTAGTCCCGCTTCACTGGAACAGCCTTGTGCCAGCGGCGCATCGTTGATTGCCCAATTAATCACATCAACCATATTTGCCTGTTGGTTTTTCATAGCGCGGCACTATATCGCCGAACCCGCCGTAATATCAATCTTTGATCTTGAAAACATGCTATCATTAGGCCTTATTTAATACTAATAAACGCATCACAACATTCATAAAACCATATCCACCTGTCCAAATGAATATTTTTACATCAACTCACGAATTTGTTAGAGTACCTCACCGTGCTTAAGAAAGCTTTGATAGGAATGGTGGACGGTTGATAAAGATGCCCCTCAGCGGCAAACTCTTACAGGCAAATGAACGTGACGGGCACCCCATGGAAACAATCACAAAAAACCTGTTTTCTTTTGATCTAATGAGTCAATATGGCGCTGATTTCGTGCTGGGCCTTAGCATGCAAGTGATAGCTGGCATTCTAACCATTTTCATTGGTTTCTGGCTATCCGGACGTGCGAGCCGTCTTGTGATAAAGGCCTTTAGCAAAATTGATCAGATTGATAAAACCATCATACCAATGATTGGTGCATTGGTCCGTTATGCTGGCATGACGCTGACCCTTGTGGTTGCACTTGGTAAATTTGGTGTTGAGACAACATCGATCATTGCTGTTCTTGGTGCGGCGGGCCTTGCTATTGGCCTTGCACTGCAAGGAACTCTATCAAACGTTGCGGCTGGACTGATGTTGATTTTCTTGCGACCATTCAAGATTGGCGATTGGGTTGAAGCGGCTGGCATGTCCGGCACAGTGCGAGAAATTGGTTTATTCACAACAGTCATAGACACATTCGATCGTGTTTTCATCAGTGTGCCCAATTCATCAATCTGGTCATCAAATATTATCAACCATTCGCGGTATGGTGAACGCCGACTGGATCTTGATATCGGAATTGCTTATGAAAGTAACCTAGATGATGCCGAAACGGCCCTTTTGAAATTGGCAAACGATAGTCGAGTTCTCGCCACCCCACCACCTCGCTTCCTTGTTGTAACTTATGCTGACTCGGCCATCATTGTGCGGTTGCGCGTTTATGCAAATTACGCTGACTTTTTTGACCTTCAATATGATTTGCATCGCAAGTTAAAAGAGGTGCTGGCAAAGCATAATGTCTCAATTCCCTACCCGCATCGTGTTGTGCATCATGTTGGCGACGCATCAATCGAACGTCCTTCTGACAGAGTATGAACAGAAAACTAGCACCCACACCTATCACCCGCGAGACATTAGAGGACTGGTCTGTCGCAGCCATGGCACGCGAGCGTGATGGCCCAGAAGCAACCATCGCAAGTGAAGATCAATTATTGCAATCACGACGGAACATGGTTCCTGATGAGTCCGATTGCCAGGACCTATGGGTCTTCGGCTACGGCAGTCTGATCTCCAACCCCGTTATTGCCCATAACCACTGCTTAACCGCCCAAATCCATGGTTACCATCGGCGGTTTTGTCTTTGGACAAAGATCGGTCGCGGCACGCCAGAATTTCCAGGCCTTGTGCTATCGCTTGATTATGGTGGGTCTTGTGTCGGAGTAGCTTACCGACTTGAACCAGACACGGCAATTGCTGAGCTGGACTTATTATGGCGGCGTGAAATGCTCACCCTGGCCTACAATGCGCGCTGGTTGCATCTGCACACGCCCGAGGGGATCAAACGCGGGCTTGCCTTTGTTGTCAAACGTGAAAGCCCAGCCTATGCCCCGCCCATGCGGTTCGAAGATACCGTAAAAACGGTGGCAACGGCTATTGGCTTTAATGGGCGTTGTTATGATTACTTGTTTGATACACTCGCCGGAATAAAAGAACACGGCATTCATGACGCAATGATGGAGAAACTGGCAAACGCGGTGTCACAGAGGCTTGCATCAACCGAATAATTTGGGTAGGAACGTTGCTACTGTTGGGCGCTGCGGCTGTGGCGGAATGGTAGACGCGGCGGATTCAAAATCCGCTTCTGGTGACAGAGTGGGGGTTCAAGTCCCTTCAGCCGTACCAACTGGAGCCCGATGAAAGGGGCCTCTAACCCCATTGCAATGCGGTGCAAATCCGTACGGTTTGATCTGTGGTGACCGATGCTACTTTGGCGTCTCATAAAACAACAATATGATTTCATTATCCGCGTTGCTGCAACAAAGCTTGCGGTCTCAGGGCTCTATATCTTTGCCGCACTCGAGTCGATCATCATTCCCATTCCGGCAGATCCTTTGCTTGTTGCCACCGTGCTTGCTCGGCCCAGAAGGTGGCGCCAGCTTGCCTTGGGATGTACCATAGCATCTGTTATTGGCGGTGTCGGTGGTTGGGCTCTCGGTGCATTTTTTAGTCCTTATCTATACGAATGGCTGGCCATGTTACCTGAAAGGCTAGCCGCCCCCACAGCCTTTACGGCAGTCGAGGCCGGATTCGCGAAGTTTGGTATTTTTTTGGTGTTTCTTGGAGCTTTTTCGCCACTGCCTTACAAGGTTATTGCAGTTAGCGCGGGTATTGGCGGATTTGGCCTTTTACCATTTATTGTGACCTCAATCATAGGTCGTGGACTCCGGTTTGCAATTGTTGCAGGCATTGCAAAAAACAATGGAAACCCTAAGGTAGTTGTTTTACTTGTCACCATTCTTGTCTGTTTGTTCGCGGGAGCTCTATGGCTTATCAAATGAAACCAACTTTCATTCCACCCATCGGCCACCGCCTCGGCCTAAGCATTGCTGGCGGCATTTCCACCATATTGCTTGGTGGTGCTTTACTTTTTCAATATGTTGGCGGACTAGTACCTTGCAGTTTGTGTGTTTGGCAACGATGGCCGCATCTCGCAGTAATAATTGTGGCGTTTATTGGGTTGCGCGGCGTTATGCCGCGCGGCATGCTTTGGCTGACTGTTATCGCCGGCAGTATCAGCGTAAGCCTCGGCAGTTATCATGCTGGTATTGAATACGGGTTTTGGGCTGGACCAAGCGGTTGCTCGGCCAATCTGCTGCCTGATGGCGACATCAAAGCTCTGACCCAGCAACTGCTTATCACGCCGCTCGTACGTTGTGATGAGGTAACATGGTCGTTATTTGGCCTATCGATGGCAGGCTGGAACGCACTGATTAGCCTTGACATTGTCGCTGCGTCTCTTATTTCGTTGAGGCGCAGTTAAGTCGCCCCGTTTCTCCTAGACAGCCAAAGGTATTCACATGACCGACAACAAAGACACCACAGAACGATCCAACCTTGAGAGATACATTCGTGTTGATCATGCTGGTGAACGCGCTGCCCAGCAAATCTATCGAGGCCAGCTTGTCGTACTTGGTAATCATGAAATGGGTGATGAGATTCGTCATATGATGGAACAAGAGGTCGAACATCTCGAAACTTTTGACAGGCTTATCAATGAACGCAAGGTTCGACCATCCTTTTTAGACCCAGTATGGGGAGCTGCCGGGTTTGCCCTTGGCATGGTGACAGCGGCAATGGGGCCGAAGGCGGCCATGGCATGCACAATCGCCGTCGAAGAGGTGATTGGCGAACATTATCAGAAACAGGCAGAAAATCTCGGTTCTGATGAAGCAAGCCTGAAAAAGACCATTGAGCGGTTCCGCGATGAGGAACTCGAGCATCGGGATATTGCAGTCGATTACAAGGGGCGCGAGGCGCGGCATTACAAAATGCTACATGATGTTATCCAAAAGGGTTGCAGGACTGCGATTAAAATCGCCGAAAAAATTTAGCCACGTCTGATCAGACCTCTCGGTTTAGCCTACTCATCAGCCTGTAATTCGCTATCCCAATATAAGTAATCACGCCAGGACTCATGCAGATAATTGGGCGGAAAAGCACGCCCATTTTCTTGCAGTTGCCATACGTTTGGGGCCATGGGTTTGGCCAAAGGCTGCATATTACATTGCCCCGGGAGTTTGTTACCTTTACGGAGGTTACAAGGGCTACATGCGGCTACAACATTGCTCCAATTCGTGCGACCGCCCCTGGACCGCGGCACGACATGGTCAAAGGTCAGCTCCGAAGCTGAGAAACCATTACCACAATACTGACAGGAAAACCGGTCACGTAGGAATACGTTAAAGCGGGTAAAGGCCGGATTGCGTTTTTGAGGTACATATTCTTTTAGCGCAATCACCGATGGAAGACTGATTTTAGTGCTTGGGGATGAAATTGACTCCTGATATTCGGAAATTATGATCACGCGATCCAAACAGACAGCCTTTATTGTATCCTGCCATGACCATAGTGACAGGGGAAAATAATTTAGCGGCCGAAAATCTGCATTCAAAACCAGGGCTGGTGAAAAGCTACCTGCGTTCATGGATGTCCTTTCATGTGGCCATTTACCAACTATGAGAGCAAAACATGACATCCGAACAAAAACAACCCTTGGTTTTCAGCATAAGTAAAGAAAATTAACGATACCCGATAAATATAGCATGTGAATCTGGCTAATGATTTTATGACCATTTCAGGGCACAATTAAGCAATCCTTCTTAACTGCCATAATTTGGTCAAAGAAGATCTAGGTTGGAAGATATTTTGCCAAAAACTCAATTGCTGCCGACAACCCATCAGGGTCAATCCCGTGCCCAAGGCCGATACAGTCCACGGTTTCGACCTCAATTGATCGGGCTTGTAAAATGTCGCGAGATGCTGCTTGAAAATGGAACGGCACCACTTCATCCTTTGTTCCATGGACCAGTAGCACAGGTGAATATTGAGCACTTGTGCTATTTTCAGCGAGATCTTCATGAAGCAATAGGCTGCCAGAAAAACTGATAATTGCTGCTGGCGCTGGAGTCTGGCGCAATCCACAATGAAGGCTCATCATCCCACCTTGTGAAAAACCAGCCAGCGCTAGTGCAGATGCTGATAAGTTCAATATATTTAACGCATCTGCGAGCGCATTATCAATAAAGGGTGCCGCAATGATTGGGCCGTTTACCCGGTCATCAATATCAAACCACTCCCGGCCTTCAGGATTCATTTTACATGGAGATGGTCCGTTTGGCACGAAAAACGCTGCACCCGGAAAACGCAGCGAAATGGGATGGGCAAGATTGGCAAGGTCATCACCGTCGGCACCCCAGCCATGCAGAAGTATAATTAGACTGCTGGCAATCCCACCGCGTGCCGGCTTGATGAACGGACCAGAAAGATCACCAAAACGTCGCATTTCCATAATTATTCTCCTATCCATTTGGCTGATGTTTCCATTGCGGCCATCTAACTACAAGAGGGATCCTAGCATCATATCTTACTTCCGTCCCTGATTGACGATATAATCATTTCACGATAGGTCTGAAACAAGAAAAACAGCTGGATAGCCGCCATGAGCCACCCTTTTGTCACCCGCTTTGCTCCAAGCCCAACAGGTGCCTTGCACCTTGGCCACGCATATGCGGCGAAAGTGGCACATGACTTTGCTGCCAGATCAGGCGGCAAAATGATTTTACGTATTGATGATATTGACCATACACGCTGTCGGGATGAATTTATCCTGCCAATTCTCAGGAATCTTGCTTGGTTGGGCTTAAATTGGTACGGCGTGAAACCTGATGATGTCACTAACTCTCACATCACGAATCCGAGTATATCTAGACAATCACATCGCAAGGCGCAATATCAATCTGCCCTAAAAATCTTAGATAATTTAGGTCTCATATATCCTTGTTACCTGAGCCGGCGTGAGTTGAACGAGGTATTAAGCGCACCACATGCGTTGCCATCAACACAGGTGAAAACAGATCAGCGTTCCCATAGAATGACGATCAATACGGATCAGCTTTTAAGCTCTAGCGAGCAGGAGCTGCGTCGAGCTGCTGGGAGAGCGCCCGCTTGGCGGTTACGTATGAATGCGGCGCTGAAAAAGGCTCAACAAATGAGTCCCAACCCGCTATCTTGGTTTGATTATGCCACAGGCCATCAATTAGCTAAGCCTGAGGAGTTTGGCGATGTTGTCATCGCTAGAGCCGACATTGCCGTCTCTTACCATTTGTCAGTCGTTGTTGATGATGCATTGGATGGGATTAATCTTGTGACGCGCGGCAAGGATCTTGCCCAATTCACCCATCTGCATCGTTTATTGCAGGCGTTGTTGGGCTTACCTGTGCCAGAATATTGCCATCATGCTCTTGTTCGCGATGCGACTGGCAAACGGCTTGCTAAGCGAGATTCCACTCATGAACTAGACGGCATGAGAGAACTTAATAATGATCCGGCAAACATTTTTGCAAGAATGCCGCCCCTTCCTGAATTAAGGCCAACATTATGAACTTTTACTGGATCATTACGGTGCCTTTGTTATAGCCCCACACAACTTTTAAAAGATTATATTAAACTCCGAACAAATAGTTTGAGTAGATCCAGGGTAATCTTTTTTTGATGATAAAATGGTCAGTGGGGTTGACTTAAAATGCAATTACTTCCATATATTAACGTGCACGAAACTATTGTTTGCGTGTTTCCTCCCTGAACTCGGTCGTGAGTATGCTCACGGCCTCTTTTTCCTTTTGTTAACATAAAAAGGTTATCTGAAGATTTATTATTTCCATTACGTGGATAATAAAACGGTGAAATTAGCACTGCTTCATTGCGGCATCAGTTTTCGAGATAATATAAAGCGTGGCGGTACGAGAAGCTTCTCACAGCTATCAAAACTGATAAATCACGCCACGCTAGTGTATTTCTCAAGCCTATGTGCCCAAACACGTGTGAACCACGTTAAATATTATGCTTGAGTGGGGCGCGATATCGCCAGCCACAAAATTGACGCCGCAATAATCATCACCGGTCCCAATGCAGATAAGACCATCACTTCCCAACCAAACTGGCTGTGCAACACTCCTGCCGTCAGCGATGCAACCGCAACCGTTGCAGTGGTCACCAGATCAGCAGTGCCCTGAACGCGGCCGCGCTCTTCCGGCTGGGCGACGCTGACAACAAGAAAGCTTCCCCCAATAAACAAAAAATTCCAGCCAAGCCCCATCATCGCCAATGAAGTAAAATACCACCAAAACGTGTCACCAGCTAATGCGCAGCCGATCGCCAAAAAATAAGTTAAGATGCCAGAAATTAAAATAACCTGTGCGCCAAAGCGTGCAATCAAATTTCCAGTAAAAAAAGCCGGGGCAAACATCGCAACAACATGCCACTGAATGACTGTAGCATTTGCCGACGTACCCAGCTTGGCTATATTCACAATTTGTAATGGGGTCGCTGTCATCATATAGCTCATTAGCGCATACCCAATTGCAGCACTAATTGTCCCAACAACAAAGATTGGCATTTTAAAAAACACGTTGATAGGCCGCCCTCCAGCTTTGGTGCGATTGGGTTTTGGAATATCTATCCCACTAAGAGTTATGAGTGAAAAGACCTGAATCAATGCTATGCTGAAGAAACATCCTGCATATAAATGACCGGGCACGAGCCCAACCGCATTGCGTGCAATTTCAGGACCCAGAAAGGCCGCCAGCAAACCTCCAGCAAGCACATAAGATATCGCTCGCGGTTTTTGTGAGTTTTCAGCACTGTCTGCCGCTGCATAGCGGTAAAAGCCAGCGCAGCCTTGCGCAATGCCAAGACACATCGATGCCACACAAAATAGCGTAAAATTCATAAGTAAAATGGCAATGCCTTGGGTAAATGTTGCCCCCGCCGCAATCAAAACCCCGGCAATAAATATTGGCCTTCGGCCAAACTTAACCATCAGAAGTGACGCTGGCAATGTTGTTAGCATTGAGGCCACAAACTGCAATGACAGGCCTAGCGTTGCAAGCCATGGCACTGGCGACAACAAACTACCCACAAGCGCTGTGTTGATTATGTTCACATTCATTGTTGTCATCGACAATGCCTGTGCCAAAGACAGCCTCAACACATTGCCGGTATTACTTTTCATTTTCATAACAACACCATTAATATTCGTAACCTTTTAAGCGCCTTAAAAAAGATTGTGAATGCCGCTTATCACGATATTTACCTAACAATAGTATTTTCACAGCTCATTGATCGAGCGGGGACTTTATGCCGGATAAGAGCAGCAATCCAGCGTTAAGCGTGATTGTCCACGACCTGGTGTCACCGTTGCGGAATTCGGTTGACCTCGGTCTAGATTGCGGGAACTGTTTGGGCATGATAAAACTCAACACTTACGGTCCTCCCGCATCTGGTCCCAAATCGACCACCGGCATTCTCCAACTTTGCGCGGCTATGCTTTTGATTCCGGTTCTTGATGTCTTTGCCAAACTTCTCGGACAAACACTTGATCCGGTTGAAGTGACATTTATGCGATTTTTTGTGCAGACCATGCTGATGGCCCCTTTGGTTATGTGGACTCGTCAATGGCAAGTGCCCAAGGGCACTCTGGGCATGCAATTTGCTCGCGGCGTGTTACTGGCCATCGCAACAGTTTGTTTTTTTGCTGCCCTTCAGCATTTGCCAATGGCCGAAGCAATCTCAATTTACTTTATCCAACCACTAATCCTAACAGCTTTGTCCGCAGTGTTCCTTGGCGAACAAATTCGCCGACGTCGCATTATTGCCATTATTATTGGCTTGCTTGGTGTTGCTATCATTTTACAGCCTAGCCTAGTGATCTTTGGGCTTCCTGCCCTTTTTCCATTAGGCTCCGCATTTGCAATGGCCGGATATGTAACGATTACCCGACAACTAGCAGGAAAGGCGCACCCGTATCAAATGCAGTTCATCGTTGGATTTACGGCGACGCTATTTCTGGGAGCTATCATGCTTGTTGGACAGATTTTTGAAGTTGCCGGCACCAGTTTCGTCATGCCAAACGTCCAACAAGTTGAATGGATTATCTACATGGGGCTCGTGGCCACCATCGGACACCTCTTGATTGTTTGGGCTGCAACCAACGCGCCAGCAAGCGTTTTAGCACCTTTCCAATATACCGAAATCGTTTCATCGGTTATTCTGGGCTATTTGGTATTTAATGATTTACCCGCGAATAGCACAGTTCTTGGTGTTAGCATCATTGTCGTTTGCGGGGTTTATCTATTTCACCGTGAACGTATCGCCGACCAACGTTACCACTAGTCTTCAGTAAAAAAAGTTTATCTAACTGTAAGTTAGCCGATGTCTTTCTCGTGATGCCGGCGTTGTCGGATAAACTGCAATGTTGAAAGGGGTAAGCTGAGAGCATAGGTCAAAACGACCGCCATGTAAGTGAGCCATGGCTCGGTGACGACCGCTGCTCCCAACAGGCCAATAGTTGCCAGAACCGGTAACACTGACGACACCGGTAATTTCATTCGTTTGCCAGCAAATGTAGGTAGAGAACTGACTGCCCCTGCACCAACCAGTACTAACCACGCCGATACCCATCTTGCCTCCTGCACAATCTCGAGATTAAATTGCAAATCAATCACGATAGGCAAGAGCACAAGAAATCCGGATGCTGGCGCAGGGATGCCAGTAAAATAATTCTTCGCATATTCTGGTGGATCAGTAAGCTCAGAGTCAAAGCGGGCAAGTCTTAGGGCAATTGAAACCGCATAAAACAACGTTGCCCACCAGGTAATTGTCCCAGCACCCTGCAACGCCCAGATATAAAGGCATAGCGCGGGCACCACCCCAAAAACCACCATATCAGACAGACTGTCCAAGGCCGCTCCAAAAGCACTAGAGGTTTGAAGCCTTCGCGCTGTGCGACCATCAAGGGCATCAAATACCGCCGCAACACTAATGAGCACAATCACCCCAGCCCATCGTTCATCCATCGCAAAACGCAAAGCTGTTAGACCAGAGACGAACCCCGAAATAGTTAAAATGTTTGGTAACAACCAATATATCGATACCGACCGAAAGTTGCGTTTCTTACGTGGGCGCTCAATCATTAACGGCAAATTCCATCTGTAATTTCTTCCATTTTGCCCGACAAATCAGCAAGGATGCTCTCACCAGCAATAGCAGTCTGACCAACCAAAACATTTACAGGTGTCGTCGCGGGTAACCAAACATCAACACGGCTACCAAACCGGATGATGCCATATTGTTGACCAACATTTAGATGATCACCAACTGCTGATTCTAACAAAATTCGACGAGCAACAAGCCCAGCAATTTGGACAACACCAACTTTCTGGCCAGATGCCATTTCAACAACCATATTCTGCCGTTCATTTTGTTCAGAAGCTTTATCAAGGCTCGCATTAAAAAACGTCCCCTTATGATACGCAGTGGCAACTACTTTCCCCGCAACTGGGGATCGGTTTACGTGGACGTCAAAAACATTCATGAAAATTGAAATTCGTCTCCATTCACCAGTAGGCAAATCAAGATCCTCAGGCACCGGTGCAACACCCGTTGAGAGAATGCGGCCATCAGCCGGCGAAACTACCAAATAATCAGAGATTGGCGTTGTGCGTTTTGGGTTACGAAAAAAATAAACGCACCAAAGGGACAAAATGATGCCAGGGAGAACAAATACTATCCAGAAATAGCTTATCGCGGCGGACACCAAAATAAACAAGAAAATAAAAGGCCAACCAGCCGGATGAATAGGGACAAATACTTCATCCTTGAAGCTTTTTAATATATTCATTAATTCAACCCTGTATTTTGTGTCTAAAGCATCTGATCATAATTACTTTTTGTATTGTAAGCTATATTGATCTGAGGCGCGAGGTCGCTACACTATCCATTTACAGTGTAATAATCATCAAATAATTCACTGACACCTTTGTCAAAAATTACTAATCACAGATTTAAAGGATCTACTACCAAAATCGACAGCAAAAAATATTTGCCTCCTCTAACAGTGATATCAACCTTGTTCAGGCTTGTTACCACTGATAAAAAATGTAAAAAATCAAGCGATTAAAACAGTCAAAACCCAAAAACTTTATTGGCAGTTTTTAAAACTTGTCGATGGGATCATTCGGTAAACTCTCGTAAATTCCAAACCATGTTTTTGGACCAGATGACTATTGACTGACCACCCATCCGTCCGCAGACTTGAAATATTGCAACTTTTGATACAATAAACCTTGAATTTAAAGATCAGTCATTTGGCACTGTTAAACGATAGAGAATGGAAATCCAATGGATAAAGAATTGTTTGAAACTGGCCTTGAAAAGCGCAAAGCAACTCTGGGTGCAGACTATGTTCAAAAATCACTTGATGGCGCAGATGATTTTTCCCGTCCATTTCAAGAAGCCATGACAGCATGGTGCTGGGGCTTTGGCTGGGGAGACGAGGCGATTGACGCAAAAACCAGGTCGATGATGAATTTGAGTATGATTGGTGCGCTTGGCAAAATGACAGAATGGGAACTACATTGTCGGGGTGCTATCAAAAATGGTGTCACTCGCGAGGAACTCCGCGCAATCATCCACGTGATTGGCATTTACTGCGGAGTACCGCAGGCCCTTGAGTGCATGCGCGCCGCGAGAAACATAATTGATGAAGAGAAATAGAGGACACGACCGGTTAAAGAAACAAAACACCAACAACAAAAGCCTTACTCATAAATTTAAATCGGCTGCATAGTACCTCTCGTGATTTTCAATTTTACTCTTTTTCGATTTATTTAAAAGCAACCAAGCCCTGATTATTTTTTAAGATAAAGCCCTTACATCGAGTGAAATGAGAGCAAACTTTTGTATCATTATTGTCCTGGTATTTTTTTATTCCAAAGGCGAACGAAAATTGTAAACCACTCCGTAAAATAGGAGACCTTATTCAACATAGAAAATATTGCGCTAATATAACTTTTTTGCTTTTTTCGCTTTCCTCGCGAGAAAAATAGAGACACACTAATAATTGTATGAAGAGAGCAATGTCACAACCAATTGTCAATTTAGGGCGTAATCAACGCCCAAACCTAAGCTTTACCTTGATGCAATCCCAAAACATCCCTTCCCTGACGGAGATTTGTCATGCGAATGCCCGATCATGACCCACGGCAGGATTGCCGTATTATTCCTTTTGTAAGACCTACAGCTAGTGAGGATGCCATCCTAACAAGCAGTATTGCTACTGTTATTGCGGTTACGATTTTGCATCGTGAGGGCGAATCACCTGAAGAACGTTTACTTGACATTATTGACGCCTCCGGTGAGGCAGAAGTTCTTGATATTGCGGATGTGATGGAAGACCATGAAATTCACAGCAGCTCACCGAGACCTTACTTACAATCGGATAACGACAATGATATAGTTAAGCTGTCATAGCAAAAATGGTCCAGTTTAAGATGTGCCACACGAACGGTTATAGGTCAGCACTTGTGTGGCATGGACAACCGGCACTATTTTTGAAGCTTTTTGACAAGGCACCAAGCTACCGGCATCAAACCTGCTGCAACCGCAAGCTTAAGAATATCACCATAAAGAAACGGAAGCACACCAGCCGTCAATGCCTTTTCAGCGCCAATGAAAGTCGCGAGCCAGCTTGCCCCGACAACATAAATAACAGCGTTTCCAATCATCATCGCAATAATCGTGCTCATAATGTCGCGGCCCATACCACGCTCCGCAAGAACACCCATGACAACAGCTGCTACAAGAAATCCCCCCAAATAACCACCGGTTGGGCCCAGCAAAGTCAAAATGCCAAACGCCCCACCAGCGAATACCGGTAAACCAATAACCCCCTGCAGCAAATAAGCAGCTATTGTCACTCCGCCAAGCCGAGGTCCATAGACCATACCTATCAACAATACTACTAACGTTTGTCCAGTGACAGGGACCGGATACAAGGGAATTTTGAATTGCGCTGACGTCGCCAATAAGAGGCTGCCAATGACTACGAGGAACGCCTTTACAGTTGGAGTCCACATAGAGCTTGATGATAGCGGACCAGCAATAAGTGCTTCGGTTAAAACTGGAAAGCGGACTTTTGCCGCATGTGAATTATTAGCTTCGAGCATTACTGACCTCAAAAAGATAGCATCGACGTTTTGAATTATAGAACCAGTGTAACGCGGAAGTAAAGTGGAGCACTTAAAGAACCGCATTCAGAACTTTATCAAACGCCGCTAATGGAACAATCACCACATAGCCATCCCCCTTGCCGGCAATAATTGATATTGTTTTGGCATTTGTGCGGTTCGATGTGCCAGTGCGATGGCCCATCTGCATAGTTAGATCATCTAATGGCCAATCCAAACCCTCAGACCGGATAAAATGCTGACATCCAAGTGGCCAAATTGAAATCCGGCTTCCCTGATCGAGCAAAAGCTTTATGTTACCTCGAAGCCGCAGAACAATATCGTGGGAACCGGCCAGCAAAACTGGCCGATCATGCTCCAAACGCGCCATCGCATCGAATGTAGCAAGCGAATGATCTAGTCGCCCATCCAGAAATCCAATACCAACAATAAGCGGGGCGTTTATCAACCGAAGGCACTTTTCAAAGTCTGTATCATCTTGACCAGAGAGTCTGATTTGCCGAACCGAAACTGGCAGCTGATCCAAATCCGTCACAGAGTCCATATCGCCTATTACTATTTGTGGCACCAGGCCAGCATTTATGGCGGCGTTCACTCCTCCATCTGCTGCGAGCACTGGCCAACTCTCAAATTTTTGCGTAACCTTAAGCACCGAGCGTCCAATAGGCGATGCGCCAAACAACACCGTTGGCAAATCAAATTTTAAGCGGTCATTTTGCTGGATGTCCATGCTCGGCCCTCTGCAATCAGCAGTCAAATTCTATAGGCTCCTAACATCGCACCAAATACTATTTTGTGACAAGGCTCGCTAATATTAGGTTTTCATTTCTAGCTCTCACCAGACAGAGTTTCTTAAATTTTGGCATTGGGCGCAAAACGTAAACACTCGCATTCTGATTTTCTTCCCAAATATTGACAGGCAAGAACTTCTGTATTTTACAGGTCGCCACCCATACTATTAAAACTTTAATTTTACTTTTCTTTTGTATTCTCTCATTGCTACCTTTCACACAAGGCAACAAAGGCATCTATAGCCCATGTTTGAAATTATTTTATTTGCCCCACAAATTCCGCCGAACACCGGCAATATTATCCGACTTTCTGCAAACAGCGGCAATCGGCTGCATTTGATTAAGCCGCTTGGCTTCAAACTGGATCAGAAATCTTGCCGACGTGCTGGGCTAGACTATCATGCACTGAGTGAAGTTCAAATTCATGAAGATTTGGCGTCATGCCTTAGCTGGCTTAATCAGCCACGGCTATTTGCCTTAACCACAAGGGGTCAGAGTTCGGTTTTTGACATAAAATTCCAACCTGGCGATGCTCTATTATTTGGGTCAGAAACATCAGGCTTACCGCCAGCCGTACACCGTAAAATTGACGAACAAAACAAATTACGCTTGCCAATGGTAGCAGGAAACCGATCACTAAACCTTGCTAATGCTGTATCGATCGTGATTTATGAAGCTTGGCGACAGCTTGATTTTGCGAATAGCGAGGCGGCCAGATAATTTAATTAAAAGATAGCCCTCCCATCTAAAAAAGAAGACCGCTCCATCCTTTCTGAGAGAGATTATACAAATGCCCAACAAAAACGGATCTGACATGAGTCCATTGTCAATAAACCCGCCCGAAGCCGGAAGTTTGGTGGCGCTTGCTGATGATTTGTATTGGATGCGTTTTACTCTGCCATTCCGCTTAAACCACATTAATTTATATGCATTTGACACAAAAGACGGCTGGTTGCTTTTGGATTGTGGCATCAATAGTGAAGCAATTGCAAACCAGTGGGCGATGATGCTCAAAGGGCCTCTGGCGGGACGGCCTATTTGCGGCATTATCGTATCTCATTATCACGCCGACCACGTTGGTTATGCGGGCAACCTCGCAAAAATAACCAGTGCACCAGTTTATATGGGAGCGGTCGAACATGAGCAGGCAAGTTGGGGTCTTGCCCAATCAGACGAATATGCTGGCGGATTGTTAGCCAAAACCTATGCCCGGTTTGGGTTGAGTGATGAGGTGGTAAACCGCGTCCGGCAAGAGGGCAATTATTATCGCAAATTAGCTGGCGATTTGCCCGATGTGAAAATCATCGAAGCCAGTCAACAATTTGAAACAAAGTCTGGTTCCTGGCTAACACGTTTTGATACTGGCCACTCACCGGGCCATATGAGCCTGTCTGATTTCGATCGCAAATTACATATCTGTGTTGATTTTCTATTGCCACGCATCTCGCCCAATATTTCGGTCAGCCTGCGCTCTATTGAATTGGATATGCTAGGACACTACTACGAATACCTCAGCCAGATGCTCAGTCTTGACAATGAATGGCTTATCATTCCCGGCCATGATTGGCCCTATTTCGGGGGCGGTATCCGCGCCGCTGAATTAATTGAACATCACAATTCAAGGCTTCAGCTACTGCGAGATGCAGCGAGCAACGCCGGACCTTTATCAACCGCTGACGCGATGAGAGTATTATTTGCATTCGATCTGACTGACCATGAGTTATACTTCGCAAGTTGCGAAGCCCGTGCCCATCTAAACCACTTGGTTGCTCGCGGTGAAATGCGAATTGAACAGGTGGCTGGCATCGATTATTTTCATAATAATTAATTTCAAACGCGACGGGTAATTCAATCCCCAAATTAATGAGTGCCGCCATGCACATTCCCCACACCAACAAACGGAGTTGCGATTTGTACATAATCCGACGCCGCGATTATTGACTTGGGTTAACGAAGAAGGCAGAAAGAACCAACTAAATCACCAGTGAAGGGTAGCTTTCAATGAGCGGTGACTACAAATTTGACACTCTGAGCCTGCATGCTGGCCATGTGCCGGACGAACGCCACGGTTCGCGTGCAGTTCCGATCCATCAAACTACATCCTATGTGTTCAAAGATACCGAACATGCCGCAGCACTCTATAATCAGGAACTTGGTGGCCACCTTTACACTCGGATTTCAAACCCAACAATCGCTGTTTTAGAACAGCGAATTGCTGCTTTGGAAGGTGCTGTTGCGGCCACAGCTACAGCCTCTGGTATGGCTGCGTTAGCAACCGCATTATTGGTGTTATGTTCTCAAGGAGATCATATTGTTGCATCATCTCGGATGTATGGAGCCAACATTAATTTGTTGGAGAACACGCTTCCCCGCTTTGGCATTACCACTAGTTTCATCGACCCAAACGATTTAGCCGGTATAGAAAATGCAATCCAGCCAAATACTAAAGTTATTTTTGGCGAGGTTATTGGTAATCCAGGGCTAGATATTATGGATGTAGAAGCTATTGCCAAAATAGCCGCTTCTGCTGGCATTCCATTGATGCTTGATTGCACATTTAATACACCATGGCTGCTAAAACCTCTGGAGCTTGGTGCTAATTTGATCATTCACTCCCTAACAAAATGGATTGGCGGGCACGGCGTCGCGATTGGCGGCGTTGTAGTTGATGGCGGAAATTTTGATTGGGGGCAGAATGATAAATTCTCCAATATCGCTGGGCCGCATTATGCGATGGATGGCATCAATTTCTATGAAGAATTCGGGCCCGCCGCCTTTACCGCAAAATTCCGTGCAGAAGGCATGTATAATTTTGGGCCATCATTATCACCAACAAATGCATTTCATATTTTACAGGGTATGGAGACATTGTCCCTTCGCATGCAATGCCATATGGATAATACAGCAAAGATGTTAGAATTTCTTGTTGGCCATGATGCGGTGGCATGGGTTCGCCATCCAAGTCTGCCTGATCATCCTGGACATGAATTGGCAAAACGAATGATGCCGCGCGGTGCCGGGTCAATTATTGTTTTCGGACTTAAGGGTGGGCGTGATGCTGGCCGCGCCTTCATCGAGTCGGTGGAACTTGCATCCCACCTTGCCAATGTCGGGGATGCAAAAACATTAGTGATCCATCCCGCAAGCACAACACATTCTCACATTTCAGCCGAGGCAATGGTTGAAGGCGGGCTGTCTGATGATATGATCAGAATTTCAGTGGGGCTCGAAGATTTTACAGATATTAAAGCTGATTTTGAGCTTGGATTCCTGGCCGCAGCCAAAAAACTCAAATTGAAAGAATGATTGCCCCGTCAGCGAGGAAGTCCAAACGATGAAGCACCAGCTTTTCGACACTAATGTTCATATTGCCACCGGTGGACGCACTTTTAATAATGATGGTGAAGTATTGGTATTTATCCATGGTAGTGGACAAAGCCATTTAACTTGGATTTTGCAAAGTCGTTATTTTGCCTACCGCGGCTATCAGGTTTTAGCTCCTGATTTTCCAGGGCACGGTTTATCAGGTGGCACGCCCCTGGACTCAATCGAAGCTATGGCCGATTGGATAATTGCACTTCTTGACAGTCTGGACGTCAACGCCGCTTGTCTTGTTGGACATTCGCAAGGTTGTCTTGTCACAATTGATGCAGCTGCCCGCTATCCTGACCGCGTTGCGCGGGTTGGGCTCATTGCCGGTGCTCTAGCCATCCCGGTAAATGACCACTTACTGTCATTATCCGATAAAGCTCTCAGCAAAGCTATACAAGCCATGATAAGCTGGGGGCATGGCCCAATGGGCCACATGCATGATAACACGCAGCCGGGCCACTCATTTTTGGGATTTGGCAATCAATTGATGGCGGCTAACAACCAAAATGCGTTAAAAAATGATCTAATTGCCTGTAACAAATATAAAAATGGTGAAGATTCGGCATCAAAAATTCAGCAACCAGCGCTTTGCATTCTTGCTGAAAAAGACAAGATGACTCCCTTAAAATTTGGGCAGCAAATGGCTAACACTCTAATTCGAGGGCAAGTTACTGTAATAGAGTCCGCTGGACATATGCTGCCAGCAGAATTCCCCAATGAGGTTAATACAGCGTTACGCAATTTCCTGAATGAAACCGATAAGAGTTAGAAGAATGACTAATACTGTTTTTAATAATATTGCCGTTATTGGGGCTGGCACAATGGGAAGTGGCATCGCAGCGCAAATTGCCAATGCGGGCTGTGATGTTTTGCTTCTTGACCTCGGATCAAAGGACCAAAATACTAAAACGCCGGCAGCAGCAGCCCTCGATAGGTTGTTGGCTTCGGACCCGCCTCAATTGATGCATAAACGTAATGTAGAACGAATTACTACCGGCACAATCGATACCGATTTTAACAAACTTTCTGAATGTGATTGGATCATTGAGGCTGTTGTAGAGCGCCTCGATGTAAAAAAAGCTCTGTATAAACGTCTCGATAACGTAATAAGTGCAGATTGTATCGTTAGTTCCAATACCTCAACCATTCCAATTAAACTGCTAGTTGAAGATATGCCAACATCATTCAGGGAGAGGTTTGCAATCACGCATTATTTTAACCCAGTGCGTTATATGCGCCTTTTGGAATTAGTTCGCGGTAAAGATACAAGCAGTCGGGTCATAAGCAAATTAGCAGATTTCAATGATCGTTCTCTTGGTAAGGGTGTTGTGCGCTGTGCAGATACGCCCGGGTTCTTGGGCAATCGCGTTGGCGTATTTGCTTTGCAAGTGGGTATCGACGAGGCCATTAGCTGCGGACTTTCAGTCGAAGATGCTGACGCCTTGATGGGTCGACCAATGGGCATTCCAAAGACTGGTGTGTTTGGTTTATACGATCTGATTGGCATAGATTTGATGGTGGATGTTGTAAAGTCACTAAATAATATTCTACCCGCTGGTGACGCCTTCCACGTTGTTGGAAAAGAAAATAAAACTATTACCTCAATGATTAAAAATGGCTTTACAGGAAACAAAGGAAGGGGCGGTTTTTACAAAACAGGCCCAGACGGCCTTTCACATACACTTCAGCTTGTTGGACACAAAGGGGGAAACCTTCCACCTTACGCAGCTGCAAAAAAGGAATTGCCAGAATTAGCAATTAAAGCAGCAGCTGCATTGGCTCAAAATAAAGAGCCACTCACCAAAATTATTGAAGGTAATTCAAACCACGCAAAATTTTGTCGTCGGGTGCTTGGGCGGGTCTTGTCTTACGCGGCAAGTCTCTTGCCTACTGTAACTGAAACTCCCCAAGACATCGATGACGCCATGAAGCTTGGGTTTAATTGGCAGCGGGGCCCCTTTGAGTTAATAGATGCCATCGGCCACAGCAAAATGAAGGAATTGCTGAAAGAAGCTGGGGTGAAAACTCCAGATGCTCTTCAGCATGATCAACCCTTTTATAAAGTAGATGGAAGTGCCTTGACGGTCCGGCACGCCGATAAAAAATATAAGCCTTTTAGCTTGCCTCCCGGTGTAATCCGGTTCCAAATGAAACGTCGGACTATGACCCCAATTTTGGAAAATGAAGCTGCTAGTCTTTTTGTCCTGAATGGCTTTGCTGAAGGCGTAAATGACCTGAGGCTGGTGGAATTTCACTCAAAAGCAAATGCACTTACAGACGCCTCAATGGAAATTGTTTCAGCAGCAGCTGAAGACCATGGGAGCGGCATCATTATCCACAACGACGCCCAACATTTTTCTGCTGGGGTGGACCTTAATGCATTTCGGAATTACATCGAAAAAGAAGACTGGAATGGCATTGATGCCTTCCTAAGACGGTTTCAAGAGGCGGTTTGCAAACTCAAATATACCCCGGTTCCTGTAATTGGAGCACCGTCTGGCCTCGCTGCAGGTGGCGGTTTTGAAGTGCTTGCACATTGCGATAGATTAGTCGCCCATACCAATTCAGTTATGGGACTCGTAGAGTCAGCGGTTGGTGTTGTTCCGGGTGGTGGTGGCATAAAGGAAACATACCTCAGATGGTTTAATGCCAAAAAATCCTGGGAAGATGCAGCCTGGAACACTTGGATGAATCTGGGTTATGCGGCCACAGGCTCATCTCCCGAACTTTCAGCAAAACTGCAATATTTTCTTGAGGGCCGCGATGAAACAGTCATGAACCGCGACCGCCTTCTCACACGCGCAATAACATTAGTCGGAGAAATGCAAGACAACTACTCGGCACCAGGAAAACCAAGCTTAAGATTTGCTAATCATGGTTTACTTGAAAAAATGTCTGACTTTATGGAAGCGGGTGTCGAGCGCGGTGACTTTATGCCTCATGACAAAACAGTCGCGATGACCATAGCCGGCGTGATGATAGACGCAACCGGACAGAACGGTGAGGCTACTGAAAATATGCTATATGAACGGGAGCGCGAGGCCTTTATAAAGCTTGCCAAGACATCTGCCACATATCAACGCATATCCACTATGCTGGATGATGGCGCACCGGTGCGCAACTAGTTAGTAGCATGTAATCTATAGTGAAATTTTAAACTGACTTCGCAATTCCGCGTCAAGCTCCTTTGAAATATGGTTTGGATGATAATTTTGCAAAATCTCTTCTTTGCGTTTTCGCGCATTATCTAAAAGATTAGGTTTACCCAGTTCTTCCCATTCCTTCGGGCTAGATCGATCAGAAATCTCAGGATAAATGTATTCGGTTTGCATTAAAGTGATTGTTTGGTCATGTCCAAGATAATGGCCAGGCCCACCCATACACACATCCTTCATAACCTGCACACCAAGCGTCGACTCATTTACTTCAATCCCCCGCACACATCGCAAACACTGACCAAGCATATCATTATCAATAATCAGACTATCCAAACAAAATCCTAAAAGTGAGGCATGCATACCAGCTGCTTCATAAACCATATTCAGCCCCGACAGGCCTGCCATTACTAACGTGGAGCCCTTCTCATAACCTGATTGTGCATCAGGCATTTTAGAATCCGCCATGCCGGCCGCAGCACCGCCAGGTAAATCATAAAATTGCAGCATCTGTGCGCAGGCAGCGGTTAGCAGGCCCTGCTCGCCGGACCCGCCTGACATGGCCCCTGTTCGTAAATCCGATACAAATGGCCATGTTCCACAAATGCAAGGATGACCGGCTTGCATTGCATTAACATAAATCAGACCTGCAATAACTTCCGATAGAGCTTGTGCAACAGCGCCGGCAATACTAGCCGGGGCAGTCGCGCCAGCTTGACCAGCCGATAGTAATAAAACCGGCATGCCATTACGAACCGCTTCTTCCATAACAAGGCAGGACTCGGTTGCAAATCTTAGGGGAGGCACGACAAAGCAATTACTATTGGATACAAATGGACGAGCTCGCCACTTTTCTTCACTGCCAGCAACTTGGTGCAGCATATCAAAAACAGGAGCCATATACTCAGCTTCAGTAAAACTGCACCCAACATGTTTGGTAGTGCCTTTGATCGATGCATAAACCGTATTGAAATCAAGGTCTGCGGGGTTGAGGATGTCTCGAGCAACCATTGGACGCTGGAAAAAATGGATGTTATCCATTTGGTCAACAATGCGGGCAGCATCGTAAATATCAGCAAGATAAGACTCGCGATATTCATTTTTTTCAACATCCACGACGTGAACCGCCGCACCGGCCGTTCCGTAATGCACGCGGGATCCTGATAGCGATAAATCATGTTTTGAATTTTGCCCATACAGGTTGATATTTCGGGCACATTTTGAGAGCGTATCTTCGACCAATGCGCGGGGAAACCGGACCCGGCCATCATCCCCCAGAACCGCACCAGCATCAGTCATGTATTTTATCCCTGATTCCGGCGCCTGACTTAAGCCTATTTCTTCCAGAATCTGATAGACCGTTACATCAATAGATTTTACCGATTCTGCATCCAACGGTTTAAATTGCCCACCCTCAAGCCCTGCGCGGACCGGCCTCAGATCCCTTGCCAGTGGGGCAGCGCGTAAGGAGCGCCTTGCTTCACGGCCACCGCTACGTCGTGATGCATTTGGGATATTTTTGTCATAGATCATCCGCCTTGTCTCCCCAACCGATATTCATGATCAAAGTTTTACCTGCAGTGCTTTGGGATCGTAAAACGGGCGCAAACTTGCATCTGCGTCGAACAACTTACCCGCAACATCAATCTGGTAATGGGAGTTTAATTGAGCCTCAGCAGTTTCGCCAACAGCGCTGCACTTGACATAACCAAGGCCAATGGCTCCGCCAAGATGGTGACCATAATTACCGCTGGTTAGATAGCCAATGACCACACCATCACGGTAAATTGCTTCATTGTGATACAACAGCGGATCCGGATCCTCCAAGCGGAACTGCATTAGGCGTTGCGAAAGGCCATCATTACGCTTTGCCTTTACCGCATCAGCGCCAATCATCGGGCCAAACTTGCCGGGCTGTTTATTTTCTTTTACGGCAAACCCCAAACCGGCTTCCAATACATGATCTTCATTTGAGATATCATGACCAAAATGGCGGAACCCCTTTTCAATGCGACAGCTATCAAGTGCATGGAGGCCGCACATGGCAAGCGGGTGGTCTTTGCGGCGAGCGGCAATTGTTTCAAACACATGGGCCGACATATCAGCTGATACATAAATCTCCCACCCCAATTCACCAACATAACTGACACGGTGTGCCCTCGCGATGGCATGGCCAATCTCGATAGGCTGCATTGTCCCAAAGGGAAAATCCTTATTTTCTAGGCTTTGTGGAATTAATGGCTTCAGGAATGAACGCGCGTCTGGTCCCATCACCACAAAGACAGATTCAGACACGGTAATATCAACCGCAATAGCATGAGATGAATCAGGAATGTGACCGTTGATCCAATGCAGGTCACGTCGAATAGTTGCAGCTGGAGTTACGATCAAAAATTCATCTGCGCTGAGCCTTGTAATCGTGACATCAGCCTCGATATGACCCTCGGAATTAAGAAACTGCGTATAGACAATCTTGCCAACTGGCACAGCAACATCATTGGCCGCAATACGCTGAAGCACCGCCTCCGCATCACGCCCAATCAATTTGATTTTGCCAAAGCTGGACATGTCAAACATCCCCACCTTCCGCCGTACGGCCATATGTTCTGCTGCACTATATTCAAACCAATTCTGACGACGCCAACTATAGTCGTATTCAGCTTTTTTGCCAGCATCCTTTGCAGCTTTTGGCAGGAACCAATTGGCCCTTTCCCAGCCAGAGATTTCGCCAAAACATGCACCTTCTGTTTTGAGGTAGCTGTGGATTGGTGAACGCCGAACACCACGCGCTGAGGCGAATTGGCGGTAAGGAAAATGATCGGCATATAGCAGGCCAAGCGTTTCTGAGACGCGACTTTGTAAGTAGCTACGATTTGCTTGAAATGGCTGCATTCTTCGAATATCAACATCCCATAAATCAATTGGTGCCTCGCCTCGATCCATCCAATCAGCAAGCACCATTCCCGCACCACCGGCCGATTGAATACCCACAGAATTAAACCCGGCTGCAACAAAGAAATTGCCCAGTTCTGGCGCCTCGCCAAGGACATACCGATCATCGGGGGTAAAACTCTCCGGGCCATTAAAAAAAGTCTGGATACCAGCTGAGGCGAGCATTGGGAACCGTTCAACAGCCTTTTCTAGAATTGGTTCAAAATGATCAAAATCTTCGGGGAGCGAGTCAAATTCAAAATCTTCGGGAATACCCCCCATACCCCACGGCTTTGAGTTTGGTTCAAACGCCCCAAGCAAAATTTTACCAGCGTCTTCTTTGTAATAGGCGCATTCATCAGGCACTCTTAACACCGGTAGATTTGGCGATAAACCGGTCATTGCCTCGGTCACAATGTAAAAATGCTCGCATGCATGAAGCGGGACCGCCACACCTGCCATGGCACCAATTTCACGACCCCACATGCCGCCAGCATTCACCACATAATCAGCATTGATAGGCCCACGATCCGTCTCAACACCGGTAACCCGGCCATTAGCCTGATTGACCCCCGTTACCTTAACACCTTGAAGTATTGAGGCGCCAAAATTACGTGCCCCTTTTGCCAAAGCTTGAGTGATGTTCACGGGATCTGCCTGCCCGTCTTTTGGTAGCCACACACCGCCGACGGCATCATCAGTCATCAATCCTGGATATCGGCTTGCAATATCGCCGGGGCTAATCTCGTCAATTTCAACACCGAACGCACGCGCCATCGCAGCAGATCGCCGCAGTTCCTCCATGCGTTCATCAGTAAGCGCAACCGTGATTGATCCATTGCGCTTAAACCCTGTGGCAACTCCTGTTTCAGCCTCAAGGCCGAAATAAAGTTCCTGTGAATATTTGGCAAGTCGCGTCATGTTTTGTGTTGCCCGAAGTTGGGCAATCAGACCTGCCGCATGCCATGTGGTGCCACAGGTTAATTGCTTGCGTTCCAGCAGTACAACATCACGCCAGCCCAACTTGCCAAGATGATATGCAATTGAGCAACCAACGACACCGCCACCAATAATTACCGCACGCGCTCCTGATGGGATTTGCATTCTATTACCCCTTCATCTTGATATTTTTAGGATCGTAAAGTACATGCTCCTCAACCAGCGTGGCTCGGCGTGGACGGCCCAGCACATTCACCGATATGTCTGACCCACTTTTTACGGCCTTGCGATCGACAACCGCCATCGCAATTGATGCTCCTACTCGGTGCCCATAGCCGCTTGAGACAACCAGCCCCGCATCGGCACCATCAATTAAAACACTACTTAAATAAACTGCCTCGCCAAATGGACCATCATCCTCAGGATCATCCACCACGAGGGTTACAAATTCACGGCCGCTGCCTGTCTGACTTTCGCTTTTGAGCGCAGCCCGCCCGACAAAATCTTCCTTGTTGAAATTGACCCAACGGCCAAGCCCAGACTCCAGCATCGTATAGTCAGATGTCAAATCAGTTTTCCACGATCGATAGCCTTTTTCTAACCGCATCGAGTCAAGTGCCAGCATGCCAAAGGGTCGTAGCTGATGCGCCTCACCAGCTGCCAAAACAGAGTCATAAACCGAAACAACATCACTCATTTTGCAATGTAGCTCAAATCCAGCTTCACCGGCATATGACACACGGATTGCGGTCACCTCAAAGCCAGCAATTCTGACTTTCTGATGGCTTAGCCATGGAAAATCTTCAGTCGATGTTGTTTGGCCCATTACCGCCGCCAGAATGGCGGGCGCTTTTGGTCCAGTCACCAGCAAGGTGGCAAGGTCTCGCGTTACATCAGCGATATTAATACTTTTGTTTTTTGGCAGACTGGCATTCAGTAAATCACGATCATGCCAATATGCACCTGCACCAGTCATCAACAAGAAGTCATTTTCAGCAAAGCGTGTCACAGTCATTTCGCTCAAAACCTTGCCTTTTGGTGAGGCAAAATAAACGAGACCAATGCGGCCAAAGAGTGGCAAATTACCAGTGATTTGCGTCTTCAACCAGTCATCTGCACCCACCCCAGTGACATGAAACCGAGAGAATCCAGTCAACTCTATAATGCCAGCATGGGCTGCAACATGACGGCACTCATCCCCAACCGTATCAAACCAATGCTGGCGATCATAGCTATTAGCAGCCAGGCGGTCATCGTCATTTGATGGGAACCAGTCAGCTCGTTCCCAGCCACCATAGCTGCCGAATTCGGCTCCAGCTTCTGCAAGGCGATCGTAAAGCGGCGAGTATTTAGCCTTACGCCCTGCTGGCCATTGGATCTGCGGAAAATGCATAGCGTATTCATGGCTATAGGTTTCAATAGCTTTGGCCGCCGTGTAGCGAACATCGACATGATCAGTAAATCTGCGCGGGTCAACCGCCCAGCTATCACTCTCGGTTTCGCCCTCAACAATCATCTCAGCAAGCAGCTTGCCAGCCCCGCCCGCCTGTACAATACCAAAGGTAAAGACACACGCCTCAAACGCGTTTGGCACACCCGGCATTGGCCCAATTAACGGGAGACCATCCGGTGTATATGGTATGGGCCCATTTACCACCCTTTTAATGCCCGCAGTACCAAGAAGTGGCACTCGCGCACAGGCATCTTCAATATACCACTCCAAACGATCAAGATCATCGTTATAGAGCTGAAAGGAAAAGTCATCTGGCATTGGATCATCAGCCTCCAGCCAATGTGCTCGGCAGTTCTTTTCATAGGGGCCAAGCAGTAGACCGTCTTTTTCCTGCCGCAGATAATAGGAGCTGTCCGGGTCCCGTATCAAGGGCAGCTTTTTATCACGCGCTGTCAATTCAGGAATAGGTTCGGTAATTAAATACTGATGCGCCAATGATACGCATGGCACATCACGGCCAAACATCACACCAAGTTCACCAGCGCGGTACCCAGCTGCATTAATCACATATTCAGCACGAATTTCCCCATTTGGTGTGGCGATTTTCCATTCACCGTCAACATGTTCAACGCCCGTAACAGGACAAAAACGAACAATCTTCGCACCCATATCGCGCGCACCTTTGGCTAATGCTTGGGTCAATTGTGCCGGATCAATATCACCGTCCAGGGGATCCCACTGGCCACCATAAAGATCATGTGTCTCAAGAAAGGGATACATCGCCTGCATGTCACTATTCGACATTTCCTCAAATTCTATGCCCATATGTCGACCCATTGCTTGAACATGCCGGAATTCTTCCATGCGCTGGCGACTGTGCGCCAAACGGATGGCACCAGTGACATGATAATTCATGGGGTAACCCACCAGATCACCGAGCTTGCGATAAAGTTGGGTAGAATAGGACTGGATTTTCATCATCGTCCATGAGCCAACAAAATTCGGGCAATTCCCTGCTGCATGCCATGTTGAACCTGACGTTAGTTCGCTCTTCTCCAACAAAACACAATCAGTCCAGCCCATTTCAGCCAAATGATACAGAACTGAACAGCCAACAGCACCGCCACCAATCACGACCGCACGAGCGGACGACGGAAGTTTCGTCGTCGGCTGCGCCCCCACCTCTTTTGCCAAATTCGCCTGATCTGTCATTTCAAACTCTCTCCCCAAAGGGTTTCATCTCTACTTTAAAAGTTTATGGTTTAAACCTACTATCTAATTGAAACTCCCATAAACAAACCATCAACACCGCCCATTATAGATTAAAGCCATGAGGCACATCCGATGCATAAGAATACAGCTGGATCAGCTGCAAGTCGGCCAGCAGATATTTCATCATCACATTTCAGGCAATACCCGTAATCACCAGCCTTAATTCGCAGCAGTGCCGCAGCAAGCGACGTTAACCGCTGCTGGCGCCGATCCTCAGTGGCGAGCTCCATTGATTGCTGCTGTATGGCATCCATGCGCGATAATCGGCCAACCGATTGCTGATCTAGCCCAACAGGAGCTCGGCTCTCTTTTGCAGTTTCGCTCAGCACCTTTAGCTGACCCATCTCGGCGCGGATCACAGATGCAAAATGTGTGAAGTCAATTGTTGTCATCAACCGCTTGATTAAGCCTTTTCATAAAATACAAACGGTTGATGCTAACCCACGTTTAACATTTACGACAGAGGAAAATATCTTGTGCGTCGCGTTGCCACAGAAAAAGGTTGCCTCTTGTCACATGGAGCACAAACGCGTCATAATCGCTCCCAGAAATCATAAAACACGATCTATCACCCAGCATCTACCATAGGCTATGACCGTCATGATAAATCAGGCCATGTTTTCCTTTACCGCAATAATTTTTGTGACCCACGACGTCGCCAAATCTTTTATCGCACCCCTCATAGCAATTATTTGGATATTCCTGGCCAGTATAACCACACCCACTACAGCAGCACCCCTTATTCAGCAAATCGGAGCCACATTATCGCACCCTTGGGGTATGGCTTTTTTGGATGATCAACATTTATTTGTTACTGAAAGAGGAGGCAATTTGTATCTTGTTAATCTGTTGACAGGCGAACGCGATACCATTGCAAATGTGCCGACTGTTCAGGCCACACGCCAAGGTGGAATGCTGGATGTTGCTGTGCATCAAAACCCTGATGATAATAGCGTAACAGTTTATCTTTGCTACAGCCTGCTTATCGGAGATAAAACGGTAACCGCGATTGATAAGGCCAAATTTGGCGGTATTGATTTAACTGACAGGCAAACAATTTTCAAAGCGAATAATCAAGAAATAAGCGCCATCCATTATGGCTGTCGGTTGGCCATTGATCAGCAATATTTATATGCTAGTCTTGGAGACCGCGGTAACCGACATGATGCACAGAACCCATCACTTCATGGTGGCGCTGTCATTAGATTATTACATGATGGCACCCCAGCTCCCAATAATCCAAACCTTCAAGGCTGGGCACCTGAAATACTATCCAAGGGTCATCGCAACCCCCAGGGATTGGCCATAAACCCGGAAACCGGCGAGCTCTGGGCCCATGAACATGGTCCACGCGGTGGGGATGAAATCAATATCATAAATGCTGGCCACAATTATGGTTGGCCCAAAGTCAGCCACGGCAAGGAGTATCTTGGGGGCAGCATCGGCAGCGGCACAAGTGCCCCTGGCCTAACGGATCCAGTATGGGTTTGGACACCCTCTATCGCGCCATCAGGAATGGCTTTTTACAAGGGTGATATGTTCCCATTCTTGAATGGGCATTTGCTTGTCGGCTCATTAAAGTTCAAGCAGCTCTATTTAGTAGTTCTTGAAAACGGTTTGCCAGCACGGGAATCTGTCATGATGGATGGTGCAATTGGCCGCGTCCGCGACGTAGCGATTGCGTATGACGGAAGTGTTCTTTTGCTGAGTGACGAAGAAGAAGGTGGGCTTTACCGCATCGCTGAGGCTGGGCATTAATGCGGCATATTACAGATTGCTACATATTGGCTTTCACTCAATTTTTTGTCACCTGAAGCCGTCCATGAGCATTCCAACAAAAAGGACATTGATACCATCATCATTGAAGCGTATTGAGACGCCATGACAAAAACATATGATTTAACAACTGGCTCGCTTGCAAAACATTTTATGCGGTTGGCCGTTCCCGCTGCCATTGGAATGGTCTTTTCCACATTATACAATGTTGTCGACGTATTTTTTGCCGGCATGATTGGGACTGATGCTCAGGCTGGTCTCGCCATTTCCTTCCAGGCCTTTTTTATTTTTGTGACAATTGGATTTGGCTTAAGCGCTGCGATGACCGCCCTTGTCGGTAATGCCATAGGAGCAAAAAAGACTACAGATGCCAGCATCATTGCCGCCCAAGGCATTGGCTTTTCGATTGTAACGTCGGTCTTGCTGATTGTCGCGGCGCGCTATATCGGCCCCCATCTGCTGGCAATTATTTCCACCGAAGGAGCATACCGTACGGCCGGAGAGGCCTATTTCATGATCTTAATTTTGAGCTTGCCCGGATTCATTATGGGTTATGGTCTAAATGGAATTTTGCAGGCTCAAGGCGATACTGTTTCAATGCAATATGCGCTTATTGGGGCATTTTTTGCAAATATTGGACTGAATCCATTGATGATGTTTGGTATTCCCGGCATTTGGGGCGGGTTGGGTTTTGATGGCATCGCCGCTGCAACGGTAATAAGTCAAACCGGCGTAATGGTTTATATTGGCTTTAGATTAATGCGATCAGGTTTACTTGATGCTAAAACCCTCAACAATATTTTACCAAATCTGGCTTTATATCGTCAAATTCTAGCACAGCTATTGCCAACAACATTCACCATGCTTGTTATGTTTACCGCCGGCTTCATTGTCCAATTTTATCTCAAAACATTCGGCACTCCAGCCGTAGCCGCCTATGGAGTTGCTTTGCGGGTAGAGCAGTTATTCTTATTGCCAGTTTTTGGATTGACAGGTGCATTACTACCTATCGCGGCCCAAAATTTTGGTGCTAACCAGTCCGAACGAGTGCGCATGGCCTTGCTTACTTGCTGGAAATTCGGCTGGGTTTTTATGTTTGTTGCATGCCCATTATTGTATTTTTCGGCTCCACTTTTAATGCGCAGTTTCACCTCTGACCGTGCAGTCATTGACATTGGGGTAAGCTATCTGCGCATCGATGTTTTTGTGCTGCCAATCTACATGATGCTGTTTGCCATAAACTCGTTCCTGCAAGCCCTGAAGAGGCCCATATGGACACTGCTTATCGGCATTTACCGGCAGGCTTTTGGCGTGGCTTTTTTTAGCTTTGTCTTTGTTTATGTCTGGGGTTTTGGCGTGGTTGGTGTGTGGTATGGAATTGCCACAAGTGTTTTAACCGGCATGATACTATCGCTGTTTATTGCCAACCAAGTTGCGCTGCCACTTGTTGGTGGAATCTTTAGCGGGCAAGAAACACGAAAAACAAATATCTCAAATAATCATCCTATTTGAACGTTTATTGGAGATCCTTCTCAGCCTCACTGACAATAGCGGCAAGCGCATCCACAGTATCGACATCGCGCAAAACACTCGAATGATCACATGCTATCAAATGTTGCGCAGCCTTATGGTCATTTAACAATTGTCGTCCACCACGATCACCGGCAAGGGTTATTAATTCGGGGAAAAAAGTCCTACCCCACAGCACCGGATTACCGCGTTGCCCCTCGAACGCCGGTACTGTAATATTGCACGCATGTCCCTCACGACCAATGTGCGTGTGAATAAGAGAATCCAGCAATGTAGATGGCAACAGTGGCATGTCACCAAGCCCAATCATCGCATCAGTTACATTATTACCGAGAGCTTCTACACCAACTCCCACTGATGATCCCTGCCCGGTAGCATGGTCAGGGTTGAAAACCAATTGCACGGGTAACCCTTCAAGCGCGGCCGCAACCTTATCCGACTCATATCCAACCACTACAATGATTGGAGATAATGACGTAGCAACAAAGGACTCAACCGCATGCCGGACTAACGGCTTGCCAGCAATTGATGCCAGCAGCTTATTCACCGAGCCCATCCGGCGTGACGCACCAGCAGCGAGAATAATGCCCGCAACTTTTGCTTCTGCTGGCGGGCTATCAACGAGCATAGCGATGAACTAATGTCAGGCCATAGCGGCCCTCATCAGCAAAATTGGACAACTTCATTGCAGCGCCCTGCCGCGATAGGCCGCAACAAGTTCACCCAATACCGAAACCGCAATTTCAGCTGGTGTTTTTGCTCCAATATTTAGCCCTGCTGGCCCTTTAATCCTCGCTGTGTCTGCGTCAGAAAACCCAGCCTCTGACAATCGTTCAAGGCGCGCCGCATGAGTGCGCCGACTGCCAAGACAGGCAATGTGGAACAAGGGCTTTCCAAGCACCTGATGAAGAGCGGTATCATCGATCTTAGGATCATGAGTGAGAGCGACAAGAGATGTCTCGCCATCAAGGCTAATATCACCAAGCGCAATATCAGGCCAATCAAAGACCAACTTTATTCCCGGAAATCTCTCGGCAGTGGCAAAAGTGCGTCTTGGATCAATCACCGTAACATCAAAACCAGTTTGAATAGCCATTGAGGCGAGATGCTGGCTTATATGAACCGCGCCGATGATTATTAAATGCGGTCGCGGAACCTGCACAAACAAGAACTCATCACCCTCAAGCTTACTTGCCTCGAACACTTTCTCTGACTTTTGAGCATACCCACCGTTAACAGGAAGGCGAAAACAAACCGTCTGTCGCTCCGCAAGAGATTCCACTCCACTAGTCAAAAGGTGCGGAGGAAACCCCGCCTCGGACACGGCCATCACCAAAACTGAAATCTTACCACCGCACGACAGCCCAACTTCCCAAGCTGTGGCATCGGCAATGCCAAAGTCCAACCGCTGCGACCCGCCATTTTTGATCAACTCTTGAGCTGAATCAATAACCGCAGCCTCCACACATCCCCCTGATACCGATCCAGCAATCTGCATATCACCCCGAACCAGCATAAGACTGCCTATTTGACGAGGTGACGAGCCCCATGTGCTAATCACAAACGCCAGCGCAAGATCATGCCCAGCAGCGTGCCAGTTGGCTGCCAGCGCAAACAACTCATCATCTGCAACCATCATTGCCACACCCGGTTTGCCAGTTGACTGATCACTCATAGGTTTCGGTCTCCTTTTTTCCGATATGTATGAACCTATCTTTTGTCGGCATCATCGGCACTTGTTCTCGAGGTACTATTTCGCTATTTTCTATGTTTACAAATACGGTATCCCCACACAAGATTTTCTTGTTTTTGATTTAGTTATCTGACGCTGGAAAGCAACCTATAAACGGAGACAATATTGCTGACTGTATCAATGAACGTAAATGGAAACAGTGCAACCCATGAAGTGCCCGACAATACGCTGCTGGTTACATTCCTCAGGGAAACATTAGGGCTAACGGGGACCCATGTTGGTTGCGACACCAGCCAATGCGGAGCCTGTATTGTACATCTAAATGGCGAGTCTGTGAAATCCTGCAGTCTTTTTGCAGCGCAGGCTGATGGAGCCACAATTACAACTATTGAGGGTATAGCGGATGGTGACACGTTGCACCCGATGCAGCAGGCCTTTCATGAAAATCATGGTTTGCAATGCGGTTTTTGTACCCCTGGTATGGTGATGAGCGCGATCGAACTTGTCACGAAAAATAAAAATCTGACTGAACGTGACATACGTGAGGGTCTTGAGGGCAATATCTGCAGATGTACTGGCTATCACAATATTGTCAAATCAATACAAGCTGCTGCCGAAAAAATGAGCTGAAAGACAAGGCGTCAATTAGTTAAGGATTGTAAATGTATTCTACCAAATATGTTAAGGCAACGAATGTTAATAAGGCTGCTAGCATCATTGCCGATGCCGAAGATGGCAAGTTCTTAGCTGGTGGGATGACATTGATTCCAACATTGAAGCAGCGTCTTGCAAGCCCTGATTTAATCATTGATCTGTCTGACTGCAAATTGACAGGCATCGAAGATGAAGGGGCCTCAATTCGCATAGGCGCCATGTCGCGCCATATTGATGTTGCCGAGTCTGTGCTTGTTCAAAATGCCATTCCAGCAATCGCTAATTTGGCATCACAGATTGGTGACCGACAGGTGCGCAACCGTGGCACTATCGGTGGTTCTCTTGCCAATAATGATCCAGCCGCATGCTATCCATCTGCACTACTAGGTCTTGGCGGAACCATTCACACGCAGAACCGATCCATCTTAGCCGAGGATTTCTTAACTGGTATGTTCGAAACCGATTTAGAGGAAGACGAAATTATAATTGGTATAAGCTTTCCAAAACCGGATAAGGCAGCCTATGTGAAATTCCCAAACCCTGCATCACGCTATGCTATGGTTGGAGTGTTTGTTGCAAAATTCTCCGATGGGGTCAGGGTTGCTGTTACCGGTGCCGGTGAAGATGGTGTATTCCGCGCCAGCAATATTGAAGCGGCCCTTGATGAGAGCTTCAAAGCAAATTCCATTATCGATGGTTTGGTCTCAGCTGACAATTTAATGAGCGATATTCACGCGTCGGCAGAATATCGGGCGCATCTGATTGGTGAGATGACCCGCCGCGCCGTCATTGCCTGCGGGTAATTTTGGAGAGTTTTTTGACCGTATCGAGTGCCGTTAAACACCAACTCGCACCAAGCGGCATTTTAAGAGCTGGTATTAACCTTAGTAATTTTCTACTTGTCTCTGGCAGTGGGCCTGATGGAGCCCCTAAAGGGATTTCCCCTGACATTGCGAGGCGCGTTGCCAATGCTCTTGACCTGCCTCTGGAGTTTGTCACTTTCGAACGGCCGGGCGAATTAGCCGATGCAGCCGGCAAAAATATTTGGGATATCGGCAACATCGCTTTTGAGGTTGACCGAGCACACGCTATAGATTTCAGTGATCCCTATGTGTTGATTGAGGCTAATTTCCTGGTTCGTGACAGTGCTAATTTTCATACCAACTCTGACATTGACCGGCCTGGCATTAGCATCGGCGTGTCGGAACGCAGCGCTTATGATCTTTGGCTTTGTAATAACTTTAAATTAGCTAGAATTGTAAGATCCCCATCAATCCAAATGTCTCACGCCTTATTTTTTGAAAACAAAGTTGATGTGCTAGCGAGCCTAAAACCAAAACTTCTTGAAGAGACAGAAAATAACGAGGGCATAAGGCTTATTGACGAACCTTTCACTGCAATCAAACAGTCCATTGGCTTGCCAAAAGAAAAGCAAGACTCTGTTGCTTTCGTAAATGAAGTAATCAGGGGTTCCATTAGAGACGGCTGGCTTGCAGGTCGGCTTGAAAAACATGGGATGACGTCTAAGCTTAAAATGCCTGTTTATTAAGTTTGGTTGAACACAATGCCATCACGCTCTAAAAAGTAAAGGCACTTGCACCCGACTTCTAGCTGTTATCTTGGTCTAATTTATGGAGTTTCAATCTCATGGTCGTCCACCCACCATATAATGATCTTCACCTCCACATAGAGGCATTGCGTCAGCATGACCTTCTTGTTGAAGTTGATCGTCCTATCGACAAGGACAGCGAGATGCATTCGCTTGTGCGCTGGCAATTTATTGGCGGCATGAAAGAAAGTGAGCGCAAAGCGTTTTTGTTTACCAATATACACGATGGCAAAGGGCGCAAATATAAAATGCCAGTTCTTGTTGGAGGCTTGGCCGCCAACCGGCAAATATACAGTGTTGGAATGGGATGCTCGATTGATGAATTGCAAGACAAATGGGATGAAGCTATCAAAAATCCTATCACCCCAAAATTTGTAGATGCAGCACCATGTCATGAAATGATTGAAAAAGGTGTTACCCTATCCCAAGAGGGTAATGGCTTAGATGCATTACCAATACCAGTGTCAACACCAGGGTTCGATAGCGCCCCAACTTTAAGCGCTGGAAACGTTATCACAAAAGATCCCGAAACAGGGGTGCCAAACATGGGTACATACCGTTGTGCACTGAAGGCACCGGATCGCCTTGTCGTGCGCATGGCAACACGCGTTGGTGGAGCTGGTGGCTACCAGCACTATCAAAAATGTCAGGCAATGGGTATGAAAGAAATGCCAGTTGCCATTGTTCTTGGCTGTCCACCATATGTTGCCTTTATGGGACCTCAGAAATTACCAATTGGTGTAGACGAATTTACCGTTGCTGGCGGCCTTGCGGGAAAGCCTATCAATGTGACCACTGGTAAAACCGTTGATTTAACGGTCCCAGCTGAAGCAGAGATTATTATTGAGGGTTTTATTGATACGACAAGGGTTGAGCCGGAAGGTCCATTTGGCGAATCACACGGGCATATAGCGCTTGAGGAATATAATATGCCAATGCGGATTACAGCCATTACGCGCCGAAAAAATGCAATCGTACCCTCTTACATAAGTCAAGTTGCTCCAAGCGAATCAAGCGTGATCAAGCGTATCGCGTATGAACCCCTTTTCCTCCGCCATCTACGAAATGATAATAATATAAAGGGGGTGAAGAAAGTCTCGCTGCATGAGCCATTGACAGGATTATTGCGGGTAACTGTACTGACATGCGAGCAAGACATGCCACATACTGAAGTATGGCGCGCGCTCTACAGCGCAGCATTCTTTAAGGGTGACTGCAGCAAAATTACAATTGCAGTGAATGAAGACATTGATGCTGATAACGCGGATGCATTGCTCTGGGCGATGTCTTATCGGACAAACCCGATTAAAGATATAAAAACGTTAGATTATCGTGGGCAAGGCCATGGACCAAAACGTGAGCATGGTGGTGAAGAAGACTCAACTTTGCTTATTGATGCAACAATGAAATCGCCAATGCCTCCCCTAGCACTTCCTGGAAAGGAACACATGTCCCGCGCCAAGGAAATCTGGGACGAAATGGGACTTCCAAAACTGAATGTACAGATGCCGTGGCATGGTTATTCTCTCGGTGCTTGGCACAAAATCTGGGATGAAGCTGGTCACCGTGCTGCAACCGGAGACTATTTAGAAAATGGTCGCATTTCCAAATCACTGTCCGTCGTGGGCTTAAAACCTGAAACCAAGCTTGATCCAGACAGCGGCAAACCATTCAAATCTTGATTCATTGCTTATCATATTTGATGGCGTCCCATAACTAACAGTGGACTGTACTCGCAAAACTAAGACACATTAGCATTGCAGGTTGAATGGCGCTAAGCTCTCTCAGCCTCTCGGTCGAGGATTGCATTGGCAATAAGTTGAATATTTTTCATATGTTCTGACGTCAAAGCTATTTTACTTTGAGCATCAACTACCATTGTTAAAACAGCTGTCAAGTTAGACAGGTTGGGTGGGATATCGCTTGGGGGCACTTGCGCCGTAGCGTCCTCCATCATATTCAATTGGATCTTTTCAGCAGATAGCTCAGCTGCTTTAACACTCAGACGTAGTGCTTCCCCTTTATCAATCTGTACCGGATAGGACCCCGATTTTAATTTTTGGCGAACCACTCGTAAGGACTGAACAACATCACGTTGCCAAGGACTTGTCTGCTTTTGCAAAGCGCTGAGTATTGCGGGATCAAAACATTTACCGTTAACCACCAAAAAACCAGCACAAAAAAGCAAAGGGACATCAACATCACAAGATTCTTGCAAAAACAAGCAAGCAGCTGATACGCCGTTTTTTTGATAAATGGAAACCGCAAAATTCCACAAACTAGATTCTAGAATCTCTTTATTATCAGCTATGTTTACATTCACTATCCACCTGCCGAAAATATGATGTAAATAAATCTAAAAACTTTTTGATGTTAGGGTCTAAATCCAAGAGTGTCACTCTGAGAGATGGGTGAATTTGTTTTGGCCCGTAAGATCGACCACAGTATTTATTCTTTCAAGGATACCATGATGTAACCTTTCTTTTTGGTCTGTATCCAGAGAATTGGCTTTGTCTGAATTGTAAGTTAACATTTACAGCAATCTGACAACCTAGACGAAAATTCAAATTGCCAGATGTAACGTGAAGTTATCTTATTTATATTGAAACACACCCTTCTTGAGATTTAGAATTTTGGTAAATAATGGATTAAGGTTCTCAATAAACTCATAAATCAACAATAGCAAATTTGATTAGCAAGACAGGGAGCAGACCATGCACAGATCCTACCGCCGTGTTGTGACTGGCCATGACAAAAATGGCGCCGCAATCATTGAGAGTGATCAGGTTGCCACCCAGACCTTGGAACGATCAAACCGACCAGGCGTAAGGCTGACAAACTTCTGGATAACAGATCAAACACCAGCTGAATATGACGGACCAACTGAAACCTGCCTGGGTCCCCTAACTCTTAAACCACCGGCACGGGGTTCAGTATTCCGCTGTGTTGAATTCATGCCTGAAGATCCAGAAGTAATGGCGCAATTATCGAGTGAGGATGGGGCTGCTGCCTTTGCGGAAATGGGCGCCGGTGATAATGTTGTCCGAGGGGGTAGACACCCATGGATGCATCGGACAGACTCAGTAGATTACGGCATCGTCCTAAACGGAGAAATTTGGATGTTGATGGATAATGAGAAGAATGATGTTTTATTAAAAGCCGGTGATGTTGTTGTTCAGCGCGGAACAAATCACGCATGGGCAAACCGAGGGACTGAACCTTGTACTATTATGTTTGTTCTTATAGATGGAGTAACATCAAGTGGTGAGGGCAAAGGTACACCTCTGCGCAATGGCAACTAAATAACACATCAATTCAATTTTCTAAATTAATGGCTGTAAATATGATTGCTTTAAAGACCCCAGAATTTTTTATGGCTAACACAGGTAGTTTGTAATGAAACCTGTGAATTTTGATTATGAACGACCGAGGACGATTGATGAGGCGTGTGAACTCCTTGCCAGCAATAGTAACGCACGCATTTTAGCTGGTGGCCAGTCATTGATACCAATGTTATCGATGCGCCTTTCGAGACCGTCTCTTCTGATTGATATTGCCCACATTAAAGACTTAAGTGAAATTGTGGCGACGGACACTCATATTGAAATTGGCGCTATGGTAAGACAGGCCGTCGCGAAGAACGCCAAAATGATACAAGAATATATACCACTTCTTTCAAAAGCGCTTCACCATGTTGGTCATCCGCCGACACGGGCACGTGGCACTATTGGCGGCTCGATTGCACACGCAGATCCATCTGCTGAAATTGCCCTTGTTGCTGTCACACTAGGAGCGGAAATTACATACCGAGTTGGTGACGATGACCATATGTTCGATGCAACTGAGTTCTTTATTGGCCCAATGCTTACTGTTGCTCCGCCTGATGGTTGTTTGGTAAAAGTTGGTTTCCCAAAGACCTCAAAAATTTGTGGCACCGGCTTTTACGAGGTGGCGCCGCGCAGAAGCGACTATGCGCTTGCATCCGCGGCGGCTCAAATTAATTTTGACTCGAAGGGAGCAGCAAAAACCATCCGTGTTGGCGTGGGATCTATTGGAGATTTTCCTGAGCGACTTGATGTTGATCACTTATTGAATACAGACCTAAACGATGAGTCGATCATTGCGACGGTTAAGACCGCAATAACTGAAATTGAGACCGTTGACGACCTCCATGCCAGTGCGGAATATCGTAAGCGAGTTGCCGCGCATTTGGCAGTCAAAGCTCTGCAGACCGCGCGAGATGAAGTCAGAGAGGCTCCAGCGAAATGATCCAAGTTTCAATAGAGGTTAATGGCAAGACAGTTACAGCTGAAGTAGAACCGCGCCTCACACTCCTGGACTTCATCAGGGATGTTGCTGGCCTTAAGGGCACCCACGCTGGATGTGAGCATGGTGTTTGCGGTGCATGCACCGTTTTAGTTGAAGGCAATGCGATCCGATCATGCCTTGTGCTTGCAGTGCAGGCTGATGAACAAGAGGTAATCAGCATAGAGGGCGTTGGCGGCGATCTAGGGCGTTCTGGCGAACTCAGCATTGTGCAAGACGCCTTTTGCGAGGCGCACGGCCTTCAATGCGGTTATTGCACACCGGGAATGGTGCTCGTGGCCGAGGCGTTACTTGCTGACACGCCGAATCCAACCGAGGGTGATATACGCGAGGCCATTTCAGGCAACATTTGCCGTTGCACTGGTTATGTACAGATTGTCGAAGCAGTGATGTTGGCAGCAGATCGTCTTGCGAACCGCAATTATAAAAGCAAGCCAGGCCAACCTTCCGACCAGACGCTGGGCTGAGGTAAAAAATGGTCGAAAAAAAATACAAGTTCATCTCTCAACCGCGCCACCCGTCAGAGAATCGGCGCTTTGTTGCTGGCCGTGGTAACTTTGTTGCAGACATAGACCGCCCCAACATGTTGCACGTAGCACCTCTGTCATCGCACTACCCAGCTGCTATTATCAACAATATCGACATATCGGAAGCAATGATGATGGACGGCGTCATTGACGTAATTACTGGTGCTGAAATTGGAGCTGCCATTCAACCATTAATGAACGGTCTCGACACACCAAAGGTTCAACGCTTTCCGCTCGCGGTCAACCGTGTGAGGTACGCTGGTGAATGGGTCTGCGCGGTAGTGGCTGAATCCCGCGCGATTGCGGAGGATGCACTTGAAAAAATTATCATTGACGCAACTCCCCAACCATTTGTTTTGGATGCAGAAGAAGCACTTCTGCCCTCCAGCCCACCAGTGCATCCGGAACATGGCAGCAATATACTTCTCGATCGGAAATTTGTTTGGGGAACGGTTGGTGAGGATTTTGTCAATGCCGAGCATAACCTGTCATTTAGTGTAATATGGGGACGTAATTCAACGGTCCCGATCGAGACCTTTGGTGTTGTCGCTGAATGGAATGGATGGGATAATATCCTCGACGTGTGGGCATCGGTTCAGATGCCAAAATACTCAGACCAAATTGCGCGCTGCCTGAACCTTCCCGGCAATGCTGTGCGAGTTCATTACGATGTCGATGTTGGCGGTAGTTATGGAGTTAAACGCGGCATAAAACACGCAACTTTGATTGGCTATATAGCGCGCAAGCTTGGACGGCCTATTCGCTTCATTGAGGATCGGTTAGAAAATATGCGAGCCGGTGATGCTCATGGACCAGAACGGAAATTTAATGTAGAGGTCGCATTCGAGTCTGATGGGAATGTGCGATCAATGAGAATGCGAGCACTCGATAATGCTGGCGCTTATGCCGGACGTGCACCATTCCAGCTTGGCAAACCAATCAGTGCGATTGTTGGGCCCTATCAGATCAATTCGGTTTCCTATCATGCAATTTCAGTCACCTCCAACAAAACTGTCCAAGAAGCAGTTCGTGGATTCGGCCAGGCACCAACGAATTACGCAATCGAAACAGCAATGGATCGAGTTGCTTCCTTTTTAAAAATGGATCGACTCGCTTTACGTCAGCGTAATTTGATCCGAAGTGACCAATTCCCCTATTTGATTCCGAGCGGAAGCACATACGACAGTGGTGACTATCACGCGGTGATTGATAAAGTGCTGGCAGCTGCGGATTACAAGACACTTCTTGTAAAAAGAGACCATCTACGTGATGAGGGTATGATGGCAGGCATCGGCATTGCGGCTTGCCTTGAGCCAAGTGGGGGGAACTCCTCGTTCGAGCCCTTGCTTAATGAAGCGAACAAAACTTCGACTTGGATGGAGTCTTGTCAAATAAATGTTGATGGACTGGGACATTTGACTGCACGAATTCATACTACCTCATCGGGACAGGGACATGAAACACTGGTATCAACTGTACTTGGCGAAGTTTTAGAAATTGATCCGTCTAACATTCGTATAACTCGACCGAACTCATTAGAAAGTCTGCCTGGAAACTCGCCTGTCGGCAGTCGGATGGCAATTATGCTCGGTGGTGCGGCAGCGCGGAGCGCAGAAAAACTAAAAGCAAAATTGATTAAGATCGCGGCGCATAGCCTTGGTATTGACGCAGAAAAACTAACCTATGCCGGAGGGAACGTTTTAGCACCCGATGGACGGAAGCATACATGGCAGGATGCAGTTGAGCTTGCTCATCGACAGTTCCATAATTTGCCGGAAGGCATGGATCCAGGTCTGGCGGCGTTCGACATCATGCAAGTGCCAACGGGAAATGCGCTACCAGTGGATGGAAAGGTACACATGTATCCATGCTATTCATTTGAGTTTCATCTGGTTTTGCTGGCTTTTGATCCAGTAATTGGCCGGCCAGAAATTCATTCTTATACGGTTGGGCATGATTGCGGCACTGTTATCAATCCTGCAATCGTCAGCGGCATGACTTATGGCGGTATTGCCCATGGAATTGGCGCTGCATTACTCGAGGAGTTTGCCTATGATCCTAACGGCCAGTTAATGACACAAAGCTTTCTTGATTATCTGATGCCATCATCACACGAAGTACCACCAATTCAGATCGTCAAACATTGTACCCCTTCGCCACATACGGTTTTTGGGCAAAAAGGATCCGGTGAAAGTGGATACCTGGGATCCCCAGCCGCAATATCGAGTGCAATCAATGACGCTGTTTCTGCGTTAGATATACGTTTTGAAAAACTGCCAATCCGAATGAGCGCAATTAGTGATGCAATTGCCAACAAGTCAGCATAGTTTTGTTCCCCATCAATTAGGAAACAACCGGTGATATGATTATAGACAGCCACGCGCATTTTGTCCCACCACGTCTTCTTGACGCTATCCGCGATATGAATTCGCAGTTTCCATCAATTGAGTTGATAAAAGGCGAAAATAATAGTTTTGGTTTTTCCTTTGCCGGCCATAAGTCAACGCGTCCAGTGAGTAAACTGCTGTCCGACACTGATGGCCGGCTAGACTGGATGAATACAAACGGAATTGATATGCAAGTCATTGGCGGCTGGCTTGACATGTTTGGCTATGAAATACCGGCTGATGAGGGGCAACGCTGGTCACAATTAATCAACCATCACTTAAAAGAATTTTGTGCTGAAAACCCCCGCTTTTTACCGCTTGCAAGTTTGCCAATGCAAAATGGCAAAGCGGCTGCGAAAGTTTTGGACTCTGCGCATTCTAGTGGGTTTAAGGGAGCAATGATAGGAACGCAGCCAAAGGGCAAGGGTGGAACGCTGGATGATCCAGATCTACAGCCATTTTGGGAGTCGGCGCATCGGAACGGCTCAATTCTGTTTATCCATCCAGTGTTTGATTCTGGTGATGAGCGAGTGAACGATTTTGGCATGAATAACGCTGTTGGCCGCATTACCGACACTTTAATCGCCATTTCAAGGATCATTTATTCAGGTCACGTTGAAACTTATCACAATGCAAAAATCGTTATTGGTATCGGAGGGTCAGCATTGCCATTTGTGATTGGCCGGATGATGCGCAACTATGAATTGCACAAACACCAACTTGCTGATCCATCAAAGGCACTATCGCTGCTTTATTATGATACTTTGGTACACGACTCATCGGCGCTAGCGTTGTTGATAAAAAAGGTTGGTGTTAACAGGATTATGCTTGGCTCGGATATGCCATTTCCAATCGGTGATCCTATGCCACGCAATATACTTGATCACGTTCAGTTGACTAAAACTGAGCGCTCTATGCTTGAGACCAATGTTGCAAAGGCACTTTTTGACCTTTAACTATTCCACTATCAGAAAAAGCAATTCTTCATGAACCTAAATTTAACTGGCACAGAATCCATCCAAACAAACCCCAGTCGGCTATGGGAGTCAGTGATTGATCCCGCTGTATTGCAACGGTCTATTCCTGGCTGTGTCAGCATGGATGAGCTAGCTCCCGGGGAATATACCATTACGCTTGAATTAAAGGTTGCAGCCGTTGGCGGTAATTTTGAGGGCAGCGTGAAACTATCAGAGATGAACCCACCAAACAGTTGCCTTATCAATGTATCGGGAAATGGAACCCTTGGCGTCGGCAAGGGCACGGCCCGCGTTACGATCACCGCGAATGAAGATGATACCGCGCGAATCACCTATGAAGCAGATGGCGAGGTTAGCGGCCTTGTGGCAGGTGTTGGACAGCGAGTTTTAATGGGTGTCGCTAAACATCTTGTCCGTCAGTTTTTTACAGCGCTTAAAAAAGAATTTGAAGCGAATTAGCCTTTAAAAAAATGCTATTCTTGAACTTCTTCTAAATTATTTCTTAATAGGAATATTCCAGTTTACCCAACAAAACATAAATTCTTTTCAGTTGCTTGAGACGCCTACAAGTATATTCTTAAGGGTAAATAAGCGGCTAGGATTGTTATTCGAACCGCCAGAAATAAAATTCGCAAACCAAGGAGTAACGATGAACATAGCGGATGAACTCAGCATTCCAGGCAGAATTGAGACAGTTTATGCTAATCTAATCGATCCAGAGGTTCTCAAACGTTGCATTCCGGGCTGTCAAGAATTGGAAAAAACAAGTGATACCGATTATGCAGCGAAGGTTATTCTGAAAATTGGTCCAGTGAAGGCAAAATTTTCTGGCAATGTGACCTTGGATCTGAGTGCCGCCCCACGCAGTTTGTCGCTGGCGGGGGCTGGTGACGGCGGCCTCGCAGGTTTTGCTAAAGGCGGCGCAGATGTTGAACTCATTGATGAGGGCAATGAGACCACTTTGCGTTACAAGGCCCGGGCCGAAACTGGCGGAAAAATTGCTCAGTTGGGAGCTAGGTTGATTGAAAGTACTGCAAAAAAACTTTCAAAAAGTTTTTTCAGTAACTTTGAAAAAATTATGCTTAATGAGAAGTAATTGTAAAAAATATCCGAGCGACGGATCACTGTAACTAATGTTTATCGTTTGGTAATGAAAGAGATAGAGAGAGATGCGGCGACTAATTGTGGCAATAACTGGTGCTTCTGGCGTGATCTATGGGATCCGTGCGCTGGAACACCTGCGCCAAATTGAAGATGTTGAAACACATGTGATTGTCACACCGTCCGCATACCGCACAGCAATGGCCGAAGTAAATTATACCCCAGAACAAATCAAAGCGCTTGCAGATCACTTATATAACCACAAGGATATTGGTGCAGCGATTTCATCAGGTTCGTTTCGGACCAATGGCATGATTGTCGCACCCTGTTCGATAAAAACGTTGAGCGCAATCGCCAACTCTTTTAATGCTGAACTAATTGCGCGATCAGCCGATGTTTGCATGAAGGAACGTCGACGGGTTGTGCTGATGTTGCGCGAAACACCATTTCATGCAGGGCATATTCGGCTAATGGATCAAGCTACGCAAAGCGGTGCCATTATCATGCCACCCGTTCCCGGTTTTTACACCCGGCCGCAAACGCTAGACGATGTAATTGACCAAAGTGTTGGCCGTGCGTTGAATCTTCTTGATATCAATTTACCGTCTGTAAAAAGCTGGACAGGGTCTGGTGTTGAATAGAGATCACAAATTGAAAAAAGCCAAGCCCGTTATCCCACCAGATGGGCCAAGGCCCGACTACACTACACCCAACTAACAATTACTCAAGCGGACACATCGGCTTGTTTCGGCTTTGCTATTCTTTTTAAATGCTGGTAGGTCAAAAAACAAAACAACAAGCGATTATTTCGATGAAAAAGCAAAATTTATCAAATACTCCATTAGATGCTGCGGCACGTCAGGCTGCTCCGGCTGTGATATGTTATCCCACCACTGACTTGCCTCAACCTGACATGGTCAATTTAGAGCGCGCGAGAATCAATCTTACCAAAATTAGCGAAACCATTGTTCCACCCCGTGATGCTCGCTGTTTTGAAGTGCAAAAAGGCCATTTTTTTAGGATTAACAGTATCGATGGCCCCCAAGTCGGCGATTTAAACATCTGGTCAAAGACCAACCTTGCAGAACATTTTTACGCAGGAAAGACACGAGCAATACACGGAACGCACCTATCCACCGGCGATCGTATGTGGTCCAGCTTTCCCTCTATGCGCCCCCTAGCGACAATCAGTCATGACACCCTAGACTGGTATGGATGGGACGATAGTGGCGGGTCGGTACATGATGTTATTGGCACTCGATGTGACCCCTACACAGCGAAGCTTTTGAGTGGTATCGACTATCATCACTGCTGTCATTCGAATTTGATCCGCGCGCTTTCCGCACATTGTAAGCTTGATTATGCAAAGGCCGAGCCTTTGGTTCATGATGTATTGAATGTTTTTATGTGCACCGGCTTTACAAAAGACACACACCAATATTTCATGAAAGCAAGTCCAGTCAGGCCGGGCGATTTTATCGAATTCTTTGCTGAGACAGATTTAATTTGCGGCCTGTCTGCCTGTCCAGGTGGCGATTGTTCATCCGAACACTCATCAGATAATGCTGTATGCTATCCACTTCTTGTTGAAGTTTTTCATTCCTCTAGCGCAGCGTTAAATGATTTTCCATATTTACCAAAATCACAATATAAACTCTCACGCCCAGATGGTTCCAAATAAGCCAAGGGTAGGACCAATCTCAACATTTATAATAAGCAGTTAAAACCCGCTCTAGTAACTTTAATTGACCGTAATTCCAAAGGTGACTTCAATAACTCAAACGAGACTTTCATTCTTATTACTAAAATCAACAATGCTAAGTGATAAAATCATCATTTTTGCTAAAATCGCAAAATAATTTTGATCCACCTTAATCAATTGAAAAAAATGTATAATTCCAGACATCTCCTTTCGTGTAGCTTTTTCATCTTGATTTAGGAAGAGAAAAAATCACTAATCGCTTCGGGCAAGCGGCATTATGCCACATTGGCTAGCCGTTTGTGGTGGGGAGTCGAGTAATACGTTAACGGAGGTACTCTGATGAGTTTTCTAACTGCGAGAGGCGTAAAAGCTTCTTTGGCAACAGCGGCGCTGACATTATTACCAGTAAGCGCAAATGCTGCCACAACTATGCTCCAATCGAATGACTACGTGGGCATATCTTTCTGGACTATTTCAATGGCCATGGTTGCCGCTACCGTTTTCTTCCTGATGGAAGCCGGACGGATGGGTGGCAAATGGAGGACGTCGCTTACAGTTGGCGCCCTTGTCACTTTGGTTGCAGCTGTTCACTACTTCTACATGAGGGATGTCTGGGCATCCACCGGTGCTAGCCCGACCGTTTATCGGTATGTAGATTGGCTGATCACTGTTCCGCTTCAAATGGTCGAATTCTACTTCATTCTCGCGGCTGTCACCGTCGTCAGCTCAGGCGTCTTCTGGCGTTTGATGATTGGTTCTCTGGTGATGCTAGTAGCAGGCTACATGGGCGAAGCAGGTTTGGCTCCTGCGTGGCCAGCATTCATCGTGGGCATGTTGGGATGGGGTTACATTCTATACGAAATCTTTGCCGGTGAAGCTGGCAGGGTTTCAGCCGAGTCAGCTCCAGCAGGGGTTCAGTCAGCCTTTGGCACCATGCGTTTGATCGTCACTGTAGGATGGGCAATCTATCCACTCGGTTACTTCTTAGGCTACCTAAATGGCTCTGTTGATGCTGTGACTTTGAACGTGATCTACAACGTCGCAGACGTTGTTAACAAGATCGCCTTCGTCGGCATTATCTGGGCTGCAGCAAACGCTGCAACTTCAGACAGCAAATAAGAAATTGGGGGGGGGCTGGAAATCCGGCCCCCCCTTTACCACTATCAGCTTAATAGATAGAGGCATCCAATGAATGAATTGTCGACATTGCGAAACCTTACCTATGAAAAATTGTTACTGTCTTCATCTATTTGCCTTGTCGATAAAAATACTGTTCAAAAGTTAATTGTTAGCCGCCTACCAACTCATGACCAGCCGTTGGGCAGAGCAGCTGCCCACCACTTCAGCAAACCTGGGAAGATGCTTCGTGCCCAGATGGCGATGCATGGTGCTGACGCTCTGCAAATAAACCAAGCCGCAGCGATAAGATGGGCCGCTGCTGTTGAAGTGCTTCACAACGCATCATTGGTGCATGACGATATCTGTGATGGTGATAAACAACGCCGTGGTAATCAGGCCGTTTGGGCAAAATTTGGTCGCAATGTTGCACTGACACTTGGTGATTGGCTGATTGCACAGTCTTTTGAATTTGCCGCCGAAGCTGCAGAAATTTCGAACACTCCCAGGCTAATGCGGATTCTAGCCCAACATATGTCCCGAACAACCGCCGGCGAAGCCATGGAATTGGAATGGGATGGTAGTCTTAGTTGGGATGCTTACCTGACCATCGCCGCTGATAAAACTGCACCACTTTTAACTGCTCCGCTTCAAGGCATTGCAGTAATGGCTGGGGATCAACACGCCGAACAGACAATTTTTGCATATTTCCGTGATCTGGGTGAGGCCTACCAAATTGGCAATGACATCGCTAATTTTAATGGTAATGATGGCGCTAAATTGGTTGCTGGCGACCTCGCTCGTCGTGCTCCAAACGCTGTAACGCTCTCGTTTGTTGACAAATTAGATGCTAATGAACGCGTTATTTTTGAGCAATGGTACAAAAGTGGCGACATAAAAGATTTAGCCGCATGGCGTGAACGTGTATTACATTCAGTTGCAATTAAAGCCGCCTCTCACCGAATGTTCGCAGCATTAGATCGAGCAGAAAAGAAGGCTGAACGCCTGTCTGTTGAGCTATCTGATGTAACAACACCAGTTCAAAAGCTGATTAATCGGGCATGTACTGCAGCCTGCACCAATTCTGTCTCCTAGAGCGCTGTTTATGATCTTTGAAAATTTCCTTTCTGAAGAATGGAGCCCAATACTTTGCTAAAAGCTGGAGGCAAGGTGATTGTGATTGGCGCTGGGTTTGGAGGTATCGCCGTCGCTTTGCGCATGCGCGCCCGTGGGTATGATGTGACGCTACTTGACCGGCTACCAGCAATTGGTGGTCGGGCCCAGGTATTTGAGCGTGGCGGCTTTCGCCATGATGCTGGCCCGACCGTTATTACCGCACCTTTTTTATTCGATGAATTATTTGGCCTTTTTGGAGAAAAACGAGAAGATCATGTCGAGTTTCGTTCTCTGGATCCATGGTACCGATTCTATTTTCATACTGGCGAGCAATTTGATTATCGCCCCTCGGTTGAAGACACCAACGCTGAAATAATGCGCTTTTCTCCTGATGATGTCGCTGGCTATGCCAAGCTACTTCGCACCTCTAAAGCTATTTTTGAAATCGGCTTTGAAAAGTTAGCTGACAAGCCTTTTTCAAAATTCACTACCATGATTGCCCAAATTCCAAGCCTATTGCGGCTACAAAGTTATTATTCTGTTGCTGGCATTGTTAATAAATATATAAAGCACCCACTTTTGCGGCAGGCCTTTTCTATCCATCCATTGTTAGTTGGCGGCAATCCATTCAGCACTACATCGATATACGCCCTCATTCATTACCTTGAGCGGCGTTGGGGTGTTTTTTTTGCTATGGGGGGCACAGGCCAGCTAGTTTCGGCCTTGAATGCCCTATTGCAGCGCGCTGGGGTCAAAGTAGTTTTGGATACCGATATTACCAGCATTGATATACAGGATGGCAAAGCCGTTGGCGCGACCGCAAGCAACGGCAAATATTATCCGGCTGATCGCGTTATCTGTAATGGGGACCCACCAACGGTGTACCGGCAAATGATGCCCGCCAAACACGCAAATAGAAAACGCTTGATGCCGGACAAATTGACTCAATACTCTATGGGCCTTTTTGTTTTGTTTTTTGGCACAAAAAAACGCTACGACAATATTGCCCACCACACAATCTGGATGGGGCCACGTTACAAGGAGTTACTGGCCGATATTTTTAATCGAAAAATCCTTGCTGATGATTTCTCGTTATATTTGCACCGACCAACGGCCACTGATGAGAGTTTTGCCCCAAATGGCTGTGATAGCTTTTATGTTTTGTGTCCCGTGCCAAACTTGCGCGCGTCAATTAACTGGGATGAAAGCGGCCTTAAATTGCAGGATCGGATTATCAAGGCACTTGCTGATACGATCCTACCTGATCTGGATAAAGTCATTTCAGACCAGTTCTACATGACACCCGAAGATTTCAAGAATGACTACAGGTCGATGTATGGAGCTGGATTTTCAATTGCGCCTATCTTCATGCAGTCGGCGTGGTTTCGTTTTCACAATCGTGATCCACATATCCCCAATTTATATTTTGCGGCGGCCGGCGCGCACCCAGGCGCAGGTATACCCGGCGTTCTATGTTCAGCAAAAGTGGTGGAAAGTCTAGTTGATGAAGATGAAAAAAAACAAGCCATCGCCACGGCAAGGGTTGATGCGCTATAATCATGCATTGGCATGGTGAAGAATTGGTAAAAAATGGTGACCGCAGCCCTTAGCGAAACATTGACACCTGATAAAACCCTTGCCGTATATGGCAAGAGCTTTAATTGGGCCAGGCGTTTTCTTGGCCAAAAAATGGGCGCCGATGCCGCTCGTCTTTATCAGTTTTGCCGCGTCCTTGATGATATGGCTGACGGAGACATTGAAAATGGACAACACCGGCTTCGGTCCATTCGTAGAGAGTTTGTATCCGTTGGTGGACCTCTTGATCCGCTGATGGTTGTCTTTAAGCCTTTTCTCCACAAACATCACTGCTCGCCTGATGTGGTCGTGGCATTAATTGATGGACTGTTAAGCGATCAAAAACCAGTACGAATTAAAACTGAAACGGAATTACTTGTATACGCCTATCGTGTTGCCGGCACAGTTGGTATTCTCATGTGTGATATCCTGAACTGCCACCATAAAAACGCGCTGCATCATGCGATGGATCTAGGTATCGCTATGCAGCTAACCAATATTGCTCGTGATGTCCTAGAAGATGCTGAAATGGGCCGCCGCTACCTCCCTGAAAGCTGGGTTGGTGATCTGCAACCGTCGCGAATTGTTACCCTTGCCAAAACCCCATTAGCCAACGAAGCCGTCGCCGTCACCACCGCCGTTGAAAAACTGCTTAACCTTGCTGATGATTATTACAAAAGTGGCATGGAGGGATTTTTATATCTGCCGCTTCGCGCTCATATCTCGATTGCTATTGCGGCACACGTATATCGCCAGATTGGTATTCAGTTACGCCTTAAACAACATGGTTGGCATCGTGGGCGCGAGGTCACTAGCCGGTTTACGAAAATAATTTGTAGCATAAAAGCACTCGGAAGTTTGGTTAAGCGCGGGCATCCTTATGCCCAGCATAATGCTGCGCTTCATGAACCTATTAAGGGGCTTCCCCATGTCAGGTAAGGCGTCAGACAATAGAGTTAACAGCGGGCAGGCTAAAATGCCTATTGCCGTTCTTGGAGCGGGCTGCGCTGCTCTATCGCTCGCCGCTAGAAGCAATGCGTTCTCGTCGCATCAGTTTACTATTATCGACCCAGAAACCCATGCGTCAGACGATCATATTTGGGGGTTCTGGGCAATGCCGTGGCTGGACCATGTAACAAGCGTTACCCGGAAAACATGGCATAATTGGCGCATTATCAGTCCCGATCTAATGTTAGACTTATCATCTAAAACCCATCCCTATTGCGCCCTCAACCGACATGATTGGCTGACCCACTGCCGTCAACGGGCTAAAGATGCCGGGGTTACCATTGTGCATAGCCTAGATCATCTAAATCCTAAACAAATCCTTGATAGTCGGCCACCTAAGTCCCCTCCAGGTGCTTTGTTGCAACATTTTTTAGGTTATGAAATCACAAGTAATCACGATGTGTTTAGCCCGGATACAGCCATTTTAATGGACTTCAGATGTGACCAAAGCCGTGGTGTTCATTTTATCTACTTCCTTCCTTTTACCCAGCGGCGCGCACTTGTTGAGTCTACATTATTTTCCACCTCATTGGTGTCTGAAGATTTTTACGACAAAGCTATTAAGCATTATCTAGCTAACCATCTTGGGTGTACAGATTACACTATAAGGCGCCGTGAGCGAGGCGTAATTCCAATGGCTCGTTTGCAACAGCGCGATCCAGATCTAATCGGCATTGGCGCAAATGGAGGTGCCATCCGGCCATCTAGCGGTTATGCTTTTAGCTTCATCCAGAAGCAGATTGACGAGATGTCAAACAACGCAAAGCCCGGAAAACCGCTTCAGGTAAAAAGCCCCCACAGCCGTTTTGAACTTATGATGGACCAAATTTTTTTAAGGGTTATCCGCAGTCAACCCACTCTGGCACCGGTTATTTTCACGTCACTAGCGCGTCACCTAAACGGTGATGAATTTGCCTGTTTTTTAAGTGGAAAATCAAGCATGAAAATATGGTTAAAAGTTGTTTTTGCAATGCCAACATGGCCATTTTTATTCTCTTTGCTGCCACACAAAACAAAAAAATATCGAGAAAAACAAAACACCAGAGACCAAAACCTCGGGCAAAACAAATGATAGAGCAATTCATCACACTTGATATTATCAATCTCTGTGCATTGCTATTTGTGATTTTAATAGGTTTGCCACATGGTGCGTTTGATGGAGCCATTGCAGCCCATCTTGGCGCCGGAAAATCCGCTTACACTGCAGCGAAATTCATTATTTACTACGGCCTTACATCAGCAACAATCATTGCCTTATGGATTGCCTTACCAGGCGAAATGCTGGCGCTGTTTTTGATAATATCAGTTATCCATTTCGGTTGGGGCGATGCCAGCGCCAAGACCGGCTTACCATTTTTTGTGCAAATTGTTCTCCATGGTGGAGTTCCTGTCTTCGGCGTTATCTATTTTCATCCAGATGAGGTGGCGTCGTTATTTTCTATTTTAACCTTTGGCGCACCGGACCTAGCTATGCGTTTAGGCCAGCTTGCAGCCCCAATATTGCTATGCCTTGGCGTTCTTTATGCGGTGCTTGCATTACATGAATCAGCTCTGCGAAGAAGGTTCATAGAGATAATAATCATCACCGCTCTTTTGGCAGCTTTACCACCGCTTGTTGGTTTTGCATTATATTTCTGTATCATTCACACCAGCAGGCATATGCGAAGGATTTGGCATATCTTGACAGCTACAGCGGCGCCAAAGCGCCTCATAATGCAAGCCACGGGCTACACCATTGCCAGTTGGCTGTTTGGCGCGGTAGCATTTTTCTGGCTGAATGAGAGCACATTAGAAGCCGAACTTATACAAATTATTTTCATTGGCCTTGCGGCATTAACGGTGCCACATATGATACTTGTTGACGGGTTTTTTCGAACTGAAAGAAAGGACCGCTCAGAATGACACCTAACCCAATTCGAGCTTCATCACGGAAAGATGCACATATTGACTTAGCACTTGATCCTGAAACAAATTCTGAAGGCACAAATTCATTTGATCGCATGCGTTTTACACATTGTGCCTTGCCGGAACTTGACATTGCAGCGATTGATCTTACCACGTCATTTTGTGGCCGGCGCCTAAGCGCACCAATGATGATTGGCGCTATGACCGGCGGAACCGTGCGCGCCGAAGCTATTAACAGGGCACTTGCCACTGTTGCGCAAGAACAAAAGGTTGCCTTTGCCGTTGGGTCGCAACGCGCGGCTCTAGAAAGTGGTCAAACCGCGGCTTATTTGCGAGACCTTGCACCCGATATTCCGATTATTGGGAATCTAGGCGGCATCCAACTGGCCCGATCTAACGGCCTTGATCTTGCCAAAGCTGCGATTGATGATTTGCAGGCTGATGCAATTGCAATTCATCTGAACCCACTCCAAGAGACCGTGCAACCTGAGGGCGAAAACGACTGGCGTGGTGTGCGGGACGCCATTGCTAAACTTGTTAGAACTGATATGGCACCGGTGATTGTTAAAGAAGTTGGTGCAGGCATTTCTGTTCAAGTTGCCAAAGAGCTGTTTGATTGCGGTGTCATGGCTGTTGATGTCGCAGGCTTTGGCGGCACAAATTGGGCCAGAATTGAGGCTGCACGCCGCGATTATGACACCAATCTTTTTATCCCGTTTTTGGATTGGGGCATACCAACACTTGACTGTCTACTAAACATGCGTGGGTTATTTCCGGGCCAACATATTATTGCGTCGGGTGGAGTGCGGAATGGATTGGACGCCATGCGCGCTTACTGGCTCGGGGCGGAAACGATTTCACTTGCTGGGCCATTGCTGGCTCAGCTTCTCAGACATAATAAAACGCCATCGCCAGACAGCCTCTCAGGCCTCGTTGGCCAGTTGCAACGGCAAATGGCACTAACGCTGTTTCTCACCGGAGCACCAGACCTCGCAGCTTTTCGTAGCAAAGAAGCCTTGATTGACAATAAATTTATATGAGATCTCAGTCGGTTAAGTCAATATTTTACCTCGGTGAAAACCTGCCATCCAAAGATAATAGTTAAAGGGGTAAACCCATGACAAAACCAAAACAGGTAAACACTATCGCTATTCTTATGCCCGGAGATATGGGACATGGCTGCGCACTAGTTTTCCGGCAAAACGGATTCCGGGTTGTCACTTGCCTCGCTGGTAGAAGTCAACGCACAAGAAATCTGGCCAAAAAAGCAGGACTTGAGATTACGCCTAACCTCAGCGCGCTAGTTAAAACGGCAGATTTAATCTTGTCGATACTCCCACCAGAATACGCTGTTGAACAAGCTATTCATGTTGCAGCAGCAATGAAAGCCGCGAACATTTTCCCCGATTACGTTGATTGCAACGCCATCTCACCTGCTACTGCAAAAAAGGTTGCTGCCACCTTTGATGGTTTGACAACGAACTTTATTGATGGGGGAATTATTGGGCTAAACCCACTAAAAGAGGCAGGATCGACCAGACTATATGTCAGCGGCGCAAAAACCACTCTTGTGCGTCAATTAAATGGCCGAGGAATGATTGTAAGGGATCTGGGACCGGAAATTGGCCGAGCGTCAGCAATGAAAATGGTTTATGCCAGCAGCACTAAAGGCGCATTTTCACTTTTTGCCGCCGTCGCAGTGATGGCTGAATTAACTGGTCTTCGTGATGAGTTATTTCAAGAACTTTCCGAAAGCCAACCAAACACGCTGGCCACTATTAAGAGAATGGTACCGCGCATCCCGCTGGACGCACATCGCTGGATTTTTGAAATGGCGGAAATTGCTAGCACATATGAGTCTTTTGGCGTAACGCCCCATTTTCACAAAGGTGCTGGGGAAATCATGCAACTTGCTAACCGTACGCCACTTGCCGCCGAAACACGCGAAACAGCCGGTGATGATCTGGCACTAACCGATATATTGCAACATTATGTAGACGCAATGGGCCACAGCGAGAACCAGACAAAAAAATAAAAAACTGCCAAATAAAAATTTGGCGGACTTTATTAGAAAACTTTTGAGGAAGTTCAAACCCTGAAACCTTAACCTGAATCAAGTTATCAGGAACTCACATCAGGACCATGATTATTTCGCCAATTCCTTTATACGCTGATCTCGTCCACATCGGTTCCGGTAGAATTTATAGCGCATTGGGTTTTTCTTATAATACCCTTGATGCTCGGCGCGCACGGGATAAAACTTTGTTTCTGGCTCTATCGGCACCACTGATGATGCGGGGGCCAGTTTCTGTATGGCAAATTTTTCTGCTTTGCTTTTATAATATATTGCTGGCGAATATGATCGACCCCGATCGCAGAATTGGCCATCACGGTCTTCATAATCAATGGTTGCATAAACATGCGTGACTAACTCGTCAAAACTGATTATGGCAGGGTCATAAATGACTTGTGCAGCCTCGCGGTGATCACCCCACTTGCCCACCCGGTAAACCGGGTTTGCAGTTGTACCGCCAGTAAAGCCGCTGATCACGTCAGATACACCCTCCAGCTTTTCACTATCTGCCTCAGTGCACCAAAAGCACCCACCAGAGTAAACAAATGTTTCGGCAGCTAAATTAGCCGGGACGATTGCTACCAATGATAAAATAAACGCACCATGTAGTTTACTGATCATGATAATACCTCCCAAATTGAGAAAACATGAAATTTCAATGTGTGTCCATCGTGAAAACTATTAGGTTGTGTTAACGAGTCTCGCTATGATCAATACTGCAGAACTTTATGCCATTTATTTTTCGAAATATTTTTAGGTGTTTGTCTAGGGTTCATCTATCATTTCGATACTATTGTTAATTGGAACGATTGATAATGTCACAAGCTATTTGGATTTTACAATATGACCTAACAAGTGGCTCAGAAAACGAATACCTCAATTGGTTTCACAATATACATATCCCAGAAAAATTAGCACGGCCCGGTTATTTATGGGCAGTTCATTACCAGGGACAGATTGGGGTTCTTGACCACAGTGGAAATAGAAGGTCTTATCTAGCACTTTTTGGGGGAATTTCGACTAGAACCTTTCTTGACCCAAGCCCTGCTGAACTGCGTGGCATGCAGGATGACTCAACTAGAAAAATGATGGGGAAACGTCTCTCGTCTAAAGGAGATGTCTTCGCTCTTGAGTGGTGCGTAAATGGATCAAAAAACATGCAAGAGCCAAGGAGCCTACAATTAGATTTTTTTTCCATCCGTGCCGATGGCAATGATGAAGAGGTCGGAGCCTGGGCAGCAAAAAGTCTATCATCATTGTCTAAGAATCCTGAGTTGAATGGCTCAAAAACATATAAGCTAATCAGTGTAACCGGTGGCCATTTTCACGGCATCCTGCACGACGCGGATTCTTATCATCCGATTGATCCAAATAAAAAGGTTTTTAAGTCTCAAACATCAGAAGTTTTCAAAGATTTAGTAGTAGAACACTTTAATGGGCAGCGTATTTGGCCAGTGGAAAATAGCCAATAACCAACTGATATTCGTGACCTTACCGAAGCAAAGAGATTGTTTTACACAATAACCATGGTTTGAATACTTACTTTTCACCGTCACGCCGCTTCAAAACTTTGCCCTGGCCTGCGCCAACACATTTCCCATCGATCCATGCGGTCTTGCCGTTGACAATCACCTGCTCGACACCGACAGATTTTTGTTTTGGCTTGTCGAAGGTTGCGAGGTCAATGATTGTGCCATGATTGAATATGGTTACGTCGGCAAAAAACCCAGGTTTAAGCATTCCTCTACCAAAGAGATGGAAATTCTTTGCGGGTAAACCTGTCATCCGGTTGACGGCGTCATGCATTGGCATCAATTGCCTGTCACGCGCATAATGGCCCAAAACGCGTGGAAACGTTCCCCACAATCTTGGATGTGGATGGGCGTCTTCAGGCAAACCGTCTGACCCTATCATTGCATTGTCTGATGTCATTATTCGCTCAATGTCACCTTCATCCATCATAAAATAAATAGCACCGCCCGGTAATAGTTTTTGCATTGCCTCTAACTTTGAAACACCAAATTCTGTAGCTATAGACTCAAGATCGCGCCCACTTACTTCAGGGTATGGATCAGACCAAGTCACAATTGTTTTCTCTGCACGCAAAACACTAACTTCGTTGAGAACAGTGGAGGATGCAGCATAGGGATAGATGTCCAAAGCAATTGACTGTGTTTTCCGGGCTTTAGCCATAGCTTGAAGTGTAACAACACTTTTCCCATGATTATGCTGACCTTGACATTTGTGATGGGAAATTATTATGGGGACCTCTGCCTCGGAACCAATTCTTATAGCCTCCTCAACGCTCTCAATCACAAAGTCAGCTTCATCACGCATATGCGTTGCATAAATACCGCCATAAGACTCCAAAACCTTTGCCAACTCAACAACCTCAGTTGTTGGCGCAGCATTCGCTGGCTCATAAAACAATCCAGTAGATAGACCAATCGAACCTTGGCATAGCGCCAGTTCGAGCTGCTCCTTCATAATATCAATTTCCTTTTTAGTTGCAGCTCGATCCAGATTTTCTCCCATAGCATTCAATCTGAGCGTCGTGTGACCTGTAAAAAAAGCGGAATTCACAGAGGGTTTAGCCTCTTCAACTTTTGATAAATAAGACTCAAAATCCTTGGCGACAAAGTCTTCTGACTTGAAAATTAGTCTTAGCAACCCAGGAGGTTCACATGTTAAATCATATGGAGCCCCGCTGATTCCGCAATTGCCACAGATCACTGTGGTAACGCCTTGACTGAGCTTAGCCTCCATATCAGGTCGAATAATAAGCGAAGCATCATCATGGGTATGAGCATCGATAAAGCCCGGCGCAACACTTAGGCCTGAAGCATCAATCACATCAACTGCATCAGAATCAACAAGGTCGCCAACTGCAATTATTAAATCACCTTTGATTCCAATGTCAGCTTTGACAGGAGGATTACTGGTTCCATCAAACACTAGTCCTTTTTTAATTAAAATATCAAACATTTTTGTTGCCAAAAGTCAGACCAGTAAGATCATCACGCTTTACCCATAAATCGATGTCACAATGCTCAGACAATCGGTTGAGACGTGTCAAAGGCGTTGGGCTGTCAATCACAAAATGTCGGGGAAAAGTCTCAACAGTTTTATTTAAGCTTAAAGTCATCAATGCATCCCCACCTAGAGTCATCTTCATAACATATCAATGTTTAAATCATGATCTACAAAGGAGGGCTTGCGGGCAATCACTCATTACCATGTCGACACCAATAGCAATCAGTGCGGATGCAGTTTGCAAATCATTTACTGTCCAAGCGCGCACGTCGAGACCTTGATTGTGAAATTCTTGAACAGAGCCTTTTGACAGGACAAAATCACTTTCCAAGTGCACCGCCTCTAAACCGAGTGTCCCAGTCAAATACTCAAAATCTTTCGGCATGCTGTTGTGGATGCTAGCAAGACGCATTTTAGGTGCAGCCTTCCTGAACTGATAAAGAAAATCGATGTCAAAACTCGAAATTATCAGTTGTTCTTTTTGCCATGCGCTCAAAAAACTTGCCATAACTTCTGCTAAACGCGTCTGCCGAGCGCCGTGACATTTCATCTCGAGAATTAACGTTACATCATTTTTTTCTGCCCATGACAGTGCATCAAACAAACGGAGAAGCTTTTCTCCCGTATACTTCTCATCCTTCCATATACCGGCATCGGCATTGGCTAACTCTGCCCATACACAATCAGAAATGTTTTTTTTCCCTGATACCGTGCGACCAAGGGCCTCATCGTGAAATACAATTAGTTCCTCATCCTTGAGCATACTAATGTCTGTTTCAATCCAATCAACACCTGCGTTCTTTGCCGCTTCAAACGCTACAAGGGTATTTTCTGGGTAGCTATCAGATAGGCCTCGATGCGCAATTATTTGCTCTCTAAACAGTTGGGTCATATTATTCCCTTAATTTATGGACGATAGTTTTCCAACTCATTTATTTCAGCGAAAAATTGTTGTGAGCTAGTTGATAAACAACCCTATTGATGTGTTAAAATCAAACAAAAATATTTGTAGCGGTAACAATTAAATGTTTACCTAAGTTTTTGCCGCGAGGATTACAGATGCGAGCTGATTACGTAATTGTAGGCGCAGGAAGTGCTGGATGCGCGATGGCGTATCGCCTTTCGGAAGCTGGCAAATCTGTAATAATTGTTGAGTTTGGTGGGACTGATGCTGGACCATTCATTCAAATGCCCGCCGCCTTGTCCTACCCGATGAATATGAAAAGGTATGATTGGGGCTATTACTCCGAACCCGAGCCCTACCTCGGCGGAAGACGCATGGCAACACCTCGAGGAAAGGTCATTGGAGGGTCTTCATCGATAAATGGCATGGTCTATGTCAGGGGTCACGCCTTAGATTATGAATTTTGGTCCGAAAGTGGAGCCTCTGGATGGAGTTATGCGGACGTGTTGCCCTACTTTAAACGAATGGAATGTTGGCACGATGGTGGGCACGGGGGAGAACAATCCTGGCGTGGAAGCACTGGTCCTTTGCATATATCAAGAGGTCCTCGAAAAAACCCATTAACAAAGGCATTTGTTGAGGCAGGGCATCAGGCTGGCTACCCTCTAACTGCAGATTACAACGGTTCACAACAAGAGGGGTTTGGCCCCTTCGATGCTACCATATGGAACGGCCGGCGTTGGTCTGCTGCAACGGCATATCTCAGGCCAGCTTTAAAGCGGAACAATTGCCACCTGATACATGGGCTTGCTGAGAGAGTAATAATCGAAAATGGGAGAGCTATTGGCATAAGAATTCTAAGGGATAAGAAATCAGAGAGCATTTTTGCAAACAAAGAAGTTATTCTTGCGGCATCATCTATCAACTCGCCTAAAATCCTGATGCTTTCTGGAATTGGGCCAGCCAATCATCTCGTAAAACATGACATACCGATAGTAGCAAATCGACCGGGGGTTGGACAAAACCTCCAAGATCATCTGGAGATTTATATTCAAATGGAGGCAATTCAACCTGTCAGCCTCAGTAAGTATTGGAACATTGTGATGAAAGGGTTAATAGGCACACAGTGGCTTTTTACAAAAAAAGGGGTGGGAGCCTCCAATCAGTTTGAAAGCGCTGCATTCATTCGTTCAGCTGCTGGTATAGAATACCCGGACATCCAGTATCATTTTCTTCCGATAGCGATGCAATATGATGGCTCAACTGCTTCTGTTGGGCATAGTTTCCAAGCACACGTGGGACCAATGCGATCTCCATCACGCGGCTTCGTCAAGCTAAATAGTAATAACCCAATTCACGACCCAAAAATCCAGTTCAATTATATGTCCCATGAAAAGGATTGGAAAGACTTTCGAAATTGTATTCGTTTAACTCGCGAAATTTTCGCACAAAAAGCCTTTCAGCCATTTGTCGGAAAAGAAATACAGCCAAGCGCAGACTGCCAAAGTGATGATGAGTTAGACGACTTCACTCGAAATAACGTTGAGTCAGCTTACCATCCATGCGGCACATGCAAGATGGGCGCTATAAACGATCCCATGTCGGTTGTTGACCCAAAATGCAGTGTTATCGGTGTTGAGCGTCTCAGGGTAGCGGACAGTTCAGTTTTCCCGCGTATTACCAATGGTAACCTAAATGCGCCGTCAATTATGATCGGTGAAAAAGCGGCAGATCATATTTTACAACGAGCCCCACTTCCTGCTGAAAATTCCGAGCCCTGGATACACCCATCATGGGAAACAGATCAAAGATAACAAAAGTGAAGAGCAGAGTATAATAATGCAGAGTTGAGCCGCAGCACACCTTATCCCCAATATCCAATCAAAGTTCAACAACTGTCATTTTCTTAGCCATCTTTTAATAAAATAAAAGTTATTATTATTAACCAAACTACCCCATAATATTTCAGACGATTACGGTGGAAAGACATCGCTATTTTAGGTTCACGCCAACCATCATAGTCCGAGCCTTTATTTTTTAGCATTTGTTTAGCCCTCAATCTTCAGACGAAGTTTTATATATTCAGCGCTATACCAATCAAAAATTAGAATACATAATATTGCAAGAAATATGAAAACAGCAAAGTGCAGCATCCGCTGTGTTTTATTTGATAGTGGATATTTTTCGGCAAAACGTAAAATGAGAAAAGCCAGTCCCGAAATAAAAATAAATCCCACGCCGCACAGCAGAACTAAAAAATGGTTCACCTTACCGACCCCTCGAAATAAATTCTATAAAAAGCACAATCAATAGGGTATCAAAATTTTTGTTCGAGGTGACACTTTTTAACACGTTTTGGGGTGAGGCAGCGCTTGGGTTTGAACTATAAAGCTCAGCGCAACGCACTACGTATATATCTCAGTGCCAATATCAAGATAAAAAAACATAACAGAAAAACCCTCTTGAGGTCTGCCTTACCTAAGCAGATCAGCCTCACCCAGCGAAAAGCATCCAATTAAAGGCAAAAGAGATATTGTCGAACTATAGCCTCAGAACGGTTGCTCAAACTTAAAAGAACAAAGCATTCCGTTGCGGCGCACAGTTGAACGGGACGATTATCCAAGGCTTTTGTTAAGATAAGAAAAACGATATGGTTGAAACTGGAGCGTTGAGGAAAAGAGACTCCCTTAACAGGAAAACTATAGAGGAAGCTCATGAAAGTTTATTTTGCACCTGAATCACGTGCTGTACGAACTGTGTGGCTGTTGGAGGAAATTGGCCTGCCGTATGAACTTGAAAGATTCCAGCTGGGTCAAAAAGAAATGCGTGCGCCTGACTATATGGCTATAAACCCCAATGGCCGAGTGCCGACGCTAGTCGACACCGATGTCACAATTACCGAGAGCACCGCAATTGCGCAATATCTAGCTGCCAAATATGCGCCGAATTTGGCGCCCAACCCCGACGCGCCGAATTTTGCTGATTACCTGCAATGGCTGCATTATGCCGAGGGTATGATCATGCCACCAATTAATAATTACGTCGTTGAAACCATTCTGTTGCCGCCAGAGCGCCGCAATGACGAAATTGCTATGCGCGCGCTCAAGCTCCTGAATCGCACCCTCTTGGCGGTCGAAAAACATATGAAAGAACGGGAATTTCTCGCTGACCATTTTACAATTGCAGACACGATCACGGGGCACGCCGTTATCATGGCGCGAAGGTTTGATGCGGATTTTTCCACACTACCGAACCTGTCAAACTATGCCGATCGACTGGAAATTAGACCCGCCTTTCAACGGGCAGAGGCAGCATAGGATGACGGTATGACCTCAAAACCGATCTGTTTGATCATCGGCGCCGGAGACTATATTGGCGCCGCAATTGCGAGGCGTTTTGCTAAAGGTGGGTTTCACATCGTCATGGGCCGCCGCCACGGCAAAAAGCTTGCGCCGGTGATTGCTGAAATAGAAACAGCAGGAGGCAGCGCGCAAGGTTTCACATGGGATGCCCGTAAAGAAGAGACTGCAACCAAAATGTTTGCGCATGTCGAGGATGAGATTGGCCCGATAGAAATTTGCATCTTCAATGTTGGTGGTAATGTATATTTTCCCTTTCTGGAAACAACCGAGCGGGTTTTTCGCAAGGTCTGGGAAATGTGCTCATACGCAGCGTTTCTGTCTGGACGCGAGGCTGCAAAATACATGGTAGAGCGGCAAAAAGGTTCGATCTTTTTCACCGGAGCCACCGCCTCGGTACGAGGCAGCTTGGGATATGCCGCCTTTGCCTCGGGAAAATTCGGCCTGCGGGGGCTAGCACAGTCAATGGCCCGAGAGCTAGCGCCAAAAAACATTCATGTGGCACACCTCATTATTGATGCGGGCGTTAACACCGAATTCGTGCGCGACCGGCTGCGAAAGGCGGGAACAGACCCCGACCATCTGCCGCCGGACACCTTAATGAATCCGGCCAGCATTGCCGAAACCTATTGGAACTTGCATCACCAACAGCGTGATGGCTGGACCCACGAACTGGACATCCGTCCTTTCGCCGAAACATGGTGAAATAGATAGGCATTCATTTTGGCAAAGATTTTGTTTTTATATCAACAACAGGGCAGGATTTGGCTATGATATCAATCTGGTTTTTAGAGCTAATATCTTATAGATCAATTCTACTCGAACGACCATTAAAACCAGCTTGATGATATCACCCATTCGCTTCATATTTTTGTCCATTTCAGCAAGCTAAGGAGTATAGAGGCTAATTATGAACGAGACTTTGTTTGGATCTCCTCTGTTTGCGTCAGCACTTTTTGGAGTAGCCATGTTTTTCTTCTTCCGTTGGGTTTTTGTGGAGAGATATTCAGCCGAGGAAGCTAAAAACTATGCAATTCTGATTGCCTTTGTGTGTGCAGTCATTACATGGGGGGCCTTCGGTTGAGTAGCGCGGAAATTTTTGAATAATGTTAGTGTCGAAAAAGTTCACGTTGACAGTAATACAATGCTCTCTAAAATTGCAAAGGCGTGAGCGCACTATATAACTGTTTTGACTAACAGACCATCAGCCTCGTCATGATTAATGACGCTTGTGGAAACTTAATCCATGAAAAATAGTGATGAATTATCAATAAAAACTTGGGAGCCAAACGCTCTAATTTATGATTATGACACACCCTCATTCAATGCTTATTACATAATTGAGGGTGAAGTTGATATCTTTACCCCGCGGGGGCTCAAGCTTAATACCATTGGCCCTTCCGAAGTTTTTGGTGAGGCTTCACTGTTATTAGACAAAAAACGGTCCGTCACTGCTCGCGCAGGAAACGGTGGTGTAAAAACTCAATTGGTTCCCAAAACATATATTGCACATTTACAGGAAGGTTCACCCATACTCTCCGCTCTGCTGCGAAATGTCCAAATGCGGCTTATTGATTCAAACGAACAAAGTGCGCGATATGCGAGGGATATTGAGAAGCTAATACAGTTAGCAAAGGAACAAAATGAGGTTTCCAGAGCGGTAACAGATAAACTGGAAACAATCCAAAAACGCATTGAAAATGATTTTTTCTCAGATTACTAAGTCATCGTTGTCATTACCAATTCTCTAGCCAGGCAATTAGACTATCTCTGATACCTGACTCCACCATGAGTGACTGAATATCTGAAGCAAATATAACTAAAATTAATGTTATAACTATTCCAAAGAAAAAACCCATACTTGTTCCATAAAGCCTGATTATCGGGAGAGCTTAGTTTAAGCACATTTTTTGTTAATTACCAAAGTCAACCTACCTACACGGAATACCTTTTTAATCATTACTGAGTGTCTCAAATCTTTACGTCAAAGCTTTTTGGAGTTTTTTTAGGCAAGGAAAAGCGTCGTCTGATTTTTTTGCGGTAACTAACTGCTTTTAAAAACAGTAAAAGATATGGCGGAGGGACGGGGATTCGAACCCCGGTGAGGTTTTACCCTCAACACGCTTTCCAAGCGTGCGCCTTAAGCCACTCGGCCACCCCTCCAACTTTGAAACGAAATTAACAGGAAGATCTTATTATATTAAACAAATGAATTCAATTTATCTGCCCTCTTTGGTCATTCAACTTTCTTGCAAGATCATTAAAACTGTACCTACCCAATTAGCAAATTTAAACTCGGTCTTTTTGCTAAGATTTTTGACAATCATAAAGCAAACCTGACATTTTATAATTTTCTTGTGTTCAACGAAATATGCAAACATTATGCTTTAGTTATGAAATATGTTTTTAACATCTTCGCCATATTTTTTTTCATCGGAGCAGGCTATGCAATCTGGCAGGATTTAACAAACGTTTATACTGCCAGCGTACCACTTGGCAAATTATGGTATTCAAACAACCCCGGATCGTTACAGTTTGCTGAAGCCATTGTTAGCCGCTACATTGACCCTTGCAGTCTTATCATTGCCCTCGATTGCTCTCCTTTTTTATGGCACCCACTTGTGTCGACAGTTTTAAATTGGCCGGCCGCGCTTGTCCTATTCGGGCTATGCCTGATCTTCTATTGGTTATCCCGTTCCCAAGAGCGCCCACCTGGACGTAAGGGCAGGGCGCGTGTCTTAAAGCGACACGGTGAAAAATAACCTGAATATCTCGAGAGCAACCTTCTCAAACAGCCAGATAATCGCTCAATTATCCCCCATCTTCAAGGCCTCAAAAAATGCATTCTGTGGGATTTCCACCTTACCAAACTGCCGCATCTTTTTTTTCCCCTCTTTCTGCTTTTCGAGTAACTTTTTCTTGCGACTTATATCCCCACCATAACATTTCGCGGTTACATCTTTTCGCAAAGCCGCAATGGTTTCACGGGCGATCACCTTGCCGCCAATCGCCGCTTGGAGCGCGACCTTGAACATTTGGCGTGGGACGAGGTCTTTTAGCCGGACGCAAATGGCCCTACCTTTTCCCTCAGCTTGGTCACGATGCACAATCATTGACAAAGCATCCACGGGGTCACCGTTAACAAGAATCGACACCTTTACGAGGTCACCGACTCGATAGGAGTCAAGGGCGTAATCAAAGCTAGCATAGCCTCGGGTGATTGATTTCAATCGATCATAAAAATCAAACACAACCTCGTTGAGCGGTAAACGGTAAACGGCCATTGCCCGATTACCCGCATAAGTCAGATCTATCTGTTCGCCGCGACGTTCGGTACATAGGGTTAAAACTGGTCCTAGAAAGTCATCTGGCGTCATAATGGTGGCTTTGATCCATGGCTCTTCAATTGACGATAGACGAGTGACCTCGGGCATGTCGGCAGGGTTGTGAAGATCCAACTTTTTGCCATCTGTTAGTGTCATTTGATAGACCACCGAGGGGGCAGTTGAAATAAGATCTAAATTAAACTCCCGGGTCAATCGTTCACGAATTACTTCCATGTGCAACAATCCCAAAAACCCGCACCGAAAGCCAAAGCCCAACGCCGCAGATGTTTCCGCCTCAAAGGAGAATGACGCATCATTTAATGATAATTTCTCAAGGGCCTCACGTAGGCCACTAAAATCATTTGTATCAACAGGAAATAAGCCGCAGAACACCACCTGCACCGAGGGCGCAAAACCGGGCAACACCTCATCAGTTTGACGCCTCTCTTCGGTTATTGTGTCGCCAACTTTCGCATCGGCAACGCGTTTCACCCCGGCATTAATAAAACCAATCTCCCCCGGCCCGAGCTGATCAAGGGCTATCGGCTTTGGAGCAAACACCCCAACTCGTTCGATCACATGGGTGGCTCCAGTTGCCATCATTCGAATTTTCATGCCTTTTTTGATTACCCCTTTACGCACTCGAACCAATGTCATGACACCCAAATAAGCGTCGTACCAACTATCAACCAGCAACGCTTGCAACGGCGCATCAGCATCGCCTTGTGGCGGTGGTAATTTGGTTACAAGAGCTTCAAGAATATCGTTGATACCGTCGCCAGTTTTTGCCGAAGCCGCGATTGCATCACCAGCTGGCAGGCCAATTACTTCCTCAATTTGCGTCTTAACCCTCTCAGGTTCGGCAGCTGGAAGATCAATCTTGTTCAGGACAGGAACAATCTCATGGTCAGCATCAATCGCTTGATAGACATTGGCCAGCGTTTGCGCTTCAACACCCTGACTGGCATCAACAATAAGGAGGGATCCTTCGCAAGCAGATAAGGATCGTGATACTTCGTAACCAAAATCAACGTGACCCGGGGTGTCCATTAAATTGAGCACATATTCAATGCCGTCTTGCGCCTTATATTCCAGACGAACTGTCTGCGCTTTAATGGTAATACCGCGCTCGCGCTCAATATCCATACTATCAAGAACCTGCTCCTTCATTTCACGGTCACTCAACCCCCCCACAGACCTGAATCAATCTGTCAGCTATCGTTGACTTGCCGTGATCAATGTGCGCGATGATTGAGAAATTACGGATTTTTTCAATTTTGGTCATGATTTATGACGCAGTCCCACAAATTGGCTAAAAATGACTTTTAAGGCATTTCTATACAACAATTTCTTGCGAATTACCGCATTTAATCAAATGCGGGAATGAAGATTTAGGATCTTTTTTCTGTTTCCTATTGTTAGTTGCGCTTATAATCGGATTGTGTACCCTTTGGGGCATTATAAAAAACTTCAGAATTAGGGATTAAGAAAAGCTGATGCCCAGTCTGCGTCATGAAAAATACCAACCATTTATCGGTCCCGATCTCAGCGACCGGCAATGGCCTAATCAACAGATCAAATCAGCACCTGTTTGGTGTTCGGTCGATTTGCGCGACGGCAACCAAGCGCTCATCGAGCCCATGGATAGTGTCCGCAAGATGAAAATGTTCGAAATGCTGGTGGCGATGGGCTTTAAAGAAATTGAAGTTGGCTTCCCCGCTGCATCAGATACTGATTTCAATTTCCTGCGGGAATTGATTGAAGGTGGTCACGTGCCGGCTGATGTGACGATCCAAGTGCTTACACAAGCACGCGAACATCTGATTGATCGGACCGTTGACTCATTACGTGGCGCTCCCAATGCCATTTTGCATCTTTATAATTCGACAAGCACCTTGCAACGGCGGGTTGTCTTTAAAGCAGATCGTGACGGCGTTAAGCAAATAGCGACCGACGGAGCAAAGATGGTGGCGGACCGTTTGGCAAATGCTGGAGCAGACAACCTGCGCTTACAATATAGCCCCGAGAGTTTCACTGGCACTGAACTTGATTACGCGCTTGATGTGTGTGAATCAGTAATGGAGATCTGGCAATCAACCCCTGAAAATCCTACGATTATCAACCTACCTGCCACAGTTGAAATGTCAGCACCGAATATTTACGCAGACCAAATAGAATGGATGGGCCGCAATTTTAGTGACCGAAAGTCAGTTATTTTGTCACTGCACCCGCATAATGATCGGGGCTGCGCGGTTGCAGCAACTGAACTTGGGCTAATGGCGGGGGCAGACCGTGTTGAAGGAACTCTATTTGGCAATGGCGAACGCACTGGCAATGTAGATCTGGTCACACTTGGTTTAAACATGTTTACTCAAGGTGTTAATCCAAATCTGGACTTTTCTAACATAAATAATTTGATTGAAACAGCCGAATTTTGCAACCAATTACCGGTTCACGAACGTCATCCCTATGCCGGAAAATTAGTCCACACCGCATTTTCAGGCAGCCATCAAGATGCAATCCGAAAAGGTATAGAAGCTCTAGCAGAGGCAAATGACGATGTATGGGAGGTCCCCTATTTACCCATTGATCCCGCGGATATTGGCCGTACATTTGAAGCTATTATTCGAGTGAACTCACAATCAGGGAAAGCTGGTGCAGCCTATCTACTTGAAGCGGATCACCACGTACGATTGCCCCGCAAAGCTGAAATTGAATTTTCTAGCATTGTTCAGAATGAGGCTGACACGACTGGAAAAGAAATTACCAGTCAACGCATCTGGGAACTAGCCGAAGAGCATTACATCAACCCACATGGCCCCTTTGAGCTTTTGAATTTTGAATCTGGCCGGGCCAGCCGAGCCAGCGAGGCTGAACGTATCACTGCGACGCTGCTGCATGACGGTAGGAAAGTTGACATTAGCGCTACTGGTAACGGACCGATATCGGCTTTTGTTAATGCCATGCGCAATGAATTTGGGCTTAGCTTCAGGCTTGCTGATTTTGGTCAAAACACCCGTTCAGCCACATCTAAGGCTGAAGCTGCCGCCTATGTGGAACTGGTACATGACGTAAATGAAACGCAACATTCAGTCTTCGGAGTTGGAATTGATACATCAATTACACTCGCGCCGATCCGTGCTGTGGTTAGTGCCATCAATAAACTAGCAACCCAATAAACTCACATCATCCCCCTATTTGCCCTGCCACTCGGGTTTTCGCTTTTCTAAAAAGGCACGAACCCCTTCAGCAAAATCAGCACTAACATAGCTGCGTTTTATCAAATCCCGATCATTTGGCAAGGGAACGGCATTACGCAGACGGCGTAGCCCTTCTAAGCTGGCCTGAATAGTCAAAGGAGCCATCGTTTTCATGCGGTCAGCAATCTCTGTAGCGCGCGCCATCAACGCATGTTGATCAGTTAGAATCTCATGAACAAAGCCACTTGCAAGCAAGCCATCAGCATCGATTAGTTCAGCAGTCAAAATCATATGAGCAACGCGGGACTCGCCAAATAACGCTGTGAGGCGCCGCAAATTTGATATTGCTAGGCAATTGCCAAGGGTGCGGGCAATTGGCATCCCTACAACCGCGGCAGTACTGGCAACTCGAACATGGGCTGCAGATGCAATCACCAGTCCACCTCCCGTCACAGCACCGTGAAGCGCGGCTATCACCGGCACTTTGCATGTCTCAATATGACTGATTACAGTCTCCATCTGGGCTTCGTAAGCCTGCCCGTCCTCGGCACTGGTAAAATCAGTAAATTGGCCAATATCAGTCCCCGCGGCAAAGGCTTTGTCGCCAGCACCTGAAATGATAATGGCTTTAATATGTCTGCTATCATCAGCCGTGCCAGCTATGGAGCAAATCTCCGCGAGATTTTCATACATATTGAACGTTAGAGAATTGCGAGAATTCGGCCGGTTCAAAATCACATGGGCAATATGATTGTTAATATGAACAAGTAGTTCATCACAATCAGTGTGCATGTTATTGGTACTCATGTTGCCGCCCTCTCAATCACAACCTAGCCTGGTGTGCGCTTGCAACGCCAGCGCTTTGCCCCATCTAATCACCTTTAAGTATATTCATCGCCGCATCAACGCCACCTTTTTGGTGCGGTATATCCGCTTTCGAGAGGCCCATTTCAACCCCGCTTAAAGTACCGAGCAGCATTAGATCATTAAAATCACCAAGATGGCCAATCCGGAAAACCTTTCCAGCCAACCGTGATAAACCATTACCAAGCGACATATTAAAGTGTTTTAGAACACCGGCACGAAATGCATCAGCATCGTATCCATCCGGAAGAAGCACCGCAGTCAACGAGCTAGAAAAATCTTTTGGTTCCTGACATAGCACTTCAAGCCCCCATGCCTGCACCGCTTTTCGCGTGGCAGCGGCATGCCGATCATGCCGCCGGAACACATTTTCGAGCCCCTCCTCATGCAACATATCGATAGCTTCGGCTAGTCCGTATAAAAGGTTGGTTGCGGGAGTGTAGGGAAAAGCGCCTTCCTTGTTAGCAGCAATCTGGTCTTCCCAATCCCAATAACTTCGGCGCATGCCACCTTTGCGGGCCAAAGCCAACGCCTTTTCCGATACGGCATTAAATGACAGTCCGGGCGGCAGCATTAGCCCCTTTTGCGAACCGGCAACCGTAACATCCACGCCCCATTCATCGTGTCGGTAATCAATCGAACCCAAGGATGAGATTGTATCGACAAGTAGTAGTGCGGTATGATCAGCATTATCCATTGCCAAACGAACATCAGCAATCCGCGAGGTTGATCCAGTTGAAGTTTCATTATGTACAACACAAACGGCTTTGATGCGTTGGTCCATATCCTGCCTAAGTCGATCTTCGATTTGCTGCGGATCAACCCCACGGCGCCAATCCGTCGTAAGAAACTCGGTCTCAATACCAAGTCGTGTCGCCATCTTGTGCCACAGACTCGCAAAATGGCCAGTCTCAACCATGAGCACTAAATCGCCATCTTGCAAACAATTTACCAAAGCTGACTCCCACGCCCCAGTCCCAGATGCCGGAAAAATTACGGTATGGCTTTTTGTTTTGAAGATAGTTTTCATACCAGCAAGACATTTTGTGCCAATTTCAGAAAATTGCGGTCCACGGTGATCAATCGTCGGGTAATCCATTGCCCGAAGGATGCGATCTGGCACATTCGTGGGACCAGGTATCTGAAGAAAATGGCGGCCAGCATTGTAAGATTTGGACATAAAGCAATTCTCCATTTCAAAATGATGGCCTGCTTATCGAAAGAGCCTTTTATTTAGTTGCTTCAAACACGCAAGATTGTGTTTGAGTATTTCTTTGTATAACTATAAAATATAATTGTATACAATATTCTAGGTGTCTCTTATGGCAGGTGGCAGGAAATTACCAAGTTTTAAAAATTTACAACGATCACTAAAAGGGGAACTCCATGATGATGGCTTTACCTGTGGCCGTTACGCCACCGATGCATCAATCTATCAAATGATGCCGCATGGTGTCGTCGTTCCTAAAACTAACGATGACATCAAAGCTGCCATTGCATTTTGCAAAGATCAAGGCATGGCTCTTCTGCCACGCGGCGGGGGTACATCCCAATGCGGGCAAACCGTCAATCATGCGCTGGTTCTTGATAATACAAAATATCTGAATTCAATATTGGAACTCGACGTCAAAAACCAGCGTTGCGTGGTACAACCGGGCATAGTGCTTGATGAATTAAACCGCCAACTGAAACCGCATGGGCTTTGGTTCCCAGTTGATGTTTCAACATCTAGCCGTGCAACAATTGGCGGCATGGCGGCGAATAACAGCTGTGGAGGCCGCTCAATCCGTTATGGTATCATGCGGGATAATGTCCATGCCATTGATGCGTTTCTTGCCGATGGTAGTCATGCCCATTTTGGTGCTTATGATCCAACAAAATTGCCACCCGCAGGCAGGCTTGGCAAGGTTCTGCCGGATTTATTAAAGCTAGGCGCAACACATAAAGATGATATCCTATCCAGCTTTCCAAAAGTTCTCCGCCGGGTCGGGGGGTATAACATTGATGCACTGATTCCGGATGCGATGGCCCTACGCCCATATGGCAAAACAGGCGACGGCATCAATCTTGCTCACCTTCTAGTCGGCTCAGAGGGCACCCTTGCCTATTCGACTGCAATCACCTTGAAACTATCGCCCTTGCCCATACGCAAAGTTATGGGACTGTGTCATTTTCCTACCTTTTACAAGGCCATGGACGCAGCACAGCACCTTGTCACGCTTGATCCAGTTGCTGTTGAACTAATTGATAACACGATGCTTGATCTGGCGAGATCGATCGCACTGTTCCGGCCCACAGTTGAAAAATATATTAAGGGGCAACCTGCCGCTATTCTAGTGGTTGAATTTGCCGAAAACGAAGAAGCAGAGAACACTCAGCGCCTTGCTGCATTAGAGTCGATGATGGCTGACCTTGGCTTTGGCTGGGAAAATCAAGAAGACTTTAATGGTGGCACCGTTATCCTTACCGAAGGAGATGATCAGGCACGGATTAGCGAGATGCGGAAATCTGGCCTTAATATCATGATGTCGATGAAAACATCGGCCAAACCAGTTTCTTTCGTCGAAGATTGCGCGGTCGACTTGACGGACCTTGCGGAATATACTGATAAGCTCACTAAAATTTTTACCAAATATAAAACCACAGGCACATGGTATGCGCACGCTTCCGTTGGGTGCCTACATGTCCGGCCTGTTCTTGACATGAAGAGTGGCGATGACGTGGCTACAATGCGCAAAATCGCAGAAGAAGCCTTCCAATTGGTCAAAGATTATGGGGGATCACACTCAGGTGAGCATGGCGATGGCATTGCCCGATCAGAATTTAATGAAGTGATGTTTGGAAAAAAGATGGCAGCTTTGTTTCAGCAAGTGAAACAAATACTTGACCCACAGTCCATTTTTAACCCCGGCAAAATTACCAACTCCCCAAAAATGGACGATCGTTCATTATTCCGCTTTGCACCCGGCTATAAAATTGATGACTTTCCAACAAGATTAAATTGGAATGCATGGCCCGGAGCGGCCGGCGGGCTCCAAGGTGCTGTGGAAATGTGCAATAACAATGGTGCCTGCCGTAAACTAGAAGGGGGAGTGATGTGCCCTTCATTTCGAGCAACACACGACGAGCGAGACTCCACCCGCGGACGGGCTAATAGCCTACGTCTCGCATTATCGGGTCAGCTTGGTCAAGACGCTCTTGTAAGTGACGCAATGGATGAAACAATGAAGCTATGCGTGTCGTGCAAGGCCTGCAAACGCGAATGTCCCACCGGCGTTGATATGGCACGAATGAAGGTTGAGATTACAGCCCTGCGCACCGAGGCGAAAGGCCTCTCATTCCATGATTGGCTCATCGCTCATCTGCCTCGCTACGCCCCCTATATGGCTGCGATGGCCCCTTTAATCCGCCTGCGCGACATTGTTCCAGGAGCCGCATGGCTAAGCGAAAAGCTTACCGGATTTACCGCCCGCCGTCCCCTACCTCGCTGGCAACGCAGGTGGTTCCGCGATAATGAACTACCTCAAACCCCAAATAAGGGCGTCATATCGACAACAAAAAAGCCTCCCCTTTTACTATTTATAGACAGCTTTAACCGCTATTTTGAGCCTGAAAACCTGCGCGCAGCTATACGGGTATTTCAGGCCACTGGTTATGATGTCTTTGTTCCCTCAACTCCCGACAGCGGCCGGCCTCTCTGTTGCGGGCGAACCTATCTGTCAACTGGCCTAATTGATCTTGCTCGTGAGGAAGCTGGACGGTTAGCAGCGACTCTTGCCCCATTTGCACGGGTAGGCATACCTATTGTGGGACTTGAGCCATCCTGTACATTGGCGCTTCGCGATGAAATTCCCGCCTTATTGAATAATCAAGATTCCAAAGATGTTGCGTCAGCAACCTTGACGTTCGAAGAATTGCTTGCTCGTGACAAGCCGAGTTTGTCATTGAGATCCACCAAATCTAGGGCACTATTGCATGGCCATTGCCACCAGAAAGCCTTTGATGCGGTGAGGCCCATAGAGGAAGTTTTATCATGGATCGAAGGACTAGAAGTCGAAAAAATTGAGACAAGCTGCTGCGGCATGGCTGGAGCGTTTGGCTACGGCGCGGACAATTTTGACATTTCAATGAAAATGGCAAACGCCAATCTTCTTCCGCGAATTCTTGAAGCCTCCCCGGAGACCATGATTATCGCTGACGGTACGTCATGTCGTTGCCAGATCAAGGATGGAACAGCGCGCGAGGCAAAGCATGTTGCAATTCTCCTCGACGAATTGATGAAAGCGGCTAATAATAATCTTAAAACTCAGAGTGAAAAAAGGCTATGAACAGATGGACAAACTGCCATCGGCAAAAATCAGAGACTCCCTAGAGCAGCGTATCATCGAGGGAGAACTCGGCAATGGCAAGCGCCTTGATGAAAATGAGTTGTCTAACTTTTATGGCGTTTCGCGAACACCTGTACGAGAAGCATTGCAACGACTTGCCGAGTCTGGCCTTGCTGAACATATACCGCGCCGAGGTACATTTATTCGGTCACCAAGTCTAAGCCAACTTGTTGAAATGTTTGAAGTGATGACAGAACTTGAATGTATGGCGATCAGACTTGCCGCCCGTAGGGCATCCTCTAATGATATTAATGCCCTTGAACGCGAAAATGAAACCTGCCGTGAAGCTGTTTTTGCAAATGACCAGAAGAAATATTACGAGGTGAACGCCCGCTTACATGGTCGAATCTACGAAATGTCTGGCAATAATTTTCTTGCAAATGAGGCCCGCCGCCTACATGACCGACTGCGTCCATTTCGTCGCCTTCAATTGCGGGTAAGGGGCCGGATGGAAGAGTCAATGGCCGAGCATGACATTATTTTGGAGGCGCTGCGTGCTGGGGACGCTAATCGTGCGATGGAAACGATGAAAAAACATATCACTATCGTTGGTGTCCGCTTTAATGATCTTGTATCCAATTTTAATATGATCATGGGCAACAAATAAACGTGGCTCATCTTTTACGATAACTTAACGATATATCGGCCATTCCCCTAGGCGAATGTTCCCCAAAATGGGCCTCTTGGATAACACAGCGGATTATGTCAATATTTATCGACGAATCAAGGCCACGCATAGAAAGCACGTCCAATTAGGTCGGGAGCAAAATCAATGCCAGACTCCAATGAATTGAATGGCGGACAGGTTATCATTGATTATTTGATTAAGGAAAAAGTGCCTTACGTGTTTGGCCTTTGCGGACATGGCAACATTGGCCTTATAGATGCGATGCACGAACGTCAGGACGATATTGCAACAATCTCGGTTCATCATGAGAGTGTTGCTGGTTTTATGGCTGATGTTTATTACCGGGTATCCGGCCAGCCCACAGCAACATTTACATCATGTGGCCCTGGTTCAGCAAACTTGCCCATTAGCCTTGGTAATGCTTTTTTTGACTCGGTTCCGTTTTTAGCCATTACCGGCAACGTCCCGACCACGCAGTTTAACCGTGGTGCATTTCAAGAAACCTATCGTCATTACCAGGCAGATTTTCCATCTACTGTTCAAGCTTATTGCAAACGTGTTTATCAACCGACAAGAGGCGAACAAATGCCATTGATGGTTCGGCAAGCATGGAAAACAATGATAACTGGCAGACCTGGACCAGTTGTACTTGATGTCCCTTTTGACATTTTTAAGGAAACCGCGGCAAGTGAAGCACCCAATCCTGCTTTATGGTCAGCAAATATTTCGTCTCGCTGCGGGGCTGACCCAGAAGGTGTAATTAGGGCAGTCGATATGCTGCTGGCTGCGAAAAAACCAGCCATTGTAATTGGTCAAGGCGTTCGATATGGCGGTGCCACGATGGAACTGCGGGCTCTATCTGAGAGATTACAAATCCCTGTAGCCTCATCAGCAAGTGGGCTTGGTGCAATTCCAGTTGATCATCCCTTATCACTTGGACTGGTTCAGCGAGGCGGCACTTATCAAGCAAACCATGCCTGCCGTCAAGCTGATGTATTGATGGCTCTTGGTGTTAGGTTTGACGACCGCACTTCCAGCTCCTGGATCCCAGGCTATTCCTTCACAATCCCGCCAACAAAATTGATTCATGTTGATATTGATCCAGAAGAAATCGGACGAAATTACCCGGTTGCACTTGGTTTGATGGCTGATGTTCGGACGTTTTTACGGCAAGTTTTAGCCGAACTAGACCGCCGCGGTCACTCCAAAGAACCAACTGCTGACAGCCAAAAATGGCTGGCAATGATCGATAGCTATCGTAACGAATGGAATGAATTTACCGCTCCCGGTTTTGTTGATGATAGCTCACCCATCAATCCACAGCGGGCGGCTGTGGAAATCGACAAGGCTCTTCCCGAGGATGCCATTTTAGTCAGTGATATTGGCGTGCACCATAACTGGCTGTTACAATTTTGCACCCCAACCCGACCAGACTCGTTGATTGGATCTATGGGATTTGGTCCAATGGGATTTGGCGTTGCTGGTGTGATGGGCGCCAAGTTGGCAGCCCCAGAACGACCCTGCGTATCTGTGTGTGGAGATGGCGCTTTTTTCATGCACGCCAATGTTTTAGGCACTGCAGTCGAGTATAATATTCCCGTAGTGTGGGTGGTTTGGAACAATTATGCCTATGGGTCTATCCGTGGGCTCCAACGGGGCTATCTAGATAGTCGTGAACTAGCAACTGATTTTCATCATCCAGAAACTGGAAAACCATATAATCCAGATTTTGCCGCAATGGCCCAATCAGCGGGCGTTGACGGTGTGAGCATCGACCATCCAGGTGATTTAGGCGATGCAATTTTAGCAGGAATTAATAGCAATCGGCCCTATTTGATTGATGCAAAAATCAATGGTGATTTAAATCCGCCCGGTGCAGGTGTTTGGGAAATTCCGGGCCTTGGGATAAACCAACCAGCAATAGGTAAACGCTTTATTCCCTGAATGACCATTTTATTTTGACAAAGCCCAGATCCGACCAAGCTATTTAACTTCTTTGGCTGTTTCACGAAGCACGTTTTTCTGAATTTTACCGGTTTGAGTTTTTGGAAGAGCAGAAAAAACAAAGTGACTTGGTAGCTTATAAGCCGCTAAATGTTCACGGCAGAAAGCCCGTAAATCATCAGAAGTAGGAGCATCAATGCCAGGCTTTAATGTGATGAAGGCACAGGGTGTTTCACCCCACTTATCATCGGGACGGGCCACTACAGCGGCTTCCATAATATTGGGGTGCTGATAGAGCGCTTCCTCAACTTCCAAACTGGAAATATTCTCACCGCCCGAGATAATGATGTCTTTCGACCGGTCTTTCACTTCGGCGTAACCATCGGGATGCATAACTGCAAGGTCGCCGCTGTGGAACCAACCACCCGCTGATGCTTTTGCCGTATCTTTTGGATTTTTTAAATACCCCTTCATAACCGTATTCCCGCGGAGCATAATCTCTCCGATAGTTTTGCCATCTGCTGGCACTGGCTGCATTGTCTCAGGGTCGACCACCTGGCAATCACCCGCCAAAACGTGTGGCACACCCTGACGAGCCATTTTCTGGGCGCGAGTTGAGAGCGGTAAACTTGCCCAATCCTCCTGCATTTCACAGATAAGTGACGGGCCATAAGATTCCGTCAACCCATAGAGATGGGTGATTTTAAACCCCATTGTTTCCATATCGTCAATCACCTTGCTTGGTGGGGCTGCGCCACCAGTTGCTACTTGTACCGGAACAGACCTAACGGTTCGTGGCTTCGCGTCATCAGGCGCATGAATCAGCATTGACAATACAATTGGCGCTGCTGCCATGTGGGTCACGTCCTCAGCATCAATGAGACGGAACACCTCAACAGGGTCTATCGCCCTCAGGCAGACATGCGTTCCACCAACCAAGGTTACTGACCAAGGATGGGTCCATCCGTCGCAATGAAAAAGCGGCAAGGTCCACAAATAAGTGCTACTCGAGCTCAGCCCTATCGCCAACACATTGCCGAGCGCGTTCAAGGCCGCCCCGCGATGTGAATAGACAACACCTTTAGGATTGCCCGTTGTGCCGGATGTATAACTAAGCGATATAGGCATTGTTTCATCCCGCAAATCGAACAAGGGCTCTTCTACATTACCGCTAGCAAGAAATGTCTCATAATCTGTCCCACCGATCATTCGGCCAATATCAACTGCCGGGTCATCGATACCAATAACTTGGATTTTGCGGTCGCACATCGCCAATGCTGCCTCGGCAACATCCGCATATTCCCTATCAACAAAAAGCATTTGGCTTTCACCATGACTTAGAATAGTTGCAATGGTTTTGGCATCAAGCCGGGTATTAATCGTGTTAAGGACAGCCCCCGTCATTGGCACAGCAAAATGCAGCTCTAGCATTTCAGGCACATTCGGACACAGAACAGAGACAGTGGTTTGTGGCTCTATACCAGCACCGATAATGGCCGCAGCAAGCTGCCGGCAGCGCGATCCAAATTCGGCGTAACTGATACGACGCTCGCCGTAGACAATCGCCGTTTTTTTGGCAAAAACATAACTAACTCTCTGGATGAAATGAATTGGTGACAAGGGTTGTATATCAGCACCTTGCATATCCAGATTAGAATATAGTGAGTCAGTTTGTACATCAGACATGGCTTAATCCCCTTCAGTCTAAACTTCAGTCTTGGCCAACACCCCATTCCCAAAACTCTTCGTTCGCTTGCTGTAAAAATCGACTTATGACCATTTGATGGACTTCGGTTGCACCATCGACAAGCAAGGCCTGCCTGCCATAACGATAAATCCACTCAAGCACGGTATCCGTTGAATAACCTCGCGCACCACAGATCTGGATCGCATCACTTGTAACACGATTTAACAACTGTGAGACATGAATTTTTGCCATTGAAATGTCTTGCCGCGCCTTTGAACCCTGTTCGATCCGCCATGCCGCACGCATAACCATGACCCGACCAATTTCTATATCCATTGCCGCTTGCCCAAGTTTCATTTGAATTGATTCGCGATCAATTAGCTTGATACCAAAACCACTTCGGTTGCTAGCATAATCACTGGCAATATTAACGGCCCGCTTCGCGAGACCTAACCAGCGCATACAATGCGTCAACCTCGCAAGTCCAAGCCGGACCTGAGTTACTTTGAGTCCTTTTCCTTCACCCATAAGCACACGGTCATCATCTAATTCCATTTTATCAAAAATTAATTCGCAGTGCCCGCCGTGCTCCTCCGGTCCCATAATGCCAATTCGCCGCTCTATATGCCAACCCGGATCATCACGGTGAAACAAAAAAGCCGTTAGCCCATCGCGGGCAGCATCGCCAGTTTTTGCCACTAGAATAAAATGTGCAGCCTCACCTGCTCCAGTAATATACCATTTACGCCCATTGATGACCCATTTTCCGTTCACCCTTTTTGCGGTTGTCCTTATCATGCTCGGATCGGAGCCACCACCCGGTGCAGGCTCGGTCATGGCAAAGGATGACCGAACGTCACCATTGATAATCGGTTGAAGCCAACGGTCTTTTTGCTCCTTGGTTGCGACCTTGTTTAAAATATACATGTTCCCATCATCGGGAGCCGCACAATTGAACGCTGCTGGTCCAAAAATAGAATAATTCATCGCTTCATATAAAACAGCCATACCGGTTGGCCCATAGCCAAGCCCACCCTGTTCAATTGGGATTTGTGGCGCCCATAGGCCAGCCTGTTTAACCTTTGCACGAAGGCTTTGCAGCACGGCTAAATCGATATTACCGTATGCATCAAAATTTTTTTCATCAGCCTCCAGTGGCACGATATGTTTCGTCACAAAGGCCTGAAGCCGAGCGTGATCCGCCTCTAATTTGGAATCAATTGAAAAATCCATAAATGGCCAGTCCCTTTTTCTTGTGCTGTATTTGTTGTGCTAATGTTAAAGACCAGAGCTCATACCTCCGTCAATGGTCAGAGTTTCACCAGTCATATAGCTATTGGCCGGATCAAGAAGAAATAGGAGTGCAGGCATCAACTCTTTAGGTGTTGCAAAGCGGTGTAAAGCGGTGCGTTTTTGCAGCTTTACACCAGCGTCGCTCTCCAGAAACTCACGATTCAAATCTGTTATCACATAGCCCGGTGCAAGTGCATTAACTCGAATACCCTCACGCGCCAGTTCGATGGCAGCAGCCTTCGTAATTTGCATAACCGCCGCCTTGCTGGCCGCATAAATGCCAGTATGCGGCAATGGACGGTGTCCAAGCACCGAAGCGACATTTACAATCACTCCGTCACCTGCCGCCTTCAAGGCCGGAACCGCAGCCTGTATTGTCCATAAGCTACCTAGGAAATTCGTATCGATTAGCTGCCTTACCTCATCTTCATCACTTGAATGAATGGCAGCCGTCATAGCAATGCCAGCATTATTCACCAGAGCATTAAATTGGCGGCCAAATAGCTGCTCTTTTAAGGCTTGGCTATCTCTTACATCAGCAATGATTACTCCATGATTGTCACCTGGCAAATCAGCCAGCATCGCCGTAAGCGCCTCCTTTTTACGGCCTAACGCGAGAACTGAGCCACCTGCCCTAGCAATTTCCCGACAAAACAAAGCCCCCAGCCCGCGCGCCGCACCAGTTACAAGAAACGACTTCCCATCAAGTAGTCTAGTCATGCAATTCCTCCGAAACCAAAATCATTGCAGGGCAGAATCTTTGCGCGCCATTTAGGCCCCATGCGCGTTTATTACGTATGTCTTTTTTGTTTCAACACCTGAAACTGCATAGTAAACTTACGCTAGCTGGGCCAAAATGGTCAAAACAATCTTGTCATGATTGGCCAACTCAGCACCGCTATTTGTTGTTTGAGTCAATATCGATAGTAAAGCAAGGCAGTTTCCATGTCAGAAAGCGACAGTAACGAAGACATCACAGCCGAAAAAACCATCATTGAACCGCTGGCAGATTGGTTACAACAAGCGGCTCCGCATATCGGCACTCCCATCAGCCTTAGCAAATTTTCTACCGGCCAGTCCAACCCCACTTACCGGCTTCAGACCAGCCATGGTGGCAAGGTTGGCCGGTTCGTTCTTCGGACCCAGCCGAGTGGCGTGTTACTCAAATCAGCACATGCGGTTGATCGAGAATATCGCATAATGAAAGCATTAGGATCGAGCGCTGTACCGGTTCCTGACATGATTGCTATGTGTGATGATCCAAAAATCATTGGCGTGAAGTTTTTTATTATGCGCGAAGTCGATGGCAAAACTATCTTCAGCCCCACCCTTGATGGATATAATATGGCGGACCGAGGCACCCTGTTCTTTGGCCAAATTAGTATCCTGGCGGCCCTAGCCAAGCTTGATCCATTTTCGCTTAGCCTTAAAGATTTTGGTAAAACATCAGGCTATATTGAACGCCAACTGAGAACATGGACACGCCAATATCGTGCCTGTGAAACCGACACAATTACGGGAATGGAATTTTTGCTCAAACAATTACCTGCCTGCCTCGCAACTGAACTTCCAGGACTTTGCGTTATTCATGGTGATTTTCGACTAGATAATCTTCTGATCTCCAATCAGATCGATATTGCTGCATTAATTGATTGGGAATTAAGCACGCTCGGCCCAACTTTCGTTGATCTTAGCTATTGGTGCGCCATGCTACGGATGGACTCGGGTTGGCCAATTGGTGGGCTTGGCGGTGTAGACAGAGCCAACCTTGGCATTCCTGAAGAGGCCACACTAGTTGACGCCTTTTGTGAGGAAACCGGCCTTCATCGTCCAGATAATTGGGATGCACTCATCGCGTTTCAGTGTTTCCGTTTTGCCGCTATTTTGCAAGGTGTGCTGAAGCGCCACCTCGATGGCAATGCCTCAGCAAACAACGCGGCCTCAGTAGGGTCCCAAGCAAAGCTAGTCGCAGAGCTCGGTGCCAATGTTCTCTTGCAGTATTTGTCATCAAACCGTTAACGATATAAACTCAGCATCCACTCATGCAGTCTTTTACCATCGTGTTTAGCGCCATCCGAAATGCAATCAACCAAATTAAAATGATGCAAACCACCGCATACATGAAACTTTGTCGGGTCACCCCGTTGGCGCAATGCGCTAGCCATCACCCATGATTGGTCAATCCAACCAGATGGCTCACCGCCCCCTACAGCGATATAATAAGCCGGGCCTAACAATGGCATGTGGGTCAAGCAATTCCATCTTTTTGCTTCGGCCTCAGTCAGGCGCACATCCTCATTGACGCTTAATTCTCGCACCAGTTCAGTTTCATAAATACCCGAAAGGCCGACGACGCCGACCAGACGATCTTTTAAATTTGGATGATTCGATAGATGAAGCGCAATATGCGCACCAGCCGAATGCCCCATCAGAATAATTGGCTGCCGTTGCTCAGTATCATCAAGCCTTTTTAGTACTTCTTCCACACCATGATTAAGATGATCTATTATCTGAGTTAAACTCACTTCGGGACATAAAGGATAATTTATATTCACCAGTCCAAAGCCGGTTTTTGCAAGATCGGCCATGTGATGATTGACATCAGCCTTATCAAGAGCCCGCCAATAGCCGCCATGAATATTGATGATAATGGGCTTATTCGCAGCACCAAGATGCAAATCAAACCGCATCAGCTGATGTGCACCATAAGGCAAATCAAACCTTCCAGTCAGTTCAACTTTGCGGGCTTTGGACTGGGCAGCCCATAAATCGAGACTAGCGGTTGCTACGTCCACGCCAACAGCCGTGCGTGGATTGAACTGAGCCTCGAGATCATGTGAACGCCATTCATCCCAACTCATGGTTGGCCCATTTTGTCATGTAAAAAATTACCTTTAGTAAACCGATCTTCAATAACAGGAGGTCTGTGGGCGTTTATTGGCACGGCACCTTTGGTCCATTTTTCTAGATTGATAAGGCAGGAATGAGCTGCTGGACCTTGTGCCAGCTTTGATGTCCCAACATCAGGGGTCAAAACATTAGTGTTACCGTGACGGCAAGTAAGGCCCGATGTCCTGTCTGTATCATGGTCAAACCATGCGCCAGTGCTGACAACCACCACACCTTTCATAACATCATCACTAACAATTGCGCCGCAAAGGCAAGACCCGCGATCATTATAAAGACGGACAATATCACCGTCTTCAATAGCACGGGCCATCGCATCTTCGCGATTTATTTTGACGGGCTCATGCCCACCAATTTTTGCAGCACGGCTCACACTACCGTGATCAAGCTGTGAGTGTAAACGGGCAGTTGGCTGATTGCCAATGAGGTGGAGGCGTGTTCCCCGATCCGCACTACCAAGCCATTCTACCGGTTCAAACCAGCAAGGGTGGGGGGCACAATCATCAAGGTTAAATTGTTCAATCGTATCTGAGTAAATTTCAATTTTTCCGCTTGGTGTCGCCAATGGGCTAGCCTCAGGATCAGCACGGAAATCGGCAAGCATGACATACGCTCTCTCTGGCGGTTCCAGCTTAAACCATCCGTGATCACGAAACTCATCATAGGTTGGCAATTCATGGCCCTGCTCGGCAGATGCTTGTTTAGTGACATCATATAGCCAACGTTGCCAATCCTCAGCGCTGCGCCCTTCTGTGTAGACGTCTTCACTACCTAATTTAGCAGAAATGCCCCGGAAAATTTCAAAATCATCGCGAGCATCTCCAACGGGAGCAATCGCCGCCTGCATAGACACGAAATAATTATCCATCGGCGACATCGCAATATCAGAGCGCTCCAAAGTTGTCGTGCATGGCAGAACGATATCGGCATGTTTGGCCAGCGCATTCCAGCACCATTCATGAGCAATTACCGTTTCCGGCTTTTGCCAAGCTCCTAACAGCCGCTGCAAATCTTGATGGTGATGAAACGGGTTGCCTCCCGCCCAATAAACAATTCTGATATCAGGATATGTATGACTCTGGCCGTTATAATCAAAATGACTACCCGGATTAAGTAGCATATCGGCAATACGTGCCACTGGGATAAAGCTGGTTACCGCATTTTTACCTTGCGGCATCGCTGCTACAGGTAAACGCTTAATATCGTTACCAACTGTATTTACTGCAGAATAGCCTAGCCCAAAACCACCCCCGGGCAACCCAATTTGGCCAAGCATTGCCGCGAGAGTAATGCCTGCCCAAAAAGGCTGCTCGCCATGCGCTTGTCGCGTCAACGACCAACTGAATGACAGCATTGTTCTTGCACCAGCCATCCGGCGAGCCAACGCTCGAATCACATCGGCATCAATGTCGCAAATTTCTGCCGCCCACGCAGCATCTTTAACAACGCCATCGGCTGATCCCATCAGATACTCAGCAAATTTTTCAAATCCAACTGAATAACGATCAAGAAATGCCTGATCCTGCAATTCTTCATCGAGCAGTACAAAGCAAATACCTATAATCAACGCCGCATCACTATTCGGGCGGATTTGCAACCATTCAGCCTGGACATCATCAATCATGTCTGAACGAAGTGGAGAGATTGATACAAATTTAACGCCATTCTGATGCGCCGCCAAAATGGACTCCTTTTGGATGTGACGGCCGAGGCCACCTTGGCCAATCTGTCCATTTTTTAGCGGCACACCTCCAAAAGCTACGAATAATTCGCAGTCATCACGTACCGATTTCCAGCTGGTTTGATTGTAAATATAATCACGAAAATGTCCGATTACATGCGGAACAATAACCTCAGCAGCAGCAAAACTGTATGTATTTACCGACTTTGTGTAGCCGCCAATGCTGTTCAAAAACCGGTGCAGCTGACCCTGAGCATGGTGAAACCGGCCAGCGCTGGCCCAACCATAGGATCCAGCATAGATCGCTTCATTTCCATTAGATTCGATGACCCTGCTCAACTCGGCCGCAACAATGGAATTTGCTGTGTCCCAATCTACCCTGACAAATGGATCCAAACCGCGGCGCTCATTATGACTACCGGGTCCAGATTCAAGCCAGCTTTTCCGGATCATTGGCCCCAAAATACGCGTGTCATCATCAATTACATCAACTATGCCTTTGCCAATTTCCGTCGGATCAGAGTCTTCAGCAAAATGGCTAAGACCGGTTAAACGACCATTTTTGACATGCGCATGATAGGTACCCCAATGTGCACTCGTTAGGCTCATATTCCGCCACCCTGACAAATTGTCATTATAATACTCCTCGTCTAACGCATTGCCCATGTGATAACGCATTCAAGCTCCCACCTAAATTCGAGCAATAGAGACAGGATAGCACGATTATTTGACAAAAAAATATGCTTTTGCCGACAAAAACCCTACATAAATCCGCGAATTTTCTCTGCAACCAGAGAGTAAAAGCATGGTTTGAATTTTTTTGTTGCCAAGATCATCAGTACCGCCAAACTAGAAAACATGCATTAGTGCCGATCATTAAACAGGAAAGCTCCTATGCCTAGCGCCAACCCCGCCAATATTCCTACCTATGAGCTATATGCCATTCGCTACGCTTCGCGCGACGCTTCACGCAGCGAGCATTTTATAGGTGGCGACCCGCATGACGGACCAATGCCCATGGATTATTTCATTTGGCTGGCTAAATCAGATAATCATATTGCTGTGATTGATACAGGTTTTACTTCCGAAATGGCGGAAAAACGGAACCGTAATTTTATTCAATGCCCAGTGCTAACAATGACTGAATTTGGGGTTTCTGCCAATCAAGTAGATGATGTAATTCTGACACATCTCCACTATGATCACTCCGGTAATTTTGACCGTTTCCCCAACGCACAATTTCATTTGCAAGAACAAGAACTACAATTTGCCACTGGCCGCTATATGCGATACCCGCAATTGCAGCACGCGTTCGAGATTGATGATGTTTGCGGCATTGTGCGTCTAAATTACGAACAAAAGGTTACATTCTACAATGGCGATGACCGGCTATCAGCCGGATTGCGCCTTCACTGCACTGGTGGCCACTCAGCTGGACTGCAATTTGTGTCAGTTCACACCAAACGTGGCTGGGTGGTGCTGGCCTCTGATGCCAGCCATTATTATGAGCATATGGAGAGCTACCGGCCATTCACCATCGCCTTTCATGTTGGCGAAATGATGGAAAGTTTTGACAAATTAAAAAAAACGGCTCCAAGCCTTTCTCATATTATTCCAGGGCATGACCCAAGAGTGATGGAAAAATATCCGGCCGTTGAGGGCCAAGATGGATTGATGGTTCGACTGGACGAACCACCAAAAAACTAGCCGACTATTTGCGGCTATTCCAATAATCCTCGCCGTAATCATGCAATATCTCATCACCCGCGCGAATATCATGAAGCGCAGTGAACTCAATGAAACGATTGTCATCATCGACAATCTGCCATTCCGCATTGGGTGGCGTCCCATGATTGTAAATCATCCCATATCCCAAAACACATAGATAGTCGCTTTTAACATCCGGACTGGTGAACAAATAATCATTTAGCCGGTTGATTTCCTGCAAATCATCATCATCAATGACGAGATAGAAACACCTCTCGATGACACTGCCTTTTGCAAAATCTATACACGCGAAAACACCCAACCCATGCAGTGGCGAGTCCTGGACCGTAATCCGCATTTGGGACTTTTCCATGCTTTGCGACGCTTTTTTCATTTTGTTCTCTCCATAGACCTCAATGAATCATGTTTTCAATCATCGTGTTAGGCTATACTTCAGCACAGTGGAATTGTTACTATTCATTTTTCGGTTTTATTCAACGTTTATAAGGTTGCAAATAGCTGCTCGACGAGCAAACTTAAATGAAATGTCTAAACCTCAAACATTGATTGCTCATATCAGGAACCACTATTGTGACATCATCTGGCACCAAAACCACTAAAACCACACCCTTGTTATTTACACCCAAAAAAATCCGTGAGTTAACTGTTCGAAATCGGATCATTGCCTCGCCCATGTGCCAATATCTATCTCATGATGGTGGTCCAAATGATTGGCATATGATGCATCTTGGCAGGCTCGCAATCGGCGGCTGCGGCATTGTGTTTGGTGAAGAAACAGCGGTCGAACCAAATGGTCGTAAAACTCATGCTTGCGCTGGCATCTACAAGAATAGCCATGTTGCTGCCTACCGCACTCTTACCGATATGATTAAGAAGCATGGTGCCACACCAGCAATTCAACTCGGCCATTCAGGCCGTAAGGGATCCTGCCATGGTGCGATGGAGGATTGGCGGCCGCTTGACGAGGCTGATGCCGCAAATGGCTTGCCTCCATGGCAGGTAATGACCCCGACTGCAAAGATCAGCCCGCCTCGGCCGATCCCGCACAAAGAAATGGATCAAGCTGATATTAATCAAGTCATTAATGATTTTCGAACTGCGACAAAACTTAGTATTGATGCCGGATATGAAATTGCAGAAATCCATGGCGCGCATGGCTATCTTATTCACCAATTCTTATCGTCTGCGTCAAATCAGCGCCAAGACTCCTATGGTGGCTCGCTTGAAAATCGGATGCGGTTCGCAATTGAGATTGCAAGTGCAGTCCGCGACCTATGGCCCAAGCAACATCCTGTTTTTTTCCGGCTTTCAGCGGTAGATAGCAAGGGAGGAAGTTGGACATTGAATGAGGCGGTTGCACTCGCCAAAGCCCTTCGCGATGTAGGCATTGATATGATTGACGTATCATCAGGCGGCGTCTCTGGATCAAGCAATATGCCGATGGTTCCACGCATTCCAGCCTACCAGGCCAGCTTTTCTGGGCGCATTCGAAGGCAGGCAAATGTTGGCACCATTGCGGTTGGCGGCATAACGGAACCGCAACAAGCTGAAGATATTTTGCAATCCGGTGACTCAGACATGATCGCAATGGCGCGTGAGTTGATGTGGAATTCTGATTGGCCGGCCCATGCCGCTCATCTCCTCGGTCTTGATGACCCATTTTCTTACCTACCCGCTGGGTATGCCCATCGCTTGCGCCAGCGTGAGGAGCAAAAAAAAAATGAAAATCAATCAAGATGAAGCATTGATTGAAAAGAGCCTTCGTTATTTTATGGATGATGAAGCGCCATCACCACAATAGAACATCCAATTTGATTATGAGACAATCATCATCAAGGGTTTGGCACCATCCCAGTTAAGCCTTTTTGCAATCTTGGCCAAGTGACGAAAAACACCCTATGTCCTTGGCGCAATACGGATCAATGCGTCGAGCATTAGAACACCCTCTTTACAAATTAGCACTGGATTGATTTCCGCTTCAGAAATTCGTTCATTATTTCCAAGTTGGGATAGCGCTTCTATCACTTTAGCAAGGGCTTCCAAATCCCCTTTTGGCAGCCCCCGATAACCTCGAAGGTATGCAAACCCCCTAACCTCAGCAATCATTTGGCGAGCTGTCTCAGCGTTAACAGGTGCAGGTCGATGGCAAACATCTCTGTAAATTTCAGCAAGGACGCCACCAGCGCCAACTGTAATGATCGGTCCAACAAGATTGTCATATCGAAGCCCAATCAATGCCTCACCAAGGCCAGAAGCCATTTCTTGCAGCAACACACCATCAATGCGAACCTTAGGCGCAAGACTTTTGACTCTCTTTTTCATTTTGGTTACTACACGTGCAAGTGTCACAGAGTCAGAAATCTCCAGCGTTATTGCTCCATATTCAGATTTGTGCGGAAGGTCTTGCGACACAAGCTTGGCAACGAGCGGATAGCTTAGCCCATGGTCATTATATGTTTGCGGCTTTTCATCACGCAGTGGGATAAAAAGTTGCTTTGGCCCCATAATTCCAAGTTTGGTAAAAACAGCATTGCTGGCAACTTCGTTTAACATGCCACCATCATCAACCTGCCCTACCGTAATTTGGTGATTGAGAGTGTAATTGATAGCCGCTTCATCGTACTCGCCTTCAAGTGTTTTATCTGCTGGGCCGCCATTAGCCATAAACAATAAAGAAATACTATCCGCACAGCTCTCAACACTGGAGAAACAAGGAATGTTTGCTGCCTCCAACATCTTCATCGAATCCTGAGCGACGGGCAAAGGAAACGCTACAATCGGTGCACATCCAGGATTTTCATCTACCGCGTCAATAATTGGCTTTACAGCCAATTCTGGGTTGAATTGCGCTGACGATCCGATAGCAACAACAATCAATCCGGAAGCTGGGTCATTGATTAATTGAACGATAGCTTTTTTCATCACATCATATTGAGCACCTGCTAGGGTCACATCGACAAGCTTACCACTGCCATGCGGAATGTTATTCTTTTGAAAAAAGGATTTGGAACTTTTACTTAATTCAGCTACCTCGACTCCCCGTACACATAATTGATCCACCACCATAGCACCACCACCACCTGTTGTAGTGACCACGGTTGCGCGGTGCGGACGCTGGCCAAGCTGAACCCTTTTATTCAGCAATGCCGGCGCCTCCAACAAAGCATCAAACTGACTAACTTCAGCAATATTATTATAAGCCAGAAAGGCGCTAATAGCATCTGCTTCACCCGTCATTGCACCTGTGTGCGAAACTGCTAGCGCTTGTCCCTCCAACGATTTGCCAAGCATATAGGCAACAACTGGTTTACCCAACCTTCTTGCAGCGGCTGAGAACTCAGCAAATTTTCTGGGGTTACGAATGGTCTCCAGAAATAGAACGAATCCATCAATTTTTCGATCGTCAACTAATGTTAAACCAACCGATCCAACACAAGACTGAGCTTCATTGCCGAGTGATATCAACTTTGAAAACCCGATATTGCGTGCCTGACCACGCGAAATCAAAGTGCCAATTAAACTTCCGCTATGTGACAGAACCGCCAACCGCCCAAACCGGTGTGCCTCAGCCTTGAAAGCCGCGTTGGTTGTGCACATAAACCCATTTTCTACGTTCACCACGCCCATCGAGTTTGGGCCAATAAGCGTCACGTCCGCGGACTTTGCTTTAGCGACCAATCTTGCTTGAAGCACCATTCCTTCATCACCCACCTCAGCAAAACCATCTGCAAGAATGGAGACAACCTTGACACCTGCGGCAATACAATCATCAAGGGCAGCTTCAACCAGCCTTGTGCTCAACAAAATATACGCATGATCCACTTTGTCAGGAATCGTGGAAACTGAGGAGAAGGCAGGGTGACCAAGCACTTGATCATGGCGAGGATTTACAAGATATAGCTTTCCTCCAAATTTATGCTGCCTACAGAATTGCAACGGACGTGCCGACAATTTTTTTGGGTCATTAGACACGCCAATTAGAGCAACCACTTTTGGCTCAAATATTAATTTTCTGAGATCACTCATCATGACTTTTCTGTGACGCAGGTTCTGGTGCCCGTTGCGAGAAGCGACGCTCAAAAATCCCCTCAGCAATCCGATTTTTCAGAATTTCAATCGACCCACCTGCAATCATCCAACCACGAGTGCGGCGTACACAATATTGGACGATGTTATCATCACTGAATCCTAATGCACCCATTACTTGCAACGCCTCATTAGCGGCAAAAAAACCAGCTTCGTTACAGGCCAATTTGGCTAAAGCCGAGTCTTGGGCTGATGGCAGGTTGCGATCTGCTTTGGTTACCGCACGTAAAAGCAATAATTGCGCAGCCTCCAGACGCACTTCCATTTCGGCAAACTTCCATTGCAATCCCTGAAATTCACAAATATCACGGCCAAACTGTTGACGGGTTTTAGCGTGTTCACAGGCTTCTGAAAAAGCCTTTCGTCCAACTGCGACTGCACGTGCCGCATTACCCAGCCTTTCAATATTAAATCCTGAAATTTGCTTTTTGAACCCACCAGCGCCCAGCAAAATATTCGATTCTGGAATGCGACAATTATCAAAATAAAGCGGTGACCAAAACTCCCCATTCATATAACGATAAGATGGTCCAATTTCAAAACCGGGTGTGCCTTTTTCAATTATTGCAGAACCTATGCCATCGATCCCCGGACCAAATCGGAGATAAATCAGAAATACCTCAGCTTCTGCACTGTTTGTCCCAAACACCTTGCTACCATTAATCAAAAAATCGTCACCATCAGGCGTCGCTGATGTTTTGAGGTCAGTAACAGATGAGCCGGCATCCGGTTCAGACATTCCCACCGACATAACGCCTTCACCTGCTAACAATTTTGGTAAAAACTTTTTTAGCTGTGGTTCATTTGCGTACTCAGCAAAAGTCCGGATGGCACCAAAGTTTCCTGCCTGAACAACATCGGCACTACGTGGACAAAATTCAGCGACAGCCTGAATAGCCAGAATTGCGTCTGTCAGACTTCCTCCAATTCCTCCTTTTACCTTAGGTATCGTAATGCCAAGTAGGCCCATTTCTCCAAATTTTTTAGCAACGCCCCAAGGGTAGCCATCACTGTTGGCTCGCGCGACTGCATCATCAGCTAGCTCATTTGCAGCAAATTTTCTGACCGACTCATAAAAAATATTTTGATCTTGGCTGAGTTCGAAATCCATTTAAATTTCCTCGTCACCGTTTAAGACTAATGCACCACTTGATGTGAGCTGGTCTATTTCATCTAATGTAAATCCGGCACTAATTAAAGCTGGTTTTCCACCTTGGCCAAGGCGCGGTGGAGACATTGATTTTGCATCACTTGCAGATGCAGGCGGCAGTCCAGCAATATGAGCAGCTGGCAAAGCTCCAAAATCATCAATTTCTACCCAGCCAATTGCCTCAGTCTCTCGAACTTGCGGTGCATGGAATAAGTCATTGTAGTCTTGAACTGGCGCATTGAGTATATCAGCATCCGACAGTACTGATGTCCAAAATGCTGTTGTTTTTTTATAAATATATGGCACGACCATTGAATTAATTTTATCAGCGTTTAATAGACGGTTTTCTGCAGTATTGAATCTTTCATCATTCAGCCAATTACCGGTACCTAAGATATGACATAAAGCGATAAAATGAGGAGTTCGGCGTGCGTTGATGCTGATATAGCCGTCGGCTGTTGCAAAGGTTCCCACAGGTGCTCCTACTGGCTGAACAGCAGAGCCCTCAAATTTTTCAGCAACAAGCCGAGACTCCTGAAATGCCATAGCACTGTCGAGCAAACTGGTCTGAATATGGCTACCCCGACCGGTTGTTACACGGCGGTACAATGCAGCAAATACGGCCTGGCTTAAATACAGACCAGTTGAATAATCAATGGCAAGCATGTTAATCCTGCGCGGCATTCCACTCTTATCACGATTAATATTCATGAGTCCCGTATAGCCCTGCATAACAGTATCGGTTGCCGGCATATTACTATTTGGGCCTGTTTGCCCAAAGCCGGTAACAGACGCATATACGACCCGCGGATTTACAGCTGCCACTGCGGCGTAATCTACTCCTAATCTCTTTGTTACTGATGGTCGGTAATTCTCAATAATTACATCTGCATTCGAGGCCAGTTTAAAAGCAGCAGCGCGACCGTCAGGAGTTTTCATATCGAGGGCTAGGCTTTTTTTCCCTCTGTTGAGCACAATAAATTCAGAAGAAAAATCACCCTTGCGCAGCCCAAGGCCGCGGCACCAATCTCCGTTTACCGGTGGCTCAACCTTAATCACGTCAGCACCATTACGGCCAAGCAACAGCCCGCAATAAGGTGCAGCAACCCCTTGAGCAAATTCAATCACACGCAAACCAACGAATGCATCAGCTATTGGCATAGTCATGCTAACGGCTAGACTTATCAAGGAAAGCTGTTACCGCGTCATGATGCTCGTCACTCGCATAACAAATTGATTGAGCCTCCGAACCGAGAGCAAATACCGTCTCAAGCGAAAGATCAACAGACCTATTCATAATTGATTTTGATAAAGCGATAGCACTCGTTGGACCAAAACAGAGGCTTTGCGCCCATTTGATTGCATCTGTTACCAACCGCCTATCATCGACAATCCGGTCAGCTAGGCCTATTGCCTTAGCCTCATCAGACTCCACCGTCCGGGCACTAAAGATCAATTCTTTTGCACAAGCAATACCCACCCGCCGGGGCAAAAAATAGAGCCCACCACCATCGGGGATCAGCCCTCGTTTGAGATATGCCATCGAAAAACTTGCTGAAGAACCCGCCATAACAAAATCACAAGCAAAAGCAAGGTCGCATCCAAGACCAGAAGCCGCCCCGTTAACCGCTGCAATTACTGGTTTATCCATATGATGGACCGTCGCAATTAGTCGATGAGTTTGCTTCTGTCTCCTCCAGCCGTTAAAACCAACCTTGCCGCGTGGTGCCTTTAAGCGGTCCCGCATACCCCCAATGTCGCCGCCAGCACAGAACACCGTGCCTGCTCCAGTAATTACAACAGCTTTAACTGTGTCTTCGATGTTAAGCTCAAGGAGCATATCAATTATTGCATTACGCATTTCGTCATTTATGGCATTTCGTTTTTCTGGGCGGTTTAATGTCACAATCGCGATTCCATTTTTTTGCGAAACATCAATGAGGGATTTGGTTTTCATCGGCACGTTACCTTCATGGTTAGAAAATGAAACTTGTATCTTCGGCGTCTGAAAAATCAGACAACAACAAATACCACTTCGGATATGTATGGTAAGCTATATAACCTATACTGTCATTGTTCAGGTTCATTTATGTAGGGCCGTTTTGTCCTTGCCACCGTATCGTTCTGTTGAGAGAATATTGCATGACTTGGAAACAATTTCTATTTGGCTTGTATGACTGTTATTGAAAAAATTGCAGAATATATTGTTGCTGAGTCGGAAAAACGCCAGCCAACACAAGTCATCCACCATGCAAAGCGCGCCTTCATCGATTGGTTTGCCGCGATGTACTCAGGCTCTATTCAAGATCCCAACCCACTACTACGCCAAGCATTCATAGATGAAGATGATACTCAACAAGCCGTTATTTTTCCATATGGGCAACGTTCGTCAGCTAAGGTCGCAGCCTTTTTGAATGGCGCAAGCGCTCACACATCAGAATTTGATGATATTTTTCGCGACGGAGGGTTACATCCAGGTTGCGCGACTATCGCCGCAGCGCTGGCATTGGGCGAACACCAAAATCAATCAGGAAGTCAGGTCCTCAGTGCTGTTATCGCTGGATATGAGGTCAGTAGTCGGATCAGTGCAGCGATGGGCCGCGGACATTACCAGTTTTGGCACACCACCGGAACCATCGCAACTTTCGGCGCGGCCGCGGCGGGAGCCGTACTTCTTCATCTTAATCATCAACAAACAGCTCATGCTTTGGCAACATCAGCAACACTCGCAGCAGGGCTTCAACAAGCCTTTCGTTCTAATGGCATGAGTAAACCTTTACACTCCGCCCATGCCGCAGAAACTGGCGTCATGGCGGCAATGGCGGCTAGCAAAGGAGTTACTGGCGCGTTGGATGTCCTTGAGGGGTCTGCTGGCATGGGGGCGGCTATGAGCGATAGCGCAGACTGGGGTAAGGCAACAGAAGGCCTTGGTGACATTTATAATATTAAAAAAATAACCTTTAAAAATCACGGATGCTGTGGGCACACCTTTGCGGCAATTGATGGACTCCTTGCCATTATGAGTGCTAATCAAATTAAACCAGCTGAAATTGCGAGGATTGATATTTCCACCTATGGTCCTGCGATCTCAATAACCGATAGGGAAAACCCCAAAACATCGCAAGAATGCAAATTCTCAATGCAATATGTTGTTGCCCACGCAGCCCATTATGGCAGCGTCCGGGTTAATGCTTTTGATGACACACGTATGAGAGACCCGAAAATTAGGACAATGCTAAAGAACATAAATCTGACAATCGATCCCGAAATTGACACGCAATTTCCATCCCGAAGAGCAGCACATATTTGCATCACAACAAAATCAGGACAGATTATCAAACACTACCAGCACACACGAAAGGGAGACCCCGATTTACCTTTGTCAGATGGCGAGCTAAACCAAAAATTCACCGAACTAACAGCGCCAGTGCTTGGAGAAAAAAAAACAAGAGAGCTGCTCAAAAATTTATGGCAATTAGATGAGATAAATCTCTCAGATTGTCTTTCACCTGCCACAAAATCTGACCGCAAATAATTCCATTTACCAAAATAGAATGAACTTACTGACAAACACTAAACCTTGCAAAAAAACTGCTCAGATTTTTTAAATATCAAGAATTTTAAATCCCAAAAAATGGCTTTTTACAAATCTAGTAAAGCAGTCCCATAGAGAGAATCACGGCACTAAGTTTGGTAGTCTCGATCAAGGACATGGCTTAGACCGAAAGCATATTTAGCTCATAGATCAATAGTTGCCGCCACTCCCCCCTAAAAATGATTAGAAGGATCAAATTCAATTATTTCGCAATTTTTGGGTTTAATTCCAGTTAATGCGCGAATGAAATTACCGTGGGAAACAATAGCCGTTGAGTGAATATTTTCGTGCTTAAGATGGCTGGCAAAATTATTTACCCTTTCCATAAAGACTTCCTCAGGCTCAACAGAGATACCACGTTGGTCTTTTTCACCGACATACCACCAGCACTCATCTAGATGATCAAAATCAAAATGGGGGAAAATTTTAGAAAGTTTACTCGGCGCACTCCCTACATCGCAGCTGTTGCAGAGTTGTTCCCGCACATCCGCGCTAATGTGAAATGGTAACCTATCTCCAAAAATCAACTGGGCAGTTTGCAATGTCCTCGTGAAGGGCGAAACAATGACGGTCTTAATATCAAATTTTTCAACTTTGCTTCGAGCCTGTTGAGCCTGAAATTCCCCAAGTTTAGTAATAGGTGCATCGAATATCATCGGATCTGGCTTGAGGAGGTCGTGAGCGGCATTAAAAGCTGATTGAGCGTGTCGAATAAGGCAAATTGTCATTTTGGATCTTTCAAAAGATATTGCGTTAGATGCTATAGTGTGTACCCTCTAATTCACAAAAAATCCAATGGAGGAAAGTATGCAGAATTTTAGTAAAGGATTGCTTGCGGCTTTTGGCGCTTTGATGCTGCTGGCAACACCATCTCTAGTGCACGCGCAAGAGGACTGCCACCGTGGTACGTTAGATGTTGCATATTGCGACAGGAACCTTGACCAATTGGCAGATCTACCATTAGACCCGAAAGACTGGGTTGACCCATCAACTATTATTTTTACCTATACTCCGGTTGAAGACCCAGCCGTATACGCAAATATCTGGCAAGGCTTTGTCGACCACATGGCCAAAACAACTGGCCGTAAAGTTGCCTTTTTCCCTGTGCAGTCCAACGCTGCTCAGCTTGAGGCTATGCGGTCTGGCCGCCTTCACGTCGCTGGTTTTAACACTGGGTCCAACCCTATCGCTGTAAGCTGCGCAGGCTTCGTACCCTTTGGCATGATGGCATACAAAGACGGTAAATTTGGTTATGAAATGGAAATCATTGTCCCTGCAGACTCCGACATGAAATCCCCTGATCAAATCAAAGGTCGGACCATGGCCTTTACCTCGCCAACTTCTAATTCAGGCTTCAAGGCGCCATCTGCAATCTTAAAGGGAGAGTTTGGCCTGGTAGCTGAAAAAGACTTCACTCCAACCTTTTCAGGTAAACATGACAACTCTATTCTCGGTGTTTACAACGGCGATTATGAAGTTGCCGCAATTGCGAATTCGGTGATGCAAAGAATGGAGCGCCGTGGTGTAATTAAACCTGGAAAGATTCGCACGATATACAAGTCTCAGACCTTTCCAACAACCGGTTATGGTCACGCCCACAACTTACATCCAGAGCTGGTTGCTAAGATTAAGACAGCGTTTTGGACATATAAATGGGATGAAACTTTCAAAAAAGAATTTAAGAAAGCAGATATCTTCGTTGGCATAGAGCACAAGTACGATTGGGCGGTCATCCGCGGGATCGACAAAGCCAATGGGGTAAGCTACGACTGCAAATAGCGGTAATATATCTTTGGGCGCGCCATATTTAGGCGCGTCCAATCCTTTTTTTCTCTATTTACTTTATTTAAAGGAAACTATTCATGCTGCGGCTTGAAAACCTCTCCAAACGTTACAAGACTGGCGACTTGGCATTGAATAATGTGACGCTAGAAATTCCTGATGGACAATTGGTTGCCCTAATTGGACCATCGGGCGCCGGAAAATCTACTCTGATACGCTGTGTTAATCGCTTAGTCGATGCCACGACAGGCACAATTCATCTCGGCGATCGGGAAATTACAGGCTTGTCTAACAAGGAACTGAGACGAGCACGCCGACGTATGGGTATGATTTTTCAAGAATACGCTCTGGTTGAACGCCTGACCTTAATGGAAAATGTCCTATCAGGCCGTTTGGGATATGTGAATTTTTGGCAAAGTCTGTTTCGAAAATATCCCAAAGAAAATGTTCGTGAAGCCTACCGCTTATTGGACCGCGTGGACCTGATGCACATGGTTGACAAGCGCGCTGATGAATTATCTGGTGGTCAGCGACAACGTGTTGGTATCTGCCGCGCATTAATCCAGGATCCCGAACTGCTGCTGGTGGACGAGCCAACAGCAAGCCTTGACCCGAAGACATCGCGTCAGATTATGCGCTTAATAAGAGAACTCTGCGAAGAACGTAAATTGGCTGCAATTATTAATATTCATGATGTAGCTTTGGCGCAGATGTTCTCGGAACGCGTGGTTGGACTAAAACTAGGAGAAATTGTCTATGACGGTGCGCCAGAAGGTTTGACACCAGAAGTTTTGACCGAAATTTACGGCGAGGAAGACTGGGAAAAGACCATTGAAAAGGTAGACGACGAGGATGACATGCCGAATGATGGAGAAATGGCATGAATGAGGCGTCACCACATTACGCCGAAACTTGGAAGAAGCCACCCTTCATCAAATCCTCGCTGCTTCGTTATTTGATTTACCTTGGCACCGTCACATATTTCTTTTTAGCAATTTACACGATGGACGTTAACTGGACACGGGTTGCTGAGGGCATCCCGCGTGGGATGGACATGATCAGCAAGTTCTTTCCCCCTGACCTAAGCGACTCACGTGGCGTAATCTTGGATGGCATTCTCGAGAGTATCTGGATGGCCATCATTTCAACCATCGGTGGGGTATTGCTATCGATCCCCATTGGGCTAGGTGCAGCGCGAAACTTAGCGCCCACATGGATATACCTCTTTTGCCGCGGCATCATCGCTGTCTCTAGAACATTTCCAGAGGTAATTCTTGCAATTTTTGCAGTAAAGTTCTTCGGGTTTGGACCATTTGCAGGGTTTATTGCCTTAGCAATAGGTACTATTGGCTTTTGGGCTAAACTTTTAGCTGAAGACATTGAAAATATGAGCAAGTCCCAAGCTGAAGCCGTGCGTGCGACTGGTGCCACATGGTTGCAATGGATAAATTACGCGATCCAACCTCAGGTTCTTCCTCGAATGATTGGACTGTCGCTCTATCGTCTAGATATTAACTTCCGCGAAAGTGCAGTAGTGGGAATTGTCGGTGCAGGCGGTATTGGCGCACACCTTCTGACTTCAGTCCAACGTTATGAGTACGCCACCACAGCAACCATCCTATTTGCAATAATTGCGATTGTAATCACACTGGAATATTCCTCAGGCTATCTAAGAAAGTGGGTGCAGTAATGCCTACCATCGAAACAAAAGAGGGCCCTCTCTGGCGCAAGCGCACTACCTTGAAACAATGGCTAATTTGGGGGGGATGGCTAATAGGACTTTGCATAGCTGTCTATGCGTGGCAACTCATCTCTGAAAAGACCATCTGGATGTTTGTATGGGACGCACCGCGGCAAATGTCAGATATTGGCGAACGAATGGTTCCACCAGATTGGAGTTATATGCCCAAGTTATGGCGGCCTGTATGGGACACACTCAATATCGCTACCATTGGCACCGCTATCGCAATGTGTTTGGCTGTGCCAATTGCATTCCTGGCCGCTCACAACACCACGCCACATAAATCCGTTCGTGCCGTGATGCTATTCATCATTGTAGCAACTCGATCTGTGAATTCGCTGATTTGGGCACTTCTGTTGGTGGTGATTGTTGGGCCGGGTGTGCTCGCGGGGACGATTGCGATTGGAATTCGGTCAATTGGTGGGTGTGCTAAGCTAATTTATGAGTCTATTGAAGAGATCGACCCAAAACAAGTTGAAGCGATCAAGGCCACTGGTGGATCGCGCGCACAACAAATGGTCTACGGGATTTTACCTCAGGTCTTGCCCACAATTGCGGGAGTTGGTGTATTCCGCTGGGACATTAACGTTCGTGGCTCTACCATCTTAGGGATTGTTGGTGCAGGGGGTATTGGCATTCAACTGAGCGCCTCAATCAACGTGCTAGCCTGGACACAGGTAACGACAATCCTCATCGTTATCCTTGGTACGGTTTTTGTGTCTGAATATATCTCAGCCAAGGTGCGAGGGGCAATTATCTAGAATGTATGAGCGTGATGCCGCCTGGGCTGTGCAACAATATGAGGCTATACGTTCTATTCTTCCTAAAGCACAAATGCCTGCACAATCCACTCATGCAAAAAACCTAGGTGAAATTGCTGATCTCTTTGATGTTTTTCTCCTTGATGCCTTCGGCGTTCTAAATTTGGGTGATGCAGCAATTGCTGGTGCTGTCCAGCGCGTTGAGTTTCTGAAAAATAGGGGTAAGCAGGTTCTTGTTTTGACCAATGGGGCATGTTTCCCTGCAGAGCAAGCGCTGAAAAAATTTATAGGTTTTGGCTTTTCTTTTGATCCTACCGATATTGTGTCAAGTCGCACTGCTCTTGCAACTGCGATACCAACGCTTCCAGATAGTGGGTTTTGGGGCGTGATGAGTGCTCACAAATCACAATTTGAAAATTTTGGTGTTCCATGGCGCCGCTTGGAAACCGACGTGTCAGCCTATGATGCTGCCTCTGGGTTTATTTTGTTATCTGCATTGGAATGGACTGACACTCAGCAAATGCTTTTACAAGAGAGCTTAGCAAAAGTTCCACGCCCTATTCTGGTCGGTAATCCAGATATTGTTGCGCCTCGTGGGAGTCACTTGAGTTTGGAACCAGGTTATTATGCACACGAACTTAGTCGGAATTTAAACCTTAAATTACAACTCTTCGGAAAACCTTTTGAAAATATTTATGACCTCGCTTTCAGTCGCACCTCAAATATCGACGCATCTCGAGTTGTGATGGTAGGCGACACGCTGCATACAGATGTATTAGGCGGCGCAGCATATGGAGTAAGAACTGTCTTAGTGACTGATTACGGCCTTTTTTCTGGTCATGACTACACAAAATTTATCTCGCAAACCCAGATTATACCCGACTTTATCATCCCAACGATTTGAGGAAAATGACATGAACCAGACCCTGCAACTAAAAGCAGTGAGCCAGAAAACATGACGGCCCGGATAATCTTTGACCTCGATGGAACTTTGATTGATAGTGCTCCTGATATACAAAACATTGCGAATGCGAGTCTCGCAAAAATCGGTGTTGCACCGATCAGCTTAGAAGAAACACACTCATTCATTGGCAAAGGCATCCAGAACTTCATCGCGCGCGCGCGGAAGGCTCGAGATGTACCAGACAAATATCAAAAACTAATACTTGAGGATATGACTGCGCGGTATGAAACTGCGGTTGAATTGACGGTGATGTACCCAGGCGTACTGGAAGCCTTGACTGCATTGAGCCAGTCACATCGGTTAGGGATATGCACCAATAAGCTTTATCGGCCCGCCGCTTCTGTCTTAAAACATCTTAAAATCAGTCAATTCTTCCAAACTGTTTGGGGTGGTGACAATCCGCTAGCTCGCAAACCTGATCCAGCTCCACTTCAAGCCGCTTTTAAAGACCTTGGCACAGGCTTGCGAATCTTCGTTGGTGATAGCGAAGTCGACGCAGAGACCGCGCAGCGGGCTGAAGTGCCGTTTATTCTATTTACACAGGGGTATAGACACAACCCTATCGACCAAATCCCACACGATGTCGCGTTTGATACATTTAGTGATCTGGTTGCCAAGATTGAAGTCATTTTGGCGCAGTCATGAACACCGTTGGATTTACAAAGAATGTGGAATCAAAACTGAACAGCAAGCATCAGCCTGTCGACTACGTCATGTGGGTAGCTTTTCCGTGACTAAGTTTGAAGAAGCCGTCATGTGGTTTTGCAAGACTAACAATCTCTTCGTGCGGGAGTCCCGTATAAATACCTCGCATAACCCGTGACGTCATTGCGTGACATACAACAAGTGTCGTCTGAGAAAGCTCCACATCTTCATACCATTCAGACACCCGGGAGTTCAAATCAGAATATGACTCCCCAGATGGCGGGCGTGCAATCCAGCGATCTGCTGTTCGCGCTTGCCAAAAATCTGGGTAACTCTTTGCGACCTCGGCTTCGGTAAGCCCCTCACATTCCCCAAAGCTTGCCTCCATTAATCGATCATCATAGGCGATTGTATCTGCAGATATACCCAGTTCATCTAACATGATAATAGCTGTTTCCTTTGCGCGACCCAGTGGACTAGCGTAAACAGTAAATGGTCCGGCTAAAGATGACTGTCGCTGCAAACAGCGAGCATTATTTCGTGCTTGAAGTTTACCGCGGGGGGTCAAGGGTGAATTCAATTGTCCTTGGAATCGGCCTTCGGAATTCCATTGGGTCTCCCCGTGGCGAAACAAACAGATGGGGGGGGTGGCCATAGACTTCCTCCAAACATACAGGTTTTTAAATTTCACAAATTCCTGATCTGGTCATCGATATTATTTTTTTTGTTATTATGCTATAGCAAGTAATACTGCACAGGTCGAGGTTCTCAGCACAGCTGATATGTCCTATCACCGACCCTTGGCATTAACGTTAACCAGACAAATCAGAACCCATAACGTCAGGGACTTTGGTCAACATGACTACTAACTTTAACTTAAGCGGGATTTTAGCATGGTGATCGTTCAGTTTTTGCTGGAACTTGCAGCTGCAATGGTACTTCTTCTGTTTGCGATTAGGATGGTACGCACAGCGGTGGAGAGAGCCTTTGGCTCATCTTTTCGCCGATTGGTAACAGGATCCAGCGCGAGACTCAGAGCAACTCTTACTGGTATCGCTCTCGCAGCAATTATGCAAAGTTCGTTGGCAGTCGCAATACTGATCGCTGGTTTTGTCAGTGCCAGTACGCTATCTTTTCAGCTTGGCCTTCCTGCGATGTTGGGAGCAGATCTCGGCTCAGCACTTGTCATTCTGTTTTTAAGCTTGAAAATTAGCTGGCTAGCGCCACTGCTGTTAGTATTGGGCGGTCTGGTGTTTTTGAAAAGCCGGTCCCCGATGCCAAAGCAAATCGGTCGGGCGCTCCTCGGGATTGCTCTAATCCTACTTGCCTTGGAGTTGATGCGTGCGACGGTGATGCCAATCCGTGATAGCTCATTCTTACCACAAATTTCTGCCTCTCTGGATCAAGATTTTATCACGGCATTTCTTGTTGGAACTGTTCTCACATTAATCATGCATTCCTCTTTAGCAGCTGTGTTGATGATTGTAGCGCTTGTTTCAATTGATGCCTTACCCTTAATAGTTGGAATTTCCTTTATGCTGGGCGCCAATTTTGGGTCTTCACTTTTACCATTATGGATCACGCGCGCCATGCCACCATTAGCGCGACAAGTTCCAATGATGAATTTTCTTATAAGAGGAACTGCATCAGTTATTATGGTTGTAGTCGTTAACCAATTCACGCTAATCCAACTTTTGCCGGACATGAGTGGTGCTCAAAAAGTGGTATTGAGCCATATTTTGTTCAATGCATTGTTACTACTGACAGTGCCGTTCAGCGGTTCATTGGAACGGGTTGTAACAAAATTTATGCCACAGGAACGAGATAGCTTGGATGAAATCCCAGCGCATTACCGTTCTGTGCTGAATCATAATTTGCTAGACGATATGGATTTAGCTATTGCTAGTATCCGGCGGGAGGTCCAGAGAATGCTAATCCTCACCGAGGAAATGATGCTCCCCATCATGGACCTGTTTCAAAAGTATGATAAAGCCCGCATGAAAAAAATTGTCAAAAAGGATCTTATCATTAATGAGGCTCTCAATGGCACGCGGCGCTACGTAGCGGAGTTATCTGGTATAACTGGCGTAAAAAGTGGTTCCAGTGCCCAGCGCAAGGAGCTAAACAACCTGCTTGAATTCGCCATTGCAATCGAAGCGGCAGGTGATGTCATATCAAAGACACTGTCAAACCTTGCAGCTAATAAAGACCGGAATGGCATCCGCTTTTCTTCAGAAGGCCTTACTGAGCTAAAGAACATGCATGACACAGTCATCGCAAATATCTCCCTAGCAGGTAATGTGCTGGTCTCAAGTGATGTTGGGATTGCACGTCGTTTGCTTGAAGAGAAAAACGAATTCACGCTGCGCCAGAGAAAAAGCAGGAAGAATCATTTGAAACGCTTGGCCAAAGGGCGAGTAGGAGTTCTTGAGTCGAGCGACCTACATCTTGAGACTGGACTGGCTTTAAAGGAGTTTAACAGCCACATTGCCTCTATTGCTTATCCGATTTTATCGCGTAAGGGGCAGCTGCTGCACTCCAGGCTGATTTCAGAAGACTGAACCAAAATCAAACAACCGTGGACCTTGGGCGTAGGTCCTTGGCCCTTTAACCCAGACCCCTTTTTTTGGTATTTCAAATCCGATTGTCAAACAGCAGGCGTTGGCATTATGTCCAATCAATCTGAAATATTGAATAGGCAGCAGGTCAGGTAGTTGTATAGAAGAAAAAAGATCTATCTTTCAATCATCTCTCTCAGCTTTGCTGAATAAGGTAGGAGAAGCATAGCCCTGCCTAGAAGTCATGCTGTAAGTGCCAACCGGTTACGTTTCACATAATTGTTGATTTTTGCGATCTGACCCTTACTCAAGCGGAGGCCTAGCCGCGTTCGACGCCAAACAAAATCCTCAGCTGATGACACCCATTCATGCTCAATGGCCCAGTCAAGCTCAGCTCCATAAACACCCTCACCAAAATCTTCGCCAAGGTCATCAACTGAATGAGTCTGAGCTAAAATGAGTCGGGTGTCGGTGCCGTAGGCACGAACGAGCCGCCGCGCTACACCCTTCGGCAGAAAAGGATATTTTGTCTTTATTTCGCTCACGAGATGCTCAAATCCATCTACACAAAAACCACCCCCCGGCAAAGTGACTCCCGCAGTCCAGCTGCCCGACATTTTTTCAAAGAACGGTGCGACTTCTCTCATCACGGCCTCAGCCAGTTTTCGATAGGTTGTGATCTTGCCACCAAAAATATTAATTAGTGGAATACCCCCTTCATCGTCGAGCCTTAGAACATAGTCACGCGTTGCCGCAGTGGCGTTGTTCGTACCGTCGTTATAAAGAGGTCGAACACCAGAAAAACTAGTAATAATATCAGAGCGCTGCACAGGTCTCTTGAAATAATTAGAAGAGAAGGCCAACAGATATTCTATCTCTTCGTCAGAGCAGACAGGATGCTTCGCTAAGTCAGGATGTTCAACGTCTGTGGTGCCGATCAGCGTAAAATCATTCTCGTAAGGAATGGCAAAAACGACTCGTCCGTCCTCACCCTGAAAAAAATAACTTTTTGCATGCTCATAGAGTTTGCGTGTAACGATATGGCTGCCACGGACAAGCCGCAACTCATCCTTGGAGGATTGATTTAACTTATTATTTATGATGTCCTCAACCCAAGGCCCTCCTGCATTTATTAGACATTTTGCGAAGAAAATAGAATTAAGACCGCTTTCAATATCTTCTGTCACAACCTGCCAACATCCATCCCGGCGTTCCGCGCTTACAACTTTGGTGCGTGGCATGATGAGAGCACCCCGCTGTTTTGCATCACGTGCATTCAAAACAACTAGCCTTGAGTCCTCAACCCAGCAGTCCGAATACTCAAATGCACTCAAAAAAACATCTTTAAGCGGCTTGCCACTTTCATCTTTCGTCAGATCAATGACTGTGGTGGCTGGCAGTATCTTTCTACCACCCATGTGATCATACAAGAATAACCCTAGCCTTATCAGCCATGCGGGCCGGCTGCCCCTCATCCAAGGAAACAATCCAGCAAGAAACCGGGACAGCGGCGTTTTTGTCTCGAAACGCATGATGTGATTGTAAGGAAGGACAAATCGAATCGGCCAACTGATATGGGGCATCGCCTTTAATAGAACTTCTCGTTCAATCAGCGCTTCACGAACTAATCGAAACTCAAAATATTCAAGATATCGCAATCCTCCATGGAACAGTTTAGTAGAGGACGAAGATGTTGCCGAGGCGATGTCATTCATTTCAGCGAGCGCGACAGACATACCTCTCCCAGAGGCATCTCGCGCAATGCCGCAACCGTTAACTCCACCACCAATAATGAAGAAATCGTATATATTTTTTGCACCTTCCAAGTTACGTGACGAATCAGGCATTGAATGTCTCTTCCGTCACCACTCTTGCACCGCAGCTTGCCGCGACGGATAGAAACTCAGCTGGCGGCTTGCCATCAAGTATCACATAATCAAGTTCAGAAAGATTACAGATTCTCACTGGTGCACTGCGTTCAAATTTTGATTGGTCAGCGACAAGAATACGAGTACGAGCATTCTTCAGAATTGTTCGTGAAACGGCAACCTCTCGGCTATCAAAATCCAATATTGACCCGTCCTCATCAATTGATGAAGCGCCAATCACAGCATAATCAACCTTATATTTTGAGATAAACTCTACAGCATCATTTCCAACAATTGCTCCATCTGACCTTCTGACTCCTCCTCCAACTATTACCAAATCCCGCAATTTAGCATCACGCAAAATCTGAATCACATTGATGTTATTGGAAATAACTACCAACCCAGAGTGCTTGGTAAGGGCACGGGCAACTTGCTCAGTAGTCGTGCCAATATTTAATATCACAGAACAATCATGAGGAACCAGATTAGCTGCAATCCGTCCAACTTTTTCTTTACCTTCTATATTGAAAAGACGCCGTTCCTCGTAACCAATGCTAGAGGTTGACTCCAGACGACGCGCACCCCCGTGAATTCGGCGAGCAAGACCCCGATCACAGAGCTCACCAATATCTCGTCTGACGGTTTGTGTCGTAACAGCAAACCTGATGGCGAGTTTATCTACACCCACCTCTTCGTGTGCACGAAGGTCCTTAATTATCTTTTTTTGACGTTCGTTTAGCGACATTTAATCCTACCTACAAATCTCTTGTGTATAGAGGTTTATTGAATCCCGAAGAGCATAAAACTAAGCACAATCGAAAACTATATTTTCATTATTCCGCATATGAAAATAAAAAATATTCTATTTATCAAAAAATTTATGATTTAAACCAATATGATAGATTTTTATCTTAAATTTTAAACAAATTTTTTTCTAAATATTGCTAATTATTACCAAAAAAATATTCATATGAATATGTTGAAAAGTGAAGTCATGGGAAAAAGTCAAAAATTAATCATTTTTATTTACCCTCTGAGCAGGCCCTAGATTTTTCTTGCATGGACCGAGCTTTTTATAACACCCTTGTGTTAGCCTTTTGGCTTTTCAATTTGTGAGAGTGTTTTCTATCCCACTGGAAAATGTAAGATTGAAAATGGACAAAAATTATATTCTTTCGATTGATCAGGGCACAACTTCAACCCGTGCGATCGTCTTTGACCAAAAACTTCAGCCTTTAGCCATGGCGCAGGAAGAGTTTCCTCAGCATTTTCCTAAGTCTGGTTGGGTAGAGCACGATCCAGAAGATTTATGGTCATCAACAACCACCACTTGCTTGCAAGCACTTAAGCGAGCGAAGCTTAGTTCAAGCAGCATCAATACAATCGGCATCACAAATCAGCGCGAAACAACCCTTGTATGGGACCGGCATAGTGGACGCGCGATATATAATGCAATTGTCTGGCAAGACCGTCGAACTGCTGAGTATTGCCAAAAGTTGAAAAAAGCTGGGCATGAACCAGAAGTCACACGGAAGACAGGGCTGCTACTTGATCCCTATTTTTCGGCAACAAAACTACAATGGCTTCTCGAAAATGTTAGTGGCGCACGTGCTCGGGCAGAGGCTGGTGATCTGTTGTTTGGAACTGTTGACAGCTACCTAATATGGCGACTTACCGAAGGAGCATCACACCTAACAGATGCAACAAACGCTGCAAGGACCATGCTGTACAATATCTCCGAAGGTTGCTGGGATGATGAATTGCTCACCCTATTTGAAATTCCCAAAAAGATGTTACCAGAAGTCAGAGACAGCTCAGGTGACTTTGGTGTTGTGCGGTCAGATTTGTTCAAAGGTACCAAAATTCCTATTCTGGGCGTGGCGGGCGATCAACAGGCAGCTACTATTGGTCAAGCCTGCTTTGAACCTGGCATGGTGAAATCAACCTATGGAACGGGTTGTTTTGCGTTAATGAATACAGGCAGAAAGCCAGTTTTTTCCAAAAATAAACTGCTCACTACCATTGCCTATCAGATTAATGGAAAGCCAAATTATGCCCTTGAAGGTTCAATTTTTGTGGCGGGATCTGTTGTGCAGTGGTTGCGTGATGGCCTGAAAATGATCCGTCACGCATCCGAGACAGAATTTTTGGCTGAGTCTGCCAATAACCAAGAGCAAATTTATTTTGTCCCAGCTTTTACAGGCCTTGGCGCGCCCTATTGGAATGCTGATTGCCGCGGCGCCATATTTGGTCTTTCTCGAAGTACAGGTCCTGCGGAAATTGCAAAAGCAGCGCTTGAAAGCGTCGCTTTTCAAACCCGAGACCTAATTGAGGCGATGCACCAAGATTGGGGTGACAAGGGGCAATCAGTCCTTAGGATAGATGGAGGTATGGTTTCCAATGACTGGGCAATGCAGGCATTGGCTAATCAACTCGCAACGCCTATCGATCGGCCGACTGTAACCGAGACAACAGCCGCTGGAGCTGCCTATCTTGCAGGACTTGCGGCTGGATTATGCCCAAGGCCGCAAGACTTCGCTCAGCAGTGGGTCCTTGAAAAACGATTTAAGCCAGAGCAGTCGAGCGATCGCGCAGATGAACTTTATGCGGGATGGCGGCGCAGCGTGGCGCGACTGCTTCATGATCCAAAAATCTGATACCCAGCTACTCTGCGGGGTGTGCCCCATCCAAATATTGAAAACTTTTACCGACGCAGAGTGAAACGACTCTCTCTCTATTGATCTCTAATGATGATACCCGCCAAGGAGTGATTGATATCATCCGGCCTCTTAAAAAAATAGAAATCACTCCCAGTAGAAGAGCTTCCACCGTAATTTTCAGCTTGTCGGTGGGCTAGCTGCAATCCTTGAGCTTGAAGTTTCTGCTCAATAAAAACTGTCATCCATGGGGATAGCGATTTTCGCCGAGTTTTGTTGGTTGCGGAGGTGAAGTTTGAACCAACGATCTTCAGGGTATGAGCCTAATTGTCTCGCATTTAGGGTTTTCTAGTTTTAAAATGAATGACTTTTGATGCTGGTGATAAATTTATTTCGTCAATCACGGTGCCCTTCCGCGCCCCAACCGTCTCAACAATTACTTTTGCAATATCCTCTGGCTCTATAGCGTTTTCTGGAGAGTTACCAGGTTCAAAATCCAGGTCGTTAAAAAACGCACTCCTGACCATGCCAGGATTGATTAAACAAACTCTCAGGCCAGATGATCCCACCTCATCTCTCAAGGATTGAGCAAAACCACGCATCCCAAATTTGGCCGATGAATATAACGTTGCTTTTCTTTTACCTAATAAAGCTGCTTCCGAACCAACTATAACAATATCTCCTTGCCCAAGCTTTTTCATGCTGCTGACCATGTGCCGACATAGAACAATGTGAGCGACTAAGTTTACATTTATAAATTCTTGAATTTGCTTATGCGAAAAATTTTCAAGGTGCCTAAAATCACCAAAACCGGCATTGCAAACCAACACACTTATTTTTGGGTAATCTTTTGAAATATCCGCGGCAATTTTATCTAATTTATCGATATCAGAAAAATCCGCTCTACGAGGATGATAGCGATCATGACTAATCTCATATTTGTCATGATATCGAGCCAAGCCAATTACCGTAAAGCCTGACTCTAAAAACCTAGTGGCAGTTGCCCGCCCAATGCCACTTGAACTTCCTGTGATAACGGCAACCTTATGCAATTGAAATTTTCCTCATTATCCATTTCATATTAAGCATTGGAATATCCTATCCGTTCCAAGATATTTTTTTAGTTCATCTTGAATGTAATTTGCCATTTCATTTTCAATCTCAGGTCCATAGGAAACTAATTGTCCTGTTGTTTGCATTGGAAATGCAAACAACTTCTCCTCAGGATACAAAGCCGCAATCGTGTTATACATCTTTTTTGGATATCTTAGCGGTCCAAAACTAACCGAGTGCAGGTTTCTGATTTCTAAGTCAGTCATGATATCTTCTATGAGCTCAGAATAGAGTCCTCTCCAATTTTCACAAAAGATCAACGGGTCTAACCGTAAGCCAATAAACCATCCGGATTTTGTAAGCTCCTTTATAGCCCGGATTCTCCTCTTCACTCTGGGTGCTTTTTTATCAAGAACGTCTGCCACACTCTCGGGAGACAAGCTGAAGGCAACAACGCAATTCGAGATGGGTTCCAGATCCAATAATGGTTTAATATTCACACTCTTGGTTCTCAACTCAAACTCAACTTCTGGATGTCTTTTGAAAAATCTCAGGGTATGTTCTGCAAAAGTGGTAATTTTTTCAAAAGCAAGAGAGTCGCAATCATATCCTGAAAAAAAGGTTAGTGATGAGCCTGCATTATTTTGGATAGTTTCTGATATGGATCTAAAAAAGTCTTCGAAATTGACAAACAATAAATAATTGGCTGAAGAGTACATTCCTTGCAAGAAGCAATAGCGGCAATCATAGATACAATTATACATGTGCGAAAAATAGAAGTTCTTTTGAGAACCCATTCCAAAACCAGGAGGCGCGGGCAACACAAAGTTATCGTGTTTCTTAGCCAAAATCAGTGCAGGCTTTTCTTTTTGAAGACGAAAGTTTTGCTGCCTTTTATTGAACATTTCTTGATAACGATTAATATTGAGTACATCAGCATTTGGAAGACGTGATAGAACACGTTCCGTGATTGGATGATCTATTATTTGACTTTCGACAAACACAGTTTCGATCATTTTAATTTCCAACTTTGTGCTTCTGAAGCAATGTCAAGCTCCATACTTTGCATTAAGTCTTTTGCAGAGGATGCTTTTTGTGCTCTGTCAACCAGAGACTCGTTAGGAAATAAACACCACCACTTTTTATAAATTTTCCGAAATCTAAGTCGGTTTGTTTCTGTGAAATGCAGCGAGCCCATTATGCCGTCCATTTCTATTGAGTCCTCCAATCTAGCCCTCTCTCGGTCAACAATCTTAACAATAGCCTGCAATAGATTATCAATAATGGAAGAGTTCTTCTTGAAAAGATCAGCAATCATTTTTTTTGTTACTAATGATTGCGAATGCTCCGATGTATCTGAGACTATTTTCATAACAAAAGTAAGTTCATTACAAGAGAGACTTGGTGCAATTTCACAAAAACCAGCGGCCTCCATGTCGTATAGAACAGGCAGAGTAAATTCATTCTCGGGCGAGCTTACGGTGCAAAGCTCTGCGGGCTCTGCTAACTTAGAAAACCTTAGGCCCGGAAAAAAGGATTTGCCATTGTCATTGTTAACTACTTTGATTGCTTGGAACAGCGTTCCGACAGGCCCCTGAAAATGACCTGCTATTCCAATATTAATCCATGCAACAAACTGACCAGGTTTAAAAGTGTTATTCAAATACATCGTAGCTACAGCAGATTTGATAGACCCAACACCTGATATCACAAGGGCGTGACCATTTTTGCGATTTATATATATCGGGAAATTAAGGTGGTTTGAAAAACTCTTTAGGTTAAATTTTTGTATCAGTGCATTAGCCTCTGGCCGCAAAGCGACAACCCAAAAGAACTTCAATTCCTGATTTGTATCATTCACACTGCACCATTTCTTTCATTTGAGAGTATTGCTTCCAACATTGTTTTTTTCTTGTCTAACTTTTTTACAAATGCGTCTTTTTTTCTTTTACGCCCACCGTCAATTAACACTTTGAGCTTAAATATCAGCTCTTTAATTGTTTCCTTACGTTTAAAATCGCTCAGACCCTGATCTTTGAGAAGCTTTTCAAGTGCGATAACTCTAAATCTATCCATACCCCAGTACTTTTTTGACAGCTGTTGGTCGTGGCCACCATTTTTTATCAATAAATGCTCGTTTACAAAATGCACATCCTCAAAAGCACAAAAGCGAAGCCAAAAATCATAATCCTCACACGCGGGTAAGTTTTCATCAAAGAACCCAAAATCGTCAAAAACAGAGCGATCAACTAATGAAGAACTTGGCGAAATACAACATAATTTGAGGCATTGAATAAAAATATCCCCACCACTCTTTTCGTGCTTGAGACGAGAATTTACCCTTACACCATTTCTCACCCATATTTCGTTTGTGTGACTTAACCTGTATTGTGTTGACTGACTCTCCAGACTTAAGATTTGTTTTTCCAATTTTTTTTCTAACCATAAGTCATCAGAATCCAGAAACGCTATGTACCTAAATTTTGAAGCTTTTATTCCTAGATTTCTTGCTGCGCTTACACCTTTATTTCTCTGAAAAATGTAACGGAGTGAGTTTCTCTCCTCTTTTGAGTCAGAAAAACCAAGTGTCTTTAGAATATCCCAAGTTTTATCACTTGATCCGTCATCAACAACAATCACTTCATCCGGTTTTTTTGACTGCTGTAATGCAGAGACAACACATTGCTTGATAAAACCCTCGCGGTTAAAAGTTGGTATCACAACAGAGACAGTAGACATTTTTCCAGACCTTGACTTTACCAAGCTAGCATAAGTTTTTGGGCTTCAGCATGTACACCCATAAGTAAAGCATTAATGTGCAAGAATTAAAAACCCAGCAGAATTTCATCGCTTGCGCCACTTCACACAAAAAGGGCAAAGTTTAAGAAGACTGCGCCTGAATTAACTAAAGGATATGATATGTTGTTTGGGGGAAGAGTTTACTCAAAGCCCTGAGGAAACCGAATCATCATAGAGGCCAAGACACATGAAATTTGATACAATCACAATTGATCGCCAGGATGCGATTTGGTTAGTGACGCTCACTCGGCCAGAGCGACTTAACGCGATGAGCCAAAAAATGCTACTCGAAATGGACTCAGCCTGCGATATGATTGAGGAGGATACGTCTTGTCGAGTTGTCGTTTTAACGGGTTCGGGTAAGGCTTTCACTCCCGGCTTTGACCTTCAGGATCAGGCCGCAAAGACACCACATGGGATTGAGGCATGGCGCCCATTACTGAAACGAAACTTTGACAGCGTAATCCGTTTTTGGAATCTGACAAAACCCACCATTGCAGCTGTTAACGGACCAGCACTCGCAGGTGGCTGCGAGCTCGCAATGGCTTGCGATATTACGATAGCCGGAAATTCGGCAACATTCGGTGAGCCTGAGGTCAAGTTTGGCGCGGGCATCGTGATAATGCTTCTACCTTGGATTGTTGGCCCAAAAAAAGCAAAGGAAATTGCTTTTCTTGGAAAAGATCAGTTGAGCGCTCAGGAAGCCTGCGATCTTGGCATGGTTAATCAAGTGGTCTCTGATGATGAGGTGTTACCAACTGCGCTGGGAATGGCGCGCGCTATGGCAGTAGTAGACCCTATGGTAATGCGGCGTACCAAGCAACAAATCAACGATACTATGGAAATTGCTGGCATGACTAGAGCACTAGAACGCTCTCTCGAGATTGATTTGGAGCTAGAGGGGGAGGGGAGCATTGACAAAAAAGCGTTTCTTGAGGAGCTCCGTAAAGGTGGGCTGCGTGGCGCGCTAGCGTGGCGCGACAGAAGGTTTGGCGGGTGAGCAGAGATTTGCCCAAAACAACAGATTTCCATACAGCGCTAATGACAGCGACAGGTGGCGGTATTTGGGATGATCTGGGTTGGCTTTGCATGGCCGATATTCAACAGATGGCTGGAGACACAAGTAAGGCGCTAAATAAACTTGGATTATGTTCAAGTGAACCAGTGCTTATCCCAGTTGGAGGTCAATCCGAAGACATAGCCGCGATCTTGGCGGTTATTGAAGCTGGCGGGGTTGCGGTACCGTTCCACCGCAAGGCCCACAGTGACCTTCGAGGTCATCTTGAGTCCGCAACACTTGCAAGGTTTGTTTTGTCGAAGCCAAATCCCGAAAAACGTAGCCTGCCAGCACCATTAGCAATCTCACAAGCCTTGCCACCAAAGCGTCCGCTACTAGACGGTGCAGCCATGATTACATATACGTCCGGCTCCACGGGCAAACCCAAAGGCGTCGTTCTGTCCCGCAACAGAATATCAGCTAAACTTGTTACTATTTGTGAGGCTATAAAAATGGGCAGAGATCCCGTTGCTATAGTGCCTTTACAGCTGCAATTTAGCTTTGGTCAATGGGCTACTTTTTTACCGTTGATGATGGGTGGAACAGTTCATATCACAGCGCGTTTCTCAGCCGATTGGGCAAATCAAATAATTCGTGATCAACCTGTCACTCACTTTGCAGCAGTACCCACGATGCTACGCCTAATGGTGGAAGGCGAGCGCGATACCACACATATGCGCATTTTAACGGGTGGTGAAGCTGTGAACTCCGAGTTAAGCAGTGCTATCTTTCAACGTTGGCCAAATGCTACTGTCAACGGAATATACGGGTTGACCGAAACTGGAACATGTGACCTTTTCCGTTTTGACAGAGCAGACCTTCCATCTGATGATGGCCTCGGTTATCCCGCAAAACAGATTCAAGTTGTGACAGACCCCGTAACTTCGGAATTACTTATCCAAAGCCCATATACCATGCTCGGCTACTTAGATATGCCAGAGTTAACCCGTGAAACCATGCGCGACGGCTGGATCAGAACTGGTGACATCGCTGAGATCAACAAAGATGGTAGTGTCACTCTTCGCGGCCGAATAAAGGACCTCATAAATAGAGGTGGAAACAAGGTAGCACCAATCGAAGTAGAAGCTATTTTTGCAGATCATCCTGCAATCAGCGCTGTGTTGGTAACCGGTGTTCCCGACCCGCAATTCGGTGAGGCCATTCATATGTTAGTGGTGCCCAAAAATGCCATAGCTCCGAGTAAACAAACCTTAATCGATTGGGCAAAAAACCGCACCGACCGTTTTAAGTTACCAGACGTGGTACACTTCGGAGAAAGCCTTCCACTTGGCCCAACCGGGAAAGCAGATCGCACCGCCTTACGTTGCAGAATTCTTGATCAACCAACTGATGAGAAAACCCCACCCTGACGATGGCATAAGCTTAATATTGAGCTTTTATTGTTGGCAGAAGTTTGGATCAAGGAACATAGAAGTAACGTAAAGATCAAGCGCGAGGATTATTTAAAGGTGAAAATAGACCACAAAATACAAAATATCCCAACCCGTTGAGTTGGTGATTTTTTCTTGATTGCGGTATACACGTTTGCTCAAGACCTTGTGATTAGTGTTTGAGTTTGAAGTGACATGGAAAGCAAGCTGAACTTGTAAAGCGCCAAATCATATTCGTTGAAATTCAATCTGGTTTAACTAGACTGATGACAAGGTAAATGCACCACAATCATTCACGTTTAGAGCAAAAAAATTGGTTCGAGGCATTCATGAACAATCCATTCATTAACCCTAAAAAAAAACCTGACACAGAAGATGGGGTATATGATGATTTTGAGCGCGGCCTTGCGAATAGAAATTCTGGCACTTTATTAGAAACTCTGGCGTTAGATATTACCCCGTTGGGTGCTCATTATCTTTTGACGCATTTTGATACTCCAATCATTGATTCCAATGAACATCAATTACATTTCGAGGGAGCTTTCAAAAATCCCTTTCATCTTGACATGGAACATATTCGTAGTCTGCCAAGTGTTACAATGCCAGTAACATTAGAATGTTCCGGCAATGGTCGCACCAAGATTTCACCGAGACGGTATTCAATGCCCTGGGCTTATGAAGCCGTTGGCACATCAGATTGGACAGGAACGCCACTTGCCCCATTAATTGAACGTGCTGTACCCCATTCAGAAGTTATTGAAATCTCGTTTACCGGTGCTGACTACGGTTATGATGCCGGTGTTGGCCATTACTTCGGGAGGAGTTTAACACTTAATCAAATTAAAAATCTTGAAGTGCTATTGGTTTACGACATGAATGGCCAGCCTCTGTTGCCTCAACATGGGGCGCCACTCCGAATAATTGTGCCTGGCTGGTACGGTATGGCCTCCGTGAAGTGGCTTAAAAAGGTTGAAGCACTGACTGAGCCTTTTTTGGGCTTCCAACAGACCCAAACCTACAGATTCAGACAAAGTGCGGATGATGAAGGTCAGCCCGTTACGTCAATGAGAGTAAAATCCTTAATGGTTCCGCCGGGGGTTCCTGACTGGATAAGTCGCAACCGGTGTGTTGAACCTGGCAAAATAACTGTAAATGGCCGAGCTTGGTCTGGAGCTGGAAACAAAATCACTAGGGTTGAATTCGGTTTAGACGGAAATTGGGAGGCGGCTGAAATACTAGATCAAGTTGGAAAGTTTGCTTGGACAGGCTGGCGATACCAATGGGAGGCGAAACCCGGAGAACATATCTTGCAGTGTAGGGCTTCAGACGAAAGCGGAGAGACCCAGCCAATCACTCCACCTTGGGATTTTGCTGGTTTTGGCAATAACGCCGTTCAATCTGTCACCGTTTTTGTGAAGGACCATAATTGTTAGCCCCTTTGAACATAAATTGGGCTGCTCCAGGCCTGATGGCCATCTTCTTGTGTGACACGGATATAAAGGCGCTGTTCAGACTGATGCTCCAGTTTAAAAGATTGTTCACCCGATACCGAACGCACATCCAACACATCAGGCAATCGTTCGATATGAAGCCGAATATCCATGCCACCACAATCGACAGTAAACCCGTTTTCTTTGACTTCGGACACGGCTGACGACCAGGACTCAAAATTGGTTTGGACATCGATGTTACCAGCCAGCGCCACATCATCAAGCCAGAAATCAACAGATGATGCCCCGCCTGTTGTCACTGTCTTCCAATGTGCTCTATTTGCCGAAACCAGCTGAGGCTGTCGGTTTGGATTCCAGAAATTGATAGCGTTTATCCTATCAATTTCGCCATCACTAAAATTTGCGGATACATCCCATTTCACCAACCGACCTCGCCCCCGATAATGCTGCCCGGCGCAAGTCACCCGAATTCGGTTTAACGGTGCATGCTCATTCCAAGGGCGAATGGTCTGCACCAGATCCATTCCATTGAAAATATCTACTCGTTCAACAGGAGCAGTGCCAATAACATTGAATGACAGGTCAAGCTGGTTTTGGTCAGTGTTAACAATGTCACCTATTTGAAGGGTTTTATCTCCTAGACTTGCAGTCACATCTAAAAAGATCCGCGCGCCGGTTGTTGCGTAATGGCGCCGCTTGCGGAAGGCATCAAAAAAACTGTCTCTATTCAACCTTGGTAAAAGATGGCAAGTCAAACCACCGTATGATCCAAATTGACTGTCCCCAGGATACTCCGCGCCTGGTCTACCCTTGTGGCCATCGCTTGATCCAACAATGCCAACCCGGTAACCAGATTCAAAGGCATCACGAAGAATCCATTCAAATGTTCCCCACGAGGAATGCACCTCGACCGACGGTTCCAATTTGGCATCGTGAGCATATTTGATATCGGCATAACGCCCGCCAACATGCGCAACAACAATTGCATCTTCGGCATGCAACTTTTCTATCAATTCTGGCGTCGACAACGCATCATTTTCTGGGTTTGTACGATCACTAATTAGGGCACGGCTGGATCGGTAAATGGGTCGACCTTCTGTCCGATACCAAACATTGTGATCCCCACCAAGGCCAGTATTGCCTGACCATTCATAACCAGGCAATGTCATGAACCGATTATCCTCGTTGTAATGAGCGGTTAACTCGTTCAAATGCTGCCAAAAATTATCAGTAATTTGGAAATCATTCCCTTGATGGCCGGCAATATCCAGGAACGCTTTATTTCTCGCAAAATCAAAATATTCCTGCGCAGTGCCAACACCAATTGTTTCACCACTTTGGGCGTGCATATCGCTCCAGAAATGGGCCACATCATCAGCACGGATCACCAGCGGGTTTGCCTCGGCAACAACCTGGTCGCTTTCATTCAAAATAGTTACCTCAAGCAAGCCTGGAGTATCAACCGAAAGGCCTTCAATCACAATACCAAAATCACCAAATCTTAGATCAACCAAATCTGGCAGTCCTATAACTTGCATATTTGCCTTTATCTTGATGCGGCCCGTCAATCGATCTGACGGATTTCCCCAGCAATCATCACCTTTTATCGATAGGCGAAATTTCTCGCCTGGCCGGCGCAATGTTGGCAACACAGCATGCCAATTAACGGGATCACCGGGCACCATTGATATGGTCGGGTTATCCGAGCTTGTCAGAGCAATAAAATCTTGGGTCGCGAATGGATCAACAGTGATTTGAAAGGTAAATGCTGACTCACAAAATGTTTGCATGAGCCATCCTGGCGAACCCTCGTTTTGATTGCCAAAGATAATTTCTATCTGATCGCCTTCACGCAGGAACCGTAAACATCGGATATAGAGGCTTTTGTTCCATGGTCTGATATTACGGCGCACCTCCCACGAAGCTTCAAGCAAAGCACCATTTGACGCCTTAACCGTTGTATATCCCGGCGCCGAAGGATTATCAAACTGGATGGCCGACCCATCAAAGTGACCCCGAAACCCAACACGCAAGCCTCCCTGATCATCAATGCCAAATTTGCCAGCTGTATAAACAAGTTTAAAGCTTTGAAATGTTCCAACTTCAAAACTGCCAGACGGGGTTAATTTCGCGGTACCCATCAGATCTTGGCGATAGTCGTTATATGGCAAAACAGCCTCCCTGGTAAGATCAACATTGACTGAAATTACGTTCAGCCAAATTTTTTACTGGGCGAGTTTAGCAATCATCTCACCTAATTGCACTTCGTCGTTGAAGTTGATGAAAATAATTCGTCGGCGTCAATTAATTGAAGCTGTTGACCATATCGCAAAAGAAGATCAGGTTAGGGCAATCGAGATCTACGGCGGCACAAATGTCACTCCATTTCATATTTTTTCTTGTTGCAAGGGCTGCTGTCAGCCTCGTCACTGCCATGCTGTCAATTGCGATCGGGTGGCACCTGTATCAAAACAGCGGTGACCCCTTCGATCTTGCGCTCGTGGGTGTAATGCAGGTTACCCCTATTTTCCTCTTTTTCTTCGTCACAGGCTGGGCCACCGACAGCTTGCCGCGGAAAACGCTGCTAATTATATGCACCGTCAGCGATGTAATAATTTTAGCCGGTATTTCCCTCGTTATGCTGAACGGAAGTCTAAACCTTACCTCAATTTTTACGCTGTTGTTTGCGCATGGTACGGCTAAGGCCTTTTACACGCCTGCCCAACAAGCAATCATCACCAATATTGTGCCAAACCACATGCTTTCTCGCGCCATTGCCCTGAACGCCACAGTTGGCAAAGTCTTTGGAACGGCTGGCCCGTTATTGGCCGGCGTGTTGATTGCATTTATTGATGTTTACACCTATTTGGTGGCTGCTGGCTTGATGGGAGTCAGTACCATCGCGTACATGTTTTTACCAAAATTGAGCGGTTTGAAACCAGAGGGGCGCAGCCTAAAGATGGTTCTTGGTGGTGTTGCATATGTTCGATCAAATTCAATACTACTTGGGGCAATTGCGCTTGATCTTTTTATTGTGCTGATGGGGTCAGTGGTTACATTGCTGCCAGTTTACGCGGCTGATATTCTGGATGTTGGGCCAGAATCGCTTGGAGTCTTACGCGCTATGCCGGCTCTTGGGGCTGTATTTGTTGGGCTTGGACTTGCCGCATTACCACCGATGCGGCGATCTGGGTTCTGCCTTTTTGCCGCACTGGTTGTCTTTGCAGTCTCAATTCTGGTGTTTGCACTATCAACCACTTACTGGATCAGCCTTGCGGCCTTGTTTGTTTATGGCGCGGCCGATATGGTGAGTGTGAATATTCGTATGACACTTATCCAACTGGCCACACCCAATCATCTTCGAGGCCGCGTCAGCGCTGTCAATTCTATTTTTATATCATCATCTAACGAAATGGGCGACATTCGTGCTGGCAGCGTAGCCTCTATTTTGGGGCCTGTAACAACCGTTGTTATTGGCGGACTGGCGGCGTTTAGCGTAGCAATTGGTGGTTGGTACCTATTTCCAAAATTGCGCCAGCTAGATCGACTTGCTGATCTGTGTCCAAATTTGATGGATGGCCATACAGAGCCCACCAACATGGAGACTAAAAATGAACAACAATAGTGACTATGAACCACCGAAAGTATGGACTTGGAAATCCAAAAATGGTGGTACGTTTGCCAACATCAACCGACCAATTGCTGGTGCCACCCATGACAAACAGCTTCCTGTCGGTAAACACCCCTTTCAACTTTATTCTTTGGCTACACCAAACGGCGTCAAAGTTACGGTTATGTTAGAAGAGTTACTACAGATGGGTGTTGATGACGCCGAATATGATGCTTGGTTGATTAAGATTCGTGATGGCGACCAATTTAGCAGCGGTTTCGTTAAGGTTAACCCCAATTCGAAAATTCCGGTGTTAGTGGATCATTCTTTGTCACCACCAATCCGTGTTTTTGAGTCCGGCAATATTCTTTTATACTTGGCCGAAAAATTTGGTGCCTTTTTACCACAAAATACAGCAGCGCGATCCGAATGCCTCTCATGGCTTTTTTGGCAAATGGGAAGCACTCCATATCTTGGAGGAGGCTTTGGCCATTTTTACGCTTACGCACCCTCAAAGATGGAATATCCAATCGATCGCTTCGCTATGGAAACAAAACGCCAACTTGATGTTCTTGATCGTCAACTTGCAAGCAATGATTATATCAGTGGAGTTGATTACAATATTGCAGATATTGCGATCTGGGCGTGGTATGGGCAACTGGCTCTTGGCCGATTATACAAAGCTGCAGAATTTCTGGATGTAAAATCCTACGCACATGTTATGCGCTGGGCAAAAAGTATTGATGCGCGTCCCGCTGTGCTACGCGGGCGTATGGTTAACCGAGTATCAGGCACACCTGAAATGCAACTTCATGAACGCCATGATGCCAGTGATTTCAAGGCAAATACACAAGATAAAATTGGCAAGCCAGTGAGTAAATAACAGTGCGTACTTTGCCAGACAATTTGACTGAAATTTGACAAAAAATGATATTTCCCTCTTAGTGTAGCAGGGATTGTAATGTTAAATTTGCGAGCCTTTTGTCCTTTTGTCACGAAAGACTGAACGCAGGAGATTATAATATGAGTTCCCCATACTGGACCCCATCAGGTGGATTACCACCACAAACTCAACTCGCGGCAGATCGGGCAGTGTTCACCACAGGCTACGCAGTGATTCCAAAGGGCGTCCTTACCGATATTGTCACTAGCCAACTGCCATTTTGGGATAACACCAAATTATGGGTCCTTGCCCGACCGTTAACCGGTTTTGCTGAGAGTTTTTCGCATTACCTCATGCAAGTTGAACCAAACGGTGGCAGCGATCGACCTGAAAGTAACAAAGCTGCGCAGTCAGTCATTTTCGTTACCAGCGGCAAACCAACCCTGACGATTAACGACCAGCAGCATGCGCTAACGCCGGGCAGCTACGCCTATATTGCGGCGGGCACAGATTGGGCACTCGCAAACAATAGCACCAAAGCCGCAAATTTCCACTGGATCCGCAAACGCTATGTTGCAGTTGATGGCATTAACCAACCAGACTCATTTGTCACTAGCGACCAAGATGTTGAACCAATTGCGATGCCTAACACGGATGGTCGCTGGGCTACCTCAAGGTTTGTTAATCCCGCTGATATGCGCCACGACATGCATGTAAATATCGTTACCTTCCAGCCAGGCGGCACCATTCCTTTTGCTGAAACCCACGTCATGGAACACGGGCTGTTTGTCCTTTGCGGCAAGGCCGTTTACCATTTGAACCAGGACTGGGTTGAGGTAGAAGCTGGGGATTATATGTGGCTTCGTGCTTTTTGTCCGCAAGCCTGTTATGCCGGCGGATCAGAACCATTCCGGTATCTGTTGTATAAGGACGTGAACCGACATATGCCGCTTAATCTATGAGAAGAATTTAATTCATAATCACATCAACACGATGATGGGATTGACTAGAGATTAACGTCCGCCCATGCGGCCTTCAAATTCAGCCGTACCCTGAGACCATTTGCTGCAAACTTACCCAGCGATGACAGGATTTGCTAAAACACCGATACCTTCAATCTCGATTTCAACATAATCACCATCTTTCATCCAGAGTGGCGGTGTGCGCGCATGGCCAACACCGGATGGTGTTCCCATTATTAGGACATCTCCCGGCTCAAGGGTAAGAGCTTGGGTGATGTAAACAAGGGTTTCAACCACAGGAAACATCATCATATCCGTGGAGCTTGATTGCACAGTTTTACCATTTAACCGGCATTCGATTTTTAGGCCTTTTGCTGCAGCTGGCAATTCATCAGGGGTCACAAGAACAGGACCAAACGGACCAGTCTTGTCAAAATTCTTTCCCATCGTCCATTGAATCGTGTGGCGTTGAAATTCACGCACTGACCCATCATTAAAACAGCTGTAACCCGCTATTACATCTAAAGCATTTTCTTCACTCAAATTTTTGCATTCCTTTCCAATGACAACTGCGAGCTCAGCCTCATAATCAAGGGTTTGCGAGATGAGAGGGGCTCTAATCGGTTCGTTTGCCGCAACCAATGAGGTCGAACTACGCATAAAAATTGCTGGAAATGGCTGTTTATCGAACGGCCCTTCAGCGACATGATCCATATAATTAAGCCCAAGACATAGAATTTTCCCAGGCCTAGATATCGGCAAAGCAAGATTTAAATCCTTAATTTGGTGATGAACTTGATCACAAGAGTTTGCCAATAGCGTAGCGAGGTCATCAAGTTGACCGCCTTTAATTACTTCCCCAAGATCTGTTGGTGCACCCCGGTCGAGAAGCGAGAAATCAACAACGCCCGCATTAGTAATAGCACCAATATGTAGGCCATCTGCCGCATTAAATGAGAGTAACCGCATGGAAAGTCTCCTATTGTAATCCGCGCCTTAATTTTCAAAAAAATTTGATGCCAACCAATAACACATTTATTTTTTTGAACCTACTTTGTGAAACACATTTCTCAGAAACTGCTACTTTTGGTGCGCCGGTTACCTAGCTTCCAACTTTGAGAGGGGCAGTCATCGCCCGCAAGCAAGCGATAACGCTTAACGCAGTGATCTTTCCAGTTCCTGGATTCCTCTCTGACTGTATATTTTCGATTTTTAAACTAAATTTGGCACTGTCGGAGTCAACCTCAATCGAATGGGTGTTTCGATCAAGGTGCGGGTCAGCCCAGACTTCCAGCTCAGTTTCTTCAGCGCCCACCCCAGCAAGTCCCAAAGCTGCTGCAACATTGACATTAGCTGGAAACGCCATGGCCCCAGCTCGAGCATTTCCCTCAAAAACACAGATAGCCCCATTTAATCCTTCAAGACTTATTTCATTCTCAATAATATAGGGGGCATCTTTTAGAGCATTAGGCGGTTTCCGGGTAATCATACGCACTGAATTTATCGTCCCTTCAGCTGCCGCACGAACAGCATCAAGCCCCAACAGGGCGCCAGTTGCTAATATTAGTTGACCACCATATTTTTTTGCAACTCCCTCAATATCAGGATTTGCGAGGATGCCCGCGCCACTGACAGTTACTAGCTTTAAACCTCTGGTCAGCGTTGCAATGGCAACCTCCCGAAAGACTGATTTTGGTGCACAATCTACGATTATATCTGCTTTCTCTACGATCTCATCAATTGAAACAACATCAACAGGGTTTGAGAATTGCTTCATGGCTTCAACAGCCTTTTCCTTGCGACCAGAAGCTACCGCAACTAGGCGAAGTCCAGGAATTCCCTCATCCAAGTTTTTCCCCACAACAGCGCCAATTGTTCCGAAGCCTACAATTCCAACATTTATCAATTTTTCTACCCCCCTTCAGAAAAAACCTGGAGATTCTATTAAACCGCTCAAACAATTCCTTTCTAACTAGATTGACTCTAGGACGACACCGCATGCAATCTAAATAATTGAAAAATCAAAACCTGACGAACATGAAAATAATTCGTTCCAGTTTTGAAATTGATTTAAAATTTTAACTAATCAACAGGGAGCAAAGAAGAAAATGCAAAAAACAAAGATTTCTATACTTGGAGCTGTTGCTGCTGGAATGATGATGATATCATCTGGCGCGCAGGCTGTTCCAAAGTTACCTTGTGATACAGCGCAACTGATTGTGCCATGGAAGCCGGGTGGTGGCACTCAAGTCTTATACGCGCTCGTTGAGAAAACCATAAGTGAAATTGATACCCCATATAAACTCAAAGTAGTTACTGTTCCAGGTCAAGGTGGAAACAAAGGGGCAAAAAAAGCCGCAAAAGCGAAGCCAGACGGATGCACATTGTTTGCCATCCACCAATCAGCAATAACAAGTTATTTGAACGGCCGTATCGATTTCCATTACAATGGTTTTGAACCTGTTGCAAATGTGACAGTAACCCCCGATATCGTAAGTGCGTCAGCAAACGCACCTTTCGACTCCATCGAAGGCATGATCAAGCATGTAAAAGCCAATCCAGGGAAAGTGACTGCAGGAGCAACGTTTGGCTCAACCTCGCACTTTATTTGGTTGCTACTCGAAAAACAAACTGGGATTAAGCTCAATTTGGTACCTTATGATGGCACGTCAGAGCGAATGAATGCACTTCTTTCTGGTGCAATTATGCTCGGTTCGATGAACGTCGCTTCGGGCGGAAAACACCTTAAGGCTGGGACAATTAAGCCATTAGCAATTGCAGCTGATAACCGTGATGACAAACTCCCAAACGTTCCTACTCTTAAAGAACGCGGTATTGATTTGTCATTTGCGTTGGAACGAGGAGTTGTCGCGCCAAAAGGCACACCAAAAGAGATAATTGATATGTGGGCCGGCATTATTAAGAAAGCTATGGACACTCCAAGCCTTCAAGCAGCAATGGAAGCAAAAAGCACTGGTTTACGTTACCAAGGTCCTGCCGAATTCAAAGCATACGCGGAAAAGCTTTATAAGGATTACGAAACCGTCGCGATTGAAGTTGGTATGTATAAGAAGTAAGCTGGATTTTAGAATCAGCTTCTCTACTGATTATTCATGGAAACATGGTCGGCAGCATTTGTGTTGCCGACCAATTTAACCAAAATATCATTCAACAGATTGTGTAATCAAATGGCATTTAATCGGGATAGCATTATTGCATTGATACTTATCATGGCGAGCGGTGGGCTAATGCTCGCAAGTTTTGAAATTCGTGAACCAGATTATGGCGTGTTGTCACCTGCGGCTTGGCCACGGTTAATCATTGTTATCCTCGGCATTTTAAGCGTATTATATTTCATTCAATCGCTTCGCATGGCCAAGGTTAAAAACCTTGATACACCCTCACATAGTCTTGTGAGCTTTTTCTCGTATTGGCGAAATGTATTCTCAGTATTTATTATTTTTGCGGTTTACCTTATTTTACTTCCATACCTTGGAATGTTGATCGGCAATTTAGTTTTTAGTTTTGTACTATTGTCAGTTCTTGGCGGCTGGCGTTCATTTTTGATGCATGGACTAATAGCAATTGGCACTTCTGGCGGCATGTGGTTACTATTCACATATGCGCTTGAAGTATTTCTGCCGCGCGGATCTCTGACGGGGCTTTAGTTCTTATGGACATTTTTATACCAGCCTTTTTAAACATCGTTGACCCATCTACGCTAATTTTTATGACTGTTGGCGTGGGTGCAGGGTTAATGGCGGGTTCAATTCCCGGCTTTACTATTGCCATGGCAATTGTCCTCACTCTACCTTTTACTTTTTCGATGCCACCTGCCCAAGGCTTGGCAACCATGATTTCGGTTCTTGTTGGCGGTTTGTCAGGTGGTCTTATGTCTGGCATCCTGACTGGAATACCTGGCACCCCTTCCTCCGTTGCAACTACTTTTGATGGTTTCCCAATGGCCCGCAATGGCGAGCCGGGGCTCGCTCTAGGTATAGGCGTCTGGTCTTCTTTTTGTGGCGGCATTATTTCGGCTGTTTTACTTGTCCTTTTTGCGCCTCAACTTGCTGCTGTTGGTCTAGAGTTCCAGCCATGGGATTTCTTTATGTTGGTAATGTTTGCGCTAACCGTCACAGCCTCATTGGCGGGCAGCCATCTCATTAAAGGTTTGATTGCAGGTGCCGCTGGCTTATTGATTCGAACCGTTGGTGAGGATGATGCGGTTGGCGTTGGGCGATTTGATTTTGGTTCAGATTATCTTTTAACCGGTTTTGACTTCATAGCTGTTCTGATAGGATTGTTTGCCTTTTCTCAATTGCTTTCTGACCTTCGCAATCCAGCAAGCGCTCGCAAAGCCTTGAGTGATCAAAAACAAATTTTTGTAAAAATTGAGCATCGCCGTGCCATCATGATTTTGATCAAAAACTGGGTTGTGGTGATCCGGTCTGCCCTAATTGGAATGTTCACTGGAATTCTACCCGGAGCTGGTGGGTCAATCGCCAACATCCTCGCCTATGACCAAACCAAAAAAGCAGTCAAAGATGACTCAAAATTTGGAAAAGGTGATCCACGGGGAATAATCGCACCGGAAGCATCTAATAATGCAGTTGAAGGTGGTGCGTTGACACCATTGATGGCACTCGGAATTCCGGGTGATATAAGTGCTGCTGTAATGCTTGGTGCACTTTTGATGCATGATATTGTACCTGGCCCAACATTTATCAGTGACGAGCCAGTCCTCGCGTCATCTATCTATATCGCTTTCTTTCTTGCCAATTTTATTATGATTGGAATGCAGTCTGGTATGCTTCGGATTTTTGTTCTTGTAACTCGAATCAAAACCTATGTATTGGCAACCGGTATTTTGACTTTTGCAACCATTGGAGTGTTCGCTCTCCATAACTCTGTTGAGGATATCTGGACGTTATTCTTCTTCGGTATTCTTGGTTTTTTTATGAGGCAGTACGGGTTCCCTCTTGCACCAATGATTTTAGGCGTCGTGCTTGGTGACATCGCCGAGCTGAATCTGGCAAGAGCCCTCGCAATTGACCCAGATCCGATGTTGTTCATTGCTCGTCCATGGTCACTTTTCTTTACTATTATCGCACTATTTTCAATCATTTTTCCGATCTACCAAAAACAACGCGGTAGCGGGTCCCTTCTTGAAAAACTCTATTCGCCCTTAATGCTTCTCGGACTCAGTATTCCCTTATTCATGATGGGCGGTATGTTCCGAACCACACTTGCAACCGCAGCATTAGTAATCGGAGCTTATGTCATCTGGCGGCGTTTCAATGGTCGCAGACTAAAGCAAAGATATTAAAATGATATTCGGTGTCGCAGAGGTTTGTTAGGTTAGTCTATGAACAAATTTCCTGCTGCCAATTTGCGAGCGGTCCGAACAAGTCCTGCTGAACGTAAAGCAAACCCGCCAACAGTCCCTATATCATCACTTTGATCATCACTATTGTAATCCACAATCACATCAATCGTACCGGACGGATGTTCAATAGAAATGGTTGCGGGGCTGACTCTAGGCCGCAATAGTAACCCGTCTGCAATGCTTCCAGCCATTACCGCACAAGATGCAAGACATTGCGCGCCAGTCACAGCCATTGTCGGGTGCGGTTGCCACGGCATGAAATAGCGAGCAGCAATCGTACCGCCTGCCTTAGCTGGTGCAAAAATCGCAAATTTTGGTGTAACTGAATTGCTAACATCGCCCATTCCCATCGCGACACCGGCGGCCAATCTTATTCTTTCCATACGGCTCATGAAATCGGTATTACCCCCAAGTTGCTGAACTGTCTCGTGCCCTGACAACCCAAAGGCATCTGCTCGAGCAATCACCATAGGCATAGCAACATCCATACAGGTCACTTCAACGTCATTGAATTTGTCGCGCAAATTACCGGTTGGCAATAACTTTCCAGTGGCTGACCCGACAACATCCATAAATTGCAGATCAATCCGTGCTGCTGTCCCGGGCACGCCGTCAATAGCAGTGTTACCGTCATACCTAACGATGCCACCCGGCGTTTGAACCCGAGCCTCAACCACCGCACCGGTGTTTACTAACTTGATGCGAACTGTAGTTATCACGTCACTTGCTGGCATTAAGCCCATTTCAATAGCAGCTGGGCCCACCCCTGACAAAATGTTGCCACATGTCGGCTTGAAGTCCACAAGTTGATCCGCCACGGAGACCTGCGCGAAAAGATAATTAATATCAGTCTCTTTGTTGTTGGACCGAGACAATATTGCAACCTTATTTGTCACCTGATTTCCTCCACCAATTCCGTCAATATTCAGCGGATGACCAGCGCCAATCACCTTAAGCAAAATTCTTGTAATATCATCCCGGTTTTCTGGCAGGTCAGCAGCATTAAAGTATGGTCCACGCGAGGTACCACCACGCATGAAAAGAAATGGGATTTCGTGTTGCCTGATCATCAGAAATTCCTTTTCACGAAAAAAACTTTTAACATGCGGAAGGAGATCCGGGATAACTCCCCCTAAAGTTGCCATCATATATACAATACTCAATTTCTGTATAGACTGAATGTACGCCATATAGGATTGCGGGTAATCCTTTTGGAACACGTGACAAGACAAAAAGGGAAATGTGAGATGAGTAATAGTGGTATTGGGTTTATCGGACTAGGGCAAATGGGTCTGGGTATGGCCAATAATCTTGGCCAGGTGGCCCGTCCATTTTATGCTTATGACGCACTTCCGGAGGCAACCAAAAGGCTAGAGGGTGATGACATTATCATTGCCAGTTCAGTTTCAAACATGGCCCAAAACTGCCATTTGATTTTTTTGTGCCTGCCATCGGCAAAAGAGGTTAAGGAAGTGATTTTTGGGCCTGAGGGTATTGTCGATTCAGCACTGCCCAATCTGTCGGTCATTGATACATCTACTATTGATCAAACTGAAGCAATCTCCATTCATAACCAGTTGGCAGGCAAAGGCATTACATATGCTGACTGTCCAATATCAGGTCTGCCTTTTCGAGCCACTGATGGAACATTAACACTGATGTTTGGAGGCAGCAGGGACCTTTTTGATACTACAAAGCAAGAACTAGATGCGATGGGTGAATTTATTGTCTACTGCGGTGAAAGCGGCGCTGGCCAAATGATGAAAGCAGTGAATAACATTATTTATAATATCAATATTGTTGCATTGTGCGAGGTTCTACCACTAGCTGTAGCGGGAGGACTCTCCACTGACGCGTTGACAAAAGTCGTTACAACAGCCAGCTCACGGAGCTTCGCTGCTGATCATTTTATTCCACGCATGCTGCAACGTCAGTTTAATAATGATTTTGCGATGGAAAACGCATACAAAGACATTCTCAATATTCAAAGAATTGCTATTGAAAACAGAGCATTGACACCTTTAGTGAACGCAATGACAAGCAGTTATCAAACGGCGATTAGTGCAGGATTGGGCAGTGAACCGAAAAGTGCCATCATCAAAATTTACGAACAAGTGCTTGGCACTGAATTTAGTAACAAATAAATTGAGATTATTAGACGATTACCTCTTTTGTCACACCCAAAACACCCACAAACCTGTTTTAAGAATTTCGTTTTGCTTATAAAACCAAATCAATTGCCTGGCTGTTTTTTTCATAGTAGGTGTAAAGCGCAAAAATAAGGGAACAGATGTCAATCTATTCAGACTCACTTGCTGCCGCCTTTGGGCTGCTTGCAACCGCCGACAGCGACTTGATGGAAATACTTTATCTTTCGATCAATGTCAGCCTTTTATCGTTGGTGCTATCTTGCGCGATTGGTCTCCCAATTGGAGCCATTCTCGCGATACGCCAGTTCCATGGGCGCGATACACTGGTTGGCATTTTTAATGCCCTAATGGGGCTGCCACCAGTTGTTGTTGGGCTTCTGGTCTATTTGCACCTATCACGTTCTGGACCATTTGGCTGGCTGGGATTGTTATACACACCGCAAGCCATGGTGATAGCGCAGATGATCCTGATTACCCCCATCATCATAGCGCTATCTTGCCAGGTACTTGAAGATATGCATGAGGGTTATAAAGATTTTTTTGATAGCCTTGTTGTGCCAAAACGGACGGCGCTTGTCGCCTACATTATTGACGCGCGCTATTCGCTGATGACGGTAATTCTTGCCGGATTTGGCCGGGCCGTTTCTGAGGTAGGGGCGGTAATTATCGTCGGTGGGAACATCGATCATCTAACGCGTGTAATGACAACTGCAATTGCCCTGGAAACATCAAAAGGTGAACTTGAACTAGCTCTTGCACTTGGTTTTGTTTTATTAAGCATCTCGCTTGCAGTTAATTTTCTGGCGCAATGGCTCAAAGCGTCTGCCAAAAGGCGGGCCTATGTCTGATAAAACCACTCCTGCACTTAATTGCCTGCTGCCAATCACCGTTGACAATCTATCATTGGCTATGAACGATCGCGTTTTGATTGACCGCATAACATGTCAAATTAAGGGCAATGGTATAACCGTAATTATGGGGCCAAATGGTGCCGGAAAAAGCCTTTTTTTGCGTTGTCTACATGGTTTGGTAGAACCCGACTCTGGGCAAGTGTACTTTGCAGGCGAGCCGCCATCACCTGCTATTCGACAACGGCAGTCAATGGTGTTTCAGGCACCAACGATTCTACGTCGAACAGTTCTAGCAAATCTTTTGTTTGTGGCCCGTCAACGCGGCATGTCAAATTCTCAAACTTCAATAGATTGCCTAGCCCAACTGCGACTTGACCATCTGGCCCAACATCCTGCACGGCTATTGTCTGGTGGCGAAAAACAGCGGCTCGCTCTTGCCAGAGCACTGATAATAAAACCTGCAGTTCTTTTTCTAGATGAGCCCACATCAAATCTCGATCCCACATCTGTTGATACCATCGAAAGAAATTTGCAATTAGTCAGACAGCAAGGGACAAAAATCATTCTGGTCACCCATGATCTGGGGCAGGCCAAACGCCTTGCAGGTGATGTGCTGTTCCTTAACCATGGAAAACTTAGTGAACATAGCCCAGCGACTTCATTTTTCAAGAATCCAGAATCAAAAGCTGCCAAAGATTATCTTGCTGGCAAACTTGTTTTTTAATTACAGTCAAATGAGCAAATAGGAAATGCAGATTAAGAGAAATATGACAGTGACAAAATTTATAATTTTTGTTGTTCTCAACACGGCTTTCCTCACAGGAAATGCGTTTGCCGACAACACTATTTTGGTGCAATCAACAACTTCAACAAAGAACTCTGGCCTGTATGATCACATTTTGCCATTGGTAAAACAAGATACTGGCGTCACTGTAAATATTGTGGCCGTTGGCACTGGTGCCGCCATCAAGAATGCAATGAATTGTGATGGTGATGTATTATTGGTTCATAGCCGGAAGCGCGAGGATCAATTTGTTGCCAGCGGTTATTCCAAAAAGCGCTACGATGTGATGTATAATGATTTCATTATTGTTGGCCCAAATGACGATCCTGCGGGCATTGCCAAAATGAATGATGCTGTTGCTGCCTTGAAAAAAATTGCAGCCACCAAGTCTAAATTCGCCTCTCGCGGTGATGACTCCGGGACGCATGGCAAGGAGAGATCTTTGTGGAAACGTACTGGCGTGAATCAGGATGCCAGCTCGGGTAGTTGGTATCTAGAAACAGGATCTAGTATGGGTGCAACCTTGAACACGGCTGTCGGCACAGAGGCCTATACATTGAGTGATAGATCATCTTGGGAAGTGCATGCCAACAAGTCTGATTTCAAAATTATGGTCCAAGGTGATAAACGCCTATTTAATCCTTATGGCGTGATGCTAATTGACCCGGTTCGCTGCCCCAGTGTAAACAGCAACGGCGGCAAAGCTTTTATTGATTGGCTAATCTCGGAAAAAGGACAAAAAGCTATTGCACGCTTCAAGGTTGCTGGCAAACAAATGTTTTATCCTAACGCCCAATGAAAAAGACGAATGCTGATCAAACCTAGCATCAAAGACTTTTCATGGTGTCAGCAAAATCTTTCCTATGTGATTGCTCGATTCCATTAGCTGGTGTGCCTCAGCAGCATTTGCAAAAGAAAATACAGCATGCGTTTCAGGGGCGATTATTCCATCCGTAAATTTGGGCCAGACGTGTGTTTCAAGTGACTTGCAGATTTCAGATTTTTCAGCGATTGAGCGCGGCCGCAAGCGAGCCCCTGTGATTGTGAGATGTTTGCTATGAACATGGCCAAAATCAATTTCTGCCAATTTACCACCCCGAAGATTTATAATCATAAGCCGCCCACCATGAGCAAGAAGAGCTACTTCCTTTGGCAAATAATCGCCACCAATAATATCAACAATAACATCAACGCCCCGACCATTTGTTCTGCTTTGGACAATGTCCACGAAGTCCTCGGCTCGATAATTGATCGCACAATCGGCGCCAAAACGCAGGATTGCATCACATTTCGTCTTATTGCGTGCCGTGGCGAATACATTTGCGCCAAATGCCTTAGCGACCTTAATGGCGGCATATCCAATACCGCTTGTTCCGCCCTGTACAAGAAGTGTTTCACCCGGTCTCAGCTGGCACCGGTCCATCACATTAGTCCAGACGGTACAAAATACTTCTGGCAAACCAGCGGCGTCAACGACCGAGACACCATCGGGGATTGTCATGCACTGGCCTTCTGGAGCAATCGCATATTCTGCATAACCTCCACCAATCAGAAGTGCGCACACTAAATCACCCGATTTGAACCGCGAACAATATTTACCAGTAGCAATTATTTCTCCGGCAACCTCCAACCCCATAATATCAGGCGCACCAGCAGGCACGGGGTACCTTCCCTCTCGTTCTCGAAGATCGGCGCCATTAACACCACTGGCATGCACCTTAATTAACACTTCACCGTCTTTTGGCAGCGGAACTGGGGTAACCATAACAGAGAGATTACTTGGTCCACCTGGAGTGGTTACTCCAACAAAGTGCATTTTATCTGGTAAAGATTTGATAGAGTTTTCCTCCGCACCTAATCTTAAATCGGTTTTATAACTTGCATTTAAAAAAATATGCTTTTCAAGGCAAAATATTCGCAGAAACCCAAAATTACATTGACAGACAAGCGTTACCTGACCACAAATATTGTGTCAAAATATAGAATCAATTAAAAGTTCACTTTTGGAGGAATTTATGAGCATTCGTAAATCGATTGTGTTGACTGCAGCAGCAGCTCTCACTCTTACATCAGGTGCAGCACTAGCCGCCTATCCTGAGAAGCCGATAAAAATCATGGTGGGATTTTCCGCCGGTGGTGGAACAGACACAACATCTCGTGGCTTTGCGTCTTACATGCACGAAGCAGAGTCAATGGGTGGGCAGCCTGCCTACATTGTTAACCTTCCTGGCGCTTCTGGTCAAAAAGCGGCAAAGCAAGTTCTGAAAGAAAAGCCTGACGGACATACATTGTACATGATTAATATCGGTACATTTATCGTAGGCGAATTAGCAAAGGGTAAAGACGCACCTTACAGCGTCAGAAATGATTGGGTTAATTTAGGTTGCATGTCGCAGCTCGTTACCTCATTGCAGGTACACAGTTCTAACCCAGCAAAAAATATGGCCGAGTTTATTGCTAATGCAAAAGCCTCTGGAAAGGTACACACATGGGGAACATCAGGCGCCACAACAATGCACTCTGGCATTGGGCATCTGTTCTTTGATACCTATGGAATCCCGCATAAAAAGGTCCCATTCAAGGGTGGTTCTAAAGCCCGCGCCGCTCTCGTGTCTCAATCCGTTGAGTCAGTTTTCGGTGGTAACAACACTATAGCTGGTTTTGAGGACGTAATTCGTCCACTGGCCACAGCTGGTGCTGGCAGGGACACCACAATGAAAGATCTGCCGACATTTGCCGAACAAGGCATGGAAGGAGCAGACTTTACGGGTCTATTCTGCCTATTTGCACCAAAGGGTGTCCCTGAAGAGGTCAAAACAAAGGTTGGAGCGGCTATCAAGCACATCGCAGGCATAAAAGGCTTCAAAAAGTTTATGAAGAAAAACAACTTAGCTGCATTTGAAACTGATGCGAAAGCAGCAGTGGCTGCACAAAACGTGATGTACAAAACAATGGGTCCGGTTGTTGCAAAAATACTTGCAAGTCAATAAGACTAAATAGAAATTGTCGAAAAGGGACAGGTGAACTAGAAAAACTTGTCCCTTTTTTTTATCTAAAGTTTTCTTTATTTCAAAAATTTGAAGCTGATAGCCGGGGTTTGAATGGCGAACGAAAATTACAAAACTAATATAGAATATGGTGTAAGTGCGGTTGTATCACTTATTGGTCTGTTTTTTGTATATCAAGCGTTCACGATTGGTGTTTCGAAAGAAGCTGTGGGCCCAAGGACAATGCCTATGACCCTTGCTGTCGCTCTAGTTCTGGGCGGGCTCTGGCTAGCATTTAGGGCCTTCCGCGGAAAAGCAGGGGACCTAAAGGAAGGGTATGGCTTTTTAGAGAGCAACTTAAAGCGAATAACACTCGTGGTCGGCTGTGGTTCTTTATTTGTTCTTACTTTCTGGCTGCTTGGATATTTTGCAGCAATTATAGTAACATATATCTCCATGCTCTATGCTTTTGGTGTAAAAGAGCATCTAAAAATAATAACTGGTGCCATTGTTATGGCTTTTGTTATGCAATGGTTATTTATGGGTATTATGAGATTAAACGATCCCAGTGGCGTGCTCATTGACTTGCGTCCATACACAACTTTGATTAGCGGGGAATAACTCCAAATGGTTTTTGCTGATATTATTGGCGGGTTTGCAACCCTTTTCAGTGACCCCTACGCCATTTATTTTGTGGTCTTAGCAGCCTTTGTTGGCATTGTATTCGGTGCTCTACCAGGCCTCACGGCGGCAGCTGCAATCGCTATGATGTTGCCAATTCTGATTGCCTACAATGATGAAATAGGTGGGCTTGCAGGGCTTGCTTTTCTATATGTCATTGGCAAATCTGGTCGATATGGTGGCTCGATTGCTGCTATTCTATTTAACACTCCAGGAACTGCTGCTTCAGCAGCAACCATGCAAGATGGGTACCCCATGACCCAATCCGGGCGGGCCGGTAAAGCACTTAAGACCGCGACCGTTGCCTCTGCATATGGCGACTATTTTGGCGAAATTATTCTGATATTCGGAGCGGTCGCTATCGCCGCATTCACAAAGAAATTTGGTCCACCAGAGAACTTTGCCATCTACCTCATGGCGTTTGTCGTCATTGGCTCCGTTGTCAGTGACAGTATAATCAAAGGAATTATCTCAACACTGTTTGGAGCTGTTATAGCCCTTATCGGTGAAGATACTATTACTGGTCAATTTAAAATGACGATGGGAATTGATGAGCTCGAGTCTGGAATGGCCTTGGTGCCCTTACTTATCGGTGTCTTTGTGATATCCGAGGTAATCATTCAAGCTGAAAAAGCAGCCAAAGTTAAGATGATTGATCTCGATAAATCAAAACTTGACGATCCTACCGCTCACTATTTCACCTGGCCAGAATTTAAGAGATGTTTTCCGTTGATGTTTAGATCATCAATTTATGGATCGCTGATCGGTATGATGCCGGGTTTAGGCTCTTCTGTTGCATGTTTTGTGGCTTATGGAGAAGAAAAACGTAAAGCAAAAAACAAGGATAAATGGGGTACAGGCGTTGTTGAAGGTATTGCCGCCCCCGAATCTGCGAACAATGCGGTATCGGGCCCTTCAATGATTCCTCTGTTAACTCTTGGAATACCAGGCTCAACAATAGCAGCCGTCTTAATTGGTATGTTCCTTGTTAACGGCCTGCAGGTTGGCCCCCAGATTTTTGCGACTGAGCCTCCATTATTTGTGGCGGGACAAATGATGAGCCCTCGCGAATTCATTTTTGGAATTTTTGCTGCTGGCCTCGTTGGGATAGCCTGCTATGCAATAATTGGTTATTTCGCTGCACCCTTGATTGGTCGGGCAATAGCTATTTTACCTACTCAATATCTGTATCCGTTCATTTTCATGATTTCTCTAGCGGCCAGCTATTCCTCTCGAGCATCTATATGGGATGTAGGATTTGCAATTCTATTTGGAATCATAGGGTATGGTATGCGCCGTACCAATTTTTCTGCAGCGGCATTCATCATTGCATTTGTTCTGACTTCAAGCATGGAAGAAGCTTTTCGCCAATCAATGATTATTTCCGACAATGGTATTTGGCTTTTCTTTAGTTTTGAGTATCAAAACAAATTCTCATACGCTCCAATATTTCTCTTAATAGGGGCCGCAGTTGTTATTATTCGGGCAGTATCATCGATGTCAAAAAACAAAAATGTGACGCCAAAATAGCTACTTTTTTAGGACCCGGAAACGCAAACAATGAGATGTTTTGAACCATGTCGGCATTTTTGCCGATTTGGCCTTTTACTGTTTCCATGTAATGTCTTTTGATAAGTGTTAGAGATCAACGTTTGATGATACTTATATGAGACAGTATGTGAGCTTTGTCTCATCAGGGTCGGGTACAAAAGAAATAGTAAGTAGGTAAAAACTCACCATGGCAACAACTACTGTTGAAGAAATGGCCGCATCATTTCAGGAAATGGGGACCCCATTCATTGTTGGCCATCCAGGCGGAGAATCAGTTGAATTGATAGACGCAGCAAAAGCGCAAGGCATCCGTTTTATACTTATGAAACAGGAAGTTGCCGGCGCCATGCTGGCTTCTACATGGGGAGAAATCAGCGGCAGCCCCGGGGTGTGCTTGTCTACGCGCGGTCCAGGCGCAACGAATATGGTAAATGGTATTGCACACGCTTATCTAGACAGGGCTCCACTAATTGCAATTACTGACAGATATTCTAGCCGCGAACACGCCATCGGCATCCGCCAGAGACTTGACCATCAAGCCATAATGCAACCAATTGTCAAATGGTCAACTACTATTGACGCCAGTGTTATAAAACAACAAATGCGGCGGGCCGTCCGTATTGCGACGGCCCATGCCCCTGGGCCTGTGCATTTTGATCTTCCGCAAAGTGAGACCAAGAAAAAAGCTGGGTCGGTTCAAAATTTACCAAACCTAGTGCCCAATTATAATCATCCAGAACCCAGCCCGCTCGGCCTTGAAAAGGCTGCTGCGATGATCAGAGCTGCTGACAAGCCAATATTATTGGTTGGGCTCGGTACTTTTTGGGACAACGCTAGTTCGTCTATGGTGTCTTTAGCAGAGCATCTTGGAGCGCCAGTTCTCACGACATCTAAATGTAAAGGCGCAATAATTGAAGATCATCCACTTCGCGCCGGCTGTATAATAGGCGGACTTATCGAACGTAATTTGGTGTCGAAGTCTGACCTCATTGTGACCATTGGACTTGATGCCGTGGAATTACAGCCAAAGGGTTGGCCATACCTAACTAAGGTTCTATCAATTGCGAGCCATCCATCTCTTGACGGGTTGGTTGCTTGCAATGAAGAGGTTATTGGCAATTTAGATTCAATATTGAAAATATTACGTACAATCGTCCCAAAAGGTAATGATTGGGGATATGATGCCGCAAAAGATTTTCGGGCAAGCGTTCATAAAGCTCTAGACACGCCATCAACCGGCCTCTCCCCTCAGCACGCAGTAGAAATAGCTCGTACAATTTTACCGCGTGATACAATCGCCACATGTGATGCTGGCGCAAGCCGATTGCTAGTCGTTCAAAAGTGGCAGTGCTTTGCTCCTCGGGATTTCCTGACATCAAACGGTCTTGGTTCAATGGGTTTTGCTGTTCCAGGAGCTCTAGCAGCCCGACTTGCTTACCCGGAGAAGCCAGTCATTGCCTTCACAGGAGATGGCGGCCTACTCATGGCAGTTGCTGAAATCCAAACATCAGTGCGCGAAAAACTACCCATTATTATTTTAGTCTTTGATGATGGTGAGATTGGTCTAATAAGAACCAAACAAAGTATCAAAGGTATCAATCCCTATGGAGTACATCTCGGTGGTATTGATTGGGAGCATTTAGCTCGAGGCTTTGGTGCCAATGGTACCTCAGTGGATAATGAGGCTGCTCTTTTCACAGCGCTTAAATACGCCCTTGAAAGTAAAGAAACCACGGTCATTGGTGTCAAAATTGACGCAAGCGGCTATATCGATCAATTCAATGCGCTTCGAGAATTATAATCAAGTCACGTTTGGAAAAGTGAAAAACGGTAAAGTTAAACCGACAATATAATCTATACGAACGCAAGATAGTCTACACATCGCCCCCGCTCACAGCGAGTGACCAATATGATAACGTAAAATGGATTTCATCACCGCGCCAAACTTCTTAGAGCCAAGCAGGTGCGTCTGAACCCAATTTTGGCGTTGGTAAAGTCCAATGTGGGGCCGTTTCTGATAACTGTAAAACAGGAGCCAAATGCCGTATGTGGCCAAGGTGGCACTTAGATTGTTGAGAGAGTGTGGCAATTTCATCTGCCGCAAGCGATAGATTATAAGGTAAGCCGGTAATTTTCCCCTGCCGGTATATCATCATTGCTGTTTGGCACAAAGATACTCGCACATGATAACTGCCGCCCTCATTTGCCCGCCTTGCAAGCGCTAGGAGCACCCCATAAGCACCAAGATAGCCAGTAATGTAATCATTCGCAGCCACTGGCAGCGTTCTGGGCTTATACTCAGGAGTAGTTTGAATACCCTCAGCGGCTATGCCTGTCATAACTTGTGCAATCTGTTCCCAGCCGGCACGGTGACTAAAAGGGCCACCCTCGCCAAAACAACTGATTGATACATATATTAATCCCGGCCGAATTGCGGCTAAGGCATCTGGTCCAAACCCCAACCGGCAAAGTTTATCTGGCCGGTATCCTTGCGAGAAAACATCACTTCTTTTGACCAGATTCAGCAGGGTTTGTCTCTCATTTTCTATACGCAAATCTAAAAAGCAACTGCGCTTACCATGGCTTGTATCTCCTACATAAGGCGGGACTTGCGCTAGATGAGGTGCGGTAACCATAAGGACATCGGCGCCATGCTCAGCAAGAGTGCGACCAGTTATAGGTCCCGCCAAAATGCGTGTTAAATCAAGCACCTTTATTCCAGACAAAGGACGAGGTCCGGTTGGCATAGTCTCAGGAGCACTATCGCCTATCTTTATAATTTCAACGACCGGCTTTACAGCTAAAATTTGACCATGTGCCTCAGACATCCATTCATCATTGGTGCGCACCATCCCACCACAAACTCGCGCCTCATCCATTGCGTTTTCAAGGTCAAGCGCATCCCATTTTGCCACAGCTTTGGCAATGGATTGCTTATCAGCGTCTGACTGCAAAAGGTTCAACATGCGCTCACGTAAATTGTTAAGACCAAAATGTGGAAGCACCCAGCGTCCATCCTTCGTTAGGTACATTCCCGTTAAAGCACGATTTGCCTCGTGGTTTGAGTCAATGACATCATCAAATCCACCATCTTCATTTTGTAGTTGCAGGTATTTATTGCTACATAGCGCCGCGGTTGCTGCTCTTGAATTTATCGCAATAGACTGGCGTTGACCTGTTTTTAATTCCCATAAGTCGTTGATTGCAACACCAACACTCGCAAGCGCCGCCGCCGCAGTTTCAGCAAGACGAAACTTGGTCTCAAGAACCGGATCTGACCCAGTGATTTCCAGCTCATCATCATCGGGCGGGGATAACGGACGAAGCTCCATTAATTCATTAAGTGCTAGCATCGCAATTTCCTATTCCATGAGACAGACAATTGGTAAGTGCCAATCAATGGATATCACCCACCCTACAATTGCGCGTTCCTGGCAAGAATAAAAAAGATCAAACAGTAAGACAACTGGATATCGCAAAATTGCTCGAGAGGTAACCGATCACCCACTAATTCCAAACAGTAGTTTTAATGTGATGGAAGAATTGATAGTTTTTGATCCACACCCTGCAACTGTTCCAACCAGTTTAATAGCCATACCATGCGTCTGGGAATAGATGCCGATCTTATCGCACGCATCAACAAGACAAATTAAATCATCTTCAAGCGATCCATCTTCATAGCTGAACAAGGTCACGCAATCTTTGCTGAGCGTCAGATACGGCCTGCTGACGGTTCCACATGGTCATGTAAAGTCCTTTTTGGGCTAACAATTCACGATGTGTGCCACGCTCAGCGATTGATCCAGCGTCAAGAACAATAATTTCATCAGCGTCAGTTACAGTAGAAAGACGATGTGCAATTACCAATGTTGTACGATTTTTAGACACCATATCGAGGGCTGATTTGATTTCCTGTTCGGTGGGGGTGTCAAGAGCAGATGTCGCTTCATCAAGGATCAAAATCGGGGGTGATTTCAAAATTGTGCGGGCAATCGCCACCCGCTGTTTTTCTCCTCCAGATAGCTTTAGCCCACGCTCACCAACCTCGGTATCAAAGCCCTTTGGCAAGCTTGCAATAAACTTATCAATCTTGGCGTATGTAGCCGCTTTGGCAATTTCTGCCTCACTTGCATCTAACGCCCCATAGCGGATATTATACTCAATCGTATCATTAAACAGCACCGTATCTTGTGGCACCATGCCAATAGCAGCGCGCAAACTATCCTGCTGAACCATACTTATGTCTTGTCCATCAATGGTGATGGTGCCTTTCTTCAGATCGTAGAATCGGTACAAAAGGCGCGAAATCGTTGACTTTCCTGCTCCAGATGGGCCTACAATTGCAACGGTTTTGCCCGCTGGAACCTCAAAGGAAATACCTTTTAGAATAGGTCGGCCCGAACCATAGTTGAAATGCACTTCATTGAACTGGATATGACCAGAGTCGAGCTCTAATGGCTGGGCATTAGGCACATCCGCTATTTCGATTGGCGCTTCCATCAGGGTGAACATCACCTCTAGATCGGTGAGAGATTGCCGAATTTCGCGATACACCCCACCGATGAAATTCAGTGGCTGGGAAAGCTGAAGCAAAAACAAGTGGATCAAAACAAAATCACCGATTGTTTGTGTTCCATTTTGCACTGCACGAGCTGAAAGCAGCATTATTATCAGCATACCAATAGCAAAAATTGTTGACTGTCCGAAATTCAACCAGCCAAGAGATGTATATGACCGAATTGCCGACGCCTCATATTGCTGCATGGATCGATCAAACCGGTAAGCTTCAGCCGTTTCATTGCCGAAATATTTTACTGTTTCGAAATTCAGCAAAGAGTCTACCGCCTTGGCATGGGCAGCCGTATCGGCTTCATTCATTGCGCGCCGAATGCGCGTTCGCCAATCGCTGGTTTTGATTGTATAGCCGCTGTAGATGATCACTGTAACAGCAATCACAACCACATAGAGAAATCCAAAATAATAAAAAAATATACCGGCATAAAGGGCAAATTCGAGCACCACCGGTAGGCTGTTCAAAATAGTATAACGAACTATGCTCTCAATACCTTTCGTGCCGCGCTCAATTACGCGCGATAAACCACCAGTACGCCGCTCGAGATGGAACCTCAATGACAATTTGTGAATGTGCGTAAATGTTTTAAACGCAAGCTGCCGTACTGCATGCTGGCCAACACGAGCAAATAAAGCATCCCTAAGCTGGTTAAATCCAATGGTCATGACCCGCATGGAAATAAAGCCGATGACGAGCATAAATGGGGTCAGCAAAAAAAGAGGCACTTCTGGCAAACCCAGATCATTGCCAGTGAGTACATCGGTAACAAATTTGAAAAAGAACGGAACCATTGCCGTTGCGAGCTTGGCAGCAACCAAAAAAAGTAGGGCCACAAAGACTCGGCGTTTGAGCCATGGGTGATCGCGCGGCCAAATATAGGGCCACAACTTCAACACCGTTATGATCACCGATTGCTCTCGCGATTGCTCTTCCATGTTTGATGAATGTTGCATCATGACCAATCATTTCACAAATCTTCACAGCCCTGCAACAGGCCCTAAAAAAGAAATAGCCAAAGCTACCTAGTGGGGGTGTAGCATAAGCCAGTGAATGATCCTATGGGTTGATCTATATTGTCCCGTTTAATTTTTATTATTCGTTACTATCAATAGGGTTATGTGGCTAATTTTTGAGTGAAACCATAAGAGCGTTTCAGATCACAATGTTGAAAGTTACAAATTTGATAAGCACAAAAGACCAGTTTACCATCTCTCCAGTTTAGTTCACTAAAAAGCCCTTTAGTAAATGTGGTTTTTACAAAATTAAAAATGGGCATGCCCAGTCATCTGCTCCATGTATGAGGTAAATTTAATGAGTTTCCCAGATTTGTTTCAAAACCGGCTTTGCCTGCCAATTATTGCTGCACCATTATTCCTGGCATCGGGTCCTGAACTTGTTCTGGCATGTTGTCGGTCGGGTATTGTTGGTACATTCCCAGCAAAAAACCAACGCACGTTAACAGGATTTGAAGATTGGCTAATACAGATAAGTGATGGGCTGGCCCACAGCGAGGTTGCTAACGGTCGGCAACTCGCCCCTTTTGGGGTTAATTTGATTGTTCACCGAACAAATAGAAGCCTGGAACAAGAGCTAGATTTATGTGTCAAGTATCGCGTTCCGCTAATCATCACTTCACTTGGGGCGGTGCCAAAAATTGTCGAACGTGTGCATAATTATGGCGGCATTGTATTTCACGATGTTATCAATATACGTCATGCGCAAAAGGCAGCTGCCGCGGGAACCGATGGCCTGATTGCCGTGGTTTCTGGAGCCGGCGGTCACACCGGACTCGCCAATCCGTTTGCTTTGATCAATGAAATTCGCGGTTTTTTTGACGGAACAGTGCTTTTATCCGGGTCAATAAGCACTGGTTCAGATATTGCTGCAGCCCAAACTATGGGCGCAGACCTTGCCTATCTTGGCACCCGGTTTTTGGCAACGCGCGAATGCCAGTCCGAATCTGCCTACAAAGAGATGATCGTTAATAGCAAGCTAGCCGACATTACAGCAACACCCGCGGTATCGGGGATTAATGCAAATTTTTTACAACAAAGTCTGAAACGAGCCGGGATAGAGGTTGATGATGCAAGCCCACACGATACAATAGATGTCGATCGGGAGCTCGGAGACGCTCTCACCGAACAAACAAATAGCTTCAGGCCCTGGAAGGATATCTGGTCAGCTGGACACGGTGTTGGAAGCATCACAGATATTCCCAGCGTTGAACAGCTAGTTGCCCGCCTCCGTGACGAATATTACGCCGCCATCACAGCCCAACACCAAAAGATCAATTATCTCACTTCTGAACAGCGTTAATTAAATGAAGTATTGGGTCCTCTGCAACAAAAAGTCTATGGAGTCTTGCTTATCAAAGCTTGAAAAATTCCAGCAGTGCGTAATACTGGGGCCATGATCAGATTATTTTATTCAGTTATTCGAGGACTTGTCGAGCTGCCAAAACAGTTACGCTGGAGCTATCTGCCGCCACTGATGGTTTACCTTGCCGCCGGGGTTTCTGGCCTAACCGCAATTGTTGGTACTTTCTTTATCAAGGATTATTTAAACCTCTCGGCAGCATTTCTCGCTAGCCTTGGCTTTTGGGCAGGCTTGCCATGGGCACTTAAAATGCCACTTGGACATCTGGTCGATTTGATTTGGCAACGTAAAGCCTACCTAGTCGGGCTTGGAGCAGCAATAATTAGCGCGAGCCTTTTGATCATGCATGGGCTGATTGGCCACACCGCCTTTATGGCAGAAATCATGCCTGTTGAAACGTGGTTTGTCATCAGTGTGATTTTGGGACCAGTGGGCTATGTCATTCAGGACGTTGTGGCCGATGCAATGACGGTTGAGGCGGTTCCCGAAAAGAATAAAGATGGCACAAGCATCGCCAAGGACCATTTAAAAATCATGCATACAACAATGCAAACACTCGGCCGATTTGCCATTATTGGCGGCACAGTTCTGGTTTCGCTTGTCAATGTAATCATGTTTGCCAATGTCGACAATCTAGATGATGCCGCCCGAATTGATCTCTATGCAGATATCTATCTTTATGCGTTGATTATTCCAGTGATTTCGGTTGCTGGTGTTGTTTTAGCGCACCTGCAAAAAGCCTATAATGAAGCACAAAACCCGCAACCACCCCAAATCGCATCAAGCCATCATCAAAGGCCTGAGGTCAACTGGTCAATTCTCACTGGTAGTCTGGTTTTTGTAATCTTCTCGTTAGGTGTTGGCACATCAGGGATAGGATACGCACAGGAAATTGTCTTCGCAGGATCGGTTGGCATAATCTTGTTCTTAATGAACCGCTTAGTGCGCTTTTTACCACACGAACAACGAATGACGGTTATTGGAACAGCAATCATTATTTTTACTTTTCGTGCGATGCCAAGCCCTGGGCCTGGTTTGACATGGTTTGAAATTGATCAACTTCTATTCAATGAGCAATTTTTGTCCATCCTATCGCTTGTTGCATCAATTCTGACTCTTGCTGGCATTATTTTGCTACGCCCTTTCATGGCGAACAACTCAATCGCCTATATTATTGTTTTTCTCTCAATTGCCGGTGCGGTGCTTTTCTTGCCAAGTGTTGGGATGTATTACGGCCTGCATGAATGGACCGCATCCAACAGCGGTGGAATTGTTGACGCCAAATTTATCGCTATTATAAATACCGCTGTCGAGTCCCCACTCGGCCAGGTCGCAATGATCCCTCTGCTTGCTTGGATTGCTCGTAATGCACCTGCTCATTTAAAGGCAACATTTTTTGCTGTCTTTGCCTCATTTACTAATCTAGCACTCTCGGCAAGTGCACTTGGAACCAAGTACCTGAACGAGGCCTTTGTTGTCACACGTGAAGTGAAAGACAAATTAAGCGGGGCGATTATCACCACGGCAGATTACTCGGAATTAGGTTTGCTACTCATCACCGTTTTACTTATTACTCTTACAGTTCCAATTGGCATGGTTATAATTATCCAAAACAGCCGTTTCAAAACAAATGATTAAAAAATACTGTAAATCAGGTACCCCATACTTTTTGATTCAAGCTTAATGCTAAATTGTAGCTCTGGACGGCGACCTAGAAGGTCTAGCCAACCAGAAATATTTTGATATCACTTTTTGAAAGTGCGCGATGTCTGGAATTTTCCTTGCAATCCTTTCTGCTGCTATTTTTGGTTTCCAAAATGCGGCGGCACGCCGTGCTGTTGTTACAGCAACACCCTTGCAAGGTATGATTATTACCGTGCCAACAGTGGTACCACTTGTCGCTGCTATCTGTTATTTTCTTGGAGGATTTCAAGCAATACAAAACTGGTCATATGTGACATACCTCCTTGCAGGTGCCGCTGGTGTGATGCATTTTGTAATTGGCAGATTTTGTAATTATGTATCGATGCAGGCTATCGGTAGCACGCTTTCAACGCCAATACAGCAACTAAGCACCATTTTTTCGCTATTCTTCGCGGTTAGCTTTCTCAACGAAACACTCACCGGATTAAATATTCTTGGCGTCCTTTTGGTTAGCATAGGCCCCGCATTACTCATTAGTCGCCGCCAGTCATATTCAGCGGAAAATACAGCGGGTGTGTTTAAGCCTAATCTGAGGCGCGGTGTCCTTTATGGTTTGATATGCGTCATTGGCTATGGCAGCAGCCCAATTTTGATTGTTCTTGCCCTTCTAAGCATTCAAACGATGCCCAACCAAATGGTTGCCGAGCCCTTTGCGCATTCTTCAGCTATTCTCCTATTCTCTTATGTTTTTGCCGCGGTGTGCGTGGTTATGGTAGCCGCTATTTTTTATGATTTTGCTCTCCTGAAAAAGATGTCTCAATCAGGACTAAAGTGGTTTTTATTGTCCGGAGTCATGATCGCAGTCTCACAGATTTTCCGCTACACAGCGTTGGCCCTTGCTCCTGTTTCGGTCGTCGTTCCAATACAACGAATCTCGGTAATTTTTCGGCTTCTGTTTAATGTCTATTTGAACCGTGAATATGAACGAATTGACGCCGGGATTGTAATTACTATTATTCTCTCCGTAATTGGTGCAGTGGCCCTTGGCGTGAACACGGAAGCCGTGCTGAACTGGTTTGATGCAGGTCAGGCACTCACAACAGTACTTGGTTGGCGATTGTAACGTGCTACTGGCGTCCCATGAGCTAACTTTGAATTTTTGATGAATAAAGAAGTTTTTATTTCGAGATCGTAATTATTGAAAAATAATAATTGTAGAGAGTTTATCTTGAGACGTGTTTTAATTACCGAAGACATACATCCGTGTGGAATGGATATCCTCATTGGAGAGCCAAATATTGAAATTGTGCGCGTCAAAAATATTGATCCAGAAACATTACGAACAGCGGTACGTGACGTTGACGCAATCATTGTTCGGTCAGCAATTTTCTCAGCTGATATCTTGCAAGAGGCTAGGAAGCTAACGATTGTCTCACGCCATGGGGTTGGCTGTGATAACATAGACGTTGACCATTTAAGCGCACGAGGTATTCCAGTTGCTATCGCTTCGGGATCCAATGCCCTTTCTGTTGCCGAGCATACATTAGGTTTGATGCTGGCAACTGCCCGCAATTTAGTCAATCAAGATACGTCGGTAAAGAGGGGTTGGTGGGCTGATCGTAACAAATTTCGTGCAGTTGATTTATGTGGTGCCAAAATTGTTATTTTAGGTTTTGGTCGCACCGGTCGAAAAGTCGCTCCACTTTGTAAAGCTATTGGTATGGAAGTTGTAGTTGCCGATATAGCATTGGACATTGATCTTGCGTCGAACATGGATTGTCGTGGCGTTACTGATTTCAGACCTGAGCTGCCTGACGCAGACTTTTTAACTCTTCACGTTCCATTGAATGACAGCACTCGTCACATTGTGTCAACAAATGAACTCGCTGCCATGAAACATGGAGGCATTTTGATTAACTGCGCTCGTGGTGGCGTTGTTGATAATTCGGCATTAGTCGCAGCCTTAGAATCCGGTCACATCCGGGCTGCTGGTGTTGACGTCATGCCAATTGAGCCACCCCCAATCAATGACCCGCTCCTACTACACCCAAACGTTATAATGACCCCACACAATGCGGCTGGTGCAATGTCAGCAGCGATAGCAATGTCTAAAATGTCAGCACAAAATGTTGTTGATATGTTTGCTGGCAAACTTGCAGGTGATTGTGTTTTTAACCATGATGAAATTGGTTGAGTTGACTTCACGCAGCCCAACGACACCTAAAAACAGAAACGGTGCTATGTCATGTTTGAATTTTAAAACCTAATTTATAAGGAAATCGTTCCTAAATTTCCTTTGTTTTAAATTCCAAAAAATGATCGGAAAAATGCAAGATGACACATCAACGGATTCGACCTTTCAATACAAAACAAACCTACCCTGAACAATGCTTGGATAATGATCTATGCCAAGCTGTCGTGACTTTTGGCGGTAAAACGGTCTGGATGCGCGGCCAATGCCCCCAAAATCTTGACGATGCTAAAAATATCGAAAATTTGGACCCGGCTGCACAAACCCATAAGGTTATGCAGAATATACGACAATTAATTACTGAAGCAGGCGGTGAAATGAGTCATCTAGTTAAACTCGTCGTATATATTACCGATATCCGCCACCGTGAGACGGTATACCAGACTATGGGTAACTATATCAAAGGGGTTCACCCAGTATGTACCGGGCTTGTTGTTCAGGCACTCGCGCGCCCAGAATGGGTTGTCGAAATTGATGCCACTGCCGTGATTCCAGACATGGATTAAATTATGACATTTTCAATCGTTGCAAGATGCGTCGAAACAAACCAGTTTGGAATGGCCATTTCATCGTCATCACCGGCGGTGGCGGCACGCTGTGCTTTTGCTAAAGCCGGTGTTGGGGTGGTTGCCAGCCAGAACATCACTGATCCGCGTCTGGGGCCTAAAACCCTTCTTGCTATGACCGAAGGACATAGTGCACGCGACGCTATTGCGATAGTACTCAAATCTAGTGACCATGCCGATTTTCGGCAATTGCTGGCAGTTGACACATCGGGCATTGCTGCCATTCATTCAGGTTCCAAATCACTAGGCGTTCATGCTGATTTTAAGTCATTAAATGTTGCTGCCGCCGGCAACTTACTGGCAAATTCAAAAATCCCCATGGAGATGGTCGCCACATTTAATGAATCCACAGGTCATCTGGGCGACAGACTTATTAATTCGATGCGCACTGCATTGACCTATGGTGGTGAGACCGGACCAGTGCATTCCGCCGGCTTGCTATTAGTTGATAAGCAGGATTGGCCAGTGGCAGATTTGCGTTGTGATTGGACTGAACGTTGCCCCATCGAAGCGGTTGCAGCGGCTTGGCACATTTACAAACCTCAAATGGATGATTATGTTACCCGCGCTCTTGACCCCACATCAGCTCCAAGTTACGGGGTACCGGGCGATGATTAGACGTTCATCCGGTAGCAGGACTTATGATCCAGATTTTGCGATATAGCCTGCCAGATATCTAGCATCTTCCCAAACACCCCAGATAAAAGATGATCCGCGCATTGTCAGCCATGGCAAGCCGAGAAAATAAACACCATTCACGTTAGTCACACCTTTTTTGTGAACTGGTTGATTCTGATCATCAAACACGTCAGCCTTCAACCAATTAAAATCCTGTCGATATCCGGTTGCCCACACAATTGTTCTAATACCCGCCTCTTCAAGTTCAAGCTGCCTGATGGGTTTAGCAAGACACTCAGGGTCAGGCATGAGGATTTTAGCCTCCTCTTCGGCTGGAAAGTCCAGATCATGCGCCCTGATATATTCGTCTGCTTCTGCCAGCAGTCCCAGATAATTTGCATCTCCATCAGCAATGTTTTGCTTTAAGTCACCAGCGAAAGTGATAACACCATTGTCATATGTTTCTGTCATCCCCAAAAGCACCATTCCGCGACTCGCAAATTTTCGGAAATCCACCGTCTTGCCCCCATAGGCTCCAGAAACAGCAATTGTTACATGATCTTTGCCAATGGGGGGCGTTTTCATTTGCCACTTACCCAATTTCCCAAGCCACCATACAAAGTCCTTGCCACGATAAGACCGCGGCGGTCTGTCATGTGGACCAATTGAGAGATAAACCTTGCGGCCAGCCCGCAGCAATTCATCGGCAATCTGCGAGCCTGATGAACCAGCCCCAACCACTAATACAGCACCATCATCCAGCTGCTTGGGATTACGATAACCAGAGGAATGAATTTGATGGACATAATCATCAGCAATGATCGAAGGAATTACGGGTGTCTGGAATGGTCCCGTTGCCACAACAATATTTTGAGCTGTAATTAGTCCCCGATTGGACTCAACTATAAAGTCTTCATCTCGGATCTGAGAAACATTTGTAACCTCCTCCCCACAATGGATAGGAGCATCAATTTTTTTCGCAAAATTTTCAAAATAGGTAACGACTGCTTCTTTGCCGGGAAAGGAATCTGGATGCCAATCATCAAAAGTCATCGCTGGAAAACGATCATGCCAAGCTGGACCATTCATAACAAGGCTATCCCAACGTGCACTTCGCCACCGCTCAGCAATGCGTTCTTTTTCTATAACTAAATGGTCAATTCCAAAGTCCCGCAAATGGGCACTCATAGCAAGGCCAGCCTGGCCACCCCCTACGACCACCGTATTTGTTTTTTTTGTCACAGATTTCCGCTTACTCAACGGTTCTCCTATCCAGAACTTTTTGTCTTTCAGATGTTTCGTCATTATCACAGTTGATAGTTCGCGTATCAATTTTTACCCAGTCCCCGCCTTGCCACAAATACTCATATTCAAACACTCGCCCCAGAGCGAGACTCAACAAGCGCGATGATTTAGCTATGGGCAAGCGATCCATCGAAATATAGAATTTTTTGACACACCAAATGTCGTCACCCTTGACCGCAAGTTCAGCCACCATCTGAGCGTCGGCATTTGACTGGCAATAGGGACGACCAGCTGCACCATTACCATTATCATTTTCTTTAACATCATTAGTGATGACATTTGTGCTAAACAATGAAGTCTCGATTGTATAGCGAATATCACCACATGAAATATCACGCGCCTTTGCATTGGCCAGCGTGGTAAGAGAGCCAAAAATGACGACTAAACCGACCGTGAAAAAGTTTAGAAGAGGAAAAGAACGTATCAATCTATCAACCTTAAAAGTCTAAAAACATTATGCTTACACTGGAATTTTCTGAGTGCTATCGGTTTCACTAAGCAGAGTTCAAGCGTGCAAAAGATAAGGGAAGGTATCACCTGTCAGAGGTTCTCCACTTTTCAGAGTAAGGTTGGGGAATGGGGGCGATGAAACCAATCCATCACGGCGCACAAAGCGCGCTCCATCTCCTACCAACCGAAGAGAAAATGCTCGCCTTTGCCGGTGTGGTTGATGATTTCCTGCGGCACCGTGGATTGTCCGGTAATCGAAAGCAATAGCATCCCCAGGTTCTACCGCCCATCCAAGAATCTCATATTCATCACGATGTTGATTGATATCAGGCATTTCTTCCAGACCATCGTCTTCATTTAGTGCCGAACCATCAAATCTTTGCGGACGAAAATGTTTTTCCCATAAGTGCGACCCCGACACAAATTCCAGCGTCGTATCACGTTCAATCGTATCAAGCGGAACCCAAAGGCTAACTGTTTTTGGGCCAGTTACACAATAATAAGGTGCGTCCTGATGCCATGGAGTTGGCACATCAGTTGAGGCTTCTTTTACCAGAACATGCTCGTGAAACAGTTGAACATTCTGGCTGTTCATCAGCGTTGCGCCAATATGTGCAGCATTAGAGTTAAAAATAAAATTCTTATACTCTGCAATCCGGTCCCAATTGCAGTAATCAACAAAAAAACGGCCATTACCATTTTCACCTTTGTAAATACGGGCATTTGGATCTGGGTCATTCATGTTAGCATCAATTCCAGCGCGCAGCACATCGACCCAACCAGTAAACGCACCCCGAAGAACAGTCACGCCCTTTTGCCTAAAATCATCAATACTCTGCTTATCAACAAGTTTCGATATTGGCCCGCTCCTCACAATGAAATCTGGCGCAATTTAGGACCCTGCGCGGGGCCAAATCTTTATTGATGTTTTTACATTGACATAATGTTAAACTTAGGCGTCACCAAAACGCAAGTAAGCCTCGGATCTTATTTACAATATTTCTTTACAGGTTCGGTTGATCAAAATCTGCCTATCGCCTAACGTCAACTGGGTACCCCTTATCATCACTTCAATCAAAAAAGTGTTCATTAATGCAAGATGTTTTTATAGCTGGATATTCGGATAAGTTATCTGCCCGGCCAGGCGAGACAATCACCTTTTCTGTGTCCAGCAAGGCGACATCAGATTTTACCGCAACTTTGCATCGTTCAATTTCAGCAGATCCAAATCCAAAAGGACCCGGCATTGTCGAGGAGGATGCGAGCCGCTATTTTAAGCCAGCATCTTTTGCTTCACGCTACCAAAGCTTTACCCCGGGTTCATTCGCGCAAAGTATGGCGGACCTACAAGCCAACATTAGAAGTGATCTTGTCATAAAGTTTTGGTTTATGCCGACAATTTTGTTAGCTCGTGATCAAACACTATTATCTTGGGGCGATATCTCAATCAGCCTTGACCAGCAGGGTATAATCACCGCGAAGTCAGCGAATGGCATACTGCTTTCATCAACATCATCAGTAAAAATCCATAATTGGTACAGCCTTAAAATAAAGCTCTCAGCATCAGGTGCGACAACGCTCGACCTTCAGCAGTTAGCAAATTCAGAAACGTGTCTTGGAGCTACAAAATTAGGTGATCCTGTAACTAGCAAAGGCGAACTTTTTCCAATTTCAATCAAAGCCCCAATCCGTATTGCCGCTAGTTTTAGGGACGCCCCAAGCTGCTTTAATGGAAAGATAGAAGCACCGGAAATTCTGGCTGACGGCAAACTGATTGCTAAATGGGATTTTTCTACTGGCATTTCGTCACTATCGGTAAAAACCAAAACTGGGCCTGATCTTTTTTTGAAGAATGCCCCAACCAGAGGTGTTACTGGTCGAAAGTGGGATGCAACCGAATTTTGCTGGCGGCACAAGCCAGAACATTATGCGGCGATAGCGTTCCACGATGACGATATATACGATTTTGATTGGGACAGCGATTTTGAACTAAAAATTCCCAACGATATGCCATCCGGTATTTATGTCATGCGTATAGAAGCAGACGGGCATTATGACGCTATGCCATTTTTTGTTTGCCCACCTTTGGGCAAACGCCAGGCAAATTTATGTGTCCTAGTCTCCACCTTCACCTATACAATCTATGGCAATCACGCACGCCCAGATTTTGCACCATCATGGCTTGAGAGGATAACGGCGTGGAATGCGTACCCCCATAATCCATCTAGGTTCAAACATTATGGTTTGTCGACATATAACAACCATACTGATAGGTCAGGCATCTGCCATGCCTCACATAAAAGAGTCTTGTTTAATCTTCGGCCCGGTTATTCAACATTTGGGCAGTCAACCTGCTCGGGTCTTCGCCATTTTCAGGCTGATAGCCATTTGATCTCATGGCTTCATAATCAGCAAATAGATTACGATATTATAACCGACGACGAACTTGATCGTGATGGATTAGCTGCCATCGCTGGATATAAGGCTGTGATGACGGGCACACATCCTGAATATCATACCAGCAAAACACTGGATGCGCTTAAAGAGTACCGAGACAGCGGTGGTGGGCTTATTTATCTTGGAGGTAATGGCTTTTATTGGCGGATAGCCCGTCATAAAGAAGATGAGTCTCTTCTTGAAATACGGCGTTCAGAGGACGGTATACGTGCTTGGGCAGCAGAACCAGGCGAATATTACAATGCTTTTGATGGTAACTATGGCGGTCTTTGGCGACGCAATGGAAGACCACCCCAACAGCTTGTTGGGATTGGATTTACCGCACAAGGCAATTTTGTAAGCATGCCCTATCACAGAACATGTTTTGATAGCGAATTTGATTGGGTATTTGAAGGAATAGAGGACAAAATAATTGGTGATTTTGGGTTTAGCGGTCACGGTGCCGCTGGCTTTGAACTGGATAGACGCGATGAAAAATTAGATCAGGGCATGAAAATAACGACTTTAGCGCAGTCATTTGATGAAAAAAATCAATTTGTCCTCGTCCCAGAAGAAGTGTTGACGCACCTAACAAACCTATCAGGCGGCCCCGAAGCGGACGTAAAGCGCGCAGATATGGTGTATTTCAAAACTGCCAAAGGTGGGCAGGTTTTTGCCACCGGATCAATCACCTTCTGCGGTTCATTGCCCTGGAATGAATACGATAACAATATCTCTACGCTTCTGGGAAACGTGGTCCATAAATTTACCAAGGGTTAGGGGAGATCTGGCTGACCAATTGGTTCTAAATCCCGTTCAAGGGCCGCCCCGATACGAAAACAAATCCCCTCATCATGCGCCCGGCCAACAATTTGCAAGCTGGTTGGCAACCCGTTATTGGCAATGTCAATTGGCAAGGACAAGCCACACATTTCCAGAAAGTTAAAGGGCCGCGTGAAATGGCCCGGTGATAGCGCCTGATCGACCTCAGTTATTATCGGGGCAGTGCTTGTGCTACTTGGCATCACAAGGGCATCAAAACCTCGCATTGACTCCGCAAACGCCTGCATGGTTTCTTTGCGACGTTGCAAAACACCAAAATAATCATGGGCGTGATAACGTTCCCCCGATAACATTCTTGCACGTACATCTTCATCCATTGGCAGATCAAGATTTTTGTATAAATATCCATGATTATGAAAGGCTTCGACAGCCGTAATCATACCGTTATCATCGGCCAAATCGCCGTAGGAAACCGGATTTTCAAATGCAACAATCTCAGCCCCCATTACCCGCAACCTGTCCAAAGTCATGTCATAGGATGCCAGCACATCATCTGAGCATTGCTGGCGCTCGCGCTCGCTAAGACTCCCAAGGCGTAAACTGGAAACCCCCTTATTTAGCAAAGCGTATGTGCCGTCTTCCTTTTCCATATCCCGGATGATTTGCCAACCTTCTTGACCATCGAGTAAGTCAAACATAATCAGACAATCAAGGACTGTCTGAGCAATCGGTCCTGGCGTATCCAGGGTTTGTGATAAAGGCATGACACCATGTAAAGGTAGACGTCCTGCGGTTACCTTCAGTCCAACTAACCCACAATACGCCGCTGGAAGGCGGACAGATCCACCTGTATCACTGCCCATACCACAAGGGGCCATGTTGGCGGCAACCGCCACTGCTGTTCCAGATGATGAACCACCTGGAATGCGGTGGGCATTCATATCCCAGGGGTTCATTGGAGTTCCCAGTTTTTGGTTGGTTCCCCAGCCCCCAAAAGCACATTCCACAGTTTTAGTCTTGCCAAGGATAATACCACCAGCAGCTTTTAGCCGCTCAACAACTGTCGAGGTGGTGCCGACAACGTTATCCAACATCGCAGCAGACCCGCATGTTGTTACCTTGCCCTTTACGTGAAAGATATCTTTCAACGCATACGGCACTCCATGAAATGGGCCCACCGAATAGCCCGCGGCAAGCGCCTTATCAGCAGCAACAGCCATTTCCATCGCCGTATCAGCCCATACTTCCTGATAGGCCCCTAGTAGGGGATTTAATCGTTCTATTTTGTCCAAATAATTTCGAACGACAACACTGGGTTTGCTACTACCGGTCTGGTACCCTCGGTAAAGCTCGTAAATTGTGCTTAAAGGACAAGGTTTTTTGGGTTCTAGCATCCTAAATATCCCAGACTCAAAATGATTAGGGTCAAACTAATTGGGCTAACCTACGTCAAGCATGATCTATATCTTTAGCTCACTAAAATGCCAGTCTTTACCCGGAACAGCGGCCAAAAGCGATTGTGTATATACATCTTTTGGTTTGGCGAATAATTCGGCCGTTGGCCCCATTTCAACAATCTTGCCAGACTGCATGACAGCAACATAGTCACAAACCTGAGCCGCCACACGCAAATCATGCGTAATAAACAGCATGGACAAATCCATCTGCGCCCTGATGTCATCAAGCAGTTCAAGAATTTGTGCCTGAATTGACACATCCAGTGCAGAAACCGGCTCATCGGCGACCAAGATGTCCGGCTTTAAAGATAGTGCCCTTGCAATACCAATGCGCTGACGCTGTCCGCCCGAGAACTCGTGCGGAAAACGGTCAAATGATCGACGATCAAGGCCAACAATATCCAAAAGCTCGTAGGTGCGTTTTGACGCATCCTCCTGATCGACTCCCTGCAGAATAGGGCCTTGTGATATTATCTCTCCAACCCGAATACGTGGGTTCAATGAAGCAAATGGGTCTTGAAAAACCATTTGGACGCGCTTTCTATGGGGACGCAATTCATTCCGGCTTAATTTAGTAATATCGACGTCACCAAGTTTAATCTTACCCTCATCACTATCAATGAGCCGAATTACGCAGCGTGCAAGAGTTGATTTACCCGACCCACTCTCACCAACCACCCCAAGGGTTTCTCCCCGTCGCAATTCAATCTGCACATTTTGAACCGCTTTCACCTCGCGGTTTGCTCTACCCAATCCAAAAAAGCTGATACCACCACCGAAGGATTTACAAACACCCTCAGTTGTCAACACGACCTCAGCCGCTCTCGATCTTGCTTTACGCGGCTTAAGCCGTGGAATGGCCGCAATCAACGATTTGGTATAGGGGTGTTTTGGTGTTTGGAGGACCTGTTTTGCAGTGCCAGTTTCAACAATTTTTCCATCTTGCATCACGACCACACGATCAGCTATATCGGCAACAACGCCAAAGTCATGAGTAATAAAAAGAACACCAGTATCAAGGCGCTTTTGCATATCTTTGATCAGTTGTAAAATTTGTGCTTGCGTTGTCACGTCAAGGGCTGTTGTTGGCTCATCCGCAATCAAAATTTTTGGGCCAAGGGCAAGTGCCATGGCAATCATTGAACGCTGACGTTGACCACCAGATAACTCATGTGGATACGCGTCAATAATTTTTGCAGGATCAGGCAAATTTACATCAACTAGAAGGCTTAATGCTTTTTCCACCCGTTCTTTGGCAGACATTGATACATGATAGCGAAATATTTCGTCAATCTGATCACCAATCGTCATAACCGGATTTAGCGCAGTCATCGGTTCTTGAAAGATCATCGAAATCTCACTGCCGCGTAATCCACGCAGTCGTTCGTAGCCCACCTTAGTAATATCTTCACCACCAAAGACAATTTCACCCTTATCAACGCGAACATGCGGCGCCGGCAGCAACCCCATGACAGCACGCGCTGTTAATGATTTCCCAGATCCACTTTCACCAACCACACAAACGGTCTCGCCAGCATGCAATTCAAGACCAATGTCCTGCACCGCATAGTGACGATCCGCACCCACCGGTAGCAAAATTGATAGATCATTTATCGATAGGAGTTTTTGCGTCATTGACGTTCTTTCAAGCGAGGGTTCAGCGCATCATTAAGCCCTTCACCGATCAAATTAATGGCAAGCACCGTTATAAGGATTGCTACACCAGGGAAGGTACAAACCCACCAGGCAGATCGCAACATAGTACGACCGGCACCGATTAGGAATCCCCAACTCATAATATTTGGGTCACCAAGCCCAAGAAAGGCAAGTCCACTTTCAATCAAAATAGCTGTCGCCACCATCAAGGAGCCAACTACGATGATGGGGCTCAAGCAGTTTGGCAGGATTTCGCGGAGCATTATTCTGAAGTCACTCATGCCAAGAGTATGACATGCTTGAACAAATTCTCGATTTTTTAGTGCAAGAAATTCACCGCGCACTAGACGAGCAACGCCAGGCCAAGACACTACAGCTATAGCTATTACGATGCTAACAATCGAAGGCTTCATTATTGCAACGAGCAAGATCGCAAAAATAAAAGAAGGAATAGTTTGGAATATCTCTGTAACGCGCATTAAAATGTCATCTATTCGGCCACCAAAGTAACCCGCAAAAGCTCCAAAAAATATTCCTATAAAAACCGAAACTATTGTCGCTACAAAGCCGATCAAAAGGGATGTTTTTGCACCGTGAACTATACCGGACGCGACGTCACGACCTAGAGAGTCACTCCCAAGCAAAAAACCATTAGTGAGAGGCCCTGAGAGAGGCTTACCCATCAAACGAAAAGGATCATTTGGATAGAAAAGGCTTGCCGTTAACGCCATAATTATAATTAGTATTATTACCACAAGACCAAAAACAGCGGCACGATTGCGTCTATAGCGCTTCCAAAAGTCGACCATATCAACTGACCTCAATTCGCGGATCAAGAAAACAATATATGATGTCTACAATCAAATTCACTGCAACTACGAGCATTGAAGAAAGCAAGAAAATACCCAGCAACAAATTTAAATCCCTTGCAAAAAGTGACTCAAATGCAAGCATCCCCAATCCTGGCCAAGCAAACACGGATTCAACAATTACAGAGCCACCAATCAAAGCGCCAACTTGTACACCGGCCATCGTCACAACCGGTAAAAGTGCATTCCGTAAAACATGAACATAAGTGATACGACGTTCGGTCAAACCTTTAGCTCGCGCAGTAACAACGTAATCCTGCCCATATTGCTCCAACATCGAGGCCCGCATCATCCTTGTGTATAATGCGAGATAAAAAAGCGATAATGTAATTGTTGGCAGAACTAGATGGCGAGACACATCCACAACATAGTCCCAACCCTCATAAAAAGCGGCAACATTTGTCATACCGCTTGTGGGGAACCAGCCGAGATTTAGCGAAAAGACAACGATCATCATCAACCCTACCCAAAACAGTGGCGTGGCATATGTGATCAGGGCAAATATCGTAATAACATTGTCTTTCCATGTGTTGAGGCGCATCGCAGCCAGAAGACCCAAAAGAATACCAAAACCAACGGCCAGAATAATGGTACTAGTCATTAGTAATCCGGTGGCAGCAAAACGGTCAAAAATCAATGCATTCACAGGCATTTCATGCCTAAAAGAGTACCCCAGATCCAAGGTTAATACATTTTTTAAATACACCATCAATTGAACTGGTAAAGGCTGATCGAGTCCAAATCTTTTGCGCAATTGCTCCATGTACTCGGGGGTTGCTGAGCCAGCCTCACCTGCCAAAACATCAACAGCATCACCTTCGGCAAGATTAAGAAGGAAAAAATTAATGACAACGATAGCTATGATAATTGGCACGCCCTGAAGCAATCGTTTACCAACATATTTAAAAATCTTGGAAGATTTTGACATGAAATATATCCGAAAAATTAACAAACAAAAAAACGCGAGCCCAGCAATTGCAGAGCTCGCGTTATATTTTTAGTCGTCCAAGTAGCCCTCTCTGAATGAGCCATAAGCGCCCATAGCCGAACCATAAACCCCCTTGAGCTTGGTGTTATAGACCACCAAAAATTCGAGCTCGAATAGGTTTACGACCGGCATATCCTCAGCGAGGATTTGCTGGATCTCTTTGTACTTCGCTGTTCGCTTTGCTGCATCTGGCTCCCCAGCGCCTGAGTCAAGAAGTGCGTCAAGCTTTGGATTGCTGTAGCGGGATGAGTTTACAAAGTGCGTGCCTTTACGAATTTGATCCGTTCCATAATGTCTATGAACACCCAGAACAGGGTCAGGCAATTGATAGAAGTAATTTACATTCATTTCAAAGTCATAACGATGGTAAACTCTTTTCAACCATGTCGGCACGTCTTCATAACGCAGTTCTAGTTGAATGCCGATATCTCCCATAGCTTGCTTAAGATACTCACCAGCACGTCTCCAGTCCTCCCCATATGGAATGATATCAAGAACAGCTTTTAATCGAACGCCATTACCATCTTTTTTATAGCCAGCTTTGTCCAATATGGCATTAGCTGCAGCTTTGTCACCTTTTTCAGGATAGTTGGGCATCGACGCATGCAAGTTGGTTGCCTTAAAGTTACTGCTCAACGCACTCGTCGCGGGCTTACCATAGCCAAAGAAAATTGTATCGATCATAAACCGACGGTCAATCGCAGTCGAAATCGCGCGACGGATTGCTGGATCTACAAACGCGCCCTCTTTTGTGTTGAATTCGATAAGAGCCATTGGGTTAATCATTGAATACCCATCAGTAGTGACATCAATGTCCTTGCGATCCTTTAACCGCACCGCATCAATATTTGGAATAGCATTGTATGCTGCATACAACACCTCACCATTTTCCATTGCCGCTGTGCGCGTAGACGCATCAGGAATAAAGCGACCCACTATTCGATCGAGATAAGGCAGACCTTCTTGCCAATAATCCTTATTCTTGTCCAAACGGATATATTGGCCCTTTTTCCACTCAACAAATTTGAAAGGTCCTGTTCCAACGGGCTTGTTTTTAAGCGGAGCATCCTTGATGTCTTTACCCTCAAGCAAGTGCTTTGGTACCATTGGCGATTCATAAGCCGAGAATGACCTCATCATATATGGAGCGGGCTTTTTCAAATTGAAAACAGCTGTATGCGCGTCAGGCGTATCAATGCTGCTAACTTCACGGAATGAGTTGGGCCCACGCGGGTGTACTTTTTTCAGAACATCCATAACTGTGAATTTAACATCGGCTGATGTGAAAGGTTTGCCATCATGCCATTTTACACCCTTACGAAGCTTAAATGTGACGGTTTTGCCATCAGCACTCATGTCATAACTTTCGGCAAGAATTGGCACCATTGTGCCATCATTGTCATAATCAAAAAGACCTTCATAAACCTTTGGCATCACCAGGCCAATTGGTCCTGATGTTGAAACATACGAAGCAAGAGTCGGTGGCTCAGGCTGAACAAGAAAAGACAGCGTTCCCCCTGATTTGCCTGCTTGTGCGGCTGCCCCACCAAGCAAACATGACCCTGCAACCAGGATCGTTGTAAGTAATTTTTTCATTTATTTTACTCCCTCTAGATCAATTAGATCAATAAAAACACTATTCTTTTAAATACAGGCGTTAATTTCACCAATAACGAAGTGCTTCAACGCCGATAAATAGTTACAGATAATTTTTTGATCACCAATACAACGCTAGAGAGGTAAAAGAAAGAGTCAAGCACATTGGATGGCTTCTGCTTACTATTCTTGGCCTAAGCTAGCCACCACCATCACTTTGTCAGACAAGACCATAAAATAGCAAAGCTTGCACAAGCAAAGGCCAAAGGGGCAGACCCATGACCCACTCGATTTATGAAACAGACTATTAACGGACCACTAAAGCCTCTAAGGCGTGCAATAATCAGCAATATATTTTCGAGACATGCTTCTCTTTGGATAGCCGTTCAATTATTAATCTACAGTTGCAAAATCCATTCAATAGAGTGATCCTCATTCGGTCAAATCCGTGGTTGGTAATGAGACTCTCACGGCAGTTTAGAGCATTATATTTCACAATTGATACTTGCCGATGAACCCTGCGCGTCTGATAACTCTGTTAAGGAAGATAAAATACATGAACAAATCCCGATTTTATGGATCATGTCATTGCGGCGCAATTGAATTTTCAGTGCCTCGCAGTCTTGATCTGACCGCTGTGAGGCGTTGTGATTGCAGCCTTTGCAAACGGCGAGGCGCGATTATGCTGGCTTGCCCAATTGATGAAATCCATGTTGAAAAAGGCGCCGAATATCTGATGCGCTACAAGTGGAACACTGAAGTTGCCACGCATCACTTTTGTTCAAAGTGTGGTATAATGACGCATCACCAGAGGCGAACGACACCTAATATCTGCGGGATTAATATTGGTTGTATTGACGAATTAGACTATCGAAGTTTCAGAGATGTACCGATGAATAACGGCATTGACTTTACCCTTATTGATGACCGATCGTAGGGGTGCTATCGCATGCAAAATATATTTTCCTTAATTAAACAGAGGAATTCGTATCTCGATGTTTTTTTGGCCTAGCCCTGTTTGTTTTGTGTGCGACTGGTTCAGATTCGATGGCAACTGAATTAAAAATAGAGACAGTCACCGCGGGAAATGGGGCCCCCGCATCAACCGGCAACCGCGTATCAGTTCATTATAAAGGTATGCTAGCCAATGGCGACGTGTTTGATGCATCCGGGCCTCGTGGCAAGCCGTTCAGCTTTGAGATCGGTGCGGGTCAAGTGATCCGTGGATTGGAACAGGGCGTCTCAGGCATGAAAGTTGGTGAGGTGCGCAAACTGACCATCCCACCAAAGCTAGGATATGGCGCTACAGGGGCAGGCCATACCATTCCGTCTAATGCAACGCTAATTTTTGAAATTGAACTTCTTGATGTTAGCGAGCCAATAACTTTGGGCCAAGCCGATCCGGAAATGTTTAAACGAGCGCAAATGGACGGCACAATTGTCATTGATATAAGACGCGAGGATGAATGGACAAATACCGGCGTCATAGAGGGTGCTATAACCATTACGGCTTTTGGAAAAAGCGGCAACATTCATCCTGACTTTCATAAAAAATTCTTAAACATTGCCCCCTCGCAAAAAACGCCCATTATGTTATATTGCCACATTGGTGGCAGGACAACCAGTCTTGGAAATGCCCTAATTAATCAACTTGGGTATACGAATGTGAGCCATTTAACTGATGGCATTGTCGGCTGGCTTGCTGATGGTAATAAAATTATCACTTATGTAGATTAGACATCATGTGAATTTTCTGCGCTCAGCTAAATAAGAAATTGCCAGCGCAAATAATGAAAAAATTTTGGCAAAAAATTGGCGCCCTGCAGTGCTGATAACTTTAGTTTGGAGTCGGTTATGGCAAATATAAACCAGAATAAGATGCCTAAAACACCCTACAAAAAAGACGCTATCATATACGCAGCGAATGACAGAAGTGATGGCGTATATTTGGTCCATACCGGATCAGTGCAGATTGAGACAAAAAATGGCATGGTGCTTGGCGAACTTGGTCAGGGTGAATTGTTTGGCGAGGTTGGCCTCATCACTTCAGAAATGCGAACTGTCACAGTAAGAGCCAAAACCGATTGTATCGTGATTAAAATTAGTGAACCCGTTTTTCAGGAAAAAATGAAACAGGCAGATCCAATTTGTTACGCAATTATTCGTGGGCTTGCTTTACGTATCAATGATGCCAACAATCTAGCTGAACAATACTGGAAAGAACTTTCGCTCTACAAATCGTTAGACCGATAAATTGAAAACTTTAAATTAATTAAAAGTGCAACTTTTTAATAACAACATCAACTAAGTGTCGTTATGTATTCAATGAGAGCTTTATGTATTAAATTGCTTGGAATAGTTTCATGCTTTTCCATTTCTACCAATAATGCTATTGCGTCGGTAGCCGATAAAGGTGTCGTGTGCCGTGATGAAACACAATTCCAAGCAAGATTTTCAGATGTTGAACCACCGCTACTCTCTTTGGTTGCGCATTGGTTTGATGACACGAGAGTTAATACAACGACCTGGGAGCGTATCAACGACTTTATTACCATGTCCACCACCCGAAGAGGTGTGCCATACCAAACGAATGTTAAAGAGGTGAGTTGGAAGCCTGATGCTAATGATAAAGAGAGAAAAATATCAATAGACCGCAAAACAGTTCGACGATCAGTTGTCCTGGGCGAGGAAGTTTTAGTGAGTGTGAACTGCCAAATCTTTTACAAGAAAAAAGATTTTGATGCATACCTCAAAGGTGTGACAAAGTCATTACAAACGAAATATAATGCTGAAATAGCCGATCATAGGCTTTAACCCTTCTCAGGCCATAAAGTGCAAACAAGCACGTTGGAAACAAACATCAGGGCTCATAAAACGAATTCCCAAATGCCATAAAAAGTTAAGGCCTCAGCAGATCAAAGTGACGCAACTTGGTGTCGCAGATTGCAATTGATAGCGGATTGTTGTCAAAGCGTTTGATTGAGAGAATATGCTAAACGTCATACTTCTAAAATGAACGCCCAACATTACGAGCTAAACAAAAAATGGAACGGTACCTTGTTAACTTTTTTGCAAACCGTAGGCATTTAAAGTCAAAACTTGCGGGCATTCAAGATCCGCTAAGGATTAAGAACTGTAAAGATCCCAGAAAATGGCGCAGAGCCGTATCCTTCTGGAATCGCATCATTACCGTTCGCGCTCATGAACTGGGTGCCCTGCCCTGTCAATAAAAATTGGAAGTTAAGACCATAGGTTTGTGGGGTAATAGTAAATGGGTTGGTTAACGTTAAAACTCCAACCAAATGCGTTCTGTTGGGACAAGGGTCAGCAGTTCCCGCCGCGCTTCGTAGCTTCGCAGAGTTAGTAATGAAGCCATCAATTACGGCCCCACTCACGGCCGCTCCCAAGTAGCCCGAAAAACATGTTGTATCACCAAAATTTGCGAGTACATCGGTTCTGTCAGCCGCCGGGCCCACTTGGTTTGTTTGCCCATTTGCTAAACCATACCATTTGGTGCCATCACCCGCAGTAAAAGTAGTGTTTGTAACAAATTGATTTTCCATCAAGATATAAGGATAGGTATAAGTCCCAACGGGAGGCAAAGTGCTTTCACCATCCATGCCAAGCGACGTACCAATTAAGGCAGCAACATCCGTTGCAGTTGGGGTGGTGTCACTATAGACAATAGAACAGCTACTTGCGTCAAAAGCTTCTGCGTCTTTCGCAACACCGTAGGGGTGCGACGTACAAACGCCCATCTCCACAACAGTGATTTCGTACTTTTGCGGAGTTGCGCCGCACGCGGCGCTGGCTGGAGTTTGGGAAATAATACCGTTGGTGCCCGCCGTTGCCACACATGGATTCATAACCTCCGCATCTACCTTAGCCCCTGCAGCGAATGCGTCATGGGTAAAAAGGATAAATAAAGTCGCGGTCATCACATTGAATACACGATTTTTCATATTAAATACCCCCAATACCGGCAACAAATTCGGTTTGAATCACGATCGCATTTTTACGTCTTACCTTGTCCAACATTTTGCCTTTCATCGAAGAACTGTCGAACATTTTATCTGAAAACAGTGGCTCCTCAGGCTGTGCCGATGAACCACTCATGGGGATGACATAGGTAAGTTGGCCAAAGTTTTCATCTTCGATAAGCCCATCATAATTCCTGCGGCCGAGCTCGATCTGAACACCATTTGCCAAATGTGAAAAGCCTAGGCTGTAGGTATTGCCCTTGGTGTCATCCACTCCATTCTCCCCCTGCCATTTCCAGTTTTTCAAATAAAGTTTCGCACCGGGCATGTAGGGGATTTGGGCACCAATTTCAATATCATAGCCGTCCAGTACACGCTCTTGGTTGCTGCTTTTGCCTGATTTCCATTTTGTAAGTGCTTTGTAGCTATTTGCTGTTAGCTCAAATGCAGACGCCTTTACCTCAGCTCCAATACTAGCGCGCTGGTGACCATATTTTGGATCGTAATCAAAAAAAGCGTTAAATCCCGTAATAACACTCTCATCCTCACTCAAATAGCGCCGGCCAACACCAATGTTCAGAACAGCCCTAGAATTTGCATTTCCGAGCGACGTTTGCATAAACGATTGAACATGTCCGTCATCACTCGGCTCAAACCCTTTCACGTTGGTAATGAAGTACCTGGCCTTCCTATTTTTAATGCCAGTTATGCTTATATCTGTCTTTGAATTTGAAATAACGTTGTCAATCGATGTCGCTGTGGAATTAGCAAATTTTTCAACTTTCTCTTCAGCCAAGTTTTCAACTAGAGCTTTCTCCGGTTTAGTGCTGCTGGCTGCCTCTGCAGCTAGTTCAGCCGCTTTCGCTTGACGCTGACTTACCTCGTGATCAGGGCCAAAGATAAAATCAACAGTGTTATCCCAACCATTCCCAATTGATGAACATCCCGCCAACGTCAGGAGAAGAGCACCGCCAAATAATTGATCTTTGCTATTTTTCGTCAACATTTTCAAACACCATACAAGAAAGACACATAAAATTTGAACACTTGCAATTAGCGTAACCAGATTTTTAAAAAAGACCATCAAAAATCCCTTTCCTGTGCAATCTTGTACCAAAATTATCCGTAACCTAGCAGTTCGTGATCCACTAGGCTTACTTCAGAAAACAACAACCATGCTTTCAGTACATGATTGCCATGATGCGAATTTGAAAAATTGACGTGTGTTGATCAAACCAGCTCATATTTTTTGATGATGACAGCTTAAAAAAGTTCACTCAAAATTAACTTTCCATCGTTGGCTGGCGACAAAATTGATGCCAATTTGAAACAAAGTTTAGAAGCAGCGAAAATCATGCTGCGCTGACATCTGAGATGTAATATCAGACATAGCCCAAGAGCATTCTTTTTATTGGAAGAAAACTCCAATGTTTCTCATAAAAAATAACAATTTAAGTCGTTCTATAAAGGTATTTTTGTTTTAAACATCAAAACCTAGGACCGAGTTTTGAGCGTTATTAACACCAATGTTGGTGCATTATTGGCCAGGACCTATGCAACCGAGGCCAATAATAAGATGCAGACCTCCATGGAGCGTCTCTCATCTGGCTTGCGCATAAATCGCGCTGCTGACGATGCCGCCGGCTTAGCTGTTGGCAACAAAATGGCTGCGTCAATAAAAAGCTATGAAATGGGTGTAAGGAACTCTGCCAACATGATTAGCCTGTTGACAACAGCAGAAAATTCCCTAGCGCAAATACTAGATATGCAGCTAAGGATAAGAGAGTTAGCCGTTCAGTCTGCGAACGGAATTTATTCAGATCGTGACAGAGATAACCTAGAAATTGAGTCAGGAGGCTTGATAAGAGAAATGGACCGCCTTGCCTCTCACACAAAGTATAATGGTGTTAGCCTTTTGGACGGGAGCTTTGAGGGAAAGGTTGTCCAAACAGGCGCTGGTATTGGCGACCACGTGGCTGTGAACATTAACGAACTAGTTAGCTCATCACTCGGAAGATTTTGGGAGACGACAACTTTTACGAATGGAAACTTTACTGAAACGACGCCTGTTACCAGTCCCTCAGCTGATGTAAAAGCAATACCAGGCTGGGAAATTCATAACAAGCGTGTTGAATTGGGACAGGATGGTTCTAACGGACCCGCCAATGTAAATAACCGGGAAAACGTCTCAATCTCAAATACAATTGCCGGCCACCCGGTACCCGAAGACCTAACACCGCGCCCATTCAAAAATGCAGTTCCTAATTTAGTAGTAGAACCAACATCACCGACAACAACAGATACCGCATTGACATATGGTGTAACCCACTCAGGCATTACTGACCCAAGTCCTCCAAACGCTTCTGATCCCGGAACATACGATGTAACGGTTGGTGCTTTGAGCGCTGTAACAATTACTGGTAGCACAAATACAACTGGTAACGCAGCTTTGATGAACCGATCCTTCACCAATATCGCCGGCTCTGCACCAACAGCGGGTGGTACCAGTGCAACGTTCAATATTTCAGTCGGAGAAATGACTATTACCCCAACATCCTCAACCACCGACAACGCTGCAATGATGGGCCGAACCTTCACAAATGTCGCTGGAACAGGTGGATCGGGCTCTGGCGCGCTGTTCAATGTAACGGTGGGAGAAATGACGACAACCCCTACGTCTTCAACAACCTCCAACACAGCAATGATGGGCCAAACCTTTACAAATGTCGCAGCCACAGCACCCACTGGTGGAGGAACTACTGCAAAATACACAGTGACTGTCGGGCAAATGCAGTTTAATGAAACCTCAGGCAACAGCACCGGCAATGCGGAGCTTTTTTCGACGAACTATGGAAACATTTCAGCGACGAACGTTACCGGTAGTGGTAGTGGAGCAACCTTCAACGTTAGCATTAACGGTTCAGGCAATATAGAAGCAAGTGTGGTTAACCGCGGATCGGGTTACAATGTAGGAGATCAGTTGAGAATCTCAGGGTCATCAATTGGCGGCGGCTCTGATCTTATTTTGACGATTGGCGCGGCAACTGTGACTATAAATCAAACAGATGCCGGTAGTGGGTATAGCAATGGGGAGACCATTAAAATACTCGGCAACACCATAGGTGGAAGTGCTGGCGCGGATGATATTGCGCTGAGCGTAGGTAATGCCAACATCAGTATAAGCTTGGCTGATGCAGGCACTGGATATAGCGCCACCGATAGGATTACAATCCCGGGCAATTTAATTGGCGGCAGTGCTGGCGCTGGCCCTGGTGGTGATGATATTACCGTAACTGTTGGTGATGCCAACATCAGCGTCAGCGTCAACACTCCTGGTAGCGGTTATAAAGTGGGAGAGCAAATCACAATTTTAGGCAGCTTACTTGGGGCAACTGACGGTGCCGATAATATAGTTGTGAACGGAAATGCTGCTACAGTCAGTGTAAGCGCCACGGGTGGCTCGGGGTACACCGCAGGCGGCACAGTGACATTAACCGGCTCAGACCTCGCAACCGGCGCCAATAATCTTGCGATAAAAACATTAAAAGTGCCGCCGGGCACTGAGGATGGTGCCCGGCCTCTGAGTTTTGGCACTCTGGGTGATGATAGCGCAACCGGCTTCAGCATTGAAAATGGCTATATCGTTCTCGACTCAGGCACTATGACAAGTGTCAATGGATACGACATTGTTCATGGCCCCTATCTAGTTTCCTCTGAAGCAAAAGAAATTAACGCTGGTGAGAAAGTTAATTTTGATTGGAAAGCGTCCGGTACTAATGATGCTTTTGATATATTCGCCTACATAGTTGATGTGGACACTGGCGCAACCGAGATACTGCTAAACCAAACTCAAAGTCCCAAAGGATCCACGGACTGGACAACTGTCTCGCACACAGTTCAAACAAGCGGTAATTACAAATATGTTTTCATAAATGGGACATATGACGACACTGGGGGCAAACTATTAGGTGCAGAAATGTATCTTGATAATATTTATATTGAACGAGACAACCTCCCAGCGGGGG
>QCPZ01000003.1 GCA_003212345.1 SAR116 cluster bacterium AG-447-A06
AAATCATCTCGGCTGCAAGCACAACTTCCCATGTGATACCCATGCCAACTGCTGCTCCGGTAAATATCGACGGGAGCGTGCCGGGTAATACGATTTTCCAGAAAAGATCAAGCTGACTTGCACCCATTGACTGGGCTGCTCTCAGATAGCTGATGTCTATACTGCGGGCTCCACCTAGAACATTGATAACAATTGTAAAAAATGCACCCAAGAAGGTTACAAAGGCGATTGACATTTCATTGGTAGGCCAAAATATCAGCGATGCAGGCACCCATGCCAGCGGCGGTATGGGTCTGAGGATTTCAAAGGGAGGGAAAAAGACGCCCCGAAAGTATCGGTTAACCGCCAATAACAGCCCAAACGGAATTCCAATAATCATCGCAACCAAGAAACCGGTAATGACTCGGCTGAAGCTTGCAACCCAACTCATCCAGTAACCATGCAAGGGTATGACTTCAAGAAAGGCTGCAAAAACATGTCCGGGCGGCGGCACGAGGCCAATGCCAAGCAAATCGTATCCGGTCCACTCATCGAGCTGCGATCCGATGTGCCAGAGGATCACAAAAATAATGATTGCTCCGATACCACGACGAGTGGTCGTGTTGTTGAGAAGTTTCTGCAAAAAATTCGTCATTGTTGCCTCTGTCGTATTTCTAATTGATCCCCGGGGGGAATTGCCTTGTTTTTTGATTTCTTAGGCCATTTCTCTTTCACCTGCCTTGAAGGCCTTAACGGCTTCCTCGTGAACAGCGTCATTAACCTCTTCAAGCAGCCTCCTAAATTTTTCGGATGATTGGGTCTCGTATGATCTTGGACGCGGTATTTTTACTTCAACGGTCTTTTTTAACTGACAAGGACGAGTTGTAACGATGTGGACTTTGTCACCGAGGAATATTGCCTCTTCCAGATCGTGGGTAATAAAAAAGATTGTCACTCCAGTACGATCGTATGTTTCTAGGAGCGATTCGTGCATAATTTGTTTGGTCAGAGCATCCATCGCACGGTAGGGTTCGTCCAACAAAAGTACCTTTGGGTTGTTGATCAAGGCTCTTACAATTTCAGCTCGCCGAGCCATGCCTGACGATACCTCGCCGGGGTATTTTTTGAGAAAGTTACCCAACCCCGCCTCTGCGAGCATTTGTCCGGCTTTGTCTAGAGCTTGTGCGGGAGGCAAAACTTTTTGAACGGTTGGGCCGTAGGCAACATTTTCTTGCAAGGTTTTCCATGGAAAAAGTGCGCCATGTTGAAACACAACCATGCGTTCGGCACTTTGATCAGCTTTTGGCTTTCCTGGCCCACACAACAATTCATCATCCAGGTGAATGCTTCCCTCTGTAATTGAATGGAAACCTGCGATACCATTTAGTAAAGTTGTCTTACCGCATCCAGATGGCCCCACGATCATGCATACTTCGCCGCCAGCTATTTCCATGGAACAATCGTCAACAGCCATCACATTTACGCCAGTCGGATCATAAATTTTCGTGACATTTTTAATGCTTAGCGCACCTTTTTTTTCTACTTTTGAGGTGTTTTTAGCCATTTATTTAACTTTCATGTCCGTTTTGTTTTAAGGGTTGAGTTGCCGACATCTGATTAGCGCCCTTGCTGGGCCAGCTCTTTAACGTGCCAAGCCATTAGCCTGTTACCGAGCGCGCGCACACAAGCAGAGCTGAAATAACCAATAAAACCGAGAGTGATCATAGCAATCACCATGGGCACTGTTACATTATTCATGTATGCATCAACAATTAGGTAGCCTAAACCTAGGTCTCCCGAGACCATTTCGGCAGCAACTAATGAGAACCAAGCAACGCCGATAGATATTTGGAGCCCAGTAAAAATGAATGGAAGCGCGCCCGGAACAACAACATTTTTAAATACATCCCAGCGCGATGAGCCTAAACACCCGGCAGCTCTGAAATATTCTTCATCAATTGAGTCGACTCCAAGCATTGCATTGAGTGTTGTGACAAAAAATGATGCCAGAGTTGCAAGAAAAATTACTGGTCCTTCAAAACCGGGCAGCAGCAAAATGGATAGTGGCACCCATGCAAGAATGGGGATTGGACGAAGCAGTTCAATGATTGGAAAGATATAATCCCTGATTGATCTGGACCATCCCATAAACAGTCCCAAGGGGACTCCAAGACCAGTGGCAATACCAAAAGCGATCAGAATGCGCTGGCAACTTACATAAATGTGATCGTAATACTCTTGCGTAAAAATTGAGATCCCTTGGAATGGCGTTGTGGAAAACCAATCCTTGGAAATTGCAACCGGTCCGGGCAACTTGGTGAAGCGCCAAATTTGGAGCCCTTCGCACAACACCCAGTATGCAAACAGCCATAAAAACACACCGGCGATGGTCAAATAAGGATCAGGGCCACTAAAATGCTTTTTGGTACGGTATAGGAATAGATTAAAACCTTCAGGTGCAACCTTATTTGATTCTGCTGTGGAATTCATTTCTTCGCTCCGGTACCGATACTGTGAGTTTGCTCGCCTGCGTGACCACAAGGGCATGTCTTATGGTTAATCTTTAAAACATAAACTAAATGAATGAATGAATTAATAAAACCAAGGCCCATGTTCGGAAGGGCCTTGGTTCTGTATTCCGATCGTTTATTTCGCTACGATGCGTCCAACTGGAGTTTTCAAGCCACGCTTTTCGAGCACGCGCTCTGCAAACTGGCCCATGACGCCCTCTGGACGAATTTGTGGTGCAGCAGCTGGCTTCTTCTTCAAGCTGTAAAGAAATGCTGTCGCATCGCGAAGCAATGATTTTGCATCGTCACTGATTGTGAAATCAAGCTGCAACTTGGTTGTGCCTGACATGGGAGAGTCGTAAAGACTTGCCTTGAGCACGGACTGATCGATCTTTTCAGTTTGGGCCTCAGCCATTGCTGCAATTGCATCAGCGTTCGCTGGGTTTGCAACAAATTCTTGGGCATCAAGCTCAGCTTCTAGCCAACCCATGACAGCATCAGGGCGCTGTGAGATCAGGTCATTCAGCATCACCATGAATGCACCATCCTGAAGACCAAAATCTTCACCAGATGCTGCGCGACGAGCGATGCCTGATTTTACCATTTTAGTAGCTGTTGGCTCCCAAATGGCGGCTGCATCTAACTTTCCAGCGCGGAAATTTGTCGTGATAACCTCAATGTTCTGATTGAGATATTTGGCTGGCTTTACGCCCGCTGACCTGAAGGCAGCCTGGGCGAACCTGTCAGTGCAAGCGCCATGGGGAGCTGATGTGACTTTTCCGTCCATCCACTTAACTGCTGCAACCCCGTCTGCAAATTTCGGCGCATCATTTTTTACGAGGAAGATATTGCACTGCTGCTTCGATGTGCCAAGTGCAGCAACAATACGAATGTCTGTGCCGCCACGCTCCGGTAAATACTTAAAGGTAGAAGCAATAGCAGGCATGTCGCCCATGTAACCAATATGCTGCTTCTCTCCTGCCATTGCATTCACGATGACTGAGCCCTGAAGTCCAACTTGAAACTCGGCGGTAGAGCCAGCCGGAAGATGTTTTTTCCAGAAGCTTTTCCCGTTGTTTACGACACCTGTCCATGACTCGGTATAATATGGCTGATAGCCAATCACCAAATTCACAGCCTCGCCTCTTTTTCCAAAATCAACGCCAGCGTTGGCGGCTGATGCCCCCATCATGACAGCGCCCATTGCCGCCATCTTGACGGATGTTTTCAAAATGCTATTCATTCTTTCCTCCCAATTGGTTTGAGGTTATTGTGCTGCTAATTTTGTTATCAACACAAGTAAATTTTTACGAGCGTTGCAAAACTGAGCTAAAACCACCAAAATATCCACCTTCTTTTCTCAGGGGCAATAACGCCAATGCTTGACGGCGAAATCGAGCCCTTGTTAAAATTAAAATGCGATTTTTTGGAACTATCAAGTGATTTGATTATTCATATAAACGATCAAGTGATAGTGCGCCGCAATCGCATCAGCGGTTGTCATATGCAGCGCCTCAGATAAAAATGCACAGGATTCTTTTTATAAGGTGTTCAAATGGATTTTGCAGAAAATAACCCCAACGGCTCGATCGACCGCGATCAAGCATCCGTTTCAGAAAAGGTGGCAGCAAAGGCTTTAGACCAAGCTTTTATTGAAGAACAAAAAAGGATTTTTAAGAATTCTTGGGTTCCAGTGTGCCATGAGTCAGAGCTGCCTGAGCCATATGACTTTCGCACATCAAGCATTGGTAATGAAAATGTTATTATCTGCCGAGCGCCAGATGGAAAAATAAACGCGCTGTTAAATGTATGCCCCCACAGGGGAATGCTTATCGAGCGCCGTCCGCAGGGCAGCTTTCTTGAGGGGCAGGCGTCCGGTAACCCAAAACGAATCACTTGCATGTTTCACGCTTGGCAATTTGATATGAGGGGCAACTGCGTTTACGTGGCGCGGGAAAAAGAGGGCTATCAAGATAGATTTTGCAAGGACGACGCAGGCCTGAGAAGATTACGTTGCGAGGTAAATTTTGGCGGGTTTGTGTGGGTGAATATGAATGATCAGCCAGCGGTGTTCCTAGAGGAATGGGCTGGTCCGGCATTTTCGTCGATTCAATCTCAAATTAGTTCTGAACCGCTTGAAGTGGTGCATTATCACAAGGAAGTTGTCGAAATGGGGTATCGGCAATTAATGTCTCAGAGCCTATCGGCAGTTGATAGTTATACTGCTGCAACCAGTTTTGACTATGGGCATCTCGTAACGAGGCACGGTAAAGCGGACAACCAAGATGCAGCCAAGGGCAACTCTTTTCCCTCCCCAAATGCGGAAACATGCACAAGCGTCAGGATTTTTCCTGGTTTCACGTTTAATCTTGATGGGCCCACCCTAAATGTATCGACGATTACACCATTAAACGAAAGCCAGGTGATGATAGAGCATCGGGGGCTTGCGCCTCAGATGGATAATAAGGAATCAAGGCATCTTCGATCAAAATATTACAATAATAAGTTTGGACCTTTTCGGCTGCAAGAGCTATCTGAACCTGAACAAAATGAGTCTGACCCGGTTAAAGTGAATAGCTGGTATACTCATTACAACGATGAGTGGTTGCGTTGGATGGACAAACATCCAAATGGCGAGACACGTATCGCAGAACTCCCAACCTCACGTTCTAAAGAAGGTGAACTTGACGAAAATAGTGGGCTTTCTGGGCCACATATAGTGGTCATCGGCGCCAGTCATGCTGGTGTGGCTTTTGTGGACAAGGTCCGAAAAAATGGTTTTGTTGGTCGTTTGACTGTCTTTGACCGTCAGGTTGGTGGGCCAATGGAGCGACCACCTCTTTCGAAAGGGTTCCTGTTGGGCGGTGGTGAGACCGTCGAGTCAAAGTCTCTGTTAAGACAAAAGAAATGGTACAAAACCAACAGGATTAAACTGAAAACACAGTCTAATGTTGAAGCGATTGATACAAAGAAAAAGACCGTAACAGTCAGTAGTGGAGACGTCATAAAGTACGACAGTTTGGTAATTGCCAGCGGAGCGATCCCGCGTGAACTGCCCGATGCCCAAGGCATGGGTAATGCTTTCACCTTGCGTCAGCCGTCAGATGCGAATGCGATTCGCCAAGCCGCAAATAATTCTGATACGGTGGTCATAATTGGTGGAGGCTATATTGGTCTCGAAGTTGCAGCCTCTCTGCGAAAAAAAGGAATGACAGTTACCGTGATAGAAGCCGCCGAGAGAATTTTGGCGAGAGTTGCCAGCAAACCTCTGGCAGATCGCTTGACGAAATTGCACGAGGATAATGGGGTTCAAGTGCTCACAGGCGTTGGCGTCGATAGTATTAATGCTGAGGCAGGTATTTTCGAGAGTGTTACTCTCACTAGCGGTGAAAAAATTGTTGGAGACATGCTTATCACTGGCATCGGTGTTTTTCCCGATAGTACGCTGGCGGCGAGTGCCGGCATCGAAACTCAGCGAAAAGATGGTGGAGCTATTCTCGTAGACGAAGCTATGAGGACAAGTGAAAAAGACGTATTTGCCGTCGGTGATGTTGCGTTGCGCCGTGACCAACTCTTGGCTATTGAGTCCGTTCACAACGCTCAGGAGACAGCGGCTGTAGCAGCAGCGGCAGTTACAGGGTCAATTACGCCAACGATACAAACCCCTTGGTTTTGGTCCGACCAATATGACGTAAAATTGCAATCAGTTGGCGTGGTCCCGATCAATGATGACGATGTGTATCAGGTTGCTCGACCTGGTAAACGCGAAGGTGCGGTGTCTTTTTGGAGCTACAGGGGTGATGACTTGGTGGCAGTTGAAGTCGTAAATGACCCAGCAACGTATATGGAGGCTCGGCAGTGCCTTGACACAAAACAATATCCAGATCCAGAACAGATATCAAACCCGTCTTTCTCACCCATAGATAGTGGTGGGGCGAGATCCTAGACAGGATTTAAATAGTTGTCTTTGACCTGTATGGTCAACGAGCGAACAATTTTGTAAACGCAAGTTTGATACTAAATCTCAAACATGGACTCAGAAAGTAATGATATGGAAAATAATTCTTCGGTAGACATTGAAAGAAAGATTGAGAGAATAATTTATCAGGCTGCACTGGCCCTAGATAAAAACAACTGGGCTGACTGGTTCAAGCTTTGTGATGACTCCTTTTTCTATGCGATAACCTCTTTCAGCCCGGAAATAAGCAAGGATATGACCTATTTTAGTGGCGACAAAAAAGAGCTAACGGGCCTCATGGAAATGCTACCTAAGCATAATACCGACCATTCGCCACTGCATAGGCATACCTCTGTTTACACCATAGATGTGTCCGAAGATGGTAAAACAGCTGAAGCTGTGAGCTCGGTTGTAATCTACCAAAATATGCTGGATGGGATCAACTCGCACCTTGACTCAGGCGAAAGCAGGCTTTTTGTCATTGGAAAGTACCATGATAAATTTGTTATTGATGGTGGGGAGCCAAAGTTTGTTAACCGGGAGACAAAGATAGACAATAGGCGCCTTGACAAAGGCTCGCATTGGCCTCTCTAGGCAAAAGCTTGGGTATATGGACTGAGACTAAATTTGCAAAGAAAGTAAAAACATGACTTGGACAAAAGTCTGTGAGAAAAGTGACATACCCGAGGGCTCGATAAAGAAAGTTTGGGCACGAATCGGTGGTGGTATTCCAATTGCTGTTGCCCACCATAAAAGAGGTTTTGTTGCGATACCCCCAGTTTGTCCTCATCTGGAGGAACCATTAGAAGAGTCTGGCCTAGTAATGGGATGCAAGCTTACGTGTACCAAGCATCTGTGGTCATGGGACTTGGAAACTTTAGAGCTGCAGGATGAAGCAGAGTTGCCACTCAAAACGTACGACGTGAAAGTCGAGGGTGGCAACATCATGGTTTATGTTACCGAACAACTTGAATACAATTTTGACGAAGACGAAGACATTGATGAGAACACTTTTTTTGACGACGATGAGGACGATGATGATGACGAGTGGTAGGCAAACTCATTTATAAAGAATGTCTTGACCAAATTTCACAGCAATCGAGATCTTGGCGTAATGTCAATAAAATGATTTATAAATTTGCTTACTTAAGAAAACACCAACATTTGATAGTGTGCTGAACACTTCAGCCAAAATCTGATGGTACGGATTGAGAGAGAATTTTTTGAACGATTCAAGTCAATGGCCACCTGTAAACATTTTTGACACCAACCAATTTAGGCAAGCAAGAATCGAAGCGCATAACGCCCTATTCTGGATGGCTCGGGGAACTAACAGTTTCTTAGACTCGACACCGGACAATGGGCACTTAAGCTTGTTCTGGCACAAAGCTTCGGGCAATTTTCGAACGAGATCTTTCGATGGGGATCTTCAAATTGGCCTGAGTTTTCCCGATTTGGAATTGTATTTTTGTGAAGGTGGTCAAAAGGTGCCACACAGCTTTTGGCTCGATGATCGAACACCCGCATTTGCAGAGGCTTGGTATTTGGTTGAATTACTGCACAGAGATCGCGACCAATCAAAATTTTCTACCGACCTGCCTTTTTCTTCACCGTATATGCTAATGGGGGATACTGAAGACCACAACGCTTCGGCTTACAAACTAGAGCTTGATGCTTTGAATTCCAGCGTTTTGAAAGCAAACGAAATATTAAGGAGTGTATCTGGTGCCATTACTCAGCGGCCTCAATTCACAAAATGTCGACAATGGATAACATTAGAACCAGAGTCATTTTCCTTAGTTCTCAATATTGTCGTGGACAATGAGGCAGTCAAATTGCCATTAATCGGAATGTGTCTGGGTGATCATTTACGCCCGGCACCGTTTTTCTTTGTCAAAACCAGTGAAACGCAAGGAGGGTCCAAAACTCATCTGCTAGATTATGACCCTAGAACGTTGTTGTCATTAAAATCTATTGTTAATGAAACCATGACTGACGTCGAACTTGTTGAAAATCTTGTTGGTAAGTTTATCGAGGCCAATCATTAGAAATAATGTTAGGTGTGGTGACAAACTCATGCCGCCAGACAAAAATTCGTAATAATATTAGATTTTGGCTATTAGCCGATTACTTTTGTTTTCGAAGATCTTCGTTGACATCGGTAGTGCCAAAATGGAACAATTGATGCATACTTTGCTATTCGGGCCGCAAAAAATGCACAGAACGGCAACAAATTAATTGCGATGGGAGTGCGAAATGCCACCAAGAAACCACAAAAATTGGTTAAAAGTTCCAAAGATCGAACACATTTCAAGCGAGTGCTATAACAATCATAGCATCTACGAGCAGGAAATTGAGCATATCTTCGCGAAAGTTTGGGTGCCGATGTGTCACTTTAGTGAAATGTCCAATGACGGTGACTATCGTTCGACGCAAATTGCCCACCAAAACGTGGTCGCGGTAAACATCAAGGGCAATGTCAAGGTGTTTCTTTGCCCTTCAATTGATCGGCCTGCTGGTAATGGGCTTGATACCGCTGGATTGAAAGAGCTTCACAGTGAAGTGAAACACGGCGGTATGGTTTGGACGACGCTCGACCCAAACCCAACCCAAAGTGTTGAAGAGTGGACGTGCGGAGCGTTCGACTGCATTGCAGATGCTATCGACGCCGAAGATATGGAAGTGTTTCACTATCATAAGGCAGTTATCGACACGAATTACAAGTTATGGCATGACACAAATAGTGAGTTCTATCACGATTTCATGCATTATTTTAATCGAGTGTCTGGGTTCAATGACGAATACTTTGCCAGAAAAAACATCCCGTTTGATAATGGCCATGTGAATGTAAGTAGCTTCACAGTGAACTACGAAGAATATGATGGGTTCGAAGATCGTGGGGAGTTATCTTTCCCAAATTTGCCACCAAACCAGTGGTATATGGTTGACCTGTTCCCAGGGTTTAATTTTAACCTTAGGGGTAGTGCATACAGAAGCGACACCGTCACCCCGCTGGGGCCAAATAAGGTACTTATTGAATTCAGAGGTTATGGGCTTAAGAAAGACACCCCGGAAGAGCGTCAGACACGTATAAAACACCACAATTCCATTTGGGGGCCATTTGGGCGTAACCTCCATGAGGATCTGATTGGTGTTGCGGGCCAAGGGACTACAATGCGAGAGGGAACAGAAGCTCGTAATATCTTACATGGGCGGCATGAAAACTCAACGATACATGACGAAGTCGGTATGAGACACTATTATGAAGCCTGGGGGAAATTCCTAGGGGTGTCGCCGGCTAATCCTCTCGGCTTAGCAACTGACGATGTGATTGCCGCTGAGTAAAAGCTGATAATGCATGTATTAATAAAGGGTAAGCATATTGCTATGTTTACCCTTTTTATTTGTCATCAGTCTGACGGTGAAGTTGACCAATTGTTAGCCTGCTGATGCGGTTGATTTATGATAAAGAAAATTCTGCAGTTCACTATTCTTCGCAAGTGCACGCCCAACCTCCTCAGTTATTTTTGTGATTGGAATAGTTGTTTCAGTCTTGACCCAGAATAGCCCTATTCCTTTTCGTATTATTGGGTCTTTCAGCAAAAGTGCTTTAGTTCCCGTGTAGAGGCCAGGCATTCTCGTATAATGTGATGGGATAACCGTACAAAGTTCTGTAAATTGAGTTTGAAACATCAAATGCAGTATTGACTCCGATTCAATTTTTGGCACAACACTCGTTCCCGCAGCCGTGAACGTTTGATCGATTACTGAACGCTCATACATTGATTTTCGTAGTAAGGCCAGCGGCAGGTCTGCTGCTTCTGCCCAGGTAATGTCATTCATATTCTCGAATTTAAAAGAGTCCGGTACCAATAAGCTCCAAGTTTCCTCAAAAACTGGTAAGGCCTCGCACCAGGGCATTTCATCAGATTGGTCTATATAAGTTATGGCACAATCAATCGAATAATTGTCCAAGCTAGTTTTTAGCTCGTTATTTCCAACAAACCTTACGTCGACAGACACTAGCGGGTATGCTTTTCGGATACGCTGTAAAATAATTGGCAAGACAGGGGACATTGAAGGTATAGCGCCAAGGCGGATAGTTCCACTCAAGCTGCCCTGCATTTCTGCTATATTGTCACGCATTGCAGTGCAGTTGGCCAAGATCAAGCGGGCCCAATACGCAACACGCTCTCCTTCTTCCGTAATCCCATACAAGCGTTGGCCGCGTCCTCTCTTAAATAAGGTAACGCCTAATTCAAATTCCAGTTGCTTTATACCATTCGATAGGCTGGGCTGCTTAACGTTGCAACGGGCAGCAGCTCTTCCAAAATGGTCTTCTTCAATAACAGCGATAAGATATTCAAGTTGTTTTAGAAACATCCTATTGCCTCTCACGTTACTCTTTTGATTGTAGTAAACAAAAATAGCTTAGATGCGTTTATTCACGAATAACTGGGTCCCTAGTCTATCAAAACCTTAGGAATATAACATATTATCACTTATGTTTGAATTCTCCGAATTAATAATACCGTGTTTTTTAGTGATTATTTGGGGTAGTGGTGTCGTTCGTTTTTGTTTTTTTGTGCGGTCTTTTCTCGGGTGCTCTGATAGGAGCTGCGGGAATTGGTGGTGTGATATTGGTGCCACTCCTTGTCTACGGTGCGGGCTATGGCATTCACATTAGTATCTCAGCAGCTGTGTCATCTTTTGTTTTTTCTGGGTTGATTGGCACATTTGCCTATGCAAAGCGGGGTGAGATCAACTGGCTCCAGCTAATTTATTTAACAGTCGGAGCGATTCCAGGGGCGTTGGTTGGCACACACACGCTCGCAAAATTTAATGCCGACACTCTAAAACTGTTTATTGCTATCGTTCTAATCTTTGCAGCATACAGACAGATTGCTAATTTAAAGGCTAAGCGCCTTGGAAGCCAATCAACTCCATCAAACATGAGTTTGCTCTTCGTTGGTTTTTTAACTGCGTGCCTGTCTGTGCTAAGTGGGACCGGCGGGCCGTTGGTTTTAGTTCCAATCTTAACCTTTTTGTCGATGCCATTGCTTGCAGTTATTGGTTTGTCGCAGGCCATCCAGATACCTATTGCTGTATTTGCAACTATTGGCAATCAATGGTCAGGAATAATTCAGTGGGAAATTGTGGCTCTTTTATCACCAGGTCTGGTTTTGGGGACATTTCTTGGTGCGAAAGCCTCAGAGCATTTGCCAGTTGACAAGATCAGAAACCTAGTTGCTTTTTTGCTGCTTGGATCCGGCATTTATATGTTGATAAACTTAATTTTTGTTTAGTCGAGGGGATTCGGGTTAGACATAAGAAAATAGGCACCACGATAGAGCTAATAGCCAAGAGAGATTTTATTTCAAAGTTATTATGATACTTAATAAGGGTAGACATGAAAAATTGCGGTTACGCTGTTCAAATGAAAATGATTATATCAAATTAGTGGGAGGAAAGAATGAGTGACGCCAAGCCAAGAAGAAAAGTTACTTTTAAAACGCTACAGAAGAAGATGGCAGCTGGTGAGCCAATAACCCAGTTAGCAGCTTATGATTACCGAACTGCGGTTGTTGCCGATCGCTTGGGTATGGACATCTTATGTGTTTCAGACACAGGTGGAATGATCTTGTTTGGGCACCAGAGCACGACGGCCGTGAGCTTTGATGAAGTTATGATGATGTCTAAAGCGATTGATCGTGGATCTCAGTATGGATTGAGAATGGTTGATATGCCTTATTGGAGTTTTCACGTCTCCAAAGAGCAGGCTGTCGAAAATGCTGGTCGCTTCGTTCACGAAGCGAATGCGGAAGTGATGAAATGTGAGGGCAATCGCCATCATGTTCCGGCTATTGAAGCAATTGTCAGTGCTGGAATACCTGTTCAGGGCCATATTGGCATAACACCAATGCGAATGCCTCAATTAGGGGGTTTTATTGCCCAGGGCAAGACAGCAGACCGTGCAAAAGAGTTGATTGACGATGCTAAGGCAATGTATGACGCTGGCTGTTTTTCGATACTCTGTGAGGTCACAACATCAGAAGTTGCCGAATATTTGGCTGAAATTCTTCCAGTCCCGGTAATTAGCTTAGGTGCTGGTAATTGTGCCGATGGTGTGCACATCATCTCCTCGGACTTATTCCATTTGTGGGAGGAGCACGTGCCGAAGCACTCTCGCATATACACAGATTTGATCCCGATAATGGAAGATGTAATTACCCGGTACATGGATGACGTAAAAACTAGAAATTACCCGGGTCCCGAAAACACGATAAAAATGCCTGAGGACGAGCTGCGTAAGTTTGCCAAAGATATGAAATGGGAGCGTAAGCTTGAGGAACTTGGGTGATTGTAGGGGATGAATTTTACCCTGGATGGTGGTGCGGTTAGCCCAACGGGACGTTTGTAAAGCGCCCCATCCAAGGTAATCCTTGCTGCTTCACCAGCTTAAAACAATGAATTTGCATCAATAAAGACTGGTTTTTTGAGATATTCGTAAGTAGAGAGTAATTATCCAACCTGCCTAGATTTTCAAAACAGCCCAGTGTTTTAGGGCCAATTTAGCAGCCTAGCCCTGCCGAGGGTGCGGGTCTTTTGGTATCAAATTTTCGGGGAGAATTTTATGAGTGACATTGAAATTGCACGTGCGGCACAGAAAAAACCAATTTTCGAAATTGGTGATGTTCTGGGCATACCGTCATCGGATTTAGTCCCGTTTGGCCATGACAAGGCCAAGATAAGTCAGAATTTTATTAACTCTGTAAAGAATAATGCGGATGGTAAATTAATATTAGTTACCGCGATCAATCCAACACCAGCTGGCGAGGGTAAGACGACAACAACCGTTGGCCTTGGCGATGGCTTAAACCGCATCGGCAAGAGGGCAATGATTTGTATCCGCGAGGCTTCTCTTGGGCCAAACTTTGGCATGAAGGGGGGAGCTGCCGGAGGCGGATATGCTCAGATTGTGCCAATGGAAGAGATGAATTTGCATTTTACCGGCGATTTTCATGCGATCACTTCAGCGCATTCTTTGCTTTCTGCAATGATTGATAATCATATATATTGGGGCAATGAGCTAGATATTGATACACGTCGTGTCGTTTGGCGGCGGGTTGTCGATATGAATGATCGGGCGCTGCGCCAAATTACCGCGTCTCTTGGTGGTGTCTCCAATGGTTTCCCGCGTGAGGCTGGTTTTGACATCACTGTGGCGTCTGAGGTGATGGCGATATTATGTTTGGCAGAAGATCTGGCTGACTTGCAAAAACGCCTTGGTGACATGATTGTCGCATATCGTCGTGACCGCTCCCCCGTCTTTTGCCGCGATATAAAAGCTGATGGCGCGATGACTGTGTTGTTGAAAGATGCAATTCAGCCTAATCTGTTGCAAACCCTTGAAAATAATCCTGCATTTGTTCACGGTGGCCCTTTTGCCAATATTGCTCACGGCTGTAACTCCGTGATTGCCACTAAAACAGCGTTGAAGCTAGCCGATTATGTTGTGACAGAGGCAGGCTTTGGAGCAGATTTGGGTGCGGAAAAGTTTCTAAACATCAAATGCCGAAAGGCGGGCTTGTCTCCATCGGCTGTTGTTCTAGTCGCCACAGTGCGCGCAATGAAGATGAATGGAGGAGTCGCAAAAAATGATTTAAACAATGAAAATGTTGCGGCTGTAAAAGCTGGTTGCCCAAATCTTGGCCGGCACATAGAGAACTTGAGATCATTTGGCGTGCCTGTGCTAGTCGCAATTAATCACTTTGTTAAAGACACGGACGCTGAGGTTCAAGCCGTGCAGGACTATTGCAGTGAAATGGGTGCAGAGGCAATTGTGTCGAAGCACTGGTCTGATGGGTCTGTTGGTTCTGAAAATCTAGCTAAGAGAGTAGCTGAGGTTGCTGATGCGGGTGAAGCTAACTTCTCACCAATTTATCCAGATGACATGCCTCTTGCAGATAAGATCCAAAATATTTGCAAGAATATCTATCGGGCTGATGAGGCGGTGATGGATAAAAAGATCTTAGATCAGTTGAAAGATTGGGAGGCTCAAGGGTATGGCCATTTGCCAGTATGTATGGCGAAGACGCAGTATAGCTTCTCAACTGACCCTAACTTGCGTGGTGCGCCAACTGGACACGTTATACCAGTCCGGGAAGTAAGGATTAGTGCGGGCGCAGGTTTCATTGTTGCCGTTTGTGGCGAAATCATGACAATGCCGGGTTTGCCAAGGCATCCAGCTGCCGAAACTATTTGTTTAAATGGTAAGGGTGAGATTGAAGGTTTATTTTAGCGGCTAATCGTAAACCTACACTGAAGCCTTGTTGTTGGGTGGGCGTGTGACTTTTGCCAAGATGAAAGGATGTAATCGAGGATGTCAGCAAATATAATTGACGGAAAAGCTTTTGCTGCCACAGTTAGGGAGAAGGTGGCTTCCAAGGTTGCTGATCTGAAAAACAACCATAACATCACTCCAGGGCTTGCCGTCGTTTTGGTAGGGGAAGACCCTGCGTCACAGGTTTATGTGAGGTCTAAGGGCAAGCAAACTGTTGAAGTTGGCATGAATTCAGTCGAACATAAACTGGATAGAGACACCACAGAAGAGGCGTTGTTGGCTTTGATCGACCAACTAAACTCTGACTCAGCAGTCCATGGCATTTTGGTACAATTACCGTTACCCAGCCATATAGATGAAACACTGGTGATAAACCGCATTCTCCCCGAGAAGGATGTTGATGGCTTTCACATTTCAAACGTTGGGCTTTTGGCTACAAGTCAGAAATCAATGGTGCCATGCACACCACTCGGGTGCTTATTAATGTTGCGTGATTATCATGGTTCATTATCTGGAAAAAATGCCGTTGTTGTCGGTCGATCAAACATTGTTGGAAAGCCGATGGCGCAATTGCTCTTAAACGAAAGTTGTACGGTGACCATCGCTCATTCACGAACGGTAGACCTGCCAGATGTTGTGCGTAACGCTGATATTGTCGTGGCGGCCGTTGGCCGACCTGAGATGGTGCCTGGTGATTGGATTAAACCGGGAGCGACTGTTATTGATGTTGGTATAAACCGGATAAGCTTGGATAATGGAAAAACGAAATTGGTTGGTGATGCCGAGTATGAGAGTTGCGCAGCTGTTGCAGGGGCCATAACCCCCGTGCCCGGTGGTGTTGGCCCCATGACTATTGCCTGTTTGTTGGCGAATACCGTTACGGCCTGTTGCAGAATTAACAACCTCCCCAATGAAGAAAGCTTTCTTCAGTGAACGCCACAATTCAAAATCAGTCGCGCTGGTCTGGTTACACTAGGCTCTCTGATGCGCAACACAACTTTACCCTGCAAGCGAAAACAACAAATTAACTGGCCTAAGTGACATGATGATCTCAAAACGTCTACCCGAACTTCAACTGTTAATTTTATGTACTATTGGTTGTTACATATTTCTTGAATTGTTTGTAGCTTCGGCTGCGTTAGATGGGCTTTTTGGGTTCACCGGTGTCGACATAATATTTATTTCTTTTTTATTAAGTTTTTTTGTAGCGATCATATCTGTAATTGCGGGCGTTGGGGGTGGTGTAATATTTACGCCGTTGATGTTAGCCTTTACGTCGGTTGATACCCTTATAATCAGGTCCACAGGTCTTGTTGTGGCAATGTTTAGCGGGTTAGTCGCATCGGGACCGTTCATGCGAAAGGGTCTAGCAGATATCAAGCTAGTATTCCTGGGTGCATTGCCAATTCTGGTTGGTGGGTTTGTTGGGTCAATGGCTGCGGTGAGCTTGTCCCAACATTTGGGTGAGACTGGTGACTCGATTGTCCGTGTAGCTTTGGGATTGTTGTTGGCGGCAATTGCATTAGTATTTATCGTTGGGGGTGCTTCTACCGAATATCCTGAACATGTGGAACGAAGTAAGCTTGCCACTAAACTTAAGCTGCGTCATATGTATTGGGAGGACACACTCCAAAAGCCGGTAAAATATACTGTTCACAACGTCAAGATCGCGGTGTTGTTATTGTTTGCTGTTGGATTTACTGGTGGCTTTTTTGGCTTGGGCGGGGGATGGGCCGTTGTCCCTGTTCTCAACCTTGTTATGAGTGTGCCGTTAAAGGTTTCAGCAGCGACAAGTGGCGTATTGCTAGCCATGGGAAATTCTGCAGCTATATGGCCATATATAAATGTTGGCGCTCTCATTGGCGTAGTTGCCGCACCGTGGATGCTTGGGCAAATAATTGGTGGAATTGTTGGCGCTCACGTTTTATCTGGTATAAAAGCGGCGTTGGTACGAAAGCTTTTGATAGTTATGCTTTTTCTGACCAGCCTTAAACTTTTGAGCCGTGGTATTGAAGGGCTTTTTAATATTTCAATTCCTTTTATTTGAAGGTTAGGACATGAATAAGCAAAAAAAACCACCTATCCCAATATCTGGTGTTGTTTATGGTGAAATTATCTATTGGTGTACATGCGTTTCGGCTTTGGTTGTTTTATTTGGAACTATCAAAAGTTTTCTGGAAGTTGACCAAACAATCCCGGTTGAGTACCTGCTAAACGCAGTTTTCGAGGGGCGTTCGGTAGAGGCTGTGTGGGGTGGGTCTCTTCTTCAAAAGTCTCCAGATGCGTTAACTTATTTGGCGATCTTGAATTCAGGTGAAGCCATCACAGTGGCGGGAATAGCCTTTGGTGTGCTGAGCGTTGGGCCAGCCATCTTTTTTTCTGCGGCTTTCATGTGGCGGTCACACAATGAGTTTTTTGCGGTGACTGCGCTAGTATCAGGAGCTTTTGCTGTCATTGCTCCTTTTGTTTTTTTCCTTTTGTAGCCCTCGTAGTAAGTATCGTCATACAATTTTAATATCGTTGTTATTAGGTAATTACATTTTCGTTGATCATAGTTGTAAATGCCTTTTCTGCACTGCTGAGCGCTCGTTTCTTTCGTAATAGCATGGTGTAGCTTCTCGGTGGTAAGTCCATCGATACAGATCTAAGTAATCCACTCTCAATTGACAAGTTTACAACCTGTTGAGAAATCAATGTGACGCCAGAGCCAGCAATCACTGCCTCTCTGACTGCTTCATTACTGGGAAGTTCCAGAATTATGTCAAGGCTATCCCAGTTGAGATTATTTTGGACAATTAAATCTTCAAGAACGCGTCGAGTGCCAGAGCCTTTTTCACGGACAATCCAAGGTAAGTTGCCAATATTACCGTCCTTGATAGAAGGTCGAACAATCGGCCATTTTTTGGGTGACACTACTAGTATGGGTTGGTCTTGGTCCACTTTTAAAAGGCGCAAGCCGTTGGAATTTACCTTACCTTCAACGAAGCCAATATCAGCTTTACCCTCCAAAACTGCGGTCTCAACACCGTGCGTATTCGACATCGCTACATTTATTGCAACGGCAGGGTTACGATTGTTGAACGCTGCAAGTCTCCGTGGGAGCCAGTAGCTGGCGATTGTTTGACTTGCTGCAATTTGAAGGCTGCCTGACGTCTTTTCACTGAGCATGCGTAACATTTTCGTAGCGTTCTTAGCGCTTGCAATGGCGCTTTGTGCTTCAGGTAAAAAACGCCTACCTAAATCTGAGAGAAAGACTGAACGGCCAACTCTATCAAAAAGTTTGACTTGATATATGTCTTCGATAGTTGCAATCGCTGCTGAGGCTGCAGATTGTGAAATGCCAAGTTCCTTTGAGGCCTTGGTAACATTGCCGAGCTCTGCAACTGCGAGAAAAATTCTTAGTTGAACTAGGGTCATTTCTATTCATAACTTAAATCGATCGAAATTACAATTATAATAAATTGGAATAATCAATTCCTGGGCTGTAATGTATTTATCTAATTTAAACAGAAAGAAATGCGCGTTGGAGCCCAGCCGCATTTGATTATTTAGGAATGTGTGATGGCATCTGAACCGCATGTTGAAACTTCTCCGGAAGTTTCAGATGAAATAAGGCAAACAACCTGCTACATGTGCGCTTGCCGGTGTGGAATCAATGTCCATGTTCGGGACGACAAAATAAGGTACATAGAGGGAAATAGAGACCATCCCATAAATAAGGGGGTTTTATGCGCTAAAGGTTCAGCCGGGATAATGCAACATTACTCCCCAGCTCGCTTAAAGCAACCAATGAAGCGTGTAGGGCCTAGGGGGTCAGGTGAATTCAAACCAATAAGCTGGGATGAGGCTCTAACCATAGCCACTGATTGGCTTGCCCCTGTCCGTGAAAAAGATCCCAAAAAGCTTGCTTTTTTTACTGGGCGTGACCAGTCTCAGGCTCTCACGAGTTGGTGGGCACAGCAATTCGGCACGCCAAATTTTGCGGCGCATGGTGGTTTCTGTTCAGTCAACATGGCCGCTGGTGGTATTTATACTATTGGTGGAGCTTTTTGGGAGTTTGGTGCGCCTGATTGGGATCTAACAGAAATGTTTGTCTTGTTCGGTGTTGCTGAGGACCACGACTCTAATCCAATAAAAATAGGGTTGGGAAAAGTGAAGGGGCGCGGGAAGAGAGTGGTCTCAGTTAACCCAGTGCAAACTGGTTATGCGGCAATTTCGGATGATTGGTATGGTATAACGCCAGGAACTGATGGGCTACTCATCATGTCATTGATCCGTGAATTAATGAGGTCGGGCAATATTGATGTTGATTACCTCCGACGGTACACAAATGCACCCTGGCTTGTCATCCGCAATCCGGGTGCCGCGGATGATGGTTTGTTTCTTAGGGATGCTGATGGAGAACCCCAGGTTATAGACCGCCTCACTGGTGCTGTGATTTCGTACAAAACAAAAAATGTAAGTGTCGCCATGCATGGTGAGGTTCCCTTGGGCTCGGGTGGTGTGGCAACCCCGGTCTTTGTGTTGATGACGGAAACCTATATGGTTGATGCTTATTCCCCAGATAATGTGGCGAGTAAAGTTGGCATTTCCGCAGCCCGTATTCGCCAATTTGCCGCAGACTTGGCTGATGCCGCCTTTGCTAAAGAGGTTGTTATCAACCAGCCATGGACTGACTGGAAGGGCGAAAAACATGAGACCATGGTTGGTCGCCCCGTCTCCATGCATTCTATGCGCGGTATTTCGGCTCATTCAAATGGCTTTCAGACCTGCCGCGCGCTTCACGTTCTTCAACTCTTGCTTGGATCAATAGAGGTACCTGGTGGTTGGCGTTTTAAGCCCCCATATCCAAAGCCACCCGAGGCACACCCAAAGCCAGCGGGAAAGCCAGATCAAGTCCAAGCCGGCAAGCCACTTACAGGAGCGCCACTCGGCTATGTTTTAGGACCTGATGACCTGCTCATAAATTCTGAAGGAGAGCCTCAGAGAATTGATAAGGCCTATAGCTGGGATGCGCCTATGGCGGCGCATGGCCTGATGCACATGGTTATTTCAAATGCCGTCGCTGGCGATCCATATCACGTTGACGTGCTTTTTATGTATATGGCCAACATGGCGTGGAATTCCTCGATGAATACACGCGGTGTGATGGAGATGTTAACTGAAAAAAATTCAGACACAGGTGAGTATAAAATTCCTAAGTTAATCTATTCTGACGCATATTCATCTGAAATGGTAGCTTACGCAGATCTAATACTTCCTGATACAACGTATCTTGAGCGTCACGATGCAATCTCATTATTGGATAGACCAATTTGCGAGGCAGACGCAGTAGCCGACGCTATTAGATGGCCGGTGTTTCCGCCAGACCGAGACGTTAGAGGATTCCAGTCAGTCTTAATTGATTTGGGCGCTAGACTGGGATTGCCCGGTATGGTGGATGATGATGGTTCACCCAAGTATGCAGATTACGAGGATTATATAATAAATCATGAACGTGAGCCGGGTATTGGCGCGCTCGCTGGGTTTAGAGGGAATGGTGAAAAATCAGGTCGCGGTGAACCTAATCCTGGGCAGATTGAAGCATACAAAGCCAATGGAGCGTTTTGGCACAAAGATATTCCAGAGGAAGGTAGATACTATAAAATGGCGAATATGGCATACCAAGAATTTGCCGTTGAAATGGGTATCTATGACATAGCTCAGCCATACGCTTTTCAGATTTATAGTGAGACGCTGCAAACATTCCACTTAGCCGCAGAAGGGCACGGAAACATCCAACCACCTGAACATTTGCGGTCCCGTATAAAAACTTGCTTTACCCCTTTGCCGACTTGGTATGCGCCGTTTGAGGGCGAAGCAGTTTCTGACGAGGAATACCCCATACACGCGCTCACTCAGCGGCCAATGGCAATGTACCACTCGTGGGGTTCACAAAATCCCTGGCTGAGGCAAATCCATGGTCACAACCCAATGTTTATTCCTCAAGGGCTTGCGGATGATCATGGTCTTTCGGATGGCGATTGGATTTGGGTCACATCTCACCATGGCAAAATACGTGTTCCTGTAGCGATAATGGCGGGCCTGAATGAAAAAACGATATGGACATGGAATGCTATTGGTAAGCGAAAGGGCGCTTGGCAACTTGAAGAAGATGCGCCTGAAGCTAAAAAAGGATTTCTTATGAACCATCTAATTAAAGAACTTTTACCGGCGCAAGCTGATGGACAAAGATGGTCGAATTCAGACCCAATAACGGGTCAGGCTGCTTGGTTTGATTTAAAAGTCAAAATAGAGAAAGCGAACCCCAACGAGCCAGCGGTGGCATCCCCTCAGTTCCCAGCTCTACCGCGAATGCATGCTGTTGATAGTGAACCGGTCAAGACCCTTAGATATGGATTACAGTGGACCGTTAAAGATAAAAAAGTGTGGTGGGGAAAGTAATAATGACAAGTTTACCAGAACCCTCTGCAATAAAACTTGGCTTGGTGATTGACCTTGACATCTGTGTTGGCTGTCAAGCTTGCGTTGTAAATTGTAAAGAGTGGAATACGTCGGGGTATGGTGCCCCGTTAAGCGATGAAAGCGCGTATGGCGCCCAGCCAAGCGGCTCCTGGCTAAATAGGGTGCACGCGTTTGAAGCTGGGGTGGGTGAAGACGCAAAAACCGTGCATTTCCCAAAGTCCTGCCTGCACTGCGAGGACGCTCCTTGTGTCACAGCTTGCCCAACTGGAGCCTCCTTCAAACGCGCGGAAGACGGAATTGTTTTGGTCAATGAAGACTGGTGTATTGGGTGTGGTTTATGTGCGTGGTCGTGTCCTTACGGGGCCCGAGAAATGGATCCGGCGGAAGGTGTTATGAAAAAATGCACGCTTTGTGTTGACCGCATTTATAATGAAAATCTTCCTGAGGAAGATAGAGTGCCAGCATGCGTAAGAACTTGCCCAACGAACGCCAGACATTTTGGCGATTTTGGAGATCCAAATTCTGATGTGAGTATTATGGTAGCAGAACGTGGCGGTTACGATCTGTTGCCAGAGCAGGGGACAAAACCAGTAAATAAGTACTTGCCGCCGAGGCCCCGACGACAATCAAATGATGAGTCGGTATCATTACTCGCAATGGCCGATGTCGCCACGCCAAAAGGCTTTTGGCGGTGGATGGACAGTACTCTCGAAAAGTTAGGATGAATTGATGCATCCCGCGTGGTCAATCATTTTCTTTACATCGATATCTGGGCTGGGATTAGGGCTTGCCGGATTGATTGTTTTAGGACTTCTAGATCTCAGCCTCTTTTCACATTTGTTAATTGCAAGTTCTGCCGTCTTTGGATTGATAGGCGCAGGCTTACTTAGCTCGACATTACACCTGGGCCATCCCGAACGTGCGTGGAGAGCATTGAGCCAATGGCGTTCTAGTTGGTTGTCAAGAGAAGGCGTATTAGCAGTTCTTGTCCTTGCTTCACTGGCCTGCTGGTTTTTATTCACCCTCTTTTTTGGACCACCACCATTATGGTGTGGCATTCTGATACTGTTAATGATCGTAGCAACAGTCTACGCAACTTCGATGATTTACGGATCCCTGAAGACTGTTGCTTGCTGGCATCATCCATTGACGCCCGTTTGCTATTTGATGTTCTCTGCATGTGGTGGATCAGTTGCATTTCTAACGATGCTGGCTTTATTTGGTCAACCCACTCCTCAAATGCTCAAAGAAATTACGCTTACTTTTCTTGTTGGAGCATGGACTCTGAAATATGCCTGGTGGTGGGCTTTGGACAACAGGGGGTCAGCCAGCAATATCGAGACAGCAACAGGCTTAGGAACGATCGGAAAGGTCCGTTCACTAATGCCACCACACACCTCGGAAAATTACTTACAAAAAGAGATGGGCTTCGTTGTTGCGAGACGGCACGCCATCAAATTGCGATATATTTCAATTTTTTTTGGAGCGTTGCTTCCAATCGTCTGCGTTATTTTTGGTGGATCATCAGCGGGCATACTAAGTATGGCTACCATTTTTCACATGATAGGAATCTTCGTTGAGCGTTGGCTATTCTTCGCTGAAGCTAAACACGTCGTTACTCTTTATTATGGTGACGAGCAATTGAGTATCTCAAGCTAGCACGGAGTTAACTGTCCATGTTCGTGCTGTTGAATAAATTGCAGCTGGCAAATTAGAGTACCGTTTTTAAATTACTGATGCCTCAAATTCCCAAGGTTTTGTGGTCGTCCAAGTGGAGCGGTGTTAGCGAATCTGGCCTATGCAGCACAGACACTGTTTGAAGAAGCATTGCCTTGATTTTGTTTATAACAAAAAAACAGCCAAATTACGGGCCGCACTGAGTTTAATTATTGAAGACTTTTGCCTGGTCAAATATTTCAATTTTCAGTCAGAAAAAAGTCAGCTCTGCTGCCAGAGCTGACTTAACCAATTATTGGACCGACATTTCTAAATCAACAGGGGTGCAATTACGAGACTGACTATAGCCATAACGTTGATCAAAATATTCATAGATGGGCCTGAAGTGTCTTTAAGTGGGTCGCCAACCGTATCGCCAACGACAGCCGCCTTGTGGACATCTGAGCCTTTCCCGCCAAGGTTACCTTTTTCCACATATTTTTTTGCATTGTCCCAAGCACCGCCAGCATTTGCCATCATTAATGCCATCATCACACAGCAAACTAATGCGCCAGCCAACATTCCGCCGAGCGCGTTTGGCCCGAGACCAAAACCTATTACAACTGGTGCCAACACAGCCATTGAGCCTGGTAAAATCATCTTACGAAGTGCGGCGCGAGTTGCGATGTCAACACAACGTGCAGTATCTGGCTTGGCTGTGCCCTCAAGGAGACCTGGGATTTCTTTGAATTGGCGGCGCACTTCAACAATCATGTCAAACGCCGCATCGCCAACTGCTGTCATTGTCATTGCGCTGACAAGAAAGGGGAATATACCACCAATAAACATCCCACAAAGAACCATTGGGTCGTTGATTGCTAGAACAAAGTCAGGGTTTCCATTACTTATTTTCGCGATGTAAGCACTAATGAGAGCGAGTGCCGCAAGGGCGGCGGCGCTAATGGCAAAGCCTTTACCAATGGCTGCAGTGGAGTTTCCAACTTCGTCCAATGAGTCAGTGATTTCCCGTGTTTCGCTACCCATGTTAGCCATTTCTGCAATACCGCCGGCATTGTCTGCGACTGGGCCGTAAGCATCAATAGCCATCGTAATACCAACTGTTGATAACATGCCAACAGCTGCTAAACCAACACCATACAATCCTGCAGCCTCATTCGCACAGTAGATAATTGCTGCTATCGTTAACACGGGTATTGCGACTGATTGCATGCCTGTGGCTAAGCCTGAGATCATTACTGTCGCAGGACCTGTTTCACCATCCTTTGCTATCTTGCGTACTGGTGCACCGCCTGTATAGTATTCTGTGACGAGACCGACAACGATACCTCCAATAGCCCCAACCAAAACGGCAACCCAAATACCATTCGATGCTCCCATTGATTGGATCAGGAAATAAGCCGCAACGATGAAGATAACTGCAGAACCAATTGTACCAAACCTCAGGGCAACATCTGCGCTTTTACTAGAAAATAGTTTGACCGCAAAGATGCCAATAAGTGAGCAGACCAAGCCAAGCGATGCTAATGCCAAAGGCATAAACTGAAGAACGGTCTGATCACCCCCTAGTTTGGCAATATTTTCCAAGGACATCGACGCTGCAAGCGCAATAGACGCAATCATTGCGCCACAATACGATTCAAAAATATCTGAACCCATACCGGCAACATCTCCAACGTTGTCACCAACATTGTCAGCAATGACGGCAGGGTTGCGAGGATCGTCTTCGGGAATACCAGCTTCAACCTTGCCAACAAGGTCGGCGCCTACGTCCGCGCTTTTAGTAAAAATGCCTCCACCGACGCGGCTAAATAACGCAACGGACGATCCACCCATTGCAAAGCCTTCAATAGCTTCAACACCGTGCGCCGTTCCACCCATGAAATGGTATAATAATCCAATCCCAAGCAAGCCCATTGAAGCCACAGTCAATCCCATGATTGACCCGCCAAAAAAAGCTACGTTAAGGGCCGCTGCTGCTCCTTTTGTGTTGGCTGCAACTGCCGTCCTTACATTGGCTTTTGTTGCCGAGTACATGCCAATATAGCCGGCAGTGCCAGAACAAAGTGCACCGAGGGTAAAGGCTATTGCGGTGTCAGCTCCAAGGCTAGCATATAGCGCCACAATACATATAAGACAAAAGATTGCTAGACGTTTGTACTCGCTGGCCATGAAAACCATGGCACCAAGATGAATTTCGTCGGCAATTTCCTTTACTCTGCCTTCGCCGGATGGTGTCTTTACAATGTTGGCGTAGATCATAAAGGCAGCGACCATACCCAATGCACCAAAGGCTATTGGCAGGATTGCGTTTGTAAGCATAAAGATATCCTCTTATTTTGAAAAAAAGCGCTATACTCGGTAAAAAAAGAGAGGCGCAAAACCGTCGCGTTTATAGCGGCTATAAGTCATAGTGTAAACCCAAGAATATCGGGGTTTTAGTAGGCTTTGGCTCGGCGAAAATTGTATGTATTACATACCATATTTTTAGACATTATTAATGCCGAAAATTTAATTGGTTTTCGCTGTGTTTTGCCAGATATTTTGTTTACATTAGCGGCGAATACGCGTTGAAAAATGGAAAAGCTTTTCTGTTTATTTTTGTGCCAAAGAAATTGTCACCTGCAAAAAAACTCTTGGGTGAAAAAACGGGAACCTTGTTAAAAGTAGATCTAGTGACTGGAATTGCCAATGCCTGATACGTTTGTCACAGATTTTTTTCGGACAAATATTGGTGATTTCAGAAGAGTGATTTAATTAGAGTGGTCGATAAGCCTTTCGTTAGAAAATTTAGGGGGATGGTATGAAACAATTATCTATTTGCCGCCCAGATGATTGGCATCTGCACCTCCGTGATGGAAAAATGCTTGCAGCGGTAATAGATGATACCTCTCGCCACTTTGGCCGGGCGATTATTATGCCAAATTTGATTCCACCAGTTGTGACTGGTGCTGATGCAGCGGCTTATCGTGATCGCATTCTGTCCTGTCTTAACCCCGAACATCATTTTACCCCGCTGATGACACTATACCTGACCGAAACCACTCAACTTCATGACGTGGCTGACGCGGCAAAGCGAGGGCTTGTTCATGCGGTCAAGTTATATCCGGCGGGGGCAACCACAAATTCAGCATCAGGTGTGCGCGACCTGGAAAAGGTTATGCCAGTCCTTGAAATGATGGCTAGCATTGGGCTTCCGCTTTGTGTACATGGCGAGGTGACCGACCCGAAAGTTGATATTTTTGATCGGGAGTTGGTCTTTATAGAGACAGTTCTTGACCCATTGCGTCGCCGCATCCCAGAATTACGAGTTGTGCTAGAGCATGTGACCACTAGTGATGGTGTTGATTATGTCAAAAACGGTGGCAAAACAATTGCCGCTACAATCACGACGCACCATTTATTTATTAATCGTAATCATATTTTTGCGGGTGGGATCAGGCCACATTATTATTGTCTCCCAGTAGCCAAGCGAGAGAGTCATCGTCGTGCCCTTGTCAGAGCAGCGGTATCTGGTGATCAAAGTTTTTTCCTTGGCACGGATAGTGCTCCGCATTTAGACACAGCAAAACTCATGGCGTGTGGCTGTGCGGGCATATACACGTCGCCAAACACAATGTCATGTCTTGCCCATATATTTGAAGGGGAAAGTGCACTTGATCGCCTGGAGGGCTTCACATCATTGCATGGGCCGGCCTTTTATCAATTACCAATTAATAAGGAGCAGGTAACTCTAGTAAAACAAAGTGAGCCTGTAATTTACCCCAAAAGTCGAGCTACCCCTGACGGTGAGTTGACAATTTTTGATTGTGGATTTCCACTTTTCTGGGCGGTTAAATCGTAGTTATTTATCTGAATGTACTACAACTTTGTCTCACGAAGGCCGGCATTGGGGCGTATCGATTTTTTCGCTTTTGCTTCTCGTTGAGTGATATAAACGGTTGAGGCAAAAATCACTGTCCCTCCAACCCAGGTCCACAAACCGGGCCATTCTGCAAAAACGATCCACGCCAGAAAAACTGTAAACGGTAATTTGATAAATTCCAATGGTTGCAGGGCGGTAATATCAACAAGCCGAAATGCGCGGGTAAAACATAGATGTGCAATCGTTGCAGTCAATGCCATGGCCCACAAATAGACCCAAGCCTCGAGCGTTGGCCATTGCCAAACGCTGATTGCTGGTATCAAGGCTAGCGGTGATTGCATGACAACCATCCATGTTACGATTGCCTCGGGTGTTTCGGTGGCTGTCAGCTTTTTTACAATCAGTGAAGCCATGGCAATCGAGAGGGTGCTGGCAAGGGCCATCATTGCGCCAAATGAAATTTCGGTAAAACCCGGTTGTAGAATGATAAGCGTGCCAAAAAAACCAACGACAATTCCGGCAATACGGCGTGCGCGAATGACTTCTCCAAGGAACAGAACCGCACCAATGGTTACGAACAACGGTCCAGTAAAGCTGAGCGCTGTCACTTGGGCTAAGGGTATCAAGGTCAACGCGGTAAAGCCGGCAAACATGCCGCCTACATTGATTAGTGCTCTTAAGAAAAATAAATTTGGCTTATTCATGCGCAGGCTAGACCAACCGGTATGCATGATTAACGGCATTAGTAACATGACGGCAAGCGCATTTCTGAAAAAAACTACCTCTACAACTGGCAGGCTGTTGGTGGAGAGACGAATAAAAACACTCATGCAAGCAAACATAAACAAAGCCACAATCATAAGGATTGTTGCGCGCATTTGAGGCTTAAGATTTTGAAAGGACGATGATAGCGTCATGTATTACCAATTGCGATTCTAACAAGCGAAATATGGGCTTTTCGGTACCGGACTTGAATGCGGGTTGATGTTGAGATTAGGCCTGAAACAAAATTTAGGTCAATGGGGATTGCCGCGGGATTACGTCTCACTGCATTTAGCCGCCGCCCATTTTTCTAATATGGCCACATAATCATCATACTCGTTGCAAACTGATGGGTGAGCAACCAGCGCAGTCTCATAGGTCGTCAATCGGTCCGGTAGCACAAAATCAAAGCCAAGCAAAGTCTGCAAACAGCGCAAAATGGCAAAGCTGGGTGCAAAACCACAATCAGCAAGGCTAAGTTGGTTTCCCATTAAAAGTGGGGATGGCACAACCATCTGGTTAAACTGATCAAAGCGCTTTTGCAACAATGTGGCATTTTGGGCGATGAAGTCAGCACTGCGACTAGCCGGAGCCACCTGCGCAAAATACGCTCGCAGTACAGGCTCTATACGAGTGTCGTGAAAGCGAGACAGGGCACGCGCGATAGCGCGTTTTTGGATGTCTTCTGGCAGCATTGCCGGCTGAGGGTTGAGATCATTTATATATTCGGCAATCGCGTCAGACTCGGCTAGAGTAAAGCCATTATGCACCAGAGCTGGAATGGTGCCGGATGGCACAATTTTGCAATAGGCTGAACTGCCATAACCATCGGGCGGGGAAAGAGTAGTCCATTCAAGTCCCTTATGACGAAGTAGAATACGCGTTTTGCAGCCGTAGCTGCTGACCGCTAGATCATATAAGAAAAGCATTGTGCCGCATCTCCATCGAGTATGAAATCAGCCAAAAAAAGAGAGGCCAACTGTGCCTCTCTTTCGCAGCAATTGATATGTAAACTATTAATTAGATAGCTGCCATTTTCGCCCAAGCTCGTCAAAAAATCCACGCTCGGTTTTAAGGGCAATCCACGTATTAACATAATTGATCCATACCTGATCACCTTGTGGCAACAGCATTGCAATTGGGGTTGGCGCCTTTGGAGCTGATACTGGAACCACCATCATTTGCGGATATTTTGCGACTAGCTTATAGGCCTCGACATTTGATGTGATATGAGCATCGGCGCGCCCCGCAAGCACTTCTTGAAAATCACGGGCTGGAGCCTCAACAATTTTATATTTTGCATTTGGGAAGAACTGTTTAACCTGTTTTTCTTGTGTTGTGCCAAGGGTAGCGGCAACAGTTACAGATGCTTTGTTCAAATCACTCCAATCGGCATATTTGTCCGAATTCTTCTTCAGTGTCAGCGGCACCGTTGCCAGGGAAAAATAGCTGTTTGAATAACCAGCAGCTTTCGCACGGCTTGGTGAAATTGAGGCTGAACCAGTCATGTGATATTTGCCAGAGGTTACACCACTGACCAGCGTTTTCCAGTCAGTCGGTACAAATTCAACTTTAACCCCTAGGTCCTTTGCAAGCGCAGTCATCACATCGATGTCGTATCCCGTGTAGCTATTATTGGCAGGGTCCTTCATCGTCATTGGGTTCCAGTCCCCGGTTGTGCCAACTTTTAGCACACCGCCGGACAGGATTTCACTCAGAACGCTCGCAGCGTAAGACGGTACGGCCATGGTTGCGGTTGCAGTGGCAAAGGTAAAAAGGGTGGTTATCATTTTCATGAAGCGCATCAAAAGTCTCCTTGGACTACTTTGTTTTGTTATGGGTCTTTATTTTATGATTCTGGGTTTATGATAGGCGATTGGCGCTGCAATGCAAGGTTTGAAGCAGGTTTCATGCATATGTCTGATTCGGGGCTAGCCGCTGACAGAGGAATCGGCTAAGAACAAGAGCGTTAGGGCGCGGCTTACACAGATCCCTTTTGTGATCATCGCCTAACGCTGCCCTGTCCGAGGAATATTAATATAATAGGTAAACGCCAATATGACTAGATCCTCTGACAAGCCATTTATTCAGATACAAAGTGTTTCAAAACATTTCGGTCAGTTTTGCGCGCTTGACTCGGTGTCGCTTGACATAGAACTGGGCCAAAAGCTGGTTATTTGTGGTCCATCTGGCTCAGGAAAATCAACTCTAATTCGGTGTATCAACCGTCTCGAGATTCATGAAAAAGGTAAAATCTTTATCGATGGCAAAATTGTTGATGGCAGTCCGGCAGGCCAAGACGTTCTACGCAATAACGTCGGTATGGTGTTCCAACAATTTAATCTATTTCCTCATTTGACAATTTTAGAAAATCTGATGCTTGGGCCGGTGCGGGCTCGCCAACTTCCCGAGTCCGAAGCTCGCGATCTTGCTATGCAATATCTTGAGCGGGTCCGCATTCCAGAACAGCTGGATAAATACCCAGCTCAGCTATCGGGTGGTCAACAACAGCGGGTAGCGATTGCCCGTGCACTCTGTATGATGCCGAAGATTATGTTGTTCGATGAACCAACATCAGCGCTTGATCCTGAAATGATTGCCGAGGTGCTGGATGTGATCGAAGAACTGGCAGATAGCGGCATGACAATGATTTGTGTAACTCATGAAATGGGCTTTGCGCGTCAGGTTGCCGATATGATGTTGTTCATGGATCACGGGAAGATTGTTGAGACCGGGCCACCAAAAACATTCTTTACCGCGCCAAAAAGTGATCGTTGTAAATTGTTCCTCAGTCAAATTCTAAGACATTAAAGGCGGTGCAGCTGTGCAGATGAATTTGATAAAACCCTGTCTTTTCCAGTTGTCATTCTGGCTTCGCCTCGCGGCGCTTTTCAGCCTTTTGTTGCTTGGTGGCTGCGCCGATAACTGGGGTTGGTATGTTGTGAGTCCAGCGACCGAGACTGGCAGACAAAACCTGGCATTTCTGATTGATGGGCTCTACTACACAATGGCTTTGTCAGTGACTGCAATTTCCATTTCAATATGTCTTGGCCTGATTGTAGCCTTGCCAGGCCTTTCAGCGCGGCGTACGCCAAAGACGATTAACCGCGTTTTTGTCGAACTCGTGCGAGCCATTCCTATTCTGGTGCTAATTTTGTGGGTTTATTATGGGCTGCCACAAGTCGCTGGCATTTCGATTTCGGTGTTCTGGGCGGGTGTGCTGGCTTTGGCCATATCTGATAGTGCATTTCAGGCTGAAATTTTTCGGGCTGGCATTCAGTCGATTGATCGTGGGCAATATGAAGCGGCGCAATCAATCTCGCTGAATTACCGCAATACTATGCGGTATGTGATCTTGCCGCAGGCGATAAAGCGTATTTTACCGGCTCTTGGCAATCAGCTAGTCTACATGCTGAAAATGTCTTCACTAGTGTCAGTGATTGGAATGCAGGAACTTACCCGCCGTGCGAATGAACTGGTCGTTACTGAATATCGGCCATTGGAAATCTATACTATCCTTGTCCTTGAATATCTGGTGGTGATTTTAATTGTCTCAGCTGGAGTGCGCTGGCTTGAGCGGCGTCTTGATACAAGCTAGTAGCGGGGAAAACTGCCAAAAGGATTCATAGTTGTCTTTCCCACAATTTTTGAGTTGAATGTTGTTAACTAAAGTATCGCAAATAATGTTCGGAAAAATCGCATGGCTGATTTGTTGCAAATAACGCACGAGCCGCACGGTATTTTGCGGTTGACGCTAAATGATCCGGCACGGCGCAACGCTTTGTCTGAAGCCATGCTTGATCATTTGTGGGATGCTATTCAATTGGCAAGTGATGATGCCAGCGTGCGTGCTGTCATAATTGCGGCAAATGGCCCGGCGTTTTGTGCTGGCCATGATTTGAAGGAACTTACCGCAGGCCGAGCCAATGATGATAAGGGCAAGGCCTACTTTACGAAGATTATGACCCGTTGTTCATCGGTGATGCAAGCCATTCTTCAGACGCCAAAACCGGTGATTGCTGAAGTAACCGCAACGGCAACAGCAGCGGGCTGCCAGCTTGTTGCGAGCTGTGATCTTGCCTTTGCATCACCAAGCGCAAAATTCAGCACACCAGGAGTTCACATAGGCCTATTCTGTTCAACGCCAATGGTGGCGTTGTCGCGCAACGTTGCGGCCAAACATGCGATGGAGATGCTTTTGACGGGTGACATGATAAGCGCCGAGCGTGCCGCAGATATTGGGCTATTGAATGCAGTGATTGTCTCGGCTGAACTGGAAAATCATGTGACCAATGTTGCGAAAAAGATTGCCAGTAAATCAGCTGTTACACTTGCAACCGGTAAGGCTGCCTTTTACGCGCAGCGAGAATTATCAGTTGCTGATGCTTATGATTACGCAGCGCGGGTGATGGTTGAAAACATGCTGCATCGTGATGCGGCTGAAGGAATTAATGCCTTTATCGAAAAGCGCGACCCGAAATGGTAAAGTGAAGGACTTTTTTAGGGGGTAAATACGAATGACTAATCCATATGATATTGGACTTGACCAAAATCCAGCCAATTATCAGCCTCTGACGCCGCTGACATTTTTGGAACGCGCAGCCCTTGTTTTCCCAAAACATACGGCGATTATTCATGGTAAGTTGCGGCGTGATTATGCGGGTCTCTATGCGCGGTGCTGCCAATTTGCCAGTGTGCTCGATCGTGCTGGTCTGGGGCCAGGTGACACAGTGTCTGTGATGCTGTTAAATACGCCAGCCATGATCGAGGCGCATTACGGAGTACCAATGGCGGGGGCAGTTCTGCATTCGTTGAATACGCGGCTTGATGCGGCTACTATTGCATTCCAATTGGATCATGCAGAAGCCAAAATTGTGATCGCCGATGTTGCGCTATTGCCGCGCATGCGCGAAGCATTGGAAATGGCTGAGGGCACTCCGCGCCTGATTGTATACGATGATGCGGAATATGATGGGCCGAAATCAGCCTACGATGAGACCGAATATGAAGCCTTTATAGCTGATGGCGATGCCGATTTTCTGTGGAAAATGCCAGCCAATGAATGGGATGCAATCTCAATCAATTACACATCGGGCACAACTGGTGATCCTAAGGGCGTGGTGTATCATCACCGTGGTGCCTACTTGCTGGCACAAGGAAATGCCCTCACCGCCTCGATGAAAAAACAGGCTATCTATCTTTGGACTTTACCAATGTTTCATTGCAATGGTTGGTGCTTTCCTTGGACGATTTCGGCCCTTTCCGGTACGCACGTTTGCCTTCGTGATGTGCGCGCCGACGATATTTGGAAAGCGATTCTGGAACACCGTGTTAGCCATATGTGCGGGGCACCAATCGTGATGTCGATGGTAGTATCAGGCAAGCCTGAAGACGCAAAGCTGGATTATGAGGTTGAGTTTTTCACCGCCGCTGCCCCACCCCCCGAAGCGGTATTGGCAGCGATGAAGGATGCTGGATTTAACGTCACGCATCTTTATGGTTTGACTGAAACTTATGGTCCATCAGTGGTCAATGACTGGGATCCAAACTGGGATACGTTGGATAATGGAGAACAGGCTGCCTTAAAAGCTCGGCAGGGGGTTCGTTACCTAGCACTAGAAGGGCTTGATGTCGTTGATCCGCAAAGCTTGGTACCGGTTCCACGTGATGGAGTCAGCATTGGTGAGGTTGTGATGCGCGGTAATGTCGTCATGAAGGGCTATTTTAAAAATGCTGCCTCGACCGAACGTGCGTTCGCTGGGGGTTGGTTTCATTCAGGTGATCTTGGTGTTGTACACCCCGATGGCTATATCCAGTTGAAAGACAGATCCAAAGACATCATCATCTCGGGTGGTGAAAATATTTCATCCATCGAGGTAGAGGACGCGCTTTATAAACATCCCGTGGTGGACGCGGTTGCCGTCGTGGCTATGCCACATGAAAAATGGGGCGAAACACCATGCGCCTTCATTGAGTGTGTTAATGGGAAAAGCACGACTAGTGATGAATTGCGCAAATGGTGCCGGCAAAACCTGGCTGGCTTCAAGGTGCCAAGTGAATTTCGCTTTGAGCCAATTCCAAAAACCTCGACCGGAAAAGTGCAGAAGTTTGCCCTTCGTCAGCGGATTTTAGACAAAAGTTAGTCGCATTGGGCCCTTCGCTCTGACGACTTAAATTAAATGACTAATTTCGTATTAACAAGCTGCCTTGTTTTTGTTTGGGACAGGACCCATATCTGCTCCACAGGTTAAAGGTTAGTTGTTCGTTAATTTCGGGATGGCGATGTCAGGTCCAATTCATATTCACTGGTTTCGTCAGGACTTAAGGCTTGCCGATAATCCGGCGTTATCGGCAGCGGCGTCAGCTGGCGCGGTGCTACCAGTTTATATTCTTGATGACATCCACTCAGGCAGTCACCGTATGGGTGAGGCAAGTCGTTGGTGGCTGCATCATTCTTTGATTGCGCTAGACCAGGCCCTCGGTGGCAAGTTAGTAGTGATGGCCGGTGATCCTGCCGAAATCCTTCCCCAGCTCGCTGTGGCTATTTCAGCCAATGCCGTTCACTGGAATCGAGCATACGAGCCGTGGCGTATCACGCGTGATGCCAGGATCAAGGCGCAATGCGCGGACCAAGGGCTCAAGGCTCAAAGCCATAATGGATCGCTCTTGTGGGAGCCTTGGGAGGTGCTAAAAAAGGATGGAACACCCTATAAGGTTTTTACTCCTTTTTATCGGCGTGGCTGTCTTGCAGCGGCGCCGCCACGTCCCCCATTGCCGGTTCCGCCTCGTTTAAATATTGCGGAATTGGATAACCATATTGAGGGTGCAAGAGCTATTATCAAGCTAGCATTATTGCCCAAACACGATTGGAAAGATGGGCTTGCCGCAACTTGGTGCATTGGCGAAATGGCAGCTCATGACCGGCTACATGCCTTTCTCAACGATGGGCTTCATGGCTATAAGAATGACCGTAATTTTCCAGCCAAGCCAAATGTATCGCGCCTATCTGCTTATTTGCATTGGGGTGAAATTTCGCCCAATAGCGTTTGGTACGCCGCCAAGGACCGGATGGATGCGGGTTTTGGTCAAGATGATGATTGTGACCATTTTTTGTCTGAACTTGGCTGGCGTGAATTTTCTTACTCCCTCCTATATCACTTTCCTGAACTGCCCAGCAAAAACCTAAACCCGCGGTTTGATAGCTTTGACTGGTGTGATGATCCGGTACTTCTAAATTGCTGGCAACAGGGACAAACCGGCTACCCAATTGTTGACGCTGGCATGCGTGAGTTGCGGCAAACTGGCTATATGCATAACCGTGTGAGGATGATTGTTGGATCGTTTCTAGTAAAAAATCTGCGTTTGCACTGGCATCACGGTGAAGCATGGTTTTGGGATTGCCTAGTTGACGCTGACCTGGCAAATAACAGTGCTGGCTGGCAGTGGATTGCTGGTTGCGGTGCGGATGCAGCTCCTTACTTTCGCATTTTCAACCCAATTACCCAAGGCGAAAAATTTGATGCCGGGGGTGATTATATCCGGCGTTATGTTCCCGAGCTTGCCAATCTTCCCGACACCTATCTATGCAAGCCTTGGGAGGCGCCAAGCGATATATTGGCAAAGGCTGGAGTAGGACTTGGGAAAACTTATCCAAATCCTGTCATTGATGTAAAGGCATCGCGTGAGGCAGCATTGGCAGCTTTTTCGGCGTTACGTAACGGATCATGAAAACGCTTCGTCTTATTCTTGGGGACCAGCTGAGTTTCAATCTGCCAACATTGCGGGATATTGATCCTGTAAAGGATATTGTGCTTATGGCCGAGGTAATGGCTGAAGTTACCTACGTCAAACATCACAAGCGTAAGATTGTCTTTCTGTTCTCGGCAATGCGTCATTTTGCCCAAGCGCTTAAAGATAAAGGATTAAACGTTTCCTACAGGCAGCTTGATGATCCCGAAAATGCGGGCAGCCTTGTGGACGAAGTTGCAGCTGCCATTGATGTTTTTGGCCCTGATCGCATTGTTGTAACCGCGCCCGGTGAGTATCGGCTGGCAGAAGACATGGCTGGCTGGCAAAAACAGCTCAATCTGCCCGTTGTAATCCTGCCAGATACTCGGTTTCTATGCAGCCTTGATGAATTTGCGATTTGGGCTGACGGTCGCAAATACCTGCGGATGGAGTTTTTTTACCGTGAAATGCGGCGTCGTTATAATATTCTGATGGAGGGCGATGTGCCCATTGGCGGCAAGTGGAATTACGATGCTGATAACCGGCAGCCGCCAAAAGCTGGATTAAATATCCCACCCCCAAGCCATTTCAGCCCAGATGCTATCACAACTGAAGTTTTGGACCTTGTTCAGACAAAGTGCGCTGACCACTTCGGCAAGCTTGAAGGATTTGATTTTGCAGTTACTCGTGATCAAGCTCTTAGGGTGTTAAACAGATTCATCACTGAGAAGCTTCCACAGTTTGGCACCTATCAAGATGCCATGATTACTGATGAGCCGTGGATGTACCACAGCCATATTGGTATTTATCTTAATGCGGGTATGTTGGAACCACTTGAGGTGATTGCGGCTGCCGAATCTGCCTATCGCAATGGAGCTGCACCACTGAATGCGGTGGAGGGATTTATCCGGCAAATTCTTGGTTGGCGCGAATTTGTACGCGGCCTTTATTGGCTAAAAATGCCATCCTATGCGATGGCGAACTTCCTAGACGCTACTCGGCCCCTGCCAGATTTCTTCTGGAGTGGCAAAACTGATATGAAATGCCTTGCCCAATCTATTCAGCAAACTGATGCGCTATCTTATGCACACCACATTCAACGACTCATGGTATTGGGGAATTTCGCGCTCCTTGCCGGCTTGTCGCCTAAAGAGGTGAATGAATGGTTTTTGATTGTTTACGCCGATGCATATGAATGGGTTGTGCTGCCCAATGTGTCGGGCATGGCATTATTTGCCGATGGTGGGTTTTTAGCCAGTAAGCCTTATGCGGCAGGGGGCGCCTATATCAACCGCATGTCGGATTATTGTAAAGGTTGTCGCTACAAGGTGGGAGAAAAAGCAGGTCAAGATGCCTGCCCGTTCAACTATTTGTATTGGAATTTTCTGGCCCGAAATCGCCAGAAAATTGGTGGTAATCCTCGACTTGGGATGATTTATCGGACATATGACCGGATGAGCGCCGAAAAACAGGCGTCTCTCACGATAGATGCCGATCGGTTTTTGAACGAGTTAGTCTGAACAGGGATGCTGACACTGACCGGTTAGGCAATTGTAACAAATATAGTTTTTAATTAAGTTGAAATGATTGAAAAATAGATAAGGTGGCGGGGTATTAAGATGAGGCGCAGACAAAGACCAACAGTAGGAGCAGTATTAGGTGGAGGGTTATTAAGATTATTGCTTGCGGTGGGTGTTCTGGTTACATTGTTTTCTGGGCTATCTGCCTGCGCCAAAAGAGATATAACACATCTTGCAGAACGGAGACCAACCCTCGCTCTGGAACAGTTTTTTGAGGGCCACAGTGTCGCTTATGGTATTTTTGAAGATCGGTTTGGCAATTTGCGACGTCAGTTCCGGGTCAATTTGCAGGGCACCGTTAGCGGCAATCGATTAGTTCTCGACGAACAATTTCTTTATGAAGATGGCGAAAAGGCTCAGCGTATCTGGACTATTGATAAGCTTGATACCGGTGATGATGGCACAGTCCGCTATGAGGGGCAGGCCAGCGATGTCGAGGGGCGGGCCAATGGGCGCGTCTCGGGTAATGGTTTGAACTGGAGCTATGATGTGGCTCTTACGATGAACGGACGAGAATTAGAGGTTCACTTTGATGATTGGATCTATCGGCAGAGTGAGGATGTTGCTATCAATCGGGCTTATGTAAGCAAATTTGGTGTTGAAATTGGCTCGGTCACAATTGTTTTTTTACGCGGCAAAGCAGCCGCCACGATTGGCCCGCTTAATCTTGACCAATGGGTATCGCAGTAGGGAAATTTTTGGCAAATGGCATCCTATCCGCCTATGAAGCTTTTGTCGTTTTTTCTGGAAATTATGCCCCTTGTCGGTTTTTTTGTGGTGTTTGAACTATATGGCCTGTTTGCTGCGGCGGTGATTTCTGTGATGCTTGGCGTGATGGTTATGGGAGTGAACTGGATCAAAACAGGCCGGCTTGCCAGATTTGCGCTATTTTCAATCGTCATGTCGGCCGGGTTGACGTTTGCCGCTCTCTATTTTAACGCCACCGTTTTTATAAAAATTCAACCAACAATTTTTAATGGAATTTTTGCGTCTGTCCTGCTGGGAGGATTGCTCGTAAGGAAGGCCATGATGCGCGAATTTTTTGGCACACAATTCCAGCTCACACCGCCAACATGGTTCCTGCTTAGCCGCCGTTGGGGGGTGTTTTTCTTATGTCTTGCTATTGCAAATGAGCTTGTCTGGCGCAATGCGAGTGATGCTGGTTGGGTGGCGTTCAAAACCTTCGTTGCGGCTCCTGCCAGCGCGCTGTTCATGATGGCACAATTACCTCTAACTTTGAGAGGCAGGATTACGAATGAAGGACCTGTTCAGGAAAAGCCTTCGGGTTTGGAAAGGCGCAGTTAGAAGTTGATAGGTTTTCCATCATAAGCAAAAAAGCCGCCACTATCCGCTGCTGATAAGCGGTCCAAAACAGCCCATAGCTGGTCAGCGCTTTCAGCCGCGCTTTTCAATTGTCCCTTCGCAACCTGCGAACGGTATGGCTGCGACAGATCAGTTTCAACCGTGCCTGGGTGCAATGTCACAATTTTTGCCTGATCATTATAGCGTGCTAACTCGATAGAGAGGGTGCGCATATATTGATTTAACGCCGCCTTGCTGGCCCGGTAACTATACCAGCCCCCAAGCCGGTTATCGGAGATTGAGCCAACGCGGGCTGATAGGCTGGCCGCGGTTATTGGGTGAGCACGGCGCAGTGCAGGCCATAAGGATTTAAGGAACAGCACAGGCCCCATTGCATTGATCTGATAAAGATGCAACATCGCCTCTGCTTCTAACGCTCCAACCCGTTTTTCTGGCTGAATTTCTCCGTCATGCAAAATGCCAGCCGTTATAATAATACGGTCAATATTTGGAGCGGCAGCAAGGATGCCCTCGCCGGTGGTGGCGATTTGATCTGAGTTCAAAAAATCCAAGTTAAACCATTGGACGCGTTCTGATGGTTGTAGCTGACGAAAGCCTTCGCAATCTTGTGGATTGCGGGCGGTGAGATATAGGTTTGTGGCACCAGCGCGGAGAGCGTGATGTGCAAAGGCAAGCCCAAGGCCGCGCCCGGCTCCTTGAATGACAATATGCATCAGCGTTTCCATCCTTGGTGTCGACTGTAACAAATTGAGGCGTCATGTCGCAGTTGTTTGGTTAGAGATAAGTTACCATGTCTATGGTTGCAATAATAAGGGTTTAGATTGGACTAGGAAATGAAGAACAGTCGATATTTGCGAGTAGGGATTCTAGCTGTGATAGGGTGGGTGGCTTGCGCCGTGGCATATGCAGATGATCTTGTGAGGCCGGATCCGTCCATAGCTCCTGCCGAAGTTGTTGCTATCCAGCTTATGGGGCTTAAGAATAACGATCTTGTTGAGACGGATTTTGGAATTCGCCAGACATGGAGTTTTGCGCATCCCAAAAATCGTAATGTGACCGGTCCGTTTCCTCGCTTCGCCCAGATGTTAAAAGGTCCAGGTTATTCCGTATTGTTAAATCATAAATCACATGAGATTCGGAATAGCTTGGGGTCATCAAAAGGCAAGACAAGTAATGATGAGATCAGAAGGCAATTTGATGTACTCATGGAAACTGCGAAAGGCGATATCGTGTATTTTTCATGGATTGTGCAAAAGGTTACGACGGGCCAATTTAAAGATTGTTGGATGACTATTTCTGTTTCTGCGCCGCGGCCAGCAGGTCAATCAGGATAGTTTTACGATTGGTTTAATTTGGCTTGGCGTGATCGATGCAATGCGAATAATCCTGATCCAACAATGACAGCGCTGCCAACAATAAGCATCGGGTCAAGTTCGTCTGCAAAAACCAGAATTCCAATTGTAGATGCAAAAACCAGCTGCAAATAAGTAAATGGCTGGATGGTTGATGCTTTTGTGGCGTCAAGTGCCTTAATCAAGAGATAATGTCCGCCAGTGCCACTAAGGCATAATAAGCTCATCCAAATCCAATCTGTGCCAATAGGCGGGCGCCAGAAAAAGGGGCCGATAAACATCATCGCAACACCGCCAGCAATGGCAGTCCAGAAAAAGCTAGTTTGGGCCGAATCATTGCGCGCGGCAAACCGGGTCATTAGACCATATGATGCCATCATGAGGGCGGCTAGCACTGGCATGATGCTGGCACTGCTAAACATAGATGATCCTGGACGTAAAATTAACAACACGCCAGAAAATCCTATCAGAACAGCAATCCATCGCCGCCAACCCACCGCCTCCCCCAAAATAGGGGCTGAAAGCGCCATAATCATCAGCGGATAGCTGGCAAATACTGCGTGAAAATGAACTAGGCCAACCAGGGTAAAGCTGGAGATAGCAACACATATCTGGGCAACGAGTACTAATCCCCGTCCAATTTGAAGTGGCAATTGCGTAGTGTGTGCAACGGCCCTGATACCGCCTTGCTGGTTAGCACTAAAGGCTAGCACAAAACACATGAAAAAAATGTACCGAATAGTAACCACAGTAATCACGTTATAACTTTCCGCTAGATAGCGTGAAAGGCCGTCCTGAGCGGCAAAAACAATTGTTGTGGCAATCATCAGCGTTATGCCAAGGCGCGGATTATCTTGCATGAAATTATCTGACCTTTTTCGTTAATAAAACTAAGTTCTGGCTTGTAGTTTCATGGCTCCAAAAACAATGGGGGCAGAGGACGATCTGGAGATATGTTTCAATCTTTAAGTTAAAGCATGGATGATAGGAAGGCTTGGACCTATCAAATGTTGGCAGCCTTTTGGGCTTTAATGCTTTTTTACAAAGACCAATTAATCGGCGAGATGTTGTGGTTTGCCAAATAATTATTGGCTTTAGAAAACGGCTTACTGCCAAAAAAACCACTGTAGGCTGATAATGGCGATGGATGCGCTGACGTTATGATTTTATGCCGGTGCGGGTCCACTCTAGATCCTTTTTGTTGGGCTTTTCGTCCCCAAAGAACAAATACAAGATTATTGCGCGTGCTGTTCAATTGGCTAATTACTGCATCCGTGAATCGTTCCCATCCTTTTCCGACATGCGCACCAGCCTTTCCGTGCTCAACCGTCAGAACACTATTAAGCAATAAAACACCCTGCTTTGCCCAATTTTCAAGATTGCCATGGGCAGGTGGATGCGTTCCGATATCGCTGCTCATTTCTTTATAGATGTTTTGCAATGACGGAGGCGGGGCAATGCCAGAGCGAACTGAAAAGCTTAGCCCATGTGCTTGGTTTGGTCCGTGATAGGGGTCCTGGCCAAGAATTACCACTTTAACTCTGTCAAACGGGGTTAATTTGAAGGCGGTGAAAATATCAACACTTGCCGGATAGATCCGCTTACCAGCAGCTTTTTCACTACGCAAAAATAGGCTCAAATTTGCCATGTATTCGGCTGAAAATTCCTTTGCAAGTTTTTTTTTCCAACTTGCCTCAATCAATACTTCGCGCACACGCTAACCTCATGTCAGTCGCAGTGATGCCTGCAATAAGGCAGTAGCTCGTCTCCCAGAGGGGGGTACTGTACTTCGACTAAGTGCCGATGTGTCGGTGCCAATGAGAGGTGATCATTCTGCGGCGGCCGAAATGTTTTGTGAAGCAACGTTTTGGCATATGGCCTGGATTTTTTCATGGGCCGCGGCAAGTATTCCGTTTTTGTCGCCAGCAAGACCAGTTGCATCGACAATGTTGATGACAGAGCAGCCGAGAAAAGTAAGGATGTGCCGTAAAAACTTTGTGGCGAATTCATCGCTAGCTCCAGCCTTGGTGTGGTTAGAGGTTAGGACTACGACAGCCTGTTTACGGTATGTTGGTTTTGGCATTGATAATGCAGTCGCTCCATCAACATTGTTACGACAAACCATGTCAACCCACGCTTTCAGAGCGGCAGGAATGCTAAAGTTATAAATGGGCACTGCAAACACAAGTATGTCGGCTCGCTCGACCTCCGCTCTTAGAGCATCTGACTGAGCTAAAATTGCCCGATCTTCCGACGATCGAGACCCCGCCGTCTCCAAGCTGGCCTCGCGCCAAGCACTGTTCACATGCCCAACGCCCGCTTTTAAATCACGCAACACTATTTCCGCATCGGGAAGGCCCGCGTGCAACGTAGCCATCGCCTCGTCTGCGAGGTCACGGCTCACTGATCCGACCTGTCGCATGCTGGAATCGACGCGCAAAATAACTAGCTGATCTTCATTCATATTATGGACCCTAATACCCGGCAAGCTTTTCATTACAGTAATAAACGCCGGCTGATAATGGCCGTGGGAGGGGGGAGGTCTCCCACAGCCTTGTTTTTCTATTCTTCTACGCAGTGGAAATAAAGAGCTAATTCAGAAAAATATATTTCTAATTTATGGAAAAATACACTATAGTTCGACCATGAGCCAGATTGAAGAATTGCGTGCATTTGTGCTTATCGTTGAGACAGGCAGCTTGACACAGGCTGCTGATCGAATGGGAATTGCGGTTTCTGCAGTCAGTCGGCGCTTGCGTGATCTTGAATTAAGGCTTGGCGCAGCCTTGATCCAGCGCTCTACCCGGCGTCTTTTTTTGAATGAAACCGGCCAGCAATTTTATGAACGGGCCAAAAGTATTCTAGTAATGCTGGAGGATGCGGAGCAAGAAGCACAAAATGCTGGTGGAACTCTTAGCGGCGTCTTGCGCGTTAGTGTACCTCTCTCTTTTGGTATTGCCCATATGTCGACGGCGATGGCGCAATTCATGCACACACACCCAGAAATTCATATCGAGATGGACTTGAGTGACAAGCGTGTTGATATGATTGCTGAAGGTTTTGATGTTGCTATCCGTATTGGGAACCTCACGGACTCTAGCCTCATTGCTAAAAAGATTTCGTCAGTTAGTGTCGTGCCAACTGCCGCTCCAGGATTAATTGCACAATGGCCACAATTGAATCACCCTGATGATTTGGTGAATATGCCAGCGCTAGCCTACGGGAATGACCGAAGCCAGCATGATTGGTCTTACACGGGGCCAGATGGTAAGTCTGGCAGCCTGCATATTACTCCGCGCATGTCTGCAAATAATGGTGATGTGCTGCGGGATCTTGCAATTGCCGGCTTGGGAATGGTCTCGTTACCCACGTTTTTGCATTACGAGGCTATTAATAAGGGCTTGTTGAAGCCTCTATTTCCAGCTTATCAATGGAGTGGGTTCGATATTTTCGTTGTATATCCTAAAACGACCATCTTGCCAAAACGCACTCGCGTATTTGTCGATTTTATTGCTGGGCTTTATGGCAAGTCTCCCTATTGGGAGGATATTAATGGGCTGGCTCTAACAGGATAAATTTTTTATCACAATCGCGCTGCATTTCGTTGACAAATGACTGACAGCGGTTCATCGGTCTTATCCATGTTAAAACTTCAAAATTTATCTTTTTCCATTGAAGGTAAACCACTTTTTGAAAACGCCTGTGCGGTTATTCCTACCGGACACAAGGTTGGTATTGTTGGGCGAAACGGCACCGGTAAAACATCCTTGTTTCGCCTGATTCGAGGCGAATGGGGAGCCGACTCAGGTGAGATTGATTATCCATCGCATTTTCGCGTTGGTGGGGTTGATCAAGAAGCCCCTGCTAACAACGCCAGTCTCTTAGATACAGTGCTGACCGCCGATATTGAGCGCAGTCATTTGATGGCCCAAGCTGAAACAGCAACAGAACCGGACCGCATTGCTGATATTCACACACGTCTTGCTGATATTGATGCCTATTCAGCCGAGTCAAGAGCAGCTTCAATATTATCTGGACTTGGTTTCAACAACTTAGCTCAAGCAAGGGCTTGTCATGAATTTTCAGGCGGCTGGCGGATGCGTGTGGCCCTTGCTGCGGTCTTGTTTTCCCAGCCCGACTTGCTGTTGCTCGATGAACCCACTAACTATCTCGACCTGGAGGGTGTAGTTTGGCTTGAGGCGTTTTTAGCTAAATATCGGCATACCGCTCTAGTAATATCTCACGATCGACAATTATTAAATCGGTCAGTGACTGGTATCCTGCATTTGACCAATTTTAAACTCGCCTATTATAAGGGCAGCTATGACCAGTTTGACACCGAGCGCCGGATGAAGCTGGAACAGCAACAATCAATGGCACTCAAGCAAGAATCGCAGCGCAAACATATTCAATCTTTTGTTGACCGCTTCCGTTATAAAGCGTCAAAGGCACGCCAGGCACAGTCACGTTTAAAGCAGTTGGAAAAGATGCAGCCTATTCTTGCCTTGTCTGAACAGGCTGTGGCCCCTTTCCGTTTCCCGACCCCTCAGGAATTACCACCGCCGTTAATGGTCCTTGAGAACGTGGCTGTTGGATATGACAAGAAACCAGTTTTGCGCAAATTGGATTTGCGTCTCGATACTGATGACAGAATTGCCCTTCTAGGGGCTAATGGTGAGGGCAAATCCACCTTATCAAAGCTATTGGCCGGCCGGCTCCAACCTCTATCAGGAAAAATTGTGAAATCCAACAAATTGCGAATTGGTTTTTTTGCCCAGCACCAGTTGGATGAACTTGTCGCTGGTGAGAGCCCTTATCAGCACATGCAGCGGCTGCGACCTAAAGAATTGCCGGCCCAGCTGCGGGCTCGGCTTGGCGGTGCAGGGTTTGATGCCAATATTGTGGATAATCCGGTTGAGCGCCTGTCAGGTGGACAAAAGGCCCGCTTGTTGATGGCCATGGCTACCATCGATGCACCGCACATTCTAATTTTTGATGAGCCAACAAATCATTTGGATATTGAGAGCCGTGAGGCATTAGTCCATGCGTTGAATGCCTATGAAGGGACGGTAATCTTGGTCAGCCATGACTCCCACCTCATTGAAACTGTGGCTGATCAATTATGGATTGTTCAGGATGGTTTGGTGGCGCCATTTGACGGAAATATGGCTGATTATCAGCGACAATTATTGGCCAGGCCGGCGATTGATGGACCCGCTGGCCAGCGTAAAAAATCTAAATCGATGAGGTCCGGCGCTAAATCGCAATCTTTAGGGCTCAAGCAACGGCAGAGTCTAAGCCAATTGCGAGCCAAGGTTAAGAGCGTAGAAAAGGCACTGGGAACGCTGGCAATTGAGAAGAAACAGACCGAAGTTGAAATGGCCAAGCCCGGATTTTACGATAGAGAAAACTCTCAGAAAATTGCCGAGTGCTCGATCAAACTTGCCAAAATTGAGGCCGCTATTATTGAAGCAGAACAAGACTGGCTGGTCGCAGAAGAGGCGCTTGATACCGCGCAACAGGCTCTCTTAAGATGAGCCCTTCAAAAACCAAACTTGTTTTATGATTTGATGATCAGACTTTATGATAAAATGAAATTTTCAATCAGCAACATTCGTCTCAGCTTTCTGTGTATCGCATGGATTGCCGCATTAGTGCAGGTTGTTAGTGGCACCCCATCAACAAATGCTCAATTTATTAATTTTTCAAATATTGGTGTAATAAATTTGGGGGTATTTGCTTTTGTTGGCTTCACAATTCTAACAGTCGGCCGCTTACGGCATGACTCAATACTTATTTTAGCATTGTTAATTTTTGTTTGCTGGGCGCTTCTTGATCATTTTCCCGATAGGAATGAGTGGCTAGAGGGTGGCCGCTACGTGCTAATTTTTACGGCGCTTTTACCAACAATGGCCTTGGTGAGGGCAACTGCATCGCTTATGCCGTCTGTTCACCGCACACAGGAAGCGTTAGCCCAATTACCAGCCTCTGCGACATCAGGGGGGTTCCATTTAGCAGCGAATGTTTTTGGCGGGGTCATAAACACGGGTGCGCTCGCTCTACTTTCGGCAGCTGTGCCAAAAAATGCCAGCAAGGCGCGCCGCAAGATTGCAGCTGAGGCTGCCCTCCGTGGCATGGTCACGGCGGCAGCGTGGTCGCCTTTTTTTATTGCCTTTGCGATTGGACAAGGCTTTGTTGGTAAACAGGACTCATGGACGGCTATTGCCATTGGTGGGGTCACTACTACTCTGTTTGCAGCGGTTTCGCTTCCGATTTTTAATCGGTCTTTTTCCTTCGCGCAACTCAGGCTGACATTTTCCTGTCTAAAGCCCATTTTATTGAGGCTCTTGATCGTATTGGGGGTCGTGCTTTTATCGGCATTTGTGTTTAATTTTACTGCGCTTTCGGCAGTGGTAGTAATGATGCCAATTCTGGTAGCGGTGCAGTTTATCCGCTATCCTGCACAAATTAAACTTATAATTGGTGAAACTGCGACCAATATGAGAACGATTGCTGATGATATTTTGATAATAAGTATGGCAATGCTTATTGGATATTTTGCCACACGCACGGGCGCATTTACTGCACTTTTCAGCAGTTTATATGACGGCACTATTCCGGGTTGGTTTGCATTGATTGTGACGCCTCTTGGGATGTTGCTCGCATCAATTTTTGGAGTTCATCCTGTAATTAGCAGTACTGTGTTTTTGGCAGTCTTCAGTAGTGGTCATGCCGATGTTCACCCCGCCCTACTGATGCAAGCGCATCTAATTGGGTGGGGAGCGGGCACGATGAGTTCTGTTGCCTCACTCTCAGTTATCATGGGAGCGAGTTTATTCCGAGTGCGCTCGCGCGATTTGGTTTTAGGTGTAAATTTGTTCGCGGCATTTTTCTATGCACTGGTTGGTGGCATTGCATTGAGCTTTATCAACATAATGATCTTTTAATGGTTATTATAATTGAAGACATTGAGCAGTGTAAAATTAGGGAAATCTCAAATATGATCAATCAGCCTGCTAAGATAAAAAGATCAATTACTGTGATTGGCGGTGGCATTGTTGGCGTTGCGGCAGCTTTAAAATTGCAGCTTGATGGCCACAAAGTTCGTTTAATTGATCGCAAAGAGCCTGGCCGTGAAACTTCTTATGGCAACGCTGGCGTGCTATCAGATTCGTCGGTTTATGTGTTAAATAATCCGGGCCTTTTGAAGACGTTACCTCGCCTGCTACTCAACCGGTCCAACGGGCTGCGTTACAATCCACTTTTTGTTCTCAGAAGGCTCGGCTGGGTGATGAGGTTTCTGTCACATTGCCTCCCATCACATGCACGTCACGCCGCTGTATCCTTGCGTTCCTTGTTGGTTTTATCTCTGGATCAGCATAAAAAATGGATCAAGGATGCCGATGTTGGTCATTTGTTGCGTCAAGGTGGCGGTTGGTTCAAGTTGTTTCGTAGCAAAGAATCGTTTGACAGATATAATACTGAAATGAGCGTTATGCGAGATGTTGGGGTGAAATTCACCGTCTTTTGTCAAGAGCAAATCCGACAGATTGAGCCTAGCCTAGCTCCCATCTACTACAAAGGCGTTCTGATGGATGAAACCTGCTCGGTCTCCAGTCCCGCTGACTTAACCGATGCATACTTGGCCATGTTTGTTGCCTCGGGAGGGGCTGTGGAACGAACAAGTGTAATTGGTCTCTCACATGATGATAATGGCTGGCAAGTGCGATGTGAGAATGGGCTGTATCAAAGTGAGAATGTGGTGCTCGCGGCCGGCGCCTGGTCTGCCGAAATTGCTGGCTGGCTTGGATATGATATTCCAATGGCATGGGAACGAGGATACCATCTTCACTTTGAGCCCCAAACTCCTGACCCAGGGGATTCTTTTTGGATGAATGCGGCAGACCCAGACGGTGGCGATAATCAGAATAAAAATTTTACGAAAACAAACCTCAGTCGTCCTATTCTTGATGTCGAGGGCGGCTTTTCAGTTGCCCCGATGCTGCAGGGGCTAAGGGTGACCTCGGGCGTTGAATTGACTGATCGCGATGCTCCACCAAATTATGAGCAGATTAGCAAATCCGCAACGCTCGCGAGTGAGGCTTTGCAGCTTGGTTCTCAGGTAGAAAGTAAGCCATGGATGGGAAGGAGGCCAACACTTGTTGACTCTCTGCCAATGATTGGTGCTGCGCCACGCCACAAAGGGCTATGGTTTAATTTTGGTCATCATCATATTGGGTTATCAATGGCGCCAGGGTCGGCCTTGCTGCTCTCATCACTGATCAATGATGCGCCGCCGCCAATAGACCCGAGTCCATTTCAGGTCTCGCGCTTTTCTGTTTAATCATGCTATTGTTGAATGCCTATGTGGCCAACATTTTGTCGAAACAAACGAGAAAGTAGATGATCTCAGCATTGCAAATGGCAGACATGGTTCGGCGAGGGGAAACAAACGCTGAAAACCTTGTTGAAGGCGCATTGGACTTGATTGCGAAAACTGATAATGAGCTAGAAGCATGGGCATATATCGACACTCCAGGTGCAATAGCCTCTGCAAAACTGTTGGATGAGATACGGGACAGTGGACGAGCTTTAGGACCACTTCATGGTGTTCCGATTGGACTCAAAGACATTATCGACACCGCTGATATGCCCACTGAATTTGGTAGTTTGGCATTTAAGGGGCATCAGCCGACCCAAGACGCCACAATCGTATCGAAATTGAGAGAGGCTGGCGCTGTAATATTGGGGAAAACAGTTACAACTCCGTTTGCTTTTATGGATCCGTCAGAAACGCGTAATCCGAACGATATGGAATACAGTCCGGGTGGGTCTTCTTCGGGCTCTGCGGCCGCGGTGTCAGCAGGACATGTGCCAGTGGCCATCGGAACACAAACGAATGGATCAGTAATTCGTCCCGCATCTTTCTGTGGTGTTTTTGGTTTTAAACCCTCTTCGGGCATGGTGCCCCGATCTGGAGTACTACAAACGTCAGAAACACTGGATCAGGTTGGTGTTTTCTCCCGTTATTATGAGGATGTTGCGTTAATTTCTGACATCATATCTGAATATGATCCAAATGATGCCAACTCCTTTTGTCGGCCGCGACCGAACATGCTTGATGGTGTCTGCAACAGACCCAACGAGACACCAAAATTATTGTGGTTTGAAATGCCTTATTTCGAAGGAATTAGTGAAGATTGCCATGAAGGCATGGACAAATTGATATCTGCGTTAGATGGATGTGTTATTAAAAAGGATGGCAAGCCGACTGTTTTTGAGGCTTTTTTGAGAGCGCATAAAGTAATCCATCACTTTGAGATAACCAGAAATCTGTCAAATGTAAGACAGAAATCTCCCAAGCTGCTCAGTCTTCAATTACGTAAGACCCTAAATATGGGATCTAAAATTGATTTAAAAGATTACCATCAATCCCTCACCCAAAAAGAAGCCGCTATTTCTTATTTTCAAAATTTTTTTGGTGAATTTGATGCGATTATCGCCCCGTCTGCCTTGGGCGAGGCACCATTGCTAAGCGAGGGAAATACTGGAAATCCTGTTTGTTCCACCATATGGAGTTTGTGCGGTTTTCCTTGCCTAACGATACCAGCACTTGTCTCAAAGAATAACATGCCAATAGGCGTTCAACTGATTGGTCAGCCGGAATGCGATGACAAGTTGCTCGGGATTGGCGGTTGGCTTATGGAAAAACTCAACAACCATGAGGTTGGCATTCTGAATAATGAAAAAAACTGACCAGAGGCATGTTTTTTAAATCCCAAGATTTCACGCTGAGCAAGGAAGTGTGACTTTGTCCAATTTTTATCATCTTAATGACCCGGAGACAAACAAATGAAATTTTTTACTAGTCCGTCTTCCCCATTTGGCCGAAAGGTCAAGATCGCGGCACATGTTCTGGGCCTCCACGATGAATTGGTTGAGTTTTCCATTAATACCCTTGATCCTGCCTCTGGTATTTGTGATGTGAACCCGCTTGGCAAAATCCCAGCGCTTGAAGACAATGGCTCAACGCTTTACGACAGTCGTGTGATCATGGAATATCTTGATACTAAGGCTGGTGGCGGCAAGATTATTCCAGTGGGAGGCAAAGCTCGTTTTAATGTATTGAGGCGTGCCGCGTTAACTGACGGAATCCTTGATGCGGCAGTGCTTGTTGTATACGAAACTCGCATGCGGCCAGAGGATAAATATGTTGATACCTATGTTGCGCGCCAACGAGACAAGATCATTCGTGGATTAAAAGGAGCTGTAGCAACCGTGACAAGCTATCGAAATGGTACGATGCCGGATGTGGGAGAAATTGGCCTTGCTTGTGTGCTCGACTATCTGGACTTTCGCCAGCAGGTGAATTGGCGAGACCACTCACCTAGTCTTGCTGGCTGGCTTGATGATTTTGCCGCTGTTGTTCCCGGTTATCAGGGCAGTTTACCACCCAAAAACTAGGTCTGGAAGCTGTGGATCAAAATTTTATTTTTTGGTGAAAAGGATTTTATAATGAGACTGCAAACAAGCCTTGGGCTTGATATTGCGCTAAGCATTGTATCTATTGCATTAGCGGCGGGGCGAGCTGAAAAAATGCTTCCCCTGACTGTTGTTGTGATTGATGTATCGGGGAAAATTATTGCCAGCCAGTCAGAGGATGGTTCTGGGTTGATGCGATTTGATATTGCCCGCGGTAAAGCTTGGGGTGCGCTTGGAATGGGCATGTCCAGCCGCCTAATCCGTGACCGGTTGGCAACACGGCCTAGCTTTCAAGCTGCCCTTGCGAACGTTGCTGATGGCCAGTTTGTACCGGTTCCAGGAGGTGTTCTGGTGTTGCTGGGTGATGGAACAGTGATTGGCGCTGTTGGTGTAAGCGGAGACTCATCTGAAAAGGATGAGTATTGCGCCATTACCGGCATTCTGGGGGCAAACCTTTTAAGTGAACCAAACGCTCCTGACGAAAAATGGCAGGTGTCATCACTCTCCGGCTTGGCTGACGAAAGTTAATTATAAGTTCTGTACTTCAATTCTGTGTTCGCCACTGGGTGCGTAAGATGTGAAGAGTCAGGGTGACAAATACAATTGCTGCACCAATAATCATTGTGGGGGTGGGCCTCTCGCCAATACCGAGCCAGACCCAAAACGGCCCTAATACCATTTCAAGCAACATCAAAAGGCTCACGATCGCTGGGCTTGTATAACGTGCTGCAAGATTCAGACACGTGAATGATATTGGAAGGATAATCAGGCCCATTGTTAAAACTGGCCATATTGGTGCCTCGGTAATCGCGCTCATATCGCTCAGCCAAAGTCCAATAAAACCACTGATCATTGCTCCCACGGCAGCGGCAGGTAAAATACTGAGCTGCTGATATTTCCGTGCCATAGTGAAAGTAAATGCTAAGCCAATAGCTGTGAGGACTCCATACATTGCACCCAATTCGACTGATCCCTCAGGACTAGCAAATGCGTTATTGCCATCCATGACTACGATAGTCACACCACACATTGAGGCAAAAATCGCAAGCCAACCAAGCCAACCTTGTTTCTCACGGAGTATCAGGAACGAGAGCGCAGCGGCGAAAACTGGCATCGTCGCGACTGCGGTAAGAACCACGGAGGCAGAAGTTTCGACAATACCAAGTGTAAAGGTGACGGAGTTCATACTGAAAGCAATTATGACTAAAATACCTTGCCAGCTAAAAAGGCTGCGCCATTCGCTTGAGGGGTTTTTTGCCAACAATGTTCGCCAAATTATTAGCGATGCGATGCCCATCAACAAGCCGCGCCATCCCAATAAAGGCCATCGCTCAAGCGCGGAAATTCTGATGACAAGAGTATCAGGTGTAAGAACAAGAACCCCAAGAAGAGCGACCAAAATTCCAAATTTCTCGGGGGCTTTTAAAAATGATTGAGTAAAATGTTTTAACAAAAAGGTTGACCTCAAAGGATTTGATAATTGTGTCCGGCTTGATAAAAAGTGGCATTCTCCGAGCCCGGTGTGCTCGGGTTGTCAATCTGTTGAGTTAAAGACCACTTTACTGGCTTCGAGATGACCAGCAAGATAGAATCGCCGAGGTAACGGAATCGCCCTACGTTTTCTAAACTTGAAAACCAATTTTTATGAGCGTTTTGTATACAAAGTGCGATAATTTCCTCACAAAAAGTATAATTTTTGAGACTTTGTTCTTCAAAATGACAACCGTAATAGCAAAACCACAGACTGGAGGGGGCATAGTCCGTTTTCTCATTGCCTTACCGTCTACAGGAACATAGGATGCGGCCCTTACTATATTCGATGAATATTACACAAAGGTGACATTATGAAAAAACTTTCGATTCTATCTGTGCTATGTGGCGCAGCTCTGGGCCTTGGGTCAGTTGCGTCAGCAAATGCCGCGACAACTCTTGAGGCCGTTAAAGCCAAAGGATTTATCCAGTGCGGCGTATCGCAGGGACTTCCTGGCTTTTCAAATGCAGATGATAATGGCAAGTGGACAGGCTTGGACGTAGACATGTGCCGTGCCGTTGCAGCAGCTGTTTTTGGAGATCCCGGTAAAGTCAAATTCTCACCTCTTTCGGCTAAGCAGCGGTTTACCGCTCTGAGCTCTGGTGAAGTTGATATTCTCTCTCGTAACACAACCTGGACAATGACCCGCGACACACAATTGGGTTTGAATTTCGCAGGGGTGAATTACTACGACGGTCAAGGTATGATGGTTCCAAAAGCACTTGGTGTGAAGGCCGCGACAGAGCTGGATGGTGCTAATATCTGTACCAACACTGGTACAACAACTGAGCTCAATATTACTGATTATTTCCGTGCGAACGGTATGAGCTTTAATCTTGTTGCTTTTGAGAAGGCTGATGAGGTTGTAGCTGCTTACGATGCTGGCCGTTGTGACGTTTACACCACTGATCGTTCGGGGCTTGCTGCACAGCGCGGCAAATTGACTAAGCCCGATGATCACGTGGTTTTGTCAGAAATCATTTCAAAGGAGCCCTTGGGTCCTGTGGTTCGCCAAGGTGATGATCAGTGGTTTAACATTGTACGTTGGTCACTCAATGCCATGATTAACGCCGAAGAGATGGGTGTTTCATCAGCAAACGTGAATAACATGAAATATAGCAGCAAGTTAGACCCGGGTGTTGCACGTTTGATAGGCAAAGAGGGAAAGTTTGGCGAGGAACTTGGTTTGTCGAACGATTGGGCCTACAACATCATTCTTAAAGTTGGTAACTATGGTGAAAGCTATGAGAAGCATGTTGGACCAAACACACCTCTCAAGCTAGCACGCGGTGTTAACGCACTTTGGAGCCAGGGTGGAATCCTCTACGCAGCTCCCATTCGCTAAATATTGAGTAAAATTGCGCCCAGTTTCCGACCAGAAGCTGGGCGCTTTTCAATTTGTAAATAAATTAGTTTTGAGCGATCAAAAATGAACCGGAAATCCAACACATTTTCGAAATTCGCGAATGATGCCAATGTGCGTGGTGTTTTTTTCCAAGTTGTTCTGATTGCGGTACTTGTTTTTTCCTTTTTTTGGCTGACTGATAATACCCTCACGAACCTGAGTAATCAGGGTAAGTCGCTTGGTTTTGCTTTTCTAAGCAGCACTGCAGGGTTTCAGATTAGTCAAACGTTTGGTACTTGGTTATTTGATTATAAGGTGGGCACTTCCACTTATCTGGATGTGTATTTTATTGGAATAGCCAACACATTGTTGGTAGCCATTCTTGGTATTGTTGCAGCAACTGTAATTGGTTTCACGTTGGGAATAATGCGACTTTCCAAAAATATCGTTTTCAGGGCTTTTGCAACTACTTACATCGAGATGTTGAGAAATATACCGATACTCTTGCAGTTGTTTTTTTGGTATTTTGCAGTACTAAGAGCACTGCCTGGTAAAAGGGAAAAATTAGAAATTATACCTGATCTGATTGGGGTAAATATCACAGGGTTGTATTTGCCCGCTCCACTACCTCAAGAGGGTTTTGTTTATTCAGTCATTGCCTTTGCTCTTGCAATATTAATTACGTTTGGTGTCAGCCGGTACGCTAAGAGAGTTCAGGCGCAAACCGGTAAAATCACTCCCGTTTTTCTAATTGGTACAGCTCTTATAATTGTCATACCATTGATAACTTTCTTAGCCACAAACAGCCCGCTTGATTGGAATTTACCAGAGTTTAAAGATACTGGCCCAATGCTGAGACGTGGCTACCAAGCAGGTTCCGGGATGATATTAGTTCCTGAGCTGATAGCCGTTTGGCTTGCCTTATCTCTTTATACCGCTGCTTTCATTGCTGAGATTGTAAGAGCTGGTATTCTCGCGGTTAGTAAAGGCCAGACTGAAGCGGCGTCGGCATTGGGGATTCGTCCGAATTTCACACTACGACTAGTTGTTATTCCTCAGGCGATGCGCGTGATAATTCCACCGCTCACATCACAATATTTGAACATTACAAAAAACTCATCTTTAGCGGTTGCTATCGCTTACCCCGAACTAGTGTCGGTTTTCGCTGGCACCGCATTAAATCAAGTTGGTAAAGAAATCGAAATGATTTTTATGATGATGATGGTTTATCTGACTGTTTCGTTAATCACGGCCGCTTTTATGAATTGGTATAATAGCCGTGTAAAGTTGGTGGAGCGTTAGAATGGTTTCAAACGGAACTAGAAAGCAGCGCCATGCCGCTACTAATAATGAAACTGCATTTATTCGCCAAGAGGATGCGCCAATACTGCCGCCACCTATCACAAGCGCGGGCCCTGCTGGTTGGCTATATGAAAATATTTTTGCCAGCATGCTTGATTATTCAACCTTGGGTGCTGCAGTGAAGTCAATTTTCATGGCGATATTCACAGCGTTTGTGGCGTACATTTTTGTTGGTCAAGTTTATGGACTTTTGGACTTTGCAATCTTTTCTGCCGTTTGGCAGGACCCTGAGGAACAAAAACGCCAAGTTTGTTGGACTGTTGAACAGGGAGGCAAACTTCCAAATGGTTGGCATGGCGCATGTTGGCCTTACATCATAGCCAAAACGAAATTTATCTTGTACGGAGCTTATCCGAATGAGTCACTTTGGCGTGTCAACTCAACCTATCTTCTAGGGGCAATTCTTTTAGGTTGGGTTATGATTGACAGGTTGCCCTATCGCAAATTTGTTGGGGCTGTCCTTCTGACAATTTATCCAATATTTGCCACAGTTATGTTAACTGGTGGCGGTTTCGGTTTGTCACAATTTAGCGTTGGAGTGAATACTATACTTGGGCTCGCGCTGATTTCCTTTGGCCGTGCTGGAAAAATGGGCTGGATAACAGGCCCTCTTTTAGATTTGTCTAAGGTGGCGGGTGTTGCGGGCTGGTTTTTCATTTTTTTTGCTGCAGCACTGGTCAGCGTTGGTGTAGATTTTGATTTGTCAAAAGTAGACACGCGGGATTGGGGTGGCCTTTTAATCACTCTAGTGGTGGCGACTACCGCCATTGTTGTGTCTCTGCCGTTGGGTATCTTGCTGGCTCTTGGCCGCCGCTCAAATTTGCCTGTTGCGCGAACACTATCGATAATATTTATAGAGTTTTGGAGAGGGGTTCCCCTCATAACTGTACTGTTTATGGCGTCAGTGATGATACCACTCTTTATGCCTGAAGGTGTAAATTTTGACTCTTTATTAAGGGCGTTGATTGGTGTCACGCTGTGGCAGTCTGCTTATATGGCTGAGGTCATAAGAGGAGGGCTGCAGGCTATTGACAAGGGTCAATATGAAGGTGCAGATGCGGTCGGTTTGTCTTATTGGCAATCGATGCGCCTGATCATATTACCGCAAGCGCTTACTCGCGTTTTGCCAGGTATAGTCAACACAATCATAAGCGTATTTAAAGACACATCATTGGTAAGCATTGTGGGCCTTTTTGATTTGCTAGGAGCAACACAGTCAACTATTGCTGATGCTGCTTGGTCAACGCCTGTACAAGCGTCAACAGGTTATCTTGTGGTGGCATTAATCTTCTTTGTCTTTTGTTTCGGAATGTCACGATACTCCATGTACATCGAACGTAAACTAGACCGTGGCCACTAATAACGCCATTTGTCAGAGTTGGGAGCTAGTTAAATGGTAAAAACATCAGTTGCCAGGAAAAAAAATAAAAAAACCTCGTCTGATCAGACAATTGTTGTCTCTATGGAGCATGTGAACAAATGGTTTGGTCAGTTTCACGTTCTTCGGGACATAAATCTGAGGGTAGTAAAAGGTGAGCGTATTGTCATATGTGGACCATCGGGCTCTGGCAAGTCGACACTTATCAGGTGTCTAAACCGGCTGGAAAAACACCAGGATGGGGATATAAACGTTCACGGCATTGAGTTAAATAATGATGTAAAAAACATTGATGAAATTCGCCGTGAGGTCGGAATGGTTTTTCAGCATTTTAACCTTTTTCCACACCTATCAATTCTTGAAAACTGTATGTTGGCGCCCATTTGGGTGCGAAAGACCCCACGTGCAGAGGCAGAAGAAATTGCGATGCATTTTTTGACGCGAGTTAAGATTCCGGAGCAAGCACTGAAATACCCCGGTCAATTGTCGGGGGGACAGCAGCAGCGTGTGGCAATTGCGCGCGCACTTTGCATGCAGCCACAATTGATGCTGTTCGACGAGCCAACCTCTGCCCTGGATCCTGAGATGATCAAAGAGGTCCTTGACACAATGGTTGAGCTTGCAGAGGACGGCATGACAATGATTTGTGTGACGCATGAAATGGGCTTTGCCCGAAAGGTGGCTGACCGCGTTATCTTTATGGATGAAGGCCAAATTATTGAGCAGAATGAGCCTGAAGCCTTTTTTAATAACCCCCAATCTGACCGCACGAAGCTTTTCTTAAGTCAGATCCTTGGGCACTAGGTTAAGCTTTTTATATTAAGTCTATCTATTGGATGTTTTCGGTAAGGTGCGCTTTGTGTTGACACGGCGCCAACCAAGTTGTGAGATGAACAATCCTGATAGAATGACCACTAGTGCCATCAAGAAGTGGCCAGGAAGGGTCTCGTTCAGAATAACTGCTCCAATAATAACTGCCCACACCGGCACCTGATAATTGACAAGAGATAAAAAAGGTGGGCCAGCGCGGCGCACAAGTATGGTCAAAAGAATTGTGGCCACCGCTGTTGGAAATACTGCCAAAAAAGTAAGGCCAAAGAGAGCTATACCAAAATCTATATTTCTCGGAACACCCTCAAAAATAAGCGCTGTCGGTATTAATATTGCCCCGCCAATCAATAATCCTGTCGCGGCAAAGGAGAGTGCACTAATCGTTGGGCATAGACGAGTAATGATACTGCCAATTGCATAGCAGCAGCTGGCTATGACGCAGGCCATTTGCGCAGTTAGCATAAGGGGTGATGTTGGAGCATCGGCTAGAATTTTGTCGCCGCCAATAAGTAGGACTACCCCACCAAAACCGAATAAAAATCCAATGGTTTTAATCCGGCTCATGACTTCACCCGGAACGAGAAAGTGGCTCAATGGCAATACAAAAAGTGGAACAACCGCCATGCTGATGCCTGCAAAACTCGATGTTACAATTTGCTGCCCCCAAGATAAAAGACAGAAAGGAATAGCGTTAGTAAAAAGCGCCATACCCAGACAATGTAGCCAGATTCGCTTATCTGTCTTGCTTTGAAACCTTGGAAGCCCATCGCCAAAGACTATTGTAATCGTCACCAGAATGACTGCCGCTACGCCAACCCGGCCGGCTGCCAAAGTTATCGGCCCAAAACCGGTGAGAGCGAGCTCAACTCCTAGGAAACTTGCCCCCCAGATCACGCCGAGCATCAATAGTATTAGCCAGTTTAAAACTTGTTCCGAGAGTGCTCCAGTGGTTGTGTTTGATGACAACATATTTGCGAAGCTAATCCTTTAAAGGGCTAAGGTCAAAGATAATACAGTGGTCAATTTCAAGGACTTTTAGTCAGAATGGGTACGGCTATCTATAAAGAGTTATTACTGCCCAAATAAGATAAAGGGCGGCCAGAAAACTGATGATAAGGTGGATCTTATTTAACCCAATATCATTACCAAAAAACCGTTTTTTGGAATGTTTCTCAAGCTGTGTTTTTTCTTTGGTAGGTGAACCGTTAATGCGCATTTTTAACCTGATAAAAAGTGCATACAAAGATACAGCGAGAATGGCGAAAATAATAAATTTGCCGAACATAACTATTATCCTAAGGTTTAGATCCTACCCTCATATAGCACGGCTAAACGGCAATCCCTATGATGATCTTCCTATCATTCATTATTGTTTATCCAACAACTTGCCGCACGCGTGTTTTGATTACAGTATCTCTTATTGCCTTTCTTAGATTTATCAAAAATTATTATCCATTGCCCATCTGTGAAACCCTCGGTTATGCTCGGTTTCTAAATTTCCGTTGTAGAGGGGTGTAAAATGGATTTCAGTGTCAATGAAGCTGATCTTGCAACGCTAACAAAATGGGACACTCCCACCATATGCAATGCGTTGGAACTTGTTTGTCCAGAACGGCGTGGATTTGGGTTTACAACAAAACATCTCTTCAGCCTTGATCCTAGCTTGCCGCCCGTCTGTGGTTTTGCTCGCACCGCAACTATTCGTGCCGCATTGCCATCTGGAGAGAGCGATGCAGAAATGGCGAAAAAGCGCTCTGCTTATTACGAATATGTGGCAAAAGCGCCCGGGCCCAAAATTGCGGTTATTCAGGACATTGACCCTGAGCCTGGCATTGGTGCGTTTTGGGGCGAGGTGCAAACGAATATTCATAAGGGTCTTGGCGCTGTTGGGGCGGTAACAAACGGATCATTCCGAGATGTGCCTGATAGTGCGCGTGACTTTAATTTAATTGGTGGCAAAGTAGGGCCAAGTCATGCATTTGTGCACCTTGTCGATATTGGTTGTCAGGTCACGATATTTGGACTAACTGTCCAGACGAATGATGTTGTTCATGCTGATCAACATGGTGCGGTTATGGTGCCAGCAGATGTGATAACAAAAATCCCGGATGCAATTGAGCTGATTACGCGGCGCGAGGGGGTAATATTGAACTCTGTAAAATCGGCTGGTTTCAACATTGAAAAACTTAATGTTGCCATGGGACAATCGAGAGATATTCACTGACTTGGTATATGTAACGATATTGTCCAATTTTAAGCGCAATGGCCTGATGTTTTAAATGACCTTGAACTAGCCTCGTATCTACGCCTACTTTCTGCGTTCAGCGATACACTGTCTGCACCCTGTGCTCCCGCGAAGATGAAGGCGGGGTTGCTGTTCAAAGGGCCCATGTTGCCGGCAAATAATTGTTACTTTTGTCGTGTGATTTATGTAATCAACCTGTGAATAATCAAAATTGCCACCATGGATTTTTTGGAATTTGCGAATAATAGAATCGCGATCATCCGGTTTAGATTTTGCCATATTTATTCTTTCAGATTTGGGCGGTTTGTACTGATACGTACTATAGCTCTTTTCTCAATTTCAAGTAATGTTTACATGCTGTGATGACTATTATTATTTGATGCGAGGTAGGTACAATTTGTTAGCTAGCAGATTGTTCTAATCAGGTTTAAAATGAACTTGATCTTCAGGAGTATTCATTTATGTGGCAATTGGTTGCAACGTTTTTAATTTTTTTTGTAGTTGGCGATGTGTCAGCATCTTATAAGCCAACAACACTTGTTTATAACGTCAGCTGGGGAAACATATCGCTCGCGAAAAGCCAGCTTGATTATGAATTTGCTGAGGATGATGCTCGCATTTCTGCGCATGTTGCGAGCAAGGGGGTTATCGCCTTTTTTCGAGGCTTCAGAAGCCGTTCAATTGCTGAACTAGTTCGCAAAGACACCGGATGGGCCCCAAAAACATTATTAATGGAACGTATATCTGGAAGAGAAGTTGTTAATAGTAACGTTATCTGGGACGATACTAGTAGCGTAGTCAGTGAAACCCGTGTGCCTGAGCTGGACTTAACCGAAGTTCATCCGCTTGATGACCGGATGAAAGTCAATGTGCTTGATCCCTATAGTGCGGTTTTGCGTTTGTTAAACCAGATTGAAAAAACCGGTGACTGCACATCCAGTTATGAAATCTATGATGGTAGACGTCGAAGTCGGATATATTTTGAAAAAATTGGCAAGATCGTTCTTGAACAGGATAGGCCAGGCGTTTTTACAGGCAGTGCGATGGTCTGCGACGTTAAATTTGATCCGATTGGTGGTCACCGAATTAATCCAAAATGGCGGTCAAACAAGGATCAAAACGGGCGAGTTAAGGTATTTTTTGCTCGTCCACTCAAGAGCCAGGTTATGCCGGTCCGAATTGAGGTGAAAAGCTGGATTGGTAAAATAATTGGCAGGCTTGACCTGCGGCAGATGTAGACTGTCTAGAACCGGCCCATCGAAGGAGGACGAGCCGATTGTAGGTATTGTTCATATACTCTATTTTTCCAATGCCTTTTGCATGATATCGGTAAGGCGCTGAGTAAATTCACGCGGATCAATAATGACCTCACCTTCGGCAACAAGGGCGCTATCCAAAATCAATTTGGCGTAATCATCAGACCCGTCAAACTCCCCGGTTTCCAATTTTGCATTCAGCGATTTAATGAGTGGATGTTTTGCATTCACTTCCAGAACTTTTGGCATGCCTTTGAAATCAGGATTTTGCATTCGCATCATCCGTTCCATTTGCGCATCCATTCCGTTTTCATCGGCAACCAGACGGGCAACACTTGTTTCTAGAGTTGATGAGCTACGGACGGAGGCGACATTGCCCTCAAGTACATGTTTGACTTTGGCCATAAACTTATCAGACAGAACCTCTTCTGAGACTGCGTTCTCAGCTGAGCTGTCTCCCACATCAGATATATCAACTTCGCCACGGGCTATTGATTGGAAGTCTTTTCCAGAAAACTGCTTGATGTTCGATAACCAGAAGTCATCTATTGGGTCAGTCAAGAGCAGCACATCGATGCCTTTGGCCTGAAAAGACTCGAGATGTGGACTGCGGCGTGCGCGGTCGGCATCATCGGATGATAGGTAGTAGATCATTTTCTGATTTTCGGTGAACTTATCAACATACTCTTGCAGTGTGACTAGCTTTTCGTTTTTGGACGATTGAAAAAGACAAATCTCTAGTATCTTCTCGCTATTGGCTTGATCTTCATAAAGTCCCTCTTTAATCACCCTGCCAAGACCATTCCAGAAAGTGGCATATTCATCGCGCCGTTTTTCCAACCCCTTTTTTAATTCCCCCAAAACACGCTTGACTACAGCTTTGTTGATTTTTGCAACAGCAGGATTCTGCTGGAGCATTTCACGACTGACATTCAGATCCACGTCCGGTGTATCAATTATACCACGCACAAATCGTAACCATTTTGGCACCAAGCCCTCATAATCATCTGTGATAAACACGCGATTTACGTATAAGTGCAATTTTGATTTGCGCTCCGGGTCATAAAGATCGAATGGGGCAATTGAGGGAACAAACAACAGATTGGTAAATTCAACAGATCCCTCGGTCTTATTGTGAAGGGTGGCGAACGGTGTGTCATATGCGGACGCCACTCCATGATAGAATGAGTTATATTCGTCTTTGGAAATATCTTTGGCCGAGCGAGTCCAAAGTGCGGCTGATGTATTCAGTTGCACGGCTTCATCTTTTTTACCAATAAAGAAGATAGGCTGTGCAATGTGATCCGAGTATTTTTTAACTAGATGTGTGATGCGCTCTTGTTCCAGATATTCCTTGGCTTCTTTGCGCAGGGAAAGAATGATAGAGGTGCCTGTTTCAGCACGTTCGGCATCGGTAATGCTGTAACCGCTTTGTCCATCACTCGTCCATTGACTGGCGGATTTTTTACCATGTTTTTTTGACAGAACTTCTACCTTTTCTGCTACCATAAAGGCCGAGTAGAATCCTACCCCAAATTGACCAATCAACTGGTCGTTGACTTCCTTTGTATTTTCCGACGTTTTAGTAGATTCTATGAAGGCCTTTGTACCTGAGCTCGCAATGGTGCCAAGGGTTTCAACCATTTCATCGGACGAAAGGCCGATGCCGTTATCTGATATCGTAATGATTTTATTTTTCTTATCCACTGCGATATTGATTTTTCCCTCGAAAGTGTCAGCGGCATTGCCAGAGGTAATAATATCAAATTTGCGTTTGTTAATTGCGTCCGACGCGTTCGATATAAGCTCACGAAGAAAAATTTCTTTTTGCGAATAAAGTGAATTGATTACAATACCGAGTATTTTTCCGGTATCGGCTTCAAAGCTAAATGTCTTGTCGCTCATACGTCGCTCCTTCATATTCTATTCTTGTATGATGTGGTGCCTTTTACATAGGTTTTCAAGAAAAAGACACCCCGAGAATTACCTAGAAAGGTTCGCCTTGGAAAAATCATCTTGGAAACCTACCCTTACAATCCATGTAAAACATTTCATGTCTGAGGCCAAACATTTGGGGTGTGTGAAATTGTCCCTGCCAGACTGTTTCTTTCCTTACAGTGGACGTAGCAGTTTACCTCCTTATATTGTGTAAATGAACTCAGCCTATCAAAGAGAAAATGTGATGACGCCTGCCTTGATTACGCATGAAATATCAGCCAAGCATGATGTGCCACCGGGCCACCCCGAACGGCCCGAACGCTATGCGGCAATATTAGATCATATTGGTGATGATTATCAATCATGGCAGCGTGTTACGGCACCACTTGCCAAACGTGATCAGTTGAAACTGATTCACAGCGAATCATATATTGACATGGTGTTTAATGTTGCTGGCTCTTCGGAAGAGGCGGCACCGCTAGATGCGGATACATGGGCCAGCAAACGGGGTTATGAATGCGCATTGCGTGCAGTTGGTGGTGCCTGTGTGGCGGTTGATATGGTCATGACTGACAAGGCGAGCACCGCTTTTAGTTTAATGCGGCCGCCTGGCCATCATGCCGAACCTGAAAAGGCAATGGGCTTTTGTCTGTTTTCCAGTGCGGCCATTGCGGCACGCCATGCACAGGAGAAATGGGGAATCAACCGGGTTGCGGTGGTTGATTTTGACGTTCACCACGGTAACGGTACCCAGGCTTGTTTTTGGAATGATGGCAGTTTGTTTTACGCCTCATCTCACCAAATGCCACTTTTCCCTGGTACAGGGGCGCATGATGAAATGGGCGCCTACCAGAATATCTTTAACTTACCATTGGCCCATGGGACCGGCGGGGCCAGTGTGCGCTCTGGATGGCGCGATCACTTGCTGCCGTCAGTTGTTGAAGCGCGTCCAGAACTGATCATTATTTCGGCAGGGTTTGATGCGCATGAGGCAGATCCGCTTGGTGGTTTGCAAATGGCCAGCGAAGATTTTGGCATTCTGACAAATGATATCATTGATGCCGCAACCCATGCTGCCGAGGATAGTGGCGCATTGCGGTTAATCAGTCTGCTGGAGGGTGGTTATGATCTGAATGCGCTTGGTGAGAGCGTTTGCCAGCATATGGACGCTCTGGAAGGTGTTTAGTTGTTTTTTTTCAGCGCCTTACCCGTGTAGGGAATGCTACCATCAATGAGATCCCATATATGGCGTCCAGTTGGGCTAACTTGCTCCTCCATGACATGTGCAACAAGACCGGCGGCGCGTGAAATAACTGCAAAGCCACGCATGATCCCTACTGGTATCCCTGCCCCCATTAGTACTGCGGCGGTGGCGCCAGTGGCGTTGATGGTCAGATGTCTGTCATAAATTTGGTCCACTGTGCTGCCAAGCCGTTGAATCATTTCTATCGGTTTTTTATTGATATCATCATGCGCCATTGCAATCGCAAATAATTTTGGTGTGCGCGGGTCATCGGGGCGGTGCAAATGATGGCCAAAACCGGGCATATGCTGGCCCTGATCGCGATGCTGCTGGACAATGCGGCGGCAGGCAGCATCTTTGCCTTCGGGGTCGGCGTCAATTTCCCCGAGGATCTTTGCAGCGTTCTCCATTGTGCCAATGAACTGGCTGGCTACATTCAACAATCCAGCGGCAACCGCTGATTGCAGGGCCTCAGGAGCCGATAGATAAGTCATCCGCGCGGCAATAGCGCTTGGGGTAAAGCCATGTTCCATCAATGTAACGAGCACTGCATCCAAAACTGCGCGTTGACCTGGCGAGGGAGCTACTCCCATGATGTGATAGAACATCGCGTCAGTAAATGTCATCTGCCCCATAACCTCGTCAACCAGGTTTTTATCGCGCAGATACAAGGCGTCTAGAGTGTGGGTGGATAACTTTGTTTCAGTCACAGGGACCTCCTATTGGCCTATGAATTCTAATGTCTTGTAATTTTTGTTTGCGGGATATTGGTTAAAGGTCGTGGTTTATGCCCATCAAAAGTCCAGCCATCATCTTGCCACGCATTGATAGGCTATCAATTTCAATATGCTCTTCAAGCGTGTGATATTTGTCACCAGCAACTCCAAGTCCGTCAAGTGTTGGAACGCCCATTGCACCGGTGAAATTACCGTCGCTGCCGCCACCGGAACTTTCATGATGGAAGGGCTGGCCAAGCTGGATGGAGAGTCTTTTGGCAAGATCAACCAGTTTTAAGCCTGCTTCCGATGCGGTCCAAACGGGCCTAGTAAGCCCCACTGATACTTTGGTCATGACATCACCATCAGGATCATCAAAGGCCAACATTTTTTTGATACCATCATCAAGATCCTGCTGGCGTTTGGACATGGATAGCACTTCTGCCGTGGCCTCGGATGAGACACAATTCACCCATTTTCCGGAATTCATAACACCAACTGAAAATGTGCAATCATCACTGGTCATCGCTTCAATATCAATAATGTGTGAAGCCATTTTACGAATGGCAGATCGGCCTTCAGAAAGGCGCAAACCAGCATGGCTGGGCTTGCCGTAGGTACTAATATTGTAACGCGCGACCGCATACCGGCCCGATGTAACACCATTGTTTTTCCGAGCAGGTTCTGGGATGAGCACGGCCTTTGCCCGGGCTGCTTCTGCCTCGATTAAATGCCTTGTATGTGGTGATCCAATTTCCTCATCGGAAGTGAAGAGAACTGTGATAGGGAGTGGCGTTTCAGCCCCGATCATGTGCAATTGCCGGATAGCCTCAAGTGCAAGATAATTGCCGCCTTTCATATCGCAAATACCCGGCCCAAAACATAAATTACCATCACGTTTGACGGGCAAGTGTTCGAGCGTGCCAAGGGGGTGAACCGTATCCATGTGGCCGAGGATTAGTAGGCCGGGTTGGTCGGGACTGGAATGGGAAAAGCGGGCGCGAATACAGTCACCAACTGAATGATGTGGGGTAATCCGTTCAATAGATGCACCCATGATCGCAAGATCATGTGCGGCGAGGTCTTGCATTCGGTTTACCGCACACCCATCATAGCTTGGGCTCTCACAGATGACCCACCGTTGCAACCCGGCTAGCATTACCTCGTCATCAAAATCCAGCTTTGTGATATCCATTTTAAACCCCCTCACAACCAAACCTGACTCTAATGCTAACGCTATGATTATTCGAAGGACAAGTAATTAACTTCACAAAAGGACGATCAAGCACTCTGGTAAATTGGTTTGAAATAGGTCTATGGTTTAGTTGTTGTAGGTCATAAATTAGTAAACAGGGGTTGAATAAATGACGCGGTGTATGATTTCAGCACCCCAACCTGAAGCCGTTGAAGCGGGTCTCAATGTGTTCAATGCTGGTGGTAATGTGATGGATGCAGCGATCGCGGCGGCCATGGTACAAACGGTTGTTGATCCGCAAATGTGCGGCATTGCGGGTTTTGGCTCAATGCAGATTTTTATGCGCGAAATGGGCGAATATAGTTTTTTCGATTTTCATGGAAAAGCCCCGAAAGCTGTAACGCCAAATATGTGGGAAAATTTGATTGAACGTGAATGTGACGATGGATTTGGATTTGTCCTAAAAGGTCAGGTTAATGAATTTGGGTATAAATCGATGACCTCGCCAATGACTTTGCAGGCCTTTGATACAGCTCTTAAAACTTATGGCACAATGCCACTTGGCACATTAATGAGGCCAGCAATCGATTATTGCTTGGATGGATTTGAGGTAAGACCGAGGGTCCACGCTTTCTGGTTGCAACCTGCACAGGCCGGCCGGATTGAGCGTGTGGCTGTGGTTAAGGAACTCGATGCTGCCCGCAAGATTTATCTACATGATGATGGGACACTTTTAAATATTGGAGAAACCCTGCGGAACCCAGATATGGGGCGTCTTTACCAGCGGATTGCGGATGAAGGAATTGGGGTGTTTTACAATGGTGATGTTGCTGATCAGATTGCGGCTGACATGAAAGCTAATGGCGGCTTGCTGACCAAGGATGATTTAGCTGATTGCGCGCCGACCAAAATTGCACCTTTAAAAGGCAGTTATCGTGGTTTTGATGTAGACACCAATCAGCTCCCCGGCGGAGGGCTGATGATCCTGCAAATGTTAAATATTCTTGAACAATTTGACCTTGCTGCGATGGGCCATAATTCCGCACGCTACATTGCAACGGTGTCTGAAGCGATGAAATATTCAACCATCGACAAGGACTCAAATATGGGGGACCCCAATTTTGTAGATGTGCCGCTTGAACGTCTAAAAAGCAAGGAACTAGCGGTCGAAACAGCAGCTAAAATCCGCGCTGGGCACAAAGCAAATGTTGTTCGGATGAATGCTGGTGCCCCTGAGAGCAAGGACACAACGCATCTTGTGGTGGCAGACACGGCGGGTAACATTGTCAATGTTACGCATTCACTTGGGTCATCGTCGGGCGTGATAACTGATGGGCTGGGATTCATGTATAATAATTGCATGATGGTGTTTGATCCGCGCCCGGGGCGTGTTGGCAGTCTTGCTCCAGGTAAGGCGCGCTTTACCGCCATGTGTCCAACGATACTATCAAAGGATGGTATGCCTGCCATGGCGCTTGGCGCACCTGGCGGGACCACCATCACGATGGGCGTACTGCAGGCTATTTTGAATATGGTTGATTTTAGTATGAGCGCACAGGACGCTGTTTCCGCTCCGAGGTTTTGTGCAACCTCGAACGTTATTGAATTGACCAACCGGATTTTCCGCGGCGTTGAGAGCGAACTAAACAAACAGGGCTACGAGACTAGACGCTATGCTGCCAGCTATGTCACGCCGATTGTCCATGCAATTCGGCTTCTTGATGGCAAACTGGACGGTGGTGCAGATCCGGCAGGAGATGGCATGGCTGCATTGAACTAGTTTGGGTGCTAAAATCGGGGTTGGAGATTTTCTAGGGACAAACGTACATCTCCTAGAGGCCAGTTTTTGTGGTCTGGTTGGTAAGGGTTAAAATCGTTTCGGCGATGAGCTTAGCCCTCTCGGTTAGACTGTCAATTCGCATCCATTCATCGGCGCGATGGTAATTGCCGCCAATTGGTCCAACTCCGCAAATAACTGGCGTCCCAACACCCGCGATAAAGCCGCTATCGGCACAGCCGCCTGAATGTTCACCTTTGATGGTGATATTGTGCGTGGCCGCTATTTTGGCATAAACTTCGAATAATTCATTCGATTGAGTTGATGGGTTTAGCGGATGAAATTCACCCCGCACTGCTATTACCGAGCTTGTGCCATCAACACTTGTTTTTTGGCAAATCTCATGAACCTTCTCGAAGATCTCATCTCTATCAGCGCTGTCGCGATAACGGATATCAATGTCGCAGCTTGCTTCGGCTGCTACGGTATTTACCGACTGTCCGCCAGCAACTAACCCAACATTCAGGGTGATACCGCGGTCTAGATCGGTAAGGGCATGAAGGGCTTGAATCTTTCGGGCAAGTTCCTCAATTGCACTACGTCCCTCTTCAAAAAACCCCCCTGAATGTGCCGCCACACCGTAAATATCACAATGACAGAAAATTCCGCCTTTGCGCTTGGTAACAATGTTTCCACTTGGTCGCCCGGGTTCACTATTGAAAGCAAGGCGCGCTTTTTTCGCTTCGGCAACGATCACATCTTGAGATGTTGGTGAGCCAATTTCCTCATCACCAGTGAATAGACCAACAAGGGGGTTTGGGTGGCCGCCAAATTTGTTGAATGCTGCCAAAATGAATGCGTTGATCACAAGGCCAGGCTTCATATCGGCAACACCTGGCCCGTAGGCCTTACCATCACGCACTTCAAACGGCCGTTTTTCAACCTCGCCTGTTGGAAACACTGTATCGCGATGCCCGCAAAGCAAAATAGGTCGATTGCCATTGCCGCCAGCCACAACCGCGCGCATACCGTCGCCATGTGTTGCAATTGGAATAGTTTCAAATGGGATCGACTGTTCATCAAAGAACTCACCAAGACGGTCAGCAACACGATCAACTCCAGCCTTGTCAAAGCTGTTGCTGTCAATGTTCACAAGGTCCCTAAGCAGGGTCACCATATTGTCTTCTTGAGTGTCAAGCCAATCCAACAGAGTTAGCTTGTTCGATGATGGCTGTGTCATAGTATCACCCCTTCTCGATCATCAACGCTCGTTTTTTATTGGCGGTTTTCTTGGCACGCATTTCCCGTTGAATAACATAGAAGGAAGAAACAAAAATCACGCTCGCTCCAATCCATGTCCAGATATCGGTTAATTCACCAAACAGGATCCAACCAAACATTACGGCAAATGGCAATCGGGCATAATCAACTCCCACAACAAAGGACGCATCGGCAAGCGAAAAGGCTTTGGCGAGAGTGAAATGACCAATAACTGCAAAAGGGCCGGTGGCAATCAGGATAAACCATACCTCGGGGACGTGCCATTCCCATACCAACAGTGCCGGTATAAGAGCCATGGGCATCATTATAATGTGAGAAATAAAGACAATGATTAATGGATTATCCCGACTTGTCAGCTTTTTAATTGCCAAAGCTGAACAGCCCATTGCAATTGCGGATAATATAGAAATCCAGTGCCCAATGCTAACTTCAATAATGCCCGGCCGGATAATAATAAGTGCGCCAATAAAACCAATGATGATTGCTGCCCACCGGCGTGCACGCACCGTTTCTCTCAACAAGAATGCAGCTCCAACAGTTGTGAACAGTGGGGCCAGAAAGCTCAGCGCTGTCTGCTCACCGATCGGAATGAGTGTTACTGCGTAAAACCACGTCCACATTGCTACAATGCCGGAAAGGGTCCTGATTAAATATATTTTAATCTGGACAGTTGCAACGTTCTTAAAGCCCAGATGCATGACCATTGGAAGCATAACAAGAAAGGCAAAAAATAGACGGCAAAAAACTGTTTGGAATGCATTGACCTCATATTGACCAAGTAAACGACCAAGCCCAGCTAAAACTGATAGCGCGACGCATGAAACAAGCATCCAGAATACAGATTGCAAAGCCGTATCTTTGCCTGAATTCTGTCTCAAAAAAGATGTCTTTGTTTTATTCGTATTTGGTGTCAAATTGATATCCGAGGCTCTGTCTTGTGTGGCAAGGTTTGGCAATCATCGAAAAGCACACAAGGCAGGAGTAAAGATGAAAAGTATGTTGACTGCAAAGTGATGATGCAACCAAAAACAACAATCTAAATTTTGGTTAAACTTGTTCTGCGGTCATTTGCTTCACAAATAAATTCTGAGCCCGCAACTTTAATAATCGGTTTTTGAGCCTCGACACCCATCGAAAGGTGTGGTTAAGTTTGTCCGTTATAAAAGTAAAAAAAATACGAATCATGTATTCGAAGGGAGAGTTTGATGGTTGTAAACAAGCATTTTTCGAAGCTAGTTGTGGGCGCATTGCTCGCGGCGGGGGTGTCAACCGCAGCGCATGCCGGCAAGTCAAATGACACATTGAACGTTGCAATTGATCGAGAGCTTGAATCAATTGACAACTATTACAATACAGCACGCGAAGGTATTGTGATTTCAAGGATGGTCTGGGATGGGTTGTTGTATCGCGATCCAAAAACCAACGAGTATTTGCCAAACCTCGCTACAGCGTACAAATGGGTGGACTCAAAAACGCTTCAGTTTGACCTTCGTAAAGGCGTGAAGTTTCACAATGGTGAAAAGTTTGACGCCGATGATGTTGTGTTCACATTGAATTATCTTGGAGATCCGGCAAATGGCGCCAAGCCTGCACGGAATGTGAATTGGTGGAACAACGCTGAAAAGCTTGGCGAATACAAGGTCCAACTGAATTTGAAAAAAGAATTTCCCGCAGCGCTTGAATTCTTATCAGGCCCACTTGTGATGTATCCAAATGATTATTATAGCAAGAATGGTCCTGAAGGGATGGCATTGAAGCCAGTGGGCACAGGTCCGTACCAGGTCACGAGCGTTGAACCTGGCAAACGCTATAAATTCAAAAAATATGATGGCTATCATGCCTCTAGTCCAAAGGGTCAAGCAAGCATTGGCAACATCGTGATCCGAACCATTGCTGAGAGCAATACTCAACTTGCTGAGCTTTTTTCAGGTGGTATTGATTGGATCTGGAAGGTCAAGCCTGACCAGGCGGAACGAATTAAGTCGCAAGGCGCTTTTACCGTCAAGAATTCTTCAACCATGCGTATTGGATATTTAAACTTTGATGCGATGGGTAGACACAGCAAAAACCCAATGAATGACGTTCGGGTTAGGCGTGCCGTTGCTCATTCTATTGACCGTGAGGGTATTGTTAAATCTCTTGTGCAGGGCGAATCAATAGTCGTGAATTCACTCTGTTTTCCATCACAGTTCGGCTGTACACAAGATGTTCCGAATTATGATTACAACCCAGAAAAGGCTAAAAAGCTACTTGCCGAAGCTGGTTATCCGAACGGATTTGAGATCCCATTCCTTGCCTATAGAAATCGTGATTATGCTGAGGCAATGATTAACAACCTCAATGCTGTGGGTATTAAGGCTAAATTGGAATATCTGAAATATGCAGCTTTTAGGGATAAAGTCCAAAGTGGTGGTTCTCCATTTAACTTTGGTACATGGGGCTCCTACTCGATAAATGATGTTTCAGCAATTACGAGCCATTTTCAATCAGGTGGTAAGGATGATTATTCGAAAGATCCAGAAGTAATAAAGCAGCTAGGAATAGGTGACACATCTGTTGATGCAAATGTGAGAAAAGCCGCTTATAAAGCCGCCTTGTCAAGAATCACCGGTGAAGTTTTTATGTTCCCGTTGTGGTCTTACAACACTTGGTACGCTTTTTCTAAGGATGTTGATTTCAATCCAACCCCTGATGAAATACCGCGCTTCTTCACCGCAAAGTGGATGTAAAGAAAATAATCAGCTGCGCATCGCTCTGGTGCGCAGCTGATTAACATGTTCATTTTATGGGTATTCTAAAATGCTATATTACACGCTCAAGCGGTTAGCCCTAGCAGCCCTGGTGGCGCTAACGGTGTCTTTCATTAGTTTTGGGCTTTTATATCTGTCTAGTGATCCGGCGATTGCGATGGCTGGTGAAACAGCATCTGACGCTGACATTGAGGCTATCAGGCAGTTATACGGATTTGACCGTCCAATTTTAGTCCAATATTTTGATTGGCTGCAGCGTGCAGCTGCTGGTGATCTTGGAAAAAGCTATTATTTCAGAACTGATGTAAGCGCTTTAATTGGTGAGCGTTTGCCGACAACGATGACTTTGGGCGTTTGCGCCATAACATTTGCGATTTTACTATCAGTGCCACTTGGTGTGGCTGCAGCTATTAGACCAAACAGTTTTATTGATCGAATTGCTCTTTTTCTGTCTGTAATGGGGCAAGCGCTCCCAAGTTTCTGGTTTGCGCTAATGTTGATCATATTCCTGTCAGTTTCCCTCAGATTGTTGCCAACATCTGGCTCTGATACTTGGCTACATTTTGTCATGCCAACAGTCGTTCTTGGATATTACGCCGCCCCGGCGATTATGCGCTTAACACGAACAGGAATGTTGGAAGTTCTCAGCACAGATTATATCCGAACCGCTCGAGCAAAAGGTCTTCGGCCATGGGTTGTGTTATTCAAACATGCACTTCGTAATGCGGTGATACCCGTTGTAAGCCTGGCCGCTGTTCAGTTTGGATTTATGCTTGGAGGATCGATTGTTGTTGAGACAATATTTGCCCTTCATGGCGCTGGCTTTTTGGCGTGGGAGTCCATTACGCGGAATGATTTGCCAACGGTACAGGGCCTTATTCTTGTTTTTTCTCTTTTCTATATCGTTCTAACCTTCTTTGCAGATTTGCTAAATGCATGGCTAGACCCACGGATTAGGATAAACTGATGGCTGAAGTATTGAGCAAAACGCAAGAGATACAATCGGGCGGTTCAGTGTTTTGGAGTCGGATACTTGGACATCAGGGTGTCCTGATTGGGGTGACAATTGTGGCGGCGGTCATTCTGATTGCTCTCAGTGCGCCGTTGATTGCTCCACATGATCCCTATCACCAAGATCTGATGAATCGTCTTGTTCCGCCTGTATGGGATGCAAGAGGGAGTTGGGAGCATATTTTTGGTACCGACCATCTTGGGCGCGATTATCTCTCGCGCTTGATATATGGCGCGCGCATATCGTTGTTGATCGGCATTGGAGCGGCTTTAATTTCAGGCTTAATTGGTACCTTTCTTGGTGTAGCTGCTGGCTATTTTGGTGGTCGTGTTGATATGGTGGTCACTTTCTTAATCACGGTTCGGTTATCAATGCCGGTGGTGCTTGTGGCATTGGCAGTTGTAGCAATTGTCGGTGGGTCATTACAGGTGGTGATTACGGTTCTCGGGCTATTGCTATGGGACCGGTTCGCTGTCGTGATGCGATCCTCCACCTTGCAAATACGGTCGATGGATTACGTGGCCGCTGCCGAGGCCGTTGGTTGTTCGACAACACGCGTTTTGATGACAGAAATCATGCCTAATGTGGTCAACAACCTGATTGTTATTGCGACGTTAGAAATTGCTCATGCCATCATTCTGGAGGCAGCACTCTCATTTCTTGGTCTTGGCGTTCAACCGCCTTTACCATCATGGGGCCTTATGGTGTCAGAAGGAAAGGATATGATGTTGTTCGAACCATGGTTGATCACGATACCGGGTGTGGCATTATTTTTACTGGTCCTTGCAATTAACCTGCTGGGTGATGGTGCACGAGACATCACTGCCCCCGAGAACAGGAATTAAACATTGGTGAGTCGGGGGCCTGAAGAATTTGGGAGTTAAATATTGTCTAATCGCGTCTTGAATGTTGAAAACCTGACTGTTGATATTCCACTCGCAACGGGTGTTCTCCATGCGGTTGATGACGTTAGCTTGCATGTGGATCGAGGCGAGACTTTGTGTATTGTTGGTGAGTCTGGCTGTGGTAAATCACTGACATCTTTGGCAATAATGGATTTGTTGCCAAAAAAGGCGATCCGTCGGCTCAGTGCACTGGACCTTGGTGGGGAGAGTATTCTTGAATATTCTGAACGCGAAATGTCAGATGTGCGTGGCAACAAAATGGGAATGATTTTCCAAGAGCCAATGACCAGCCTTAATCCGTCATTCACCATCGGTAACCAGATGATAGAGACTCTGCACCGCCATAAGAATATGTCAGGTGTCGCGGCACGCGATTTGGCCAAAAAAATGCTGGAAAAAGTTGGCATCACCGCGGCGGAGCAGCGCCTTGGTCAGTATCCACACCAACTATCAGGTGGTCTCCGCCAACGAGTAATGATCGCGATGACGCTGTTATGTGAACCGGAGTTAATTATTGCGGATGAGCCAACGACTGCTCTTGATGTTACAATTCAAGCACAAATCCTGCTGTTACTTAAAGAACTGCAAACCGAATTTGATATGGGGTTGGTTTTAATCACACATGATCTCGGTGTGGTAGCACGAATAGCAACACGGGTTGCCGTAATGTATGCGGGGCAGATTGTGGAAGAGGGAACCGCGCAGCAGATTTTTGAAAATCCACTTCATCCATATACACGTGGTTTAATGGGCTGTATTCCGGTGCCGGGCAAAACCAAACGCGGAGAGCCTCTCGGGTCTATTCCGGGAATGGTGCCATCATTGATTGGCGAATTTACAGGTTGCCGGTTTGCCGATCGTTGCGACTTGGCCAAAACCGTTTGTCGGCAATCTGATATCAGGCTTCGAGATCCCAAAACAAAAATTCAGGGCTATCGCTGTGTGCATGAAGTCAAAGATTTAGCAAATAATGGTGTAGCGTGATGAACGAAGTGATGATTAACGCATTCGATGTTACCCGTAATTTCACAATTTCACGTGGCATGTTTCGTGGCAAGCAACAGCTAAAGGCAGTAAGTGGTGTTAATTTGACTGTAGAACGTGGCGAGGTGCTTGCGCTTGTTGGTGAGTCTGGATGTGGTAAAACCACCCTTGCCAAAATGCTGTTGGGGCTTTTGCCACAAACGTCAGGAACCGTTGAGCTATGTGGTCAGCAGATTGCTGATGTTCCGCGGCTTGAGTTGGCCCGAACAGTTCAGCCTATTTTCCAAGACCCTTATTCTTCGTTGAACCCGCGCAAAAGAATTGGCTCGATCATCGCTCTGCCAATGAAGGTTCAAGGTATCGATGATGAGGAAACCATGCGTCGTCGTGTTGAGGAAACTATGGATCTCGTTGGTTTACCGCCTCGTCTGTTCACCGCATTTCCTAATCAGTTGTCGGGTGGACAGCGCCAACGCGTTGCCATTGCCCGCGCCTTGGTCAACAGACCGCAGGTCGTGATTTGCGACGAGCCAACATCGGCGCTTGATGTCTCGGTGCAATCACAGATTTTAAACCTGTTGAATGACCTCCGGAATGAGTTGAACCTGACCTATATTGTCATTAGCCATAACCTAGCGGTGGTGGAACATATTGCAACGCGAGTCGCAGTAATGTATTTGGGCCGTATCGTTGAGGTGGCTGATACAGAAACTCTATTTAGTGACCCAAAACATCCCTACACGCGGGCATTATTGGCCTCGGTACTTACCCCTGATCCAAATATGGACGTTCCAAATAACCAGCTAGGTGCCTCTTACCCGAACCCGATTGACCCGCCAAGCGGGTGTGCATTTCACCCACGTTGTGTAAATGCAATGCCGCAATGTTCCAAAATAGCCCCTAGTGGTTCGACACAAGGTGAGCATTATGTTGAATGCCATCTTTATGATTGACAAACTTTACCAGCTAAAATCTAACTGGATGATAGCATGGCTAAATCAGGTGATGGCCGCGTGGTTTCTGCATGGCATGCGAGCGCCGACTCCAGTGCTTTGGCCACTTCGATAACAAGTCGGTCATTCCCGGGAGCACTTAATATTTGAATGCCGAATGGCATTTTTTTGTCATCGAGTCCACATGGTAAGACAACGGCGCTCGCAAGTGCCATTGTTGGCATGTAGGTAATTGCCAGCCAGCGCATGTAGGTAGGCATTTCAACACCATCAATTTCATTAACTGACCATTGGCTATGATCAAATGGCGTTGTGGCGGCTGCTGGACAAATCACTACATCAATATCTTCAAACAGATCCAACCAGTTGCGTGCAATCTGGCTTTGCTGCAAATGGGCAATCGCCACATCTTCCAGGCTGTGGGAAAGGCCGCGATCTACATTGTCAACGACGTTGGGGCTTAATTTATCTCGGTGCAGGCGTACCCGTTCACCATGGGCGGCAACAAAATTAACGCCGCGTAATACTTCAAAACAATTATCAACATCGGTGAAATCTGGGGTGCCATCTTCAGCGCTAGCAAAATAGCGGCTGAATGTTTCAACGCGTTTGGCAAAAATTGACCGGTAGCTATTTGACATGGGCGCGCCGCCAAGATCAGGGGTGATCATGGCCCTAATGCTGCTAAGGTCAGCTGCCTCAAGTGGGGCAAACAAATCAACGTCAGGGGCGGTGGAAAACGGATCACGCGGATCAACGCCCATTTGTGCCTGGAGCAATAGATAGGCATCATCGACAGTGCGGCCCATCGGCCCAAGAACCGAAAATGGAAGCAGGCCAACGGGCCTGCTTTCAGCGGCAACAACACCGGGTGATGGTCGAATGCCAACAACGCCGCAAAATCCAGCTGGTGTTCGCAAACTACCCCCATAGTCAGATCCACTGGCAAGAGGCATCATTCCGGTGGCTAGCGCAACCGCTGACCCACCAGATGAACCGCCGCAAGTTTTTTCCGGCGCAAAAGGATTGCCGGTAGCTCCAAAAACGAGGTTACGCGTATTTGCCCCGGCTCCAAATTCGGGGGTATTTGTTTTGCCAATCACAATGCCGCCCTCGGCGCGAATATTGGCGACTGATCCTTGGTCCTTTTCTGGAACATGATTGGCGTAAAGCTGCGATCCCAACGTCGTAAGAATACCGCTTGTTGCCTCGAGATCTTTAATGCCGATTGGCAGTCCATGAAGCAGACCAAGATCATCCCCATCGAGAACAGCTTTTTCAGCTCGCGCCGCCTCATCACGGGCATAATCAAATGTGGGTGTTACAACTGCATTCAGTGCTTTGTCAGTTGTCTCAATCCTCTCAATGCAACTCTCAACTAGTTCGACGGGTGAAATATCTTTTCGACCAATCAGAGATCGCAATTCGGTGGCCGTTTTATCACAAAGATCAGACATTTGGGTCTCCTCATTATTAAGCAATACCCATCATTAGAACAGATTAGGATACATACCGAGGTGTATTTCCATCACCAAGATCCCACCACAGACCTGTCATAAGGCGGAGGGCGCTTTTGCTTATTGACTCTAAAATATGTTCGTTTGGGGCATGCTGCGAGCATCCTGCATAGGAATGCGGTACCCAAATTGTTGGTAGGCCAAGGAGATCGGCAAAGACATCATTAGGCAAGGAGCCACCAAGATTTGGCACAACTGCGATTTCACCGTCAGCGGTTTTTTTCAATGACTGTATCGCCCATTTTGCCCATGGGTGATCCGGATCAAGTCGAGTGGCATGCATTGGATCGCGCTCGCTGGTGATGGCAATGTCACCAAAGCCATGCTTGTCTAGATGAACTCGCAGCAATGGCATAAGCTGGTTAATGTCAGTTCCAACAACGTAGCGAAGATGCCCAAACACCACCGCTGATGGCGGAATGGCATTGGCCGGAGATTGCGGGTTCCCGGTTTCAAATGCGCGCACTTCAAATGTGTTGCTAGCAAAAACACGTTCAGCGATTGTCATATCTGGTTCGCCCCAGTTTGGGTTGATATCGGGATTGTTCTCACCACCGCCAACCTTGAGCTTGGCGATCGCTGCCCTTACCGAATTCGGAATACGGGTATTGCGCCACCCCTCCACCAAAATTTTCCCGTTGCGGTCAATCATGCTCGCAAGCGCATGTGCCATCACCACACCTGGATTGGTTAACAGCCCGCCCCAATTGCCAGAATGATGCCCGCCAGCGTGCGAATCAAGACGCATGGTAAAATTAAAGACACCGCGTGATCCCATAAAGATCGTGGGTTTGTCGGGGTGAATGCGTGGTCCATCTGACGCAATAAAGACATCGGCTTCAAATAAATCCTTATGCGCTGCGCAAAAATCCTTTAAACCGGGTGAGCCGCGTTCCTCACCCATCTCGATTAGAATGGTGACGTTAAACCCAAGTGATCCTCGAATATCCAATACGGTTTTCAGCGCGGCCATATTGATTGTGTGCTGCCCCTTATTATCGGCAGTTCCGCGTCCGTACCAGCGCTCCCCAACCTTGTTAATATGCCATGGCGACATTGCATTATTCCATTGATCATCATAACCGGCCACAACATCGCCATGGCCATAGGTCATTACTGTTGGAAGGTTGCTTCCTTCAATCCGTTTCGCAACCAAAAATGGACCAGCGTCGCTGCGCGGGTTTGGGTAGGTGTTACAGACAAATCCCATATCCGACAGATAGGGAACAAGATCATCCTCAAGATACGCCTCTAGGGCTGCGTCGCAATTGGGCAGGTTACTCTCAGTCTTGAAAGCAATACGGGTGGCGAGCTCGGCTTCAAAATCGCCATTCTGGTAATAATCGTCAATTGCAGCTATCGCTTGATCTCGGCTCATGATTAACTATCTCCAACCATACGTATTCATCATCTAATTTTCAAAATTGATAGGTCAAGAATAGGATCATCGTGACGGAAAAGGGAAGAATAATTACCATTTGTCGTAATGATCTTTTGAAGAATTGTGATAAAAATCATTGTCGTCTTGCGTGTATTATTATTAACAAAAGTCCGGCACGACGGCGGTATTATAATCAGTGAATAGCTCTTGCCATATAATTTGCACGGCGCTTTCAGGAGACTCCTATGAATAATCTAGTTGATTTTGGTTTTGGCACGCAAATTCGTAAGTCACCATATTTTGAAGCCACTGTCAAATGGGGGGCAACGGCGTTTTCGGTTTATAACCACATGTATATACCGCGTGATTTTGGTGATCCTGAAAAGAATTTCTGGAATCTAGTCAATGACGCAATCCTATGCGATGTAGCGGTCGAACGCCAGGTTGAAATTACAGGACCGGATGCGGCAAATTTTGTGCAATATCTTACCCCGCGCGACCTCAGCAATATGGTAGTTGGCCAATGCAAATATGCGCTAATCACCAATGCTGAAGGCGGCATTCTCAATGACCCTATAATCCTGCGGTTGGAAGAAAATAAATTTTGGATTTCGTTGGCTGATAGTGATGTGCTGTTTTGGGCGCAGGGCGTGGCAGTGAATGCAGGATTTGACGTTCATATTTGTGAACCTGATGCATCGCCATTGCAGCTCCAAGGGCCGCGATCAATGGATATTATGAAGGTACTGTTTGGTGAAGAAATTGCCGATCTGAAATATTACTGGATTCGTGATGTGACATTGGATGGCATGGACCTGATAATTTCGCGCACTGGCTGGTCAAGCGAACTTGGCTATGAGATTTATTTACAAGATGGTAGGCGCGGCACCGATTTGTGGGACCGAATTATGACGGCAGGCGAGCCTTTCGGATTGAGGCCTGGTCACACATCAACTATTCGCCGGATTGAAGGGGGTATGCTCTCTTATCATGCTGACATGGATATCAAAACAAACCCGTTTGAACTGGGTCTTGACCGGCTGGTTGCACTTGATGTGCCGCATGATTTTGTAGGAAAAGCAGCCCTAGCTGAGATAAAAAGGTTAGGGCCAAGCCGAAAGCAAGTGGGTCTGATCCTTGATACATCTCCCTTATCCAGCCCAAATACAAAATTTTGGCCAGTGATCAGGAATGGTAAATTTATTGGCAAAGTTACCTCTGCTGTCTATTCACCTCGCCTTGAGCAGAATATTGCCATGGCGATGATCGATCGGGATTATTTTGAGTTGAGTTCCATTGTCGAGGTGGAAATGACGCATGGTACCTGCAGCGCAACAATGGTGGCTATGCCCTTTTATGATCCGAAGAAAAGTATTGCCAAAAGCTGACTCTCCGTTTAACACGGCCTAATCACTCTTTTGTTATGGTTTTCATAACACCAAGAAACTGCGCCACTTCGGTAATACTGTTGTAATGGCACATCGACACCCGCACACAGCTATCAATTCCAAGTGGGTCAAGAATATTGCCCGAATAGTGATCGGCTTTACGAAGGTGCGTACGAATACCAGCTTCGTTAAGGCGGGCAACAATATCACGCGACTCAATGCCATCAACGTAAAGGGAAACAAGGCCTTCACGAGCGGGATTGTTAACGCCGCCTATAATCCTCACATTGGTCATTTCGGCAAGGCCGGGTAAATTGCCAGTTCCATGTATCATCGCATTGGTGAGATCCTTTTCATGATCATGGATGGCCTTGCCCGCCGCCTCAAAACGGGTGCGTCGATCGTCACTAATGCTGAGCTTGCTGCCAAGCCATTCTATGTATTCAACGACATCTGACATGGTGGCATAGGCGCCAGTATCACGGGTGCCAAGTTCCCAATTTTCTGTTGGCCCACCATCTAGGTGGTCATGCGGCAGGGCAGCCATCCGGTCAGAAATCCACGCCAAACCATAGCCGTGCCGCGAAAACATTTTATAGGGCGAAATAACATAGCCATCAATGTCATAAGCATTGATATTGATCTGGCCATGGGCGGCATGCTGGATGCCATCAACAACGATAAAGCAATCAGGATTGACTGCGCGAATTACTTTAGCAATCGCTTTCACATCCATTCCCATGCCGGTTACTGGAGATGTGTGAAGGATGGTTGCAACACGCGTATTTTTGGTAACTTGTTTTGCATAGGCTTGGGCTGATACCAGCCCGGCATCATCATCATGCGCGATCAGCACATGGGTTTTGCCACTAATCGGTGCCCATCTTGCACATGCGCTTCTGGTTGCCGGATGTTCAACCGTTGACCCGAGCACGACACCATCCTTGGCCGTGCCGAGGCAGGCATTCATGATAAGGCGGAAAATAAGCTCGGTCCCACTTTCCCCAACAAAGAACTGCCCGGTTGGTGCATTCATAAAGACTCGCAAATCCTGCTTGGCCTTATCAATCACTCGCACTAACTCATGAGACCCTGGATTGTCGCGCCCCTGGTTATCAGGGACAGCGGCAAATGATGCCGAGGTTTGAACAGCTTTGTTAAGGGTTAACGCCCCGCCAGCATTTTCAAAAAATATGCGTGATCCCTGAACGGGGCAGGTGTCAATTTGCGAAAATTGACTGCGAATATCATCAAGGAGATTCATGGAAATTTTCGTCATGAAGGATCTTTCAAACTAGAAAAAAATAAGTAAATAACTTCGACTTGCGATCAGGTAGTGACGATTATGCGCATCTGGTGCCCAATGGGCAATAGAGTCTCTCTATAGGGGCGGCTTAATGCCGCGTGGTTGCGAGATCGTTTGAAAGTCTGAATTCAGAAGTGTTAAAATTATACAATGAAGAAAAAAGTTAATATTGTCTGGTTCAAGCGTGATTTACGAATATCCGATCATGCGCCGCTCTATATCGCGGCGCGAGATGGCGCGGCGGTTCTTCCCCTATTTGTTGTCGAGTTGGGCTATTGGCAATTGCCAACATCATCACGTCGGCAATGGTGTTTTGTGCACGATTGTTTGACCGAACTTCATGCCAGTTTGAGAGCCCTTGGCCTAGGGTTAATTATCCGTATTGGTGAGGTAACAGATGTTCTTCGAGATCTTTCAAATGAATTTGAAATTGATGCTATTTATGCGCATGAGGAAACTGGAGATGCTTGGACTTATGCGCGAGACCGAGCGGTCACAGCCTTTTGTCGAGGCCAAAATATTCGATTCTGTGAGTCACCGACAAACGGCGTCGTGAGGCGCCTGAAAAACCGGAATGAATGGGCTGGTATTCGGGCCCAGCGAATGCGTGAAGATCGTTGGCCACGCCCGAGCCGGTTGCGAGATTTATCAGCATATTCATCATTAACAAGTTTAGCAGATATGATACCCAGCAAGGATGATCCGTTGTTTGGGCCGCCCGTGCCCTCAGCAATAAGGGGGCAATCTGGTAGAACTCAGAAAGGTGGACGTAGGGAAGCAATTGCCCTTTTGGAGTCATTTCTGACTGAACGCAGCCAGCACTATATTAGGGATCTCGCGTCCCCATCAAATGGTCCAGACAGCTCGATGCGCCTGTCACCCCATTTAGCATGGGGAGTGATTTCATCCCGTGAAGTAGAAACCACCATCCGCAATTACTTGTCCAATCCTAAATTGATCGTCAACCCGGCTAAAAGGCGAGGCTGCAGAGCCGTATCATCACGGCTAGCATGGCGCTGTCACTTTGTTCAGAAACTCGAAGACCAGCCTGATATCGAATTTAGGGCAATGCACCCGCTGTACGAGCAGGTTCGAAATATTCCCCAAAACAATGCGCATTTAGTTGCGTGGATGGAGGGCAAAACTGGCTTTCCAATGGTTGATGCCTGCATGCGGGCGCTTATCCATAATGGTTGGATCACCTTCAGGATGCGCGCAATGCTTGTGAGTTTTGCCAGTTATCATCTATGGCTTGATTGGCGGCTTACTGCCCCCTATCTGGCAAGGCTTTTTACTGATTATGAACCCGGTATTCATTACAGCCAGTTCCAGATGCAGTCTGGTGTTACAGGTATAAACGCAATTCGGATTTATAATCCGGTCAAACAATCTTTGGATCATGACCCCAATGGTCAGTTTATTAAACGCTGGGTGCCAGAACTAGCGGAACTACCCAAGGAATGGATTCACCAGCCACATGAAATGCCGCCGGTTGAGGCTGTGGTCCTTAATTTTGAGTGTGGCCGTGATTACCCATTGCCCATTGTTGATAATGCAACAGCAATGCGGACCGCCCGTGAACAAATTTATGCCGTTCGCAAAATAGACTGTTTCAAGGATATGGCTCGAGAAGTTTACCAGAAACTCGGAAGCCGCAAAGATGCGTCAAAAAGATTAAGAACTTCTGGAAACAAGGCCTAGCCAAAGCTAATTTAGTCTTCTGGCAAGGGTGCAGAAATGACGATTGTCTGGAAAGTGAGAGCGCTGAAAAAGAGGCGTCTCATTCAATATGAAACGTCATCAACGAGTTTTCGCGTATCGTTAAGTGTTTTCCTAACAGCGCTTTCTAAAGCTTCGACAAAAGCCAATGCCGCCCGTGACAAGGGTCGCCGCTTTGGCGTGATGATTGAAAAATGATAGGGGATTTTTGGAGAAAATCTCCGAAACTCGAGAGACCTGTTGTCTCTCCACATTTTACGGTGAATCCAAGCTGTTAGCGGGCTAAAGACGCTAAACGCAACACCTGATGAAATAATTTCATACTGTGCGGCTCCATTCTGCATTTGAAATTTCGGGTCAAAACTAACGCCAGCACTATCAAATGCCATTTTCAGCGCCTTGGTAATATGATGCTCAGGAAGAAAACTTGCACATGATCGTCCTGCGAGATCATGAGGTTCAATAACAGATTTTCTCAATAAAGGATCTCCTGACGGTAAAGCGCAAACGCAATCAACATCGAACCGCCGGCATTTGATTAAATCAGTGTCTTCCCCGCGCTCCGCAAGGCCAATATCGAATCGCTGCGCCTCTATACTTGAAATTACTTCAGGTGATTTTTGAACCGCAACCTGAAATCCGGCTTTTGGATGGTTTTTGGAAAATTTGGCGATTACACCCGGTAAGAAATGTTCGGAGAGAACCGGCATTGAACTCACGGTTATTTTTGTTGGGCTTGCTTCGACACCGGCTTGCAATAGCTGATGCAGTTCGTCAACCTGTTCCAAAATTTCGGTGGCTTTTTCAAGAAGAAAAAATGTTTCTGGCATTGGCATCAATCGGCCTTTCTCGCGCTTAAATATCGGATAATTCAGATTTTTTTCTAGTTCTTTGACCGTTGCGCTTAGGGCTGGCTGGGTGCGTCCTAATTCACGGGCGGCTGCCGAAATAGATCCGCTTTTCATGATCTCGCGGATAACTGTCATTTGCCACAAGCTAATCATACCCTGCCTCGAATGGTTCTCTTTCGTCTTTATGATTAGACATAGAGGTAGCCCATAAATTTTATTTATGGAATCAGAATAATTTATAATTTGTATTAATGGAAGCTAAAGCGCTAAATTTTAGTCAGGGTGAAATGTTTAGAGTTAACCCGTCGATTGGCAAATGGGGGATTGGCTGATCTATGGTGACACTGCGTTGGTGTCATTGTGGCTTCAGACATTCGTTCCTTCATTTGTTTGGCGAAGCGTTTGGCGAAGAAAATGCCGGTAGGTAATTAGTCGCGACTGCTTCACTAATTAATAAAACTGAAGTGGAGGAACCCATGAAATACTTAAGCAAGCTATTCGCAACAGCTTTGGTTTCATTGCTTGCGATGGGCGGCGTAGCTCAAGCGCAAGATATGAAATTTTTTAGGATTGGTACTGGTGGAGCCGGTGGCACATATTTTCCAATTGGTGGCCTGATTGCAAATGCAATTTCCAGCCCACCGGGCGCGCGTTCTTGTGAAAAGGGCGGAACCTGTGGTGTGCCTGGATTGGTTGCTATCGCTGTTTCAACAAATGCATCTGTGTTTAACATGAACGCCGTGCAGGCAGGCAACCTTGAAGCTGGCCTTGCTGGTGCTCAAAGCGTGACACAAGGTTATGAAGGCACGGGAAAATTCAAAGGCGACAAGAAAGATAAAGTCCGGATCATTGCCAATCTCTATCCAGAAGACATGCACCTTGTGCTGCCAAAAGGCGGTAAGCTCAATAGTCTTAAAGACCTCGAGGGTAAAAGAGTTGGTGTTGCGTCAGCCGGTTCAGGAACTCAGGTTTCTGTGAAAATGATCCTTAAACATTACGGTATTTCAGTAAAAGAGAATGAATTGGGATTAAAGCAGAGCGCACAGCGTCTCGCTGACGGCCAACTCGATGCTTTTTTCTATGCCGGTGGTACACCGTTTGCTGCTCTCATTCAGTTGGGATCAACCAAAGGATTTGAGTTATACAATTTCTCAGCCTCAGAACGCAAAGAAATTAACAAAATCATTCCTTACTATGTTGAGTCAAAGATTCCTGCCGGAACTTATGAGACAATTGGCTATGATGTTGCAACAGTCGCGGTCAACGGTCAGCTCGTGACATCAATTGACCAGCCAGAAGATCTAATCTACGGAATCACCAAGGCTTTATGGAGCAAGAAGACCCGTGGTTTGCTCGATAAAGGCCACTCAAAAGGTAAGGCGATCCAATTGGAAACAGCTCTCAAGGGTGTTTTGATTCCGGTTCATCCAGGTGCTGCTAAATTCTACAAAGAAAAAGGACTAATGAAATAATTAACCCTCATTAGCGAGTTGCAGAGGCGTTTCTACGAATGCCTCTGCAACTATTTTTTTGATCATTTTAAGCGCTTAAATGCGTATGAATGAGGACACGGTAATGGCTGAACTCGACATTAAGAAAGCTGAAGAGTTAGAGGAAAAATATGACTCCGGGCTTCAAACTCGTGTCATTGGACCTTACCTCGTAAAATTTTCGTTTTATTTTTCTATCATTTTTGCCGCATATCATTATGTCACCGCAGGCATAGGTGTACCTATTGATTATTGGCACATGGGCTCGCACATGGCTGGGGTCATGATTTTAGTGTTTATTGGATTTCCGGCTTTTCGAGGCAGACACAGTAATAAAATGCGACCAAATAGTTGGTGGATTTACGGAAATGTACCAATCTGGGACTGGCTTTTTATTGTCGCGGGCGTCGCGTCTGCTTATTATGTTGGCGTCACCTGGTATGAGATTGATTTCGAGTTTCTGGGTGGGCGGTTTCAACTGCCTGATCAGGTGATGCGTCAAGGTAATCCTGCAACAATTGATGTTGTTTTTGGCACTATACTCGTAGTTGTGTTGCTTGAAGCCGTTCGTCGTACCCTTGGCATTATTGTGCCGATCATTATTTGTATTTTTACAGTCTACGCCGTATTTGGCATGTATATGCCGTTTCAAATTTTAAAGCATCCCGGCGTAAGCTGGGATTTGTTTATCAATAGTATGTATTTCCCTGAAGAAGGAATTTTTGGGGTAACGCTGTGGATCGTTTCAACCGTGGTGTTTCATTTTGTGCTGTTTGGTATTCTTGCCCAACGAATGGGCTTAGGACAATTCTTTGTTGATGTTGCGACTGTTGCTGCGGGGCGCTATACCGGTGGCCTTGCTAAGGTCAGCGTGGTGTCATCGGCCTTTTTTGGAACAATCTCAGGATCATCAATTGCTAATACCGTTTCTACGGGGTCTTTGACAATTCCAAACATGAAGCGGATGGGGTATCCCGGTCATTTGGCAGGTGGTGTCGAAGCGGCATCAAGCGCCGGTGGACAGATCACCCCACCAATCATGGGTGCTGCTGCGTTTGTCATGGCTGAATTTCTCGAGCTTCCATACACTACCATCATTCTAGCCGCATTGGTTCCGGCCGCCATGCATTATGTTGGCGTGATATCAATTGTCCATTTCAAAGCAAAACGCCTCGGTCTGAAAGGTATGCCGGACTCGGAAATCCCAAAACTTTGGGATGTAATCAGACGGGGATGGCCAACAGCTATCCCACTCGCGGTGCTAATCTATGTTTTATTTAGCGGTTACTCGCCCCACATGGCAGCCTTCTGGGGGATCACTACTGCATTGGTTGTTGGCTTTTTGAACCCAATGCACCGTATTGGTATCAACGATATTATGGAAGGCTGTGTAACCGGTGTGAAATACGCACTTGCGGTTGGCGCGGTCTGTTCTGCCATTGGTATTGTTGTTGGAGTTGTAAACACAACTGGCCTTGGATTTCGGCTGGGTTTTATGGTTACTGAAGTGGCAGTTAATTTTGGTGAGGCGACGCTGCCATTGATCGCCTGGTTTCCACTGGCAGATTTTGATTTGCAAGATCTAACCTTATTCATCTCGCTGATTATGATTGCGGTTACCTGTATTTTTATGGGTGCTGGATTGCCAACCACAGCGCTTTATATCATGTTGGCGACAGTAGCACAGCCGGCGCTTGGCAACCTCGGTGTTCCACCACTCGCATCACATTTGTTTGTGCTTTACTATGGTGTTATCTCAGAAATTACTCCGCCGGTGTGTGCGTCTGCATACGCGGCTGCTGGCATTGCTGGGTCAAACCCATTTAAGACAGGCCTATCAGCGTTTTCTCTCGGCATTGGTAAACTTTTGGTGCCGATGGTATTTGTCTATTCACCAGCTATGTTAATCGTTCTTGATGATTATTTCACCTGGGCTGAATTTATTCAAACTGCAGCTACATGTGCACTTGGGGTGTTTTTGTTGTCCGCTTCAGTTGCAGGGTACTTCCTTGCGTTTATGAATGGCCCAAGCCGTGTCATGTTTGCTCTTGCGGGGTTACTTCTGGTATCTCCCAGCACTACTGCAATACTTTATGCATTGCTGTTGGCTTCGCCTGTCTTGGCACATCAAATTTATGAGCGGTATTTTAATAAAGGTCACCTGACGAAGGAGACTTGATGCAACCAGTTTCACGCAGCACTCAAACAGCTTATAAATGGGGTGAGGGTGGCGTTGGATGGCCCCTTGTTGATACTCATGGACTATTGGTTGTTGAAGAAACTATGGCGCCTGGCTGTAGTGAAAAGCGCCACCATCACAATAAAGCTACTCAATGTTTTTACATCCTTGAGGGCACTGCGTTGATGAAAATTGATGGCCAAAATATAGTTCTTGTCCAAGGTATGGCCTTGCAGATACAACCGGAAACTGACCATGCCATTGCCAATGAGAGCTCCAAGGAAATCCGGTTTTTGGTGATTTCAGCGCCATCAACGCGGTCTGACCGACATGAAATTGGGGTGAAAAAATGATTCAGCCAAAACCCACAATTGATGTTGCTGTTGTTGGTGCAGGGATCATTGGTGTTTGCATGGCACTCGAACTTGCTGAACGTGGCCTGAAGGTCACTATCTTTGACCCAGCACCTGTTTGCAGCAAGACCAGCTATGGTAATGCTGGTGTTATTTCGCCTTGGACATGTGTTCCGCAATCAATGCCGGGCTTGTGGAAGCAGGTCCCGGGTTGGTTGATTGACCCGGATGGGCCGGTTTCAATTCGTCCAAGCTATATGCCAAAACTGTTGCCATGGGTGCTACGGTTCATTGCGGCGGGCCGCTCACAACGCATTGACCCCGTTGCAGATGCTATGTTTCGTCTAAGTAAAGGCAGTGTTGCTGCCTATAAAAAGCGGCTCGATGGAACGGGTAAGGAAAACCTCGTTCGTGACTCCATGTATGTCCATGTGTACCGGAGTTCAAAATCAGCATCACTAGACCATTTGGGATGGCAGTTGCGACAAGCACGCCAAGTGCCAATCGAGCTAATTGACAAGGCGGCTTTGAGGGAAATTGAACCCGAAATTGCCGATCAATATCAGGCTGCCATACTTATCAAACAGCAGGGACGAGCAAGTGACCCCGCTGGCATCGGCATTGCATTGGCTGAAAAAGCTTTGGCTAAAGGGGCCAGTCATCTTCAAACGATGGTGCAGGAGATTAACCCCGATCAGGGAGAGGGCTGCCGATTGGTGACGGATCAGGGTGACTATAGGGCCGAAAAAATTGTTCTGGCGGCAGGAGTTTGGTCGTGTCAGTTGTTGAAAAGATTTGGCATTAAGCTGCCGCTTGAAGCTGAACGTGGATATCATCTGGTGCTGCGCAATCCGGGCGTTACCATCAATAATTCAGTTATGGATGCCGAGCAGAAATATGTAGCTAGTTTGATGAAAGCGGGCGTCAGGGTTGCGGGCACGGCTGAGTTTGCTGGTATTGATGCGGCCCCAAATTATGTTCGCGCTCATCGGTTTGCACAGCAGGCCAAGAAGCTTTTTCCTAGGTTAAACATCACTAATCCGGAGGAGTGGATGGGGGCACGTCCCAGTTTTCCTGATAGCCTCCCTTGCCTCGGTGAAATTCCCGGTTTGAAGAATATTGTTGCTGCTTTTGGGCATTCCCATTACGGGCTTGGCATGGGGCCTGGTACCAGTGAGGTTATAGCCGATTATATCACGAGGGCTGCTCACTGTGAGAGTTTACTGCCATATAGTATTGAACGATTCCAATGACCCAGTCAGCAAAGTCAAATTTTGATGCCATTATTGCCGGCGGGGGGTTGATCGGTCTTTCAATTGGTTATGGGTTGTCACGGCTTGGTTTGTCAGTCCTTTTGTTGGATGCGAAAGATACCGCCATTAGGGCGGCGCGTGGTAATTTTGGATTAGTATGGGTTCAGGGCAAAGGCGCCTATTTTCCTTCCTATGCTGATTGGACGATGCGATCGTCTGAACTGTGGCCAAATCTGGCTGATGAATTACAGGACATTGATGGACCCAAGTTGGGCTTGCATCAAAATGGTGGCCTTAGCATTTGTCTTAGTGAGGCTGAAATGCAACAGCGTTTCGATAAGCTTGAGCACCTTCGTGTGCATCAGAATGGCCGTTTTCATTTCGAGATGCTTGACCGTGCTGCTGTGAAGGAGATTATGCCGGGTATAGGGCCACGGGTTCTAGGAGCGGCGTATTGTGCGCATGATGGACATGTAAACCCACTTTATCTAATGCGTGCCCTTCAAACTGGATTAATCCGCAATGGCGGTGTTTGCCTCTCAAATTCGCCAGTGTCTGACATTCGTAAAAATGGCAGCGCCATTAATGTTTCTACCCCAAAGGATAATTTTGAATGCCAGCGGTTAGTTCTGGCAGCCGGTCTTGCCAATGCCGGACTCGCGCCGATGGTTGGTTTGGAGCAATCCGTAACACCGCAAAAGGGACAAATTGTTATTACCGAGAAACTAGACCAGCAACTGCCTCTACCCACATTACTTTTACGGCAAACTGACGAGGGCGGGTTGATGATCGGTGACAGCCACGAAGATTGTGGATTTGATACCAGCGTGTCCCCTAACGTCGTTAGCGGCATTGCCGATCGGGCATTGGCTACCTTGCCAGCCCTCGCTGATGTTGGTGTTGTTCGTAGCTGGGCGGCACTTCGGGTTATGTCTAAAGACGGTTACCCTATTTATGACCAGTCTGAAACAATGTCGGGGGCATTTGCGATATCATGCCATAGTGGCGTAACATTATCGGCCGCACATGCGTTTGACCTAGCAGGCTATATTGCAGAGGGTGAATTAGGGCAGGAGCTTGATGGATTTTCCCAGAGGCGATTTGATGTTTAGGCCTGTTATGACAAAGACTGGCAAGCCCGTTGAATTTCAGTTTGAGGATGAAATTATAACGGCCATTGATGGCGATAATGTTGCCGCCGCGCTGTTGAAGGCTGGCAAAATTCAATTTCGGACAGCCAAAAAACATGACACCCGCGGGCCTTATTGCATGATGGGTGTCTGTTTTGAGTGCCTTGTTGAAATTGATGGTAGGCCCAATCAACAAGCCTGCCAGGCTATGATACGTGATGGTATGCAAATCCGGCGGCAGCAGGCCCCAGATTTGGATGGCGACTTCGAGGGATAGGCCGATGACAGATCAACATTTCCAAGTCGCCATCATTGGTGCTGGTCCCGCTGGTATGGCGGCCGCATGTACAACTACAAAAGCCGGCCTTCACACCATTGTTATTGACGATCAGAAAGATAGTGGGGGTCAGGTATATCGTAATCTGAAAGCTAATCATTCGTTGTCCCCGACCTATCTTGGCGATAGCTATTATGCTGGGACAAAGCTATCTAATGACTTTGCTGCATGTGGGGCAAATTATTTGACTGATTGCACGGTTTGGCAAATTACCAACAGTCATGAAATAGCCCTTGTTTCGTGCGGCAAAGCCGAATTAATTACTGCTGATTATATTATCATTGCAACGGGGGCAATTGAACGAGCAATGCCGGTCAAAGGATGGACACTTCCTGGTGTGATGAGTGTTGGTGGAGCGCAGACATTGCTCAAGCAGGCAGCTCTTGGCGCTGATGAGGCCGTTTTTGTGGGGTCTGGCCCTCTGCTATATCTAACCGTTTGGCAGTATATCAACGCGGGCTTATCTGTTCGTGCCGTTCTTGATACCACTGGAAGATCTCAATGGCTGTCTGCGCTTCCGTTTGCGCCATTGGCGTTCCTGCAGCCTGATATGCTGGCAATGGGGCAGAAATGGCTTCGTGAAATCCGCCAAAAAGTGGATGTAATCACAAATGTTGAGGGGGTTGAGATTGCCGGCCGGTCTCGGGTAGAAGGGCTGTCCTACACAACTTCATCACGTGAAAGAATTGATTTGCCGGCAAAGTATGTGTTTTTGCATCAGGGCGTTATTCCTAATATTAATCTGTCAATGGCGACTGGCTTAGAACATCGCTGGGATCAAAAAGCGCACTACTGGACGCCCGTAACTGATGCAACCGGCAAATCATCGGACGAACAGATTTATATAGCGGGAGATGGTAACGGGGTTGGCGGTGCCAAGGCCGCGGCAATTACTGGGCGATTAAGCGCAAGTGCAATTGTGGCGCGGTATGGAAAACCAAGACTTATGGCACAGCTCTATTATAAATTACGTCATTTACATTTTCTGAGTATAAGGCCGTTTCTTGACCGCCTTTACCTACCAGAAGTCCGATTCCGAATTCCACAAAATGATGAAACAATTATCTGTCGGTGTGAGGCTGTTACCAAGGCGGATATCTCCGCTGCCCTTGGCAGTGGTGCGACAGGACCAAACCAGCTAAAGGCTTTTAGCCGCGCTGGTATGGGGCGTTGTCAGGGTCGCACTTGTGGGTTGATGGTCCAAGAAATGATCGCCGATCATACTGGCCAATCAATGGCAGCAATCGGCTATTACCGCTTACGCCCGCCGGTAAAGCCAATTACGTTGGCCGCACTTGCCAGCTTAGAGGGCACATGGCCACAGTAAATGACGCCGCAGTATGTGTTAGAAGGAGCACGGCAGCCTCAAAAAGGCCTGTAGTTATAATAGGTGCTGGCATCCAGGGCTGTGCAACGGCCTTTTTTCTTAGCCAGAGGGGCCAGCCGGTCATTGTGCTCGACAAGGACCACGTTGGGCGCCATGCGTCGGGGGTGAATGCTGGCGGAGTCAGACGTCTCGGGCGTGACATTAATGAAATACCGTTGTCACTTGTGGCAATGGATTGGTGGCACCAAATTGATCAATTGCTTGATATTGAGGATGGGTTTCATCAGCAATTCTATGTCAAGGTGGCGCTTGATGATGCAGGTGCTAACCTTGCTGGGAATCGTATACAGCAATTGGAAAAAGCCGGATTTAAGCATGAAAAATGGGTGGAACCTGAACAGCTGCATCGGCGTATTCCGCACTTGACGAAATCCATTATCGGAGGTGTGCTCGTCGAGGGCGATGGTTGGGCTTTGCCATGGAGGATCACTCGTGCTTTTTATGAGCAGGCGGTTAAGCTTGGTGCTGAATTCCGGACACCAGTTAGCGTACAATCACTGGATTATGTTGGTGACCATTGGCAGGTCACGACTAATGTTGGCAAGCTGGAGACGGATAATGTAGTCAATTGCGCCGGTGCATGGGGCTCGCAGATTGCAAAAATGGTTGGTGATGACATGCCGGTTGAGGCGCATGCCCCAATGCTAGTTATCACCGATCGACAACCTCTGTTTCTTGATGCGGTTATTGGGGTTATGGGAGGCACATTGTCACTCAAACAACTTGATAACGGTTCAATGGTAATTGGTGGTGGTATGCGGGGTGTGGCAGATCCAGACCAAAATAAAACTCAGCTTACCCCCGTTGGACTCAGCAAATTTGTGATGACAGCAGGTCGGGTTTTCTCGCATTTGCGCGATGTTTCGATTCTGCGGGCATGGGCTGGAATTGAGGGTTATACTGCTGATAATCTACCCTTTATTGGAAGGGGTAGCCAACCGGGAATTATTCACGGATTTGGCTTTTCTGCGCACGGGTTTCAGCTTGGCCCGGGAGTTGGTGAGGTGCTCTCTGATCTTGTTATGGCCCGCCAGCCACGGGTTGATATCTCGCCATTTGCGCCGCATCGTTTTTCAAAGCTGTCATAACCTGGCTTTGCTTAAGAACGGTTATTTTGTTGTTGTTTTGAACTTATCTTGGATCGAATAAAAACTCATAGCCAATGGTAGGAACCACGGATCGCCGGAATAAAATGGCATTGTGCGGAATGGCATGCCCTGGAAGACACTGTCCTGCAGATCGTCAAGCACCATATATGCTGCTTTTTGTCCCAACCAGCGAGCCCATACGGTTCCCGAACCGCAAAAGCCAGTTGGGTAAATAACCCCGTCATGCACGGCCAGCTTTGGTAACTGGTCAAACGGGAAAGCGACAAAGCCAAACCAGTGATTTGAAATAGAAACTTTGGAAAGTTGGGGAAAAATTGAAGTCAGGCCATTAATTAGACGGTCGCGCGCCTTAGCCGGGTCTGGGCTCATCCGGCGGCCCCCTAATAGAATTCTTTTACCATCAGGTGATGGTCGGTAATAATGTCCAAGCTGTAGCGCTTCGCTATACATGTTTAACCCCGGCATCAAGCTTCGCACCATGTTTTCACCGAGTTCTTCGGTTGCGATCATCTCAGAAATGACCGGCACTAAACGGCGACGTAACCATGGTTGCCCTGAGTCAGTATAAGCATTTGTAGCACTAATAACGTGACCGGCACTGATTATCCCTCGACTGGTTTCGACGCGAAAATCTGATGTTGTTGACGTTTGATTTGTCTTGCTAACTGAAAGCACTTTGGTTTGGGTTGAAAGTTTGACCGACTCGACTAGTGCAATCTTGCACATGCCGGCTAACAGTTTTGCTGGATGGATGCCGCCGATATCATCCCGTAAAATGCCCCCGCAGTAGCGTGACGTGTCAATATAATCGGGTAATTCCGCCCGCGTGCAAACTGTGGTATTGATATCAAGGAGTACATTGAGCTTTTCTGCTTCGCGCTTCATGCCCTCAAATGACTCAGGGCGTAAGGCGCCCACCACTCGCCCACAATTTTGCAAATCACATTCAATTTTTTCTGTCTTTATGAAATCAAAAAGGTCTTCACGCGCGGTTTTTCCTTCGCGGTAAAATGCCGTTGCTTTTTCTTTGCCAAATTTTTTTGTGAGTTTATCGAGCGACACACGGAGATTACCGCTTGTTATGCCCCCGTTACGCGTTGAAGCCCCTGATCCAATCTGATCGCGTTCAAGAATAACCACATCAAGTCCAGCTCTCGCCAGTGGTATTGCGGCTCCAAATCCAGTATAGCCGCCACCGATAATTACCACATCAGCGCGCGTTGGCCAGCTATCCATTTCAAAGTCCTGAGGTGGTGCGGCGGCCCACCAATAGGGGTCAGTAGAAATATTTGTCATGCTAACATTCACTTTTGTCGTTGTTTGATAGGCTTGTTCGGCCAACGGATATCGTTCATGCTAATGCAAATTGATAAAATTGGAAGCTTGCATTTTCTGGCAGAGTTTGTTGGAGAAGCACGTAAAAATGCGGCAGGGGCACCACTTACTTGCAAATATTATTTATTTTTCACGAATTCTTGAGGACATCAGCCAATGATACGCAGTCTGCTAATCTTTATATTGTTTACCCAGTTTAACCAGTCAGCTATGGCACATAAATGCATCTTAACTGGCAATAGTGCGGCTGAAATTACGGTATATAATGCGTGCAAAAATGATCTTGGATTTGGAGATGCTGGCCATGACAGCGCAGCATTACCTATATCGCCTGAAACATCAGATTACATCAAAAATTTGGAGGCAGAAAACGAGGCCTTAAAGGCCAAACTTCTAGTTTTAAGAGGACGTTTGCTCGATTTAGCGCGCATCCTCGATTAGAAATTTATATATTTTTTACAGAATTTGATGCTGCGATAGTCCTCTGACATTATTCACTGGGCATAACAATCAGGCAGTGTGAGAAATTGCCTAGCTTTCTTTTGTGCGTTTCGATTACCCTCGCGACTCACAACCGAGTGATAATTCCATTTTTAGAAGCACAGAGCAAAAATGACAAAACCTATTGCCACAATATTGGTCCTTTGCGGGGCCTCATTGATGAGCTTCGTCGGAGTGTTGATGCGATTGCTCAATGACGCAACTGGTTTTCAAATTCTATTCTATCGATCAATCAGCCTTACGTTGATTGTGCTTGTGGTAATTTGTATCCGGCGCAAAACTAGCCCGCTAACCTTTTTCAAATCAATTGACAATCATGACCTCTTAATGGGCGGGTGGCTTGCGGCTGCTTTTACGACATATATTTTTGCCATGCTGTTAAGTTCGGTCGCATCAACTTTGCTGATTATCACCGTTGCCCCTTTTCTTGCGGCAGTTATTGCGTGGAAGTGGATTGGGGAAATACCCCGCTTGGTGACGTGGCCAACCATGACTGTTGCAACCTTTGGTGTCGGTTTAATGGTTTATGATGGCGCTAACCTCGGTTATTCACTTGGCAATATCTGTGCGTTTATATCCGCATTTTGCTTTGCTGTTATGTTGGTGGTGGCAAGGCGTAGCCGGAAGATAGACGTGTTAGGTGGCACTTTCATGGCTGGAGTTTTTAGCATCCTGCTTGGGGGTTTCACTGCGCTTATTTTTGATGGCGATTTAGCAATCAGCCACTCGGATATTTTGATAATATTATTTATGGGCGCTTTCACTATTGGAATCGGAATAGCTTTAGTAACAACAGGGACTGGTTACATCCCTGCTGGAGAGGTGAGCTTGTTAGTGCTGATAGAGAGCGTCCTCGGTCCAATTTGGCCTTGGGTGTTCTTAGGTGAGCCAATCACTAATTATGAGCTCGTTGGCGGAACAATTACACTTCTTGCCGTCATGGCATTCACAGTTTATAACAACAACTCAAGAGGGCGGCCTATGAGTAAGGGGCTCTGACCTGTGATCATAGCAAATGTAGAGTAAGACAGGTGTGCTTCTAGAAACTGCACTTACTTATACCGCCGCTTGGAGGTTTTGGCTAATTTGTTACCCATCATGGGTAAATGGTAATGCCGCTACCGATGCTCTGCGGGCTATTCCATCAGGCGTATGGACCATTAGTGAGGTGCCAATGTCCCAATGGGATCGTGCGATCATTGAAAGACCGATATTACAGTCAAAACGTGGCGAAAAAATCCCTGATGTGATCTGCCCAACTTCCTCGCCGTCAAGGGTTGTTAACGGAAATGGTTTGCCGCAGGGTGGCGCCTTACCACCACCAAATCGAACCCCGCTAAGCCGCTGGGTAGGACCAATGTTGGCAATACGCTGCAGTGCTGTTTTGCCAATGTAATCAATCTCACTGCCAAGATGGCATAGCGGGCCAAAACCGCATTCGAGTGGATTATTAGCACGAGTGAATTCATTGCCATACGACATCAATCCGCCTTCAATTCGCTCAATCAGATTAGGACAACCGGGGGCTATGTTATACTTCTGGCCTTCCTCCCAGATCATGTCCCAAAGGGCCGTGCCAAGGTGGCCGCCTTGAAGGTAAATTTCAAAACCACCCTGCTTGCTATAACCGGATCGGGCAATTAGCTGGCGTGTGCCGAGAACATCAAACATCGCGAAGCCAAAATATGGCAGATCATGAATTTTGTGGCCAAATAGGTTAGCCATTAATGCAATTGCTTTTGGGCCCTGGACAGCTAGGGGAGAGACATCTGGCTCTTCAATTTGCACGTCAAGGCGCATGCCATATGCCAATCCTTTTGCCCATAATAGTATATCGGAGTCGGCTATGGATAACCAGAACCGATCATTATCCAGTTTTTGCAAGACTGGATCATTCAGCATGCCAGCTGCATCATCAATTAGCGGAATATATAGCCCCTGTCCAAACTGTGCCTTACGGAGGTCGCGTGGGGTCATTGACTGAACCAGCTTTGAAGCATCGGGCCCTGTAATTTCTACCTGCCGTTGACAGCTAACATCCCAGATTTGCACATTCTCGCGAAGATGCCAGTAATCATCCTCAACCGTTGGGGCAAAGGCCTTAGGCAGCAGCATATGATTTACAACACTGAACCCGCGCACGCCATGCGCTTCAACACGGTCAGTATATGGTGTTCGCCTAATGCGGCGCGACATGTTCAAACCCGATTGACTCATTTGGCTCCAGTCTACCTTTTGATTTTATGATTAATGGCCATAAATCTATAGGTCAACTGGACCACCAGCAGGAATAGCTGTTGGGCGACATAATTACTGGGATATGATAGCGTGCTTCAGGGTCTGGCATGGTAAACCGAATAACAATTTCCTCGAGGATCTGGACGCTATCGCTCGGCAGCACCTGTCGTTTAAAATAGGCACCGCTGGCGATTAACATTTCATATTTTCCACCTGCGATAGCGTTTACATCATGGGTAAATCGGCCGCCATCATCGCTAAAATCTGAAAAGACTGTTTGCCGGCCCTCAGCCATATCTACATGTATCAGTGTTACGCCAACGGCGGCCGCATGAGTGCCATTGGTGCCGTCGAGAAAGTGCGATGAAAGAACTGCCATTGTTCTCTACCCCCGGTCTTGCCTACTCAATTGACGCTTTGTCGCGCTTGGATGTTGTGGCCAATACAATTGGGCTAATCACGCCCTTTACTTTGACATTTACACAAGCCGTTTTCCCACTCGCAATAGCCCGTTTTACCGCGGGGACAATATCTTCCCGCCGCGTAACTAGTTCGCCATGCCCACCAAGCCCTTCAAACATCGTATGAAAAGGGATATCACGGAAATCAGTCGCATAATGGGTACCGCTTTCAAATAGGCGTTCTTGTTGCTGAGAGATACAATCAAGACCCCCATTGTTATCAATAACCACGGTGATGGGCCGGTTTTCTTGAAACGCTGCCTCTATCGAGAGGCCACCGGATAGAAACGCTCCATCACCGCTGATCAAAACAACATTTTTATCCCGGTGTATATTTTTTGCCGAAACGGCGAAAGACACGCCAACGCCAAGTAGACTAAAGGTTCCTGGATGTAGAATGCCGCCCAGCTTCTTACCTTGGTATCCAGCAAGATTAACTGCAATTTCCGACCAAAAATGTGTATTTCCTCCATCGATCACGAGCCAATCTTCATCACCCATTGCTTGCTGAACATCCATTGCCAATTGCAGCGGGTGAATGCGGCCACCAAATTCGGGGGCGTTGGCATCTTCAGCAACATCAGCAAGCATTTTTGTTACCCATTCGCCACGACGTTTGCGGTTCAAATTGTACCAGCTTCTATCACCGGTGAAATTTGGACTATCACTCAGTGCAATCAAGGCCTTTAAAAAAGCGCTCGGGTCACTAAGAAGTGTAAAATCGGCGGCGCGGTTAAAGTCAATTTCTTCATGCGAGCCATTGATGCAAACAAGTTCTGTTGTATCAGGAAACAGAGGTGCATTACCAAAATTCATCTGGTTATCAAGGCGGGCGCCCACCATTAGCACAAGATCAGACTCGTTGAAGGCATCGGCTGAGGGATGATATTGATGGACATCAGCAAGCCCCATATAGGCCTCGCTCTCTTCGCCAAGCAATTTCTGGTGATACGGAATGTTAAAAACTGGAATGCCGAGGGTACGCCCGGCTTCTTCCAGATCGGCCTCGGCGCATGACCACCATACGCCATGCCCACCAATGAGGACTGGGCGGCTGGCAGCTTCCAGCTTTTTCAACACTGTTTCCAGACGTGATGGGTCTGGCCAAGCGCGAGATGGTGCCTGTGACGTTAAATCAAATGGGCGCTCTTGGCGCCCGGCATCTTCAGGAAAAGATGAAAACATCAGATCGACCGGTAGGCTTAGATGCACTGCACCCGGATAGCCGTTAGTGGCAATCTTATAGGCGCGGTCGACAAATTCATTGATTCGTTCGCCATCCGTTATACTGGCACTGTATTTTGTCAGCGGGGCGGCAATTGCGACATCGTCAATTTCCTTAAAACCGCCGGAGCCTTGGCGTTTCAAAGTGCTTGAGCCGGTAACAAAAATGACGGGAGAGCGTTCACCCCATGCCTCCATCATTGCCGGAACGGCATTGGCAAATCCCTCTGGCCCAACAAGGCAAACCGCTGGCTTGCGAGTAATGCGTGTGTGTCCATCAGCAAAATGGCCGGCAATCTGCTCATGCGGGCAGTTGACAACCTTCATCTGACATTCCATGAACCCTTCTAGGGCAGGATTGCAAAAGCCTCCAGACAAGGTGAAGACATGTTCCACTCCTTTTTCCTGTAGGGCCCGCGCCAATAGAGCTCCTCCCCGTATTCTTTTCTCTTCACTCATTCAGCAGCCCTTCCTGAAATAGTATTATTGGGAAGATTGCTCGCGTGGTTTGCAAGGCAGGTTTCGTCAATCATGTTTGGTCGCTGTTGACCAATAAGCCCCATTACCGCGCTCGTTTCACGACTAATTATGTCAATAACATCGGATAGTCCAGTTTCCCCACCTGCCCCCAGCCCGTACATGGCACTGCGGCCAAGCATGACAAAATCTGCGCCGGTGGCTAGCGCTTTGACAACGTGTTCGCCGTTACGAATGCCACTGTCAAAAATCAATGGCATGTTTGAACCTACAGCTTGTTTTATTTCCAGCAATGATTCGATTGCTGCTGGTGCGGCATTCAGCTGACGGCCTCCATGGTTAGAAACATAGATTGCATCAGCGCCCATTGATTTTATACGAATTGCATCATCCGAATGTTGCACACCTTTCACAACTAACTTGCCATGCCAGCGGTCGCGTAAAGTGGCAAGAAATGACCAATTGGCCTGGGCCCGGCTCGCATTGCGGACAAAGGTTGTATTGTTGCTGGACGTAGCATAATTCATTGGACGTGGCATGCCGTTGCGAAGCGCATGTGCCAAAGTTGCCATGGACCATTGCGGGTGTGTGGCAAAATCCCACAGTTGTTGGAGGCCCCAGCGCATTGGAAAGGTAAAACCGTTTCGAAGATCCCGAAGGCGCACTGATGGGATTGGCACATCAACCGTCAATATCAGTACTTCATAACCTGCAGCGGCGGCTCGATCGACCAACTCATTGACAAAATCACTGGATTGGTCAGCATAGAGCTGGAACCAGGCGTTCCCTTCGGCGATTTCATTGATTTGTTCCAAAGTCGTTGAGGATGCGGTTGAAACACAGAGTGGCATTCTCCGGCGGGCAGCCTCAATCGCCAAAGCCCGGTCAGCGCCGGGCCATGCAAGGCCGCACATTCCCATCGGCGCAATGCCAAAAGGCAGACCTGTCTCAAGGCCGAGGATCGAGCTAGAGAGGCTGCGGTCACTGACATCAACAAGAACACGCGGCATCAACCGTATCTCATCAATGGCTGCTGAATTTAAACCGCATAAAGTTTCATCACCAGAAGATCCGTCAATGAAGTCAAACATCATCCGCGGCAAGCGTTTTCGCGCATGTTGCCGCGCATCATCAACCGAAAAAAGCTGTTTCCCCAAGACTTGATCCTTCAAATTACCCTTTTTGAATCTAACAAACCGAAGAAATATAATGCAAATATAATTATTGGATGAATTAATAGAAAAAAGTTATCATTTAGGCGCAAGGAGATGTTTATGAATTTTAGACAGCTGAAGGCATTTGATACTGTTATGCGACTTGGTTCGATCACCGGCGCGGCAAAGGCGCTTCACGTCTCACAACCAAGTGTCACGCGCTTGGTTCGTGAGTTGGAGACGCACCTTGGGTTCGCTTTATTTCTGCGGCGTGGACGCGGCATTGCTGCAACGGTTGAGGCCCGCCGTTTTCATCAGGCGGTGGAAAGTGCATTTATGAATATTGAACGGCTTGATGACCTGGCCGCAACAATCCGCAAAACCGCGGTTGGCAAAGTATCAGTTGGGGTAATTTCGACCTTTTCATTTTCGCTGCTGCCAGAAGTTCTTGGCCGACTTCGCCAAGAAAAAGATGACACGCACACAATTGTATATATCCATAATACGCCGGCAATTGTCGATGCGGTACGCCTACAACAGTTTGACATTGGTATTGTATCGCGGTCGCCGCCCTATTTGGGTGTTCACAGTCTCTATCAGACGGAAGTGAATTATGTTGCGCTTGTCCCTCAAAATCATCCCCTTGCGGCATCAAAGGACAGATTGGATTTGCGTGAGGTTGCTGGTCGTGAGGAATTTATTACTTTTGGTAATGTCTACCCGCTAGAAATGCAGGGCATGGAAGAAGATTTGGCCACGCAGTTTCAAAACAAGGCACGTTATAGCGTGGCGAATGTGTTGGCCGCAACCGCACTTGTGCGTGCGGTTGGTGTGCCGGCATTGGTGGATCCATTTTCGGCCCGAATGTCGGCTAGCGCAGGTGGGATGGTGATTCGACCAATCCAACAAAAGCTGACATATCATATTGGTATCATTACCCGCGGGATTGAAGTTATGAACCGTGAAACGCGCCAACTGGCTGATGCGCTTATCGACAGGTTTGAGGCTGACCCACTTATCGCTGCTGCTGGTCAATCTTGAGGATTTACGGCAAGCTGTATTGGGAGAGCGGCGCGGAGTAAACTGTCACTCTCCGCATCAATGTAATAGGGGTTATGCGAACCCAGAATGTCTTCTAACTGTTTGGCCGCAGCATCGCGAATATCTGGGCTGCCAGCCGCTTCCCACACATCAATTGTGGTGCGGTCAGCAAGCTCGGGATAGAGAAAATCTGAGTGCATTCGAGCATAGGTCTCAGCCTCACCCAGAAAGTGCCCAACGCCTGTTGCCACATTGCCAATTGCGCTGGGTGATACCGTATCTGCTGAAACATCCACCTTGGCAGTTGATCGAAGAATGGCGCCAAGCATGTCATTATCAATGATCATCGCTTCAAGTGAAATGCCCATAAGTCCGGCTTGGGCGCCGCTCGCCTGGGTAACAATATTGGCACCGGAATGAACCGTCTGAGAGACGGTTAGACATTTTTCATAGCCGCTTTGAGCATCTGGTAACTTGCTATCAGTTGCCCCTGCGATTGTTGATGAGCAAAAGCCGTAATGTCTGGCCATTTGCATGGATGCGGCAGTTAATAGCGCCTGCTCCCCGCCGCCGCCGGCCATTGCGCCGCTGCGAAGATCGGTAACCATGGGACGTGGACCAAACACTGCTTTTGCCGCCGGATCAACAAGCCAAGCAATCACCATACCGGCAAGTGTTTCCGCTATTGTTTGCGCAACGCAGCCGGCAATCGTAACTGGACTTGATGCGCCTAGCTGACCAAATGTATTTACCATGACCGGAATGCCACAGTGCACAGCCTCTATCATCACGTTCAGTGCTTCGCCGTCGAAACGAAGTGGTGGTACGGCATGATTAATATTGATTGACAGGAACGGTCTGGCACAAAAATCCTCTTTTGATCCCGCAAGCTGATAACAGATTTGAGCGATGTCGCGCACGGCGGATGGTGATGTTGCACTAACAAAGGCGTGCTTGCGCGTGCCGGCAAGGCAGGCATAGGCAGTATTGATGTCAAGGTCACGCGCATTGGACATGTCACGTGCTACTAAGGGGCGACTAAAAAAATGAATATGGTCAAGCTTGTCAACAAGTCGTGCAACATCATAAAGATCAACAAGTTTTGACTCGCGATATTTTCTGAGCCGCCGATCATAAACCAGTGGTGAGGCCCCGCCCGTGCCAACAAACACATTGTCTGGCGTAAGGTTAAGGTTGGTATCCCCGCCACGACCATAAAGTGTGATATCACGTGTCAGTCCATCAATCGCGGCCGTGACAAGTGTTTCCGGAAATCGCAATCGATTTTGGTTGTCGAGTTGACCGCCAGCAGCCATGACAAGGTCAATGGCGTTTGTTGATGGTTCACTCAATCCAGTTTCGGAAAGCAGCGTCAAGGCAGCTTCATGGATAGTCGTGATACCGGCACTATCTAGCGCATTAAAACCGCGGCCATGCCCGATAATTCGGCGCTTGACCAGTGAGTTTGCGGATGATGATGTGTCTGCCATGCCGCGTCGCCGGCGTCCTGACCGCCCTTTACCATGTCTGGCGGTTGTCTCATTTTGGGTCATCTATTTCCTCACTTATAGGAACAGTACTTAAATATTGTGTCATATCACTTGATGTCCAAGGTCAAGTGGCTTCACTTCAACCTTGTTACGGTTACTCTTCACAAAATATGCATTAGCCGAAGCCCCGCGTGCTCTAATTATGTTTGTTACAATTCCATCACATATATGAATCGCGACCCCATCATCAATCGCTATGCCCGCCGCGAGGTGGCGCTTGGCAATTTTTTGTTTAAAGGCTCGCTTGCGGGGCGGTTCATTGTTGAAGTGTGGACAAGCACTGCCAGCCAATAGGCCGAGACCTTTATGGAGGGTATAACCATCTTTGGCGGAGCCAAGTAACAATTCAGAAAACCAGCAAATCGCCCCAGCACTCACACCGCTGAGAATAACGCCGCCATACGCCGCTTCTAAAAGAATTTCGCAGATACCAGTTTTTTGCCAATGAGCCAGCATTTTCTTGGTGGCGCCACCGCCAACATAAAGAATGTCTAGATTATTTAAAAAACCCCTTGCTTCGGCCAGATTTGCTTCAAGAGGTAGTGTTGTTATTTTCGCGCATCTATAAAAGCGTTTGTAGAACATTTCAATCTTGGCAGGGTTATCATTGCTGGCGTGACCGATATATCCAATACGGACTTCTGCGATTGGTCCTGCCAAAGCTAGAAGTTGGTCTTCAAGAATTGCGTCATGTGGATAGTTGTCTTCAGGATGGGTAAAGCCTCCCCCACCTACAGCAAAAATTTGCACAGGGTTAATCAATATTTACGCTCTTCCTTGTAACTTCATATTATTGCGAGTTATTCCTCGCCAAATAATTACTCGGCATTTCCCGATAATCATATCGTCATATTTATATTGAATGCTAATTTTTGCAAACTTTACATGATAAATAATTCGAATGTAAGGAATGAATATATCCGTTTTTCGTATTAAAACATTCGGAAATTATATTTGTTATCGTTCATTTGGAAACCCATACTTTGACGCTTAGAATGGGGGAAAGTTCGGGGTCATAGGGTCATGAACGTCTTCGATGAAACAATAGCGAGTCCCCGCTAAAGTGTGGATCGTGTCTAGCCTGGACAGGTGTTATGAGGAGGAATAATCAATGAAAAAATGGCTTATCGCGTCAGCAATGACAGCCGCGTTAGTTGGAACGAGCGCAATTGCCGCCCCGAGCGGTACGTTTAAACAAGCACATGAATACGGTTATGGCGACAAATCAAGCCTTGACCCAGCATCGCGTGGCCGAGTGATGCAGATTACTGAAAAACTCATGAGCCGGTTGATCCGTCCTGATATGAAGGGGTCACCAAGCCCAGATTTGGCAACATCATGGAGCGCCAATGACGCGGCTACCGAGTGGACAGTGAAGCTACGTGCAGGTGTAAAATTTCACGATGGAAGTGCATTTGACTCCGGCGACGTTATCTACACATTCAACCGCGTTCTAAACCCAGAAAATAAGTCACCGGCCCGCTCAGCGATCAAGATGATAGAAAAGATGGAAGCGGTCGATAGCTCGACCGTCAAATTTTCGTTGTCTACACCTTTTGCTGATATGCCGCTGCAGCTAATGGATTATCGTTTGCGGATTATTCCAGAGGGTTCTGGTGATAGCATTGCTTCTTCCGGTATTGGTACTGGTCCATTCAAGCTGGTTTCATTCGACGCAGCTGGTGTGACCAAGTTGGAAGCGAATATGGATTATTGGGAGGGTGCACCCGGCGTTGCCAAGATGGAAATAATTGGTATTGGCGATGGGCAGGCCCGTATGCAGGCGCTGCTTGGTGGACAGATTGATTTTGAAAATACTGTTACCAACCAGCAAAAGCCGATGTTTGCCAGCAGTAACAAATTTAAGATGATGGAAGTGCCAACCGGTAACTGGCGTGGTCTCGTTTTTCGAACGGATGTTGCGCCATTCACAGACGTGCGTGTCCGTCAAGCAGTTCGTATGGCAGCCGATCGGGAAGATTTGGTGAAGTTGATTATGGGCGGTGCGGCATCAATTGCATGTGACACACCGGTGAAGCCTGACGATCAGTATCGTGCTGATATAAATTGCCCACAGGATATTGCTGGTGCAAAGAAGTTGCTTGCTGAAGCCGGATTTCCAAATGGAATTGATATTGACGTTTATGTCGCAACGCTTGAGCCAACATGGCCAATTTTGGCAGAGGCCTATCAGCAGCAGGCCGCAAAGGCAGGTATCCGCGTTACCATAAAACAGGTCCCATCAGATGGTTATTGGAAGGATACTTGGATGCAGAAAAGTGTTTCAGCCACCCGCTGGAACGAACGCCCAGCAGACTCTGCGCTCCATGAAATCTATCTTTCGACCGCTAAATGGAATGAGTCTTATTACAAGGATGCCGATTTTGATGCGATGCTTGCAAAGGCGCGTCGTGAGCTCAATTTTGAAAAGAGAAAAGCTCTTTATGTTGGGGCGCAAGAGCACCTGTATAAGACAACGGGTACGCTAATCCCTTATCATGTCTCAAAGTTGTATGTCATGAATTCAAGGGTGAGTGGTATCGATGCAGTAGAAAATCATACTATTCGGTGGAATAAAGTAGCGGTCAAATAACCGTTAAATATCATTCCTAGACTAGGTAATGGGCCAGTGACCAATTCTGATTAAATTCGGTGTTGCACTGGCCCTTATATCACCTGACAATCTTACCACCTGCAAATAAGGACACAGTCAATGCTGTTGATGTTGATCAGACGGGTGCTCCTTGGGCTTGTAACGGTTTGTATTGTGTCTTTGATTATTTTTGCGGGTGTAGAAATTCTGCCTGGTGATGCCTGTACTCAGTTTTTGGGTGAATATCAGGCGGACGATGAACTGCTGGCGCAGTGTCGCAAGGACCTTGATTTGAACCGACCAGCGATTGATCGGTTTGCTGAATGGGCTGGAGGAGCTATGGCCGGCGATCTTGGCCTTGCGGTGGATGGCAAAACAAAGATCAGTTCAATTGTAGGTGACCGGTTGCAGAATTCTCTTCTGCTGGCGCTATGTGCAATGGGCATTGGTGTGCCGTTGGCATTGATGCTCGGGGTCATTACAGGATTATGTCGTGACCGGATGCCTGATTTGATTGCCTCTACATTGGCCATCTTTGCGATGACCATTCCTGAATTTGTATCAGCAACCTTATTAATCCTGATTTTTAGTATCTGGCTTGGGTGGCTTCCCGGTATTGTTTTAACCTCAGCCAGCGCACCAGCGGCCGAATTCTTTCCCGAAATCTTGTTACCTGTTATCGTTTTGTCGTTGGTGATGTGTGCTCACATCATGCGGATGGTTAGATCATCCGTGATTGAGGTCATGGCCGGGGACTATATCCAAATGGCAACGTTAAAGGGTGTTCCATATTGGCCTATGGTATTCCGCCATGCGTTGCCGAATGCGCTATTACCTGCAATTAATGTGGTTGCGTTGACAATCGCATGGTTGCTAGGCGGGGTTGTGGTAATCGAGGTGGTGTTTAACTATCCCGGGCTTGGTAGGTTAATGATCGACTCCATCTCTGATCGTGATTTGCCGGTAGTTCAGTCAATCGCACTTATTGTTGCTAGTGTTTATGTTTGTGTGAATCTGGCAGCAGATCTTTTAACTATGCTGGCCAATCCAAAGCTGCGTACGATGTATACGAGGAAATGATGACTAGCGTGGCGCATCAAAAGCTTCAAAACGGGAGTCGTGCGGCTGTCATTTTTAAGGATTTGGTGTCACGACCATCTGGCGCGATCGGGCTTTCATTGGTGATCTTCCACGTTGGATTGGCACTCATTAGCCCGTTCGTTGTCCCATTCGATTACAAGTTACAAAATTCTGCGCTGATGCTAAGCCAACCAGATGCAATTCACTGGCTCGGTTCTGATCACCTGGGGCGGGATGTATTCTCGCGGACCCTGATGGGTGGACGTGAGGCCTTGTTGGTAACTGGCGTTGCTACTCCGCTGGCAGTGATTTGGGGTGGTTTTGTGGGTATTCTGTTCGGGCTTGTCGGTGGGCGAGTTGACGAGGTTTTGATGCGCATTGTTGACGCTTTTTTGTCGCTACCATGGATTTTGAAAATGCTGGTGCTAATTGTCACATTCGGCACTGGTATTGAAGTTTTGATCCCCACCCTTGCGTTTTTCTATGGCATTCCGGTCATCCGTATTGCGCGGGCTGCAACGCATGATGTTATTGCGCGAGACTTTGTATGGGCGGCCAAGGCGCGCGGTCATGGCAGGGTTAGCATCATCTGGCGCGAATTGTTGCCCAATGTCCTTGACACCCTGATGGTAGAGGGGGCAATGCGCTGGTCGTGGATGTTGCTGGCTTTTTCGTCGCTCTCGTTTCTTGGCTTTGGTGTGTCCCCGCCAACTCCTGATTGGGGATTGATGATTTCGGACGCACGCGGCTTTATGTCATTTGCCCCCTGGGGTGTAATTGGGCCTGTGATTGCCCTTTCGTCGCTTATTATTGGTATTAATCTTACTGCTGACGCCCTTGCCAAGGCGCTTGGCATTGATCGCGCCCAGAAGGCGCCAATGTAATATGAGCAAGCAACCTTTCATAAGTGTTAAGGATTTGTCGGTTGGCTATAATAGCAGAAGTGGCGAAACGATTGAGGTTTTGCGTAATGTCAGCCTCGACATAAATCGTGGGGAAAGCATAGGCCTCGTTGGTGAGAGTGGATCTGGCAAAAGCACGCTGGCACTGGCCGCGATGGGGTATTTCAAGCGCGGCCTCCGGGCGCTTTCTGGCAGTGCGCATTTTGATGAAATTGATGTCCTTGCGCTTGATCGTGATGAATTACAAAAAATCCGCGGTGGCCGTTTAGCCCTTATTCCGCAGAATTCCGGTCAATCTCTCACGCCAACAATGCGGATTGGCCAACAAATTAATGAGGCGTTGCGACTTCATAGCAAAGTCGGTGCAAGTCAGTTTCAAAGTCGTGTTATTGAGTTGCTAGCACAGGTGAGACTGCCCGATCCAACTGCTCTCATTACCCGATATCCGCATGAATTATCAGGTGGTCAGCAACAGCGCGTCGCAATCGCTATGGCATTGGCTGGCGAGCCGGACGCGCTGTTGCTTGACGAGCCAACAACTGGGCTCGATGTGACAACTCAAGCGCATATTCTCGAATTGTTGCGCGAGCTGGCACAAGAACGGAATATGGCGATGCTTTATGTTAGCCATGATCTGGGAGCTATTTCGCGTGTATGTGACCGGGTAGTAGTGATGTACGCGGGTGAAATTGTCCTAACCGGAACTGCGCGGCAGGTTTTGCTTGCGCCACGTCATCCCTACGCGCATGGCTTGCTAAAATCAATCCCGCGCTTGAATCAGACAAGCCTCCCGCTAGCCCTTGATGGACGCCCACCTATGCCGGGTGAGGCAATTAATGGTTGTGCTTTCGCTGATCGGTGCGCTCTCGTTGATGAAAAATGCCGGACGACACCACCTGACCTGCATCCCATTCCCAGTGGCGAAAATGTTCGCTGTTTCAAAAGTGATATGATTGCCGATATGCCTGCTCTCAACCGTAAGACTGGGCAAAGGAATAGTGCAAGGTCAGATGTTGACAGTGCCGCGCTCGGGCTTGAAAGCCTTGCTATTAGCTACGAAAAAAAGGATTGGTTATCATCGCTTTTAACGCCGGGCGCGAAACCACAGCCCGCAACTGTTGATGCGATCAACATTAGGATCCAAAGAGGGGAAACATTGGGTCTCGTAGGTGAAAGTGGGAGTGGTAAGTCTACAATTTTAAAAGCAATTGCTGGGCTGATTTCGCCAAAAGAGGGTGTTTTGACTCTCCACGATAATATCATTCTGACACCGCGTGTTGAAGACCGGCCAGCACCAACGCTGCGGCAAATCCAGTTAATTTTTCAAAATCCTGATGACAGTTTGAATCCGCGCCATACCGTGGCACAAATTCTGGCTCAACCACTACGACTTTATTACAGCCTCTCGGGGAGCGCGCTGCATGATGCCAGTGTGGACTTACTTGAACGCGTCCGTCTTGGCGCGCATTATCTGGATCGGCTTCCAAGCCAGTTATCGGGGGGAGAAAAACAGCGTGTGGCCATCGCACGTGCGTTTGCCGCTGAACCCGAAATTGTGCTTTGTGACGAGGTGACATCGGCACTTGACGTATCTGTACAGGCAGCAGTGCTGGACTTGCTTGATGATTTAAAAACTCAGCAAGGTACAACCTATATTTTTGTTTCACACGATTTGGCAGTTGTGAAAGCCATTTCGGATAGAGTTGCCGTTTTGTATCAAGGTCGGTTGTGCGAGATCGGGCCCGCTGATGCGGTGTATGAGGCGCCGTTCCATCCCTACACTGATGTTCTGTTGGGCGCTGTGTTGGAACCCGATCCAGACATCGCCCCAAATTTGAGCGCTGATGATGTCGTTGAGTTATCGCCTCCTGCACAAGGGTGTTGTTTCCAGCGACGGTGCCCACGTAAGCTGGGTGAAATATGTGATAAGGAAACACCGCCAGTTCGCGAACTTGCCAATGGTCATATTATCTGCTGTCATGTTCCAGCATCCGATCTTTAACATGTAAGAGACAAGAGTGACCGTCGACCAATCAGTTATCGATGCAATGGCGCCAAAAGGAGTTTTGCGGGCGGCGATCAATTTGGCAAACTTTCTACTTGTGTCTGGAATCCGTGTTGATGGCACGCCAGATGGGGTGTCACCTGACATTGCAAGACGTATTGCTGCCGCACTGGATGTGCCTTGTGAATTTGTGTTGTTTGAAGGTCCAGGACAATTGGCCGATACTGTTGATAACGATGTCTGGGATATTGGCAATATTGCCATTGAGCAAGCTCGCGCTCAGACGATAAAATTCAGCGATCCATATGTACAGATTGACGCTAATTTTATGATCAGGCGGGGCGCGCCATTCACTGACAACGAATCTATTGATGTAGCAGGTGTGACAATCGCCGCGTACCGGAGTAGTGCATATGACTTGTGGTTAAGTAAGACATTGCGAAATGCTACAATTGTCAGGTGTGAGTCGATTGAAATCTCGCATGAAATGTTTCGACAGGGTAAAACGGATGTGCTTGCCAGTCTTAAACCAAAATTGCTGGATGAATTATCTAGCTATGATGGCTACCAGATTGTTGAGCCATCATTTACCGGTATTCAGCAGGCCGTTGGGATTGCTAAACATCGGTTGGATAATTCGGGATCAAATGATACGGGTATGCCAGCCATGGACTTCATTAATGCGTTGATTGCAGAAATGATCAAGGATGGAGATTTGGTCGCGTCGTTGAAATTTCATGGGGTTGCCAACAAACTCAGTGTACCCACTTCATCCAATATGAGGCTCCTATGATTGGTTTTGGGCTTTTTGCTATTTGTCTAACAACGCCGCTTGAATACCTCTCTCATCCCAATTGACTCTTTATCAATGCACATAATTAATACTCTCAAAACAAGATAGCGATGCAATAAGTGCAGCGCTTATGATCGTTTATAGCACTATGGTTAATGGGAGTGATGGGATATTTTTTTTATCAAGCTGTTTTCCTCCCAGATTTTAGCTTGTTACCTGACCAAATTGCTGTTGTTTTCTCCTCCGTTAACAACATGCAGACACACCTTACCCCTCTGGCATAACTTGCTGGAGGGGCTTTTTTTTGTAAATTGACGTACGCGCTATCGCACCTCCAAGTATTTTGTTGCTACCTCATTTTGGGCTATTATGCGGTCATCGAGCTTATAAATGTTACCCAGCAACGTGATAGAAACGAAATGCGGAGGCCAAAATGACACGCAAAGATAGCGCTTCAGCGTCAGCTCTCAGTGTTATGAAACATCACCTTCAGGCCTTAAATGCGTTAAATGAGAATGATCTGACTGACACGCTACATTTCCCGCATTATCGGCTTGTTGGAAATAAACTTGATTGTTGGTTATCGAAAGATCAGTATTTATCTGATTTTAGACGCCGAGCTGGTGAGAACTGGGCACGTACTGCCTGGAAAGCAATCACCGTTCAAAAAGAAAGCTCAGATAAGGTTCACCTTTGGGTTAATATCAACCGGTTTGATAAGAATGAAACTTTGATTGCAGACTTCGAATCACTTTGGGTTATCACCCTCAAAAAGGGAAAATGGGCCGCCCAGTTCCGGTCCAGCTTTGCGGCAGCATAAAAATCATTTTTTTGTTCATATCATTTCGCATATGACAGCGATTGACTTTGAAGCCTGCAATGGACTTGAGAATGCGACCTTCCTATCTAGCTTCTAAGCGCAGTTTTCTGGGAATGATCAAAAAAATTACCCAAATATCTCAATCAATGCGCCAGAGAAACAACTGGAGAGAGTTTTCACCTTTCAACATTAAATTTTTCTTGATGAGATTAATTTTTCACGATCATGATCAGAAATTCCTGCGCTGTTTGTTTCCGTCCAAATAATTTGTTGTAAGGTGTTTTTCGACAGTGCAGCGAAGACTACCCTCGGCCTGCAGATTGACGCAAAGTAGAGTGGTTTATAAAAATAGTTGTGAAAAAAGTGCGATAGACTCCTTGCGTGTCTGCAAATGATTGTTGAAAGATTAAAAAATGGAAAGATTCAATCAATTTTATATCGATGGTGAATGGGTAGCCCCAGCGTCGAAGCTTAATATGCCAATAATAAACCCAGCAACAGAAAGACGAATTGGAACTTTAGCACTTGGCAACAGAGAAGATGTTGACCGCGCCGTTGCCGCTGCAAAAGCCGCTTTTAGCAGTTATTCAAGGTCAAGCAAGGCAATGCGAGTTGATTTGCTTCATGAGGTCAAAGACAAGACAAAAAGACGATTTGAGGACTTGGCGCAAGCAATGCGGGTAGAGATGGGTGCTCCAATTACTATGTCACGAAATGCGCAAACCGACGCAGCTATTGGGCATTTGGAGAGTTTTATTGATGCCCTCGAAAAGCTTCAAGAGCGGGTGACTCTGGACAATGGTGATGTCATGGTGCGCGAGCCTATCGGGGTGTGTGGACTTATCACTCCATGGAATTGGCCGGTGAATCAAATCGTGTTAAAGGTGTTGCCTGCGCTTGCTACCGGTTGCACTTGTGTTCTAAAACCCAGTGAGCACACGCCTATTTCAGCAATGATCTACGCTGAAATTATCCATGAGGCTGGTTACCCTGCTGGTGTATTTAACCTTATCAATGGTGAGGGGCCCATTGTTGGTGCTGCAATGTCACAGCATCGTGATATTCAAATGATGTCATTCACTGGTTCTGTAAGGGGGGGGGACAGCGGTCACACGAGACGCTGCTCAAACGGTGAAGCGTGTGACATTAGAGCTGGGTGGCAAATCACCAAATTTAGTTTTCGCTGATTGTAAACTAGAAGAACGCGTGTTGGCGTCTGTGGCTGAATGTATGTATAACACTGGCCAATCTTGCGACGCTCCAACCCGCTTATTGGTTGAGAAAAGTTGTTACGATGAAGTGCTAAAGATTGCCAAGCGAGCTGCCGACAGCATTGCTGTCGGAGACCCCGAAGATGAGGGGCCTCACATTGGCCCACTATTTGACAAAATCCAATTCGACCGGGTGCAAGAGATGATCAAGGTTGGCATCGAAGAAGGAGCAAATCTTCTCGCGGGAGGTCTTGGTAAACCTGAGGGGTATGATGTTGGATGGTATGTTAAGCCGACTATTTTTTCTGACGTAAAAAATGATATGCGAATAGCGCGTGAAGAAATTTTTGGTCCTGTTCTTGTTATTATTCCGTTTGAGGATGAGGTAGATGCCATTTCAATTGCCAATGACAGTTTATATGGTTTGGCTGGCTATATTCAGACAGGAGATCCCGAGCGCGCAGAGCGTGTTGCAAGTAAATTACGGGCTGGAGCTATTCATATAAACGGAAGTGGGATTGAGTATGGCACTCCTTTTGGCGGCTATAAACAATCTGGGAATGGCCGTGAGGGCGGAACTATGGGGCTCGAAGATTATCAAGAGGTCAAGACATTACATGGCCTTTTCAGCAAAGCCTAATGCCTACAGAAGGTTTCCGTTGAGCTGTTTTATCAAGCGGTTTAAACACTCTAAGTATGAGAGGTGATGATATGATTGGAACAATCGTACAATTTATTAAACAAGATGGTAGTAGTCAGCAGACTATGAGTATTGACCAACCTCCCCGGGTTGTAATTGATGCAATTAGGCATGGCACACCAAAATTTGTACGAGATCAGCTAACATCAGGAACTGTTGAAACTATTGATATTTTGAGGACAGAATTAAATGAGGAAAAACATCCACAAGGCAAGGGTGAAAGGGTTGAAACCATACTCGTGAATACCCTGGAATGGCTGAAATGACAGAAAGTACTAGATTTAATCCAAAAATACATTTGTGTTGGATATCTGGACAAACAATCGAATCCCCTGATTTTTTGGGAATGTAGAGGGGCCTGTAGTTGATGATTATCTCACCCAAAAAAAAGAAATGCATTATTGAAGTTGGCGAATACAATGGCCAAAGACACCAAACAATCTGGAGGATGGGGGAATTCTCTGTTGACGCATTGCCCCAAACTGAGAGTGATGGATCCATAACACTTGATCCCTCGACACTACTGGGGCGATGGGATGAATGGGAAACGTCAATTCCAACGGATTTACGTAGTTGGAATGTTGATAAAGAACCTATCGAGAGCGAAGATTTCAAAGAGAACTACAAAATTCTACACTATAAAATTGTAGATGGGTTTGAAGTAAATGGAGTTAGAGGCTTGTGAAGGTTAATGATGTTTCAAAGAATGAACAACAGAATTCCTTTGAGGATATGGGTTTTACCAAGTTTTGGATAATTTCAACAATTTTTTGGTTTTCTTTTCCGGTGTCCTTGGCCGTTAGTTACGTGACCCTTGGTTCAGTCCGAACCAAACAATTAGTAAAAGCCTTGGTGCATGATTTTCTTCAAACATTTTTCATCATAATTATTGTGATGTGCGTCGTAATATATGGGCTCTATAAGTATGCATCCGGCCTGTTATTAAACATTGCATAATTGTTTAACAAATCATTTTGATTGCGCTTTTGTAAGACCAAACAAAAAAGAGCTTATGCTTGCAGGGGTTTTATGGAATTTCATCCCTAAACCTATCAAAGGGGCGTCATGAAGCATCGCGATTTTTTGGAAATTTAATTAAAGTTTGGTGGGATGAAGTGTTTTTCCTTCCATCCTTTAATAAGTCATGGCGACTTAGCTGTATCTCATTGAAAAGCGATAAGTAATGAGTTATGGGCTCGTCAACATCTTTATGATGTTTCGCAATTTTGGTTTCATGCTTCCACCAACCCTTATCACCATTGTTTATTGTTGATATCCACTGATTTCCATCTTCATTGCGATGCACCCCTACAAGCCCGTCTAAACCATCAAATTCTGGAAGTGTTACATGAACAAAATTTGTATTATGGAGGTGGCCTTCAAGGTGCATTTTTAGGTTTGAATGACCACTTAGATCAATGCCAAGTCTCATAGCGGCACGTCTTCGTGTACGTTTGTCCAAGCGCAGGTATATGATTTGCTTTCTCGAAAATTGTAAGTAATTAGTATTCAGAAATTTGGTTGTTCTGTCCGTCAAAAATTTCTCACGTTCAGACTGACTCTCAAGAGAAGCTTGAAAACGATCGCGTTCGGCAAATAAATCAGCTTTATTACTGATGTCTTCTGCCCAAACCTCCTGTTTCCAAACTCTTTCCATGATTAATTGTTCAACTGTATTAGGTGCATTTCTGCCATCCGCTGGAAATGCGAGAAGCCCTGCTCCGGGTGGATCAATGTAGATTTCGTTAAAGTAAGTCTTGGTCGATGCCTCTATGCCAGAGCGTGTTACCGCCTTTATGTTTCGAGTCATAAAAGTTTTACATTTCACTAAAACATGTGGCCATCTATGATGCACTTTTTTCATTCGGAGTTTTAAATTGGCGTCATTGGATATTTCGACCCAATCTTCGAACTCGCGCACCGCGGTGATATAGCCAAACTCTGTTAGAGTAATAGACCTGTTCTTGAGAGATATAGAGGAATTACTGTTCATGTTTCATATGCATTTAGTATTGGACAATGTGATTTTTTACCAGAGTGTTAACAGTCAAAATAACATTAGTTCCTACTCAAATAAAATAGATTATTTGTCCATTTTTGCGGCTTTTATTGGACTACCACTCCACTCCTTCCCTCTTTTTGAGTGGCGTCTCATCACCCAAAACTATATCTTTTTTCAGTGTCGTTTTTCTTAACACCGTTAACTTTCATACGGCTGATATGTGACTTTGTTTCGGCGACGTGAGCGTAGTTATCAAAGCTATCGGGTTTTGTTTTAAAATGTAATTTATTAGCTGTGATTTTTCATGATTTGAAATACCGCCCCTAAATAATCTAAGTAAAAAAGTATCGAAATATCAGGAGGTTTTTTTATGCATTATGCGCCCGGACAGGAGCCCTGCCCATTGTCATTCTCGCCATTCAAATCTTGTACAGTACCGCGTCCAATTGGCTGGCTCTCGACAATTTCGCCGAATGGCACGCTCAACCTTGCACCATATAGTCAATGGCAAAATCTCTCTTTTGACCCGCCGCTTGTTATGTTTGCTGCAAACCAACTCAGCAATGGAGAGCGGAAACACACTGTAATTAACGCTGAAGAAACCGGTTGGTTTGTATGGAATATGGCGACTTATGCTTTAAGGGATGCAGTGAACTTGTCTGCGATTGAATGGCCTACAGGAGAGGACGAATTCGTGCGGGCAGGGGTAACCCCTGTGGCTTCAATCAACGCGCCCTGTCCACGGGTGGAAGAAAGTCCTGCACATTTCGAATGTAGGTACCTTTCCACGCATCGGTTGCGGGGAAATTCAAATCACGGTTGGGTTGACGTAGTCTATGGTGAGGTTGAACGTATTCACATAGCGGATGAAGTGATCATGCCGGATGGCAAGATCGATATTACTCGAATCCGCCCTCTCGCCCGTTTGGGGTATTATGATTACACCTCAGTAACCGATGTTTTTGAGATGCGTATTCCGGGAGCATCAGGCGCGGCAGCGGCTGGGCTTGAGGGTAGGGCAAGCAACACTGATTGATCGACGGAAGAATAAATTCGTCTATAACTGCGTGCGTTTTCGATGACCGGCATGAAACACGAGTTCAACCATGGTCACTGCTTTTTCGTGATCCCATGTCGTGCGTGAAATTACGAACAGGGCTGTGTTGGGCTTTGTTCCCAAAAGCGTTGCTTCACGCTGGCTAGCATTTTTAGCGCTGAAATCAATGTCACCATGAGTAAAGGGAGTGTTTTGCAAAAGCCATTCATTAGCGCTCAATTCAGCAAAACAGATATCCTCCGAATGCGGCATAATTTTTTCGTTAATCCATCGGTTTTCAAGAACATAGGGTTTGCCATCGGCCTCGTGTAGTGCAACAACGTGAAGCAAATTGGCTTGACCTGCGAGGGCGAATTTTTGGACCACCGAGGAGGGGGCGGCTTTTCTCCGCTGGCTGAGCAAATGATAACCGTATGATTTCCCACTTGCCTCAATTTCGTCCCTGATAAGAGGGATTGTTAGGGTAGCCTTACCAATTCGATGCAATGCAACACGCGTACCGGCTTTCCTGCGTCGGTCAAGCAGACCGTCCTCGGCAAGAGTACGAAGCGCGCGGTTCACGGTAACACGAGCGCAGCCCAATTCGATAGCAAGATCAGCCTCATTTGGAATGGACTGGCCTGGTTGCCACTCACGAGTGTAGATGCGCCGCTCCACCTCTGCCATTACATCCCGCCAATTTGTTCTGGTTGAGCTGTTCATTGCTAACGGACTGCTGGATCAGAGATCATGGCGCAGCGATGTCAATGCCCGGACGTAGGCTGATGTGATCTTATCATGGTCTACATGGCGGCCAGCGGTAACAAGGTGCCGCCCGGCAGACCATACATCATGAACCAGGTGGTCATCGCCGGCAAAGATGAAGCTGTCAATTAACTGATCCTTGGACCGACCTGCAAGAGTTGCTGTTTTTTTGTCGAGGGCCATCAGATCGGCCCAGTACCCGGGGGCAATTTGGCCTGTGTGCCGGCCAGCAGCCTGGGCACCACCAGCAATCATGTTGTCAAGTATGTGGCGTCCCGTTGAAGCAGTTGAAGTGGCTAAGGCTGCACGTGATTGATCGCGAAGGCGCTGTGAATATTCAAGACTGCGCAACTCTTGAGACAATGAAATACGAATATTGGAGTCAGAACCAATGGCAATCATTCCGCCCGCCTCAAACCAACCAACCCCATCAAAAATCCCATCACCGAGACTGGCTTCTGTTATTGGGCACAGTCCTGCAATTGCACCGCTTGCTGCAAGCCCACTTGTTTCATGAGGTCGCATTTGCGTGCAATGGATGAAACAGCAATCTGGACCTACATCAAAATTATCTAATATCCAATTAACAGGGCGTGCGCCGAGGTGATAGCTAACCTCTTCAACCTCGGCGCGTTGTTCTGCCAAATGCATGTGAAATGGCCCTCCATCGGCAAGCGCGCGAGTCAGGCTGAGGCTATGAGGGGCGACTGCGCGAAGGCTGTGGGGTGCAACACCAAAGGCCGTGTCGGCAGGTAAATTGCCAAGCCCGCTCCGAACGCCATCACATAAGTCGGCAAAACCGTCTAGATCGTTATAGAACCTACACTGGCCACGAACCAGTGGGCTCATATCACAACCGCCATATTGATAATGGACAGGGAGCATGGTTAGTCCAATGCCCGTTGTCTCAGCAGCAGCCATGATGCGTTCAGCCATCTCGCTACGATTTTCATAGGGGTTACCATCAGGTGCATGATGGAGATAGTGAAATTCTACATTGGTAGCATAACCAGCCTCGAGCATTTCCATCTGCACCAACGCGGCAATGGCCTCAATATGATCTGGAGTCAATTGGTCAAGGAACAAATACATTAATTCGCGCCAAGTCCAAAAACTGTCTGTGGTATTGGTGCTTCGATGTTCTGTTAATCCGGCCATTGCACGTTGAAAGGCATGGCTATGGGCGTTAACGGGGGCTGGCAGAAGGCAGGAAACATTGGATTTGGCAGCAGCATCGGTGACATTTGTATTTACCTTGGCGATACGCCCACTGTCATCAAGTTCGACGAGGACATTCTCTGCCCAGCCATCAGGTAGAAGCGCAGTCTCAGCGTGAATTTTCGACATCATCGTTTCCAGTTGACAGATTATTATGTATGTACATATAAATAAATTTAGAGCGCAAAGCAAGGTCCCGTCATGAAGGCATTAATCACAAATGCAGCGATGGCGCTGTTGGATGATCAAATCACAAACGCGGCTGAAAAAGGCGTTACTGACAGGTTTTATGGTCTTATCCCCAATGGCTATTTGCTCATAGAAAATGGCCTGATTAGTGCGTTTGGTCCCATGTCAGCACTCCAAGAGAATTTGGCCAATAACACGGCGATGAATCAAATAGACGATGCGATAGATGCGGCTGGCAGGTTATTGACGCCTGCCCTTATTGATTGCCATACGCATGTCGTTTACGGAGGGCATCGCGCTTTGGAATTTGAAATGCGCCTCAAGGGGGCAAGTTATGCCGAAGTGGCGAAGGCTGGTGGCGGCATTGTATCTACAGTAAGTGCAACACGCTCTCAATCGGTTGAGCAGCTTGTCGAAGGAGCGCTTGCGCGGGTTGATGCGCTGATCGCGGAAGGGATTAGTCTGATCGAAATAAAATCTGGCTATGGTTTGGATATCGAGACTGAATTAAGAATGTTGCGCGCAGCGCGGTCCATCGAGGCAGCGCGACCGGTGCGTGTTATTACCAGCTTTCTTGGGGCCCATGCGATGCCCCCGGGTGAGGATATGTCGCCTGAAGGTTATATAGAGAAAACCTGTATTCCTGCCCTTCGCCAAGCACATAAAGAGGGGCTGGTAGATGCTGTGGATGGCTTTTGTGAATCGATTGCTTTTAGCGCTGAGCAGATCGTACCTTTGTTCAATGTAGCAGCCGAACTTGGCCTCCCTGTTAAACTTCATGCTGAACAATTGACACGGTGCGGCGGCAGCCTTCTGGCAGCTAGTCATAAGGCGTTGTCAGTGGATCATGTTGAGTATGCAAATAAAGAAGATGTTATAGCGCTTGCGGCTGCAGGTTGTACGGCCGTTCTCTTGCCGGGAGCATTCTATACACTGCGTGAAACCCAAAAGCCTCCGGTTGCATTGTTTCGTGACCAAGGTGTGCCGATGGCGCTTGCCACCGACGCTAATCCAGGGTCATCGCCTATGACGTCTGTGCTGTTAGCCATGAATATGGGCTGTACATTGTTTGGCATGACACCATATGAGGCACTTGCCGGGGTGACAAGGAACGCGGCACGGGCACTTGGTATTTCTGACTCTGGCATGTTGCGTTCGGGCTTACGTGCTGATCTGGCCCTATGGGATGTAGCTCATCCGGCTGAGCTTGCATATCGGATTGGGTTCAATCCCCTGTACCGCCGTATTTTTGGAGGACAAATCACATGATTACTCTGACTCCGGGGGAGGTTACGCTGGCTCAGCTTGAACAAATTTGGCGTGGCAATGATGCTATTGCCTTGCATTCAGACACCAAGGCGCCAATCGAGGCGGCGGCGGCGTTCGTTTCCAAAGCAGCGGCCGGTGGCATTGCGGTTTATGGTGTCAATACCGGTTTTGGTAAGTTGGCCAATGTACCTATTGCTGAAGACCAGACGGCAACTCTCCAACGTAATCTTGTACTCTCACATTGCTGCGGCGTTGGCGAAACGCTCGAAGCACCAACAACCAGGATGATGATGGTCCTAAAATTATTGTCGCTTGGTCGCGGTGCCTCCGGCGTGGCGTGGACAACGGTGGATTTGATTACTGAAATGCTGAATAAGAGAGTATTGCCGCAAATTCCGGTGCAGGGGTCTGTTGGGGCATCCGGTGATTTAGCCCCGCTTGCACATATGGCAGCAGTCATGCTTGGTGAGGGTGAGGCAATGTTTCAGGACGAGGTGATGCCCGGAGGCGCAGCGCTCGCGGCGGCTGGTTTATCGCCCGTAATTTTTGGCCCGAAAGAGGGGCTTGCCTTGATCAATGGCACCCAATTTTCCACTGCTTGTGCGTTGGCGGCATTATTTGATGGCTGGCGGAATGCCAGTGCTGCGGTAGTGACAGCTGCGCTGTCAACGGATGCAATCATGGGTTCAACGGCACCGCTGGTTGACTCTATACATAGGCTTCGTGGTCACAAGGGGCAGATTGCTGTTGCTCAAGCGCAGCGAGCTATTATGGAAGGTTCAGAAATTCGTGAGACGCATCGTGAAGGTGACAGCCGTGTGCAAGACCCTTATTGCATTCGCTGTCAGCCGCAAGTTACTGGCGCGGCCCTAGATTTACTGCATTTTGCCGGACAAACGCTGGAGATTGAGGCCAATGCGGTGACTGATAATCCACTGGTGCTGGTTGAAGAGGGACGGATTGTATCGGGTGGCAATTTTCATGCCGAGCCGGTTGCATTTGCGGCCGATCAGATTGCCCTTGCATTGGCCGAAATTGGGTCGATTTCGCAGCGGCGTATCGCGTTGATGGTCGATCCGTCCCTGAGTTTTGATTTGCCGCCCTTTTTAACTGGAAATCCCGGGCTTAATTCGGGTTTTATGGTTGCTGAGATTACCAGCGCTGCTTTGATGAGCGAGAACAAGCATCTTGCCAACCCCTGCTCAACTGATAGCACGCCAACATCGGCCAATCAGGAGGATCACGTTAGTATGGCAGCGCACGGTTCTCGGCGGCTCCATAAAATGAATGCCAATTTGAATATGATCCTCGGTATTGAGCTAGCTTGTGGGTGCCAGGGTATCGGCTTTCGCGCCCCGTTGAAAACTAGCCCGATATTGCAGGATGTGATTGCTCGCGTGCGCAGTAGGGTCAAGCCACTTGCGGAGGATCGGTACATGGCCTCGGATCTGCAAATGGCGGCTTTCATGATTGCTGATGGCAGCCTGGTTCAAGGGCTGAATATGCCAGCCTATGTTCTTGGCCGTTTGACAGCTTGATGCCTTATTGAAGAGGAGAGTAAGATGCCAAATTCACGCCACAATATCCGCGACGTTTATCCGCCAACAGGTAATCAGATCACGGCAAAAAGCTGGCTTACCGAGGCACCAATGCGCATGCTGATGAACAATTTGCATCCTGATGTTGCTGAAGATCCTCATGCACTTGTGGTATATGGGGGTATTGGCCGTGCCGCCCGTACGTGGGAAGATTACGACAAGATGGTTGCAACTTTGCAAGACCTTGAAACTGATCAGACACTGCTGGTGCAATCGGGAAAGCCGGTGGGCGTTTTTCGCACACACAAGGACGCCCCGCGGGTGCTTATTGCTAACTCTAATCTGGTGCCGCACTGGGCCACGTGGGATCATTTTAATGAATTAGATAAGCGCGGCCTTGCCATGTATGGCCAGATGACCGCGGGGTCATGGATTTACATTGGCACACAAGGAATTGTACAGGGCACTTATGAAACCTTCGTTGAAGCTGGCCGCCAGCATTATAAAGGGAACTTGACTGGGCGCTGGATTTTGACAGCAGGCCTTGGTGGCATGGGCGGCGCACAACCACTAGCTGCAGTGATGGCTGGCGCGTGTTGCCTGGCAGTTGAATGTGATGAGTCCCGAGCAGACTTTCGACTTCGTACACGCTACGTTGATGAAAAGACCCATTTATTGGATGAGGCGTTGGCCATGATAAAGGGCTGGTGTAACGCAGGCGAGGCTAAGTCGGTTGCGTTGATTGGAAACGCCGCCGATGTGTTTCCAGAGCTTGTACGGAGGGGTGTCAAGCCTGATATTGTCACGGACCAAACATCTGCGCATGACCCGCTCCACGGCTACTTGCCCCGTGGCTGGAACGTAGCTGAGTGGCGAGCTAAACAAGAAACCCATCCGAAAGAGGTTGAGACTGCGGCCAGAGCATCAATGAAAACACATGTGGCAGCGATGGTTGATTTCTGGAATGGGGGGGTGCCAACACTCGATTATGGTAACAACATAAGGCAGGTTGCATCTGAGGAAGGGCTGGAGACAGCGTTTAGCTTTCCGGGCTTTGTGCCGGCATATATCCGTCCACTTTTCTGCAGGGGAATTGGCCCGTTCCGCTGGTGTGCATTGTCCGGCGACCCCGAGGATATCTACAAGACTGACGCCAAGGTCAAGGAACTGGTTGATGATGCGCATCTGCATAACTGGCTGGATATGGCAGGTGACCGCATTGCCTTTCAAGGTTTGCCAGCACGGATTTGCTGGGTTGGACTTGGAGTCCGCCACCGTTTGGGACTTGCATTCAATGAAATGGTACGCACCGGCGAGTTGTCTGCGCCGGTAGTCATTGGACGGGATCATCTCGATAGTGGGTCTGTTGCCTCGCCAAACCGGGAGACTGAGTCGATGAAGGACGGCTCGGACGCGGTTTCCGATTGGCCGTTGCTGAATGCTCTTTTGAATACGGCTTCCGGAGCAACTTGGGTATCAATCCATCACGGAGGCGGTGTTGGCATGGGTTTTTCTCAGCATTCCGGCATGGTCATTTGCTGTGATGGCACTGAGGATGCGGACCGGCGTATTGCCAATGTATTATGGAATGATCCGGCCACAGGGGTGATGCGCCATGCCGATGCCGGATATCACGATGCGGTTAATTGTGCCCGTGAACAGGGGCTTAATCTACCGGGTATTCTAGACTAGCTGGAATCGCGTTCATGTTCCAATCGGCTATCAGGCACAAAACAGTCTCAATTTATGGGCTGAGCAAATGTTAATGCTGTAAGATTTTAGACAGGAATGCCTCGGCCCGTTCACCGCGTCCGCCGGTGAAAAAATCTTCCTTGCTGCAGTTTTCCTCAATTCGACCTTCATCCATAAAGACAACGCGGTCGGCAACTTTGCGCGCGAAACCCATCTCATGGGTAACAACCATCATTGTCATCCCGTCACTGGCGAGTTCGCCCATCACATCCAAAACCTCATTGATCATCTCTGGATCAAGCGCGGATGTGGGTTCATCAAACAGCATCACCCGTGGTTTCATCGCCAAAGCTCTTGCGATGGCAACGCGCTGTTGCTGGCCGCCTGAAAGCTGGTTTGGAAATTTATCTGCCTGATCGGCAATTTGCACCCGTTCAAGATAATGCATCGCAATCTCTCTCGCTTCAGCTGGTGAAATTTTGCTATTACGCATTGGTGCAAGTGTCACATTCTGCAGGATCGACATATGGGGAAAGAGGTTAAAACTCTGAAATACCATGCCAACTTCGCGGCGAACCTGTTCCAGTTGTTTCATATTGCCGTAGACTTCACGTCCGCATACGTGAATGGTTCCTTGCTGATGGTTTTCGAGCTGATTGACGCAGCGTATCATGGTTGATTTTCCAGATCCGGACGGACCGCACACAACAACGCGCTCACCCTGTTTGACTGATAGATTTATATCCTTTAAGGCCTGAAAGTGGTCAAACCATTTGTTAACACCCTGAAAGGAGATCAGAATATCGGAGTCTATCTTGCGGTCTGTGGTTGATAGGTTTGACATGATTGCTCCTAGCGGCGTGCCCTAAGGGCGCGTTTTTCAAGGTGGCTGAACGTTGCAGCAAAGGAATAACAAAGAATGAAATACATTGCCCCAACAATGATCCATGTTTCGAAAACCTTTGTTGTAGTTGATGCAACCTCTGTTGCAAGGAAGGTGAGTTCTTGAATGGAGATCAGAGAAACAATTGCTGAGTCTTTGATCAGGGTTATGAACTGGCCAGCAAGCGGTGGCAGTATTTTTCGAATTGCCTGAGGAAAAATGATGTCGCGTAGAACATTTAGTCGCGAGAGGCCAACAGCACGTGCTGCCTCCCATTGACCTTTTTGAATAGATTGAATGCCTGCTCGCACGATTTCGGTAATGTAAGCCCCTTCAAATAACGCAAGGCACAAAGCGCCAGCAACAAAATTAGAAAATAATTTTGGGTCACCAAATAGAATATAAAAGATACCTGAACTTACGAAAGTTCCGTTTTTATCAAGGTCATCAAGGCCAATGACCGGCATTAACTGGCCAGAAAGAAAAAAGTAAAAAATGAATATAAAAACCACTGGTGGAATATTACGTACTAATTCGACATAACACCTGCTGATCATTCGCATCGCGAGGTTTTTGCTTGTCCGCATATAACCCATTATAAGACCAATAGTAGCGGCAACGATGGTTGCCCAGAATGCAAGACGCAGTGTTGTTGCGATGCCCAGAAGTAGCAGATTGGGCACATAGCTTGAGCTTTCCTCATCGTAATAGAGAACAAAATTGAAAACGCGTGACCAGTTCCAATTATAAACAAGAACGTCACTTACTCGGTAGATCGCATAGGCAATAATAGCACCCACGAGTCCAAAACAAATGTAATCCACAATTGTTAGTTTGCGACGAGTCTTTAGAGGTGGTTTGGTCATTTTCTGTCTCTGTTAGATTCGATACCGGCAGGAAATTCCTGCCGGTAAGATTTTATTTTGATGAGTGGTATTTGCCAGTAATTGCCACGCAACCAGTAATTGCCACGCAATTTATCTGCTTGAGCGGCGTTCAGAATCATATACCGACGCTACTGCTCGAGTTTTACCATATCCTTCCAACCTGAACGGTCTTTGAACCAGAAGCTATGGCGTTCTTCTAGCCAACCGCTGCTGGCATTTACAAGAATCCAATTGCTAAAGAAGTTCATTGCATCCATGTCGCCTTTGCGAAGAGCGAATGCCTCGTTCCCGCGTGTCAGCTTCTTACCATCAAGAGCAACAAAAACTTCATTTGGATAGGCTTCAGACCAGAAACTTGGCTTGGGAGCACTTGAAATCATCGCATGAGCATTACCATTCACAACCTCTTGGAAGGCTTGTGCATCATCGTCAAACTGGCGAAGTGTTGATTTTGGAAATAGCTTTTGAGCTGCTTTACATGGTGTTGCACCGCGACGACAGGCGATGGTTACACTCGCTTGGTTGAAATCATCCATTGTGGTGTAATTGCCGGCAAGCTTCTTGTTCGCGGCCATAATCTGACCCGAATGTGCGTAAGGAGCTGTGAAATTAACTGTCAAGTTTCGCTGAGGTGTGATTGACATGCCACCAATGATGACATCGAATTTTTTTGCTAACAGCGCTGGTATAATTCCACTCCAGGCTGTAGGGACAAATTCAACTTCAACACCCATGTCTTTGGCAAGTTTGGTTGCAACATCAATTTCAAAGCCGATTAAGTCACCTTTCTTATCACGCATGGCCCAAGGAACGAATGTTGACATACCAACTTTCAATGTGCCGCGTTTTTGAATGTCTGCGATTAGATCACCAGCAACCGCTGGCAACGAAGTTGCTACAACTCCAAAAATCGCAACGAGAGCCAAAATGGCTCGTGTCTTTAATATCCCAAAAATTTTCATCAGTTTCTCTCCTTTTCTTAGTTTTGGTATTTGCGATTAAGTTATCGCGCCCTGTTCATCCTTACTTCCAGGATGTTGACCAGCACAGAAAGGCTAGTCGTAAGGACAAGATACATCCCGGCCACAATGAACCAGATTTCAAATGCCATATAGGTATCAGATATAAGATTGAGCCCCTCGGTCGTCAGTTCTGCAACGGCGATTACGCTAACAATGGCGGAATGTTTAATTAGTGAGATAAGCAAGCCAGTTAATGGTGGCAAAATAAGTGGAAGCGCCTGAGGTAAGATCACGCAAAAGTATTTGTCAAATTTTGACAGGCCAGTTGCGTCAGCAGCTTCATATTGACCGCGGTCAACTGCCTGAATACCGCCTCTAATGATTTCTGCAGCAAAAGACCCTTCAAAAGCGGCGAGGCACAAAACACCAGCCCAGAACCTGTCGATGCCAAAAATTGGTGCGAGCACGAAATAGAACATGAAAAGTTGAACGAGTAGTGGGGTATTTCTAATAATTTCAAGATAGGTTGTCGCAATAGATCGTCCAGCGATGGAGTTTGACATTCTGCCGATTGCAGTGAATGCGCCAATGAGTATTGCTAGAACACTACTGACGCCAGCTAGTTGCAAGGTAACAATGATACCTCGGATCAATGGGCCAGCAATAAACTCACCATCAACAATTCGGTAAAAGAATGGCCCAACGCGATACCATTGCCACCGATATTCCATCGCGGCGGCTCCCGCATATATGAGCCAAGCAATAATACCAAACACCAGAATTGCTTGCAAAATTTGCCAGATTGAACGCGCAATATGGGAAGATGCGGGATCTTTTGGATGACGCAATTTATTTTCGCCAAGCAGACTCGCTAAATACGTGATTCCAGCATTTGCTTGTGTCATTAATTTTTCCCCACATATGTCCCTTTGGACCACTTAATAAGATCATACCTGTAAATATCTTGCTAGCTATCATTTTATTTATGTTATGTTTTAATTCTTTATGAGTAGTTTTTCGCGGGCAAAGGTTCAACGTTCAATTAGTCACCACATTAAGGAACAAGATGAAAATTACCTTCCGTCAAATTGATGCCTTTCAAACCTTAATTTCTTCCGGAACGGTGACAAAGACAGCGTCTCTACTTGAAATTTCTCAACCTGCAGTGAGCCGTTTGATTTCAGATCTGGAGAAAGGTGCTGGCTTCAAATTGTTTAACAAGGTCGGAAGAAGGCTCGAGCCGACGCTTGAAGCGAGACTTCTTGCTGAGGAGGTCGCGCAATCGATGTCAGGGTTAAAGCGGATCGAACAAGCTGCGCAAAATATTCGAGACTTTAACCATGTGCAACTCCGGCTCGTTAGCACTCCATCGTTTGCCCCAACATTAGCACCATTGCTAATTGAGAAGTTTTCAGTACGGCACCCTCATGTACATGTTTGTCTCGATATACAATCTGACGATGAACGTATTGAGTGGATGGTGCTAGAAAATCAAGGTTTTGGCATTGCTGTTTCAACAGGACGTAACCGCAACATAGAAAAGCACGAGCTCCTCGGCACCGAGGCGGTATGCCTTCTACCGGTGTCGCATCGGCTGGCAGGGAATGAAGTTATTTCTCCGGAAGATCTTGTTGGTGAAAATTTTATCTCTTATTTTGAGGGCTCGATATTTAAAAACGATATAGATAAAGCTTTCAATACAGCAAAAGTACGTCGTTTAACTCGTTATGAGGGTAAGACGACTGGTGCTATTATTGGGATGGTTGGGGCAGGGCTCGGTGTATCCATAATCGACTCAGGCTTTGGAGCTGGATCGTTTGACCCCAGATGCATAACAATACCGTTTAAGCCAGCAATACCATACACGGCAGAACTCTTGTGGTCTACCCAGCGTGACCTGTCAGCTATTCAGACTGAGTTCCTTAATATGGTTAGGGAGGAATATGGTGATCTAGATATTTAGATCACTGATACTGCAATATGTTTAAATAGTTTATTTTTGGATTAAGCAAAATTACCGCGAACACGTATGCAAGCTGTGAAAAACTAACAAGGTTGTGAATTTTTATCGTCTTGGATTTGACGAATCATCAGCGGTCTGGCACCTATTAAGCACGATATAACGCTAAATCGTGTTAGTTTTGCCGGGCCAATACATTCGCCCCCTGCATCTGGATAGCAGCTATGACAAAAACGCGCATTGAGGTAAATATATGCCTCCAATCCCCTGGTAAACGGACTGGAGATGCGCTTTTACGGTGGTCTGATGACGCTCGTCCTCTCGGTGTTTATCCAGTGCCAATCGCTTGTATTGTTGGCAGGTCGGGGGCGACTGCGCTGTTGATTGCAGGTGTGCACGGTGACGAGTTTGAAGGACCGGTTGCGTTAAGTCAGTTGATTGACGAGATAAACCCTGAGCAGCTCGAGGGTCGGTTGATTATCGTGCCAGCGTTGAACTCCCCCGCTGTTCTTGCCTCGCAGCGTACGTCGCCGCTGGACGGCCGGAACATGAACAGGGCTTTCCCCGGTGATCCCGATGGTGGACCTACCGATATGATAGCAGATTTTCTTGTTTCTGTTCTGCTGCGTGAAGCTGACCTAGCAATTGATTTGCATGCTGGTGGTAAGGCGTCAGTATTTGCCACATCAGCACTGGTCACCCGCAGTAATAACCAAGACCTGATGCAAGCTAACCTAGATCTTGCCGCTGCCTTTGGTGCGCCGCTGACATGGCTGCTTGGCGGCTTTAATGATACGCGTTCATTGAATTCGGCGGCCCTCAACGCTGGTGTACCGATGATCGCTGCAGAACTTGGAGGGGGTGGGGGAACTGATCCGATTGAGGTCTCTCAAGCTGTAATAGGAGTAAAACGTTGTTTGGCCCATGCCGGCATTATAAAACAAACTCTGCCCACAGCACCACGGTCTATTTTTGTCGAGACACGGTCCATCGCTGATAATATCTATGCGCCGGTAAGTGGTTTGTTTGATCGTCAGTTTAAAGCAGGCGACCAGGTTGAGAATGGCCAACTCGCTGGCTATATTCGTTCTCTAGACAAGCTTGACGACGTGCCTGTTCCGCTGCATTTTTCAACCAAAGGTTATGTGCTTGCCCATGGAAACAGAGGCCATGTGATGCGCGGTGACATGTTGGCGATGGTTGTGTGCGAGACGCATATGTGATGTTTTAAGATTAGTTTTGGTCTATGATAGTCTGGCGTGAATATCTGCGATGAGCTCGCAGCTATAAATCCAAAATGGCAGAATGGCCACGGATTTCGTTGGAATAGGAGAGGGTTCAAGATGGTAGACATCGAAACAGAATTTCTTTACGAGAGTTGGTATGTGGCCGGCTGGAGTTCTGATTTTGAACATTCATTAACCCCGCTGACTATCCTTGACGAACGGGTGGTCATTTTTCGGACAGACAAGGGAGTCGCGGTTGCGCTTGAGGATGCTTGTCCGCATCGTAAATTACCGCTCTCGCATGGACGACTCCATTCTGACCGAGTTGAATGTGGATACCATGGATTGACATTTGATTGTTCGGGCACCTGTGTTCATGCCCCAACACAGCAGCACGCGCCACCTAATGTTGTTGTAAAATCATATCCAGTGGTGGATCGGTATGGCCTGCTGTGGATCTGGATGGGTGCGTCGGATGCTGCTAATGCAGACGATATTTACCGCATCGAAAATTATGACAATCCGGCGTGGGGTAAAACTGCGGGTGGCAGCATGGATATTGCCTGTCACTACCTCTATGTGACCGACAATCTGCTTGATCCGTCTCATGTTGCTTGGGTGCATGTGTCGTCTTTTGCTGGCGCCGGAACGGAGGATGTCCCATTAAATGTCGAGCGGCTAGAGGATGGTGTTCTTGTGTCGCGCTGGATGCAGGATCGGCAGCCGCCTCCCTATTATGCACCAATGCTGACTTTTCAAGGAAATTGTGATCGCAAGCAGCACTATGAATGTCGTGTGCCATCGATTGCGATCAATAAGTCTATCTTTACTCCGGTTGGAAAAGGCGGTGATGATACAGCTTTGCCAGACAATACTTTTATTAATATTTCATATAACTTTATGACGCCGGTAGATGCCGATAATACGCGCTATTTTTGGTTCCAGCATCGAAATGGTGATCCTGACAATGAAGCGCTGTCCGCGCAAATGTTCGAGGCGGCAAAAGGTGCGTTTGTCGAAGACCGTGATATCCTCGTCGAGGTGCACAAGGGAATGAAGAACAAGCGGACACGTAACATTAATTTGGGGATAGATGCTGGTTCAATGAGATTTCGTAAGATGATTGAAAAACGGATTGCCGAATCCACGGGCCCGGCCTAACCTTTGCCCGTTACCACCTTTTCAAAATAGATGGCGATCATGTCAGTATAACTGCGCTCAACGGCGATGAGATAGCCGTTTCGGCGGCGCATTATGAGACCCCCAATGCCAAATAATTCTGAATATGTTGCGGCGTTTTTAGGAAAATTTATCAGCCTGATGTCCAGGGGGCTGGCAATCGCGAGGATTTCATCTGCTTGGTTTCCGGTGACTGTAAAAAAAGTGTAAGCATCACTGAGGAGGACAATGCGGCAATCCATCGCTGGGTCATGTGGGGCTAGGGTTTCCAGCAATTGGTTCTCTTTTTCCGCAGGTGCCAGTAACAGCCAATGATTTTCTCCAACCCAACAAAGGTATTGTCCATCCTTTTCGGTTGCCGTATTTACCTCAGATGGTAACACAAGGCCAAGGTGCGATATCCGTTTTGATGCCGCGCTAGCATCACCTTTGATATCAAAAATGGCGGAAAAACCAAGTTTTTTGATGGTTGCTTGGTACCCCATTCTACCCTCGGAGCCTGTGACCCATGGGGTCATGGAAACAAGGTTTTGTGACTATGGCCTTAATTGTTCTTTCCTGATCACGGATGATCACTGTCTCGCCAATTCGAGCGCGGCCATTAATAAGTAATCCAAGAGCAATAACCTGCTTGTTAACAACACTCCAGACACAAGCCGATACAAAACCCTCGCTAGCAATACGGTCACCATTTGGCGTAATTGGGGCGCCCTCGGGAACAAGCTCGCCGCCTGACTCAGGGATCAAGCCAATCAGTTCACGCCGCTGCTTACCAGATGATCTTCGGATATCAACCGAGCGGCGGCCAATGGAGTGAGACTTTTTGGAGGACATAATCCATCCCATCCCGAGATCAAAAGGGTCTACAGTACCATCAACCTCATGACCAAGCGAGAGGAATCCCTTTTCAACGCGGAGTACATGACTGGTTTCTGAACCAACTGGGACGATGCCAAAGGGGGTGCCAGCTTCCATGATCCTCAGCCACAAGGCCTCGGCATGGCGTGGCCATACGTTGATCTCGAAGCTGACTTCGCCAGTAAAGCTGACGCGGCAGATGCGGGCTGGCATGTCAGCAACAGAGCCATCGCGCATAGCCATGAAGGGAAATGCTTTGTTGCTTATATCAACTGAGGTGCCAAGCGCGGCGAGCACGTCACGCGCTTTTGGGCCACAGATTGTGGCATTACACCATTGCGAAGTCACAGGTGTGATCCAAACCTGCCAATTCGGGCATTCAACTTGTAGAAGATATTCCATATGGCGAAAAACAAGATCTGCAAAGCCGGTTGAGGCTGACATCAGATAATGATTTTCCGCAAGCTTAAAGGTCACGCCGTCATCAAGAATCATGCCATCGTCATTTAGCATAATGCCATACCGCCCCATGCCAATTTCCAGATCATTGAAATCATTGGTATAAAGTAGATCTATGAAAGCCGCTGCGTCGCGCCCGCTTATATCAAACTTGCCAAGCGGGGAGCCATCGTAAACCCCAACGCCAAAACGCACCGCATTAGCCTCGGTGTTGATCGCGTCTTGCATGCTTCCGCCCACGATTGGAAAATAGCCTGGACGTTGCCAGCGGGCGCCAGCTTCATACATAATAGCGCCTTGTTCTTTATTCCATTGGGTGATTGGTGTATGCCGAAACGGTAGCACTGTTGCGCCATTTCGTTGGCCGGCGATTGATCCAAAATCAACCGGTGTAAAGGGTGCACGGAACGTCGTTGTGCCAATATCTCCCGGCTGCTTTTTGCTAATTTTGGCTATATTGCCGATGACGTTAACATTGCCAACTTTCCCTTGGTCAATGCCCATCCCAGCGGTGGTGTAACGCTTGACATGTTCAACCGTATCAAAGCCCTCGCGCATGGCAAGGCCAATATCGTCCAACGTGACATCGTTTTGAATATCGACAAATGCCTTGTCGCCGGGCTTCATTCCATCAACATGCCAGAGTGGATATAGATGATAATTGGGTGACGGTACCAATTCGGGCAGTGTAAAGGTAGGGCTCTCAAATCCAAGTTCCCCAAGGATAGTAGTGATTGCAGAAACAGTTTTGTCCATTGCCGAAGCCATATTCATCATGCCAGCTGCTGCCCCAACACAAGACAATTTTTGTGCCTGCTTATCTGGAACAAAACTTGCCAGACCCTCATCATAGGCGAGGTCACTACGTGACTGCGAGAAAAGATGTACAGCGGGATTCCACCCGCCGGATACAGCCAGCAGGTCACAATCAAGTTTTTTTGTTACGCCATCTTTGGCATGTATGCTGACAGCATGTAGATGTTTGCCACCATGTGCGGTTGAAATTTGATGCGCCGCATATATCGGTATTTCTAGCCCGTTTTTTTCCGACCCAATTACATCGGTTGGACGGCTGTCAACGATGGCTGTGACTTTGGTTCCTGCAGCTTGTAGTTCATGGGCCAGCTGATAGGCGCTATTGTTGTTGGTGAAGATAATAGGAAGGCGTCCTGGAATGACGCCAAATTCATTTAAATAGCGTTGCACCGCTGATGCCAGCATTATGCCCGGCCGGTCATTATTGGTAAAAACTAGATTACGTTCGATTGCGCCAGTCGCAAGAATTACATGACGCGCGCGCGCTTTCCATCCCCTCTGAAATACATGCGCCTCGGAAGGGTTTCGTTCTGTCACCATAAGGAGATTATTTTCTCGGTAGCCCCACCCAGTGGAGTCCCATAATTGTGTGACCTCGGAATTGGCATCCAGTTCTGTACGAATAGCTGTGATCCAATCCAATGCTGGCTTGCCGTTCATCATGGTCTGGCTTGCACGCAAATATCCCCCGGGATGAGGGTTTTCATCGATGATCATCACACGGGCGCCGCTACGGCTGGCAACGAGTGCTGCCAGCAACCCGCACGGACCACCGCCAACAATAAGAACATCGCCATGCCAGTATCGTGTCTCATAATGTTGAGCAGGAATTTGCTCATCTGGGGCCGCGGCAAGGCCAGCCGCCTGGCGGATTGACGGCTCAAACAAGTGCCAGTTTGGCCACATGAAGGTCTTGTAATAAAACCCTGCTGGCAAAAATCTTGAGAATAGTTGGTTAATGCTGAGCAGATCAAAATTGGGCGAGGGCCAGCAATTAACTGATTTTGCGGCCAAACCTGGGCGCAATCGTATGGTCGTAGCTGGGTGATTGCCAGCCGCATTTTCACCAAGTAATTCGACAAGGCATGATGGTTCTTCAACACCAGCTCCCATAATGCCGCGTGGGCGATGGTACTTGAACGATCGTGCGGTTAGAAATACACCGTTAGCCAGAAGGGCCGAGGCAAGTGTATCCCCTTCATGCCCGAAATAAGCTTTGCCGTTAAATTCAAATTCAATATGTTTGCGGCGGTCAATCATACCGCCAGATGGAAGCCTAAATGGGGCCTTTATCATGTTGTTTCCCCTGTTCTTTTACCAACATCATCTGGCATTACATCAGCGGTCACAATCTCATGCGTTACTGTGTGTCGTTTGATTGTAAACCATTTGCCACAACCCTTTGCGTGCCACCATTTTTCTTCGATATAGCCAATAGGATTTTCTGGCACCGTTAGCCAATCAACCCATTCAGCGTCGGAAACATTGGCATCGGGACGGGATGGTTTGGTTGGACCAGCATTTACAAACTCCGACTCATCGCGTTGTCCACAAAAAGGGCAAGGCAGGATTAACATGATTTGAACTTTCTTACCTGGCAGTTGTCGTCCCCGACTCTACAATGAAGTCGAGATGATGAAAACGATCAAGGGTGAAAGGGGCGGCAACGTTGTGCGGCTGGCCGGTTGCGATTAAATGAGCAAGGGTATAACCGCCGGCCGGGACTGCCTTGAATCCTCCCCACCATCCACAGGACACAAATAAGCCGGGAATGTCGGTTGCCGAGATGATTGGTGTTGCATCATGTGCGATGTCCAGGACACCGCCCCATTGACGCAACAATTTTAGCCGGCGGAATGCTGGGAATAATTCCAGCATGGTGACAACGGCTTCTTCAAAGACATTTTGTTTTACATCCCGCCGAAATGATTGGCCGGGATCCGGAGCACCGCCAATAACAAGCTCACCCTTATCAGATTGGTTCAGATAGACACCAAGGTCAGGGCAGTTCACAATCACATCAATCAACGGTTTTACTGGTTCTGAGACAAAGGCAGCAAGATTGAAGGATTTAATCGGCAACCGTAGGCCAGCAGTTTCAGTAATGGTTGTCGTATGGCCGGAGACAACTACGGCAACTTTATTTGCCAAAACCGTTCCCCGGTTTGTTTCAACGCCCTTGATGGTGCCGTCCTTGTCACGAAGCAGATTTTTAACTTCGGTATGTTGGTGAATTTCTACCCCTCGGGTGCTTGCTGAACGAGCGTAGCCCCAGGCGACACCATCATGCCGGCATGTGGCAGCTTCTTTATGTACCATCGCGCCAATAATTGGTAGGCGTGATTCAGGGCCACCTCCTGTAAGCGCAGGTACGCGCCGCCGGAGTTCGGCAACATCAATTGATGAATAGCTTGAGCCATGGAGGTAGCCATTCATCATGCGACGGCGAATTTCTCGCATTTTTGGATAAGTTTGAATAACGTCAATCATGCTTCGGTTTGAATACATCAGATTGAAGTTCAGGTCTTTTGAAAGCCCTTCAAACAGCGACACGCTTTTGACAAAAAAAGGAAGGCTCTCATCCCGTAGGTAATTTGAGCGGACGGTCACGGTGTTCCGAGCGATATTGCCTCCACCAAGCCAACCTTTTTCCAGGACGGCAGTATCAGTAATTCCATGATTTTTAGCAAGGTAATGAGCAGTTGCAAGACCATGTCCACCTGCTCCAATAATCAACACTTCATATTTTTTTGCGAGCGGCGGGTTTTGCCAATAGCGTGTCCAATTGCGGTGGTGGCTAAGTGCATTCCAGGCTAGGCTGAAGGCAGAAAATTTAGCCATAAATCAATATCCCAAAAACTTTTGAACAAAGAACCATCATCTGTCGGAACTTACCAAACTATATCTTCCAAACCAACCTCACAAATTGGCGCAGAAAAAGCATTAGCAAGTTTTGGCTCGGCGCGCAGGACCTTCATTGTTAACGCAAAACGTTCTGGGTGCAACCGTCCATTTTCCCATAGGGCAACACCGTCTATTGTAATGGTTGGATCAAGAATCATCCAGCAGATTTCGCCTGGTGGACCTGTTCCGCATGTATGAAAATGAAGAAATCGTGGATTAGGAAACACTGTCTGGGACCAACGCACGGGATCTGAAGATGCTGGCATGTCATATCCCATTAGTGGGTGAATACCGGCATGCCAAGAGTCGATGTTAAACGGCTCCAGTCCAAATTCTCTCGCCACACGCTGGTAATGTTCCCTGAAGGCTTCAACAAGATCGACCTCGCCGGTGACTTTCGCAATGCGGGAACCTTCAACGTGTGCGGTGACAATGCCGGGAAGCTCCAAATAAGCTGGCGTATAAACCTTTGATCCCGCCGGCGTCAGATAATGTGTGAGCTTCACTACACCGGTAAAACCATCAGCGAGCACGGGCTTGGGCACGCCCATTGGGTATCGGCTGACAGTAACTTCCCCACCTTCTGTGATGCTTTTCCCCGGTGTGCCCTCAAAATGAGTTCCCAGCGGGCAGGTGATTTCAATGTGCTGGGCACTGAGTGTTATCTCGTCAATGGCGTTTTTCAGCGCTGACATGGCGCGATGGTCAAGTCGACCATACCCGCTTGCAAGCATGCCAGCGTTCAGTGCGTAGCTCATTACTGGACGTGGACCACGATATTGCGATTTGAAACGGCCCTGATCTCCAATGCGGGCAAAGAAAATAACTTCGTCGGCTGCGTCAATGGCCTCTTGCACGGCAGTAATTGCATGATTTTCTGGTTCACCAACTGTAAGCGTTTTGACGGTTGCGCCCATCTCCACCAGAATGGCTTCAACGATGGCAGGTGCGGCGTCGTCGTACCACCCAAGTCGGGGGTCTTCCGCCACAACAAGCACGGTTTTGCCAAAAACATCGCCGAGGCAGCCCTCGATTAAATTTATTGCTCCTAATCGAAGTGGATCCTCATAACTGTGAGGTGTGACTTTTGGCGAAGCCCTCACCCTCGCATGTGATTTGATATTCATAGTTCCCCCTAATCCGAATAATATCCGATGACGTCTCCTTGTGTCGTTACCCCAAGTCCATTCAAGCAGCGGTTTACATAATTAAAATAGCCAATGATCTGGTTTGCCTCTAAAATCTGTCCGTCATCCAATCCTGCATCTTGCAACGCGCGAACGTCTGTCTCTTTCATTTTTCCAGGCGTTAGCGTCAATGTTTCCGCATACTGAAGAACGGCCAATTCTGCTCCGTCAAACGCATCTGTTAGACGACGCTTTTTTAGAGCATGCTCAATAGAATCGGCACGGCTTTTGTTGCCTATCAGATGGGCGGCATTTTTCCAGTGATTTGCATAGGAATAGTCACATTCATTTAACAATGAAACATATGAGCCGATCACCTCTTGCAACCAAGTTGGTAGTGTATTGGCTCCATCATGTAAGACGGCACGGTAAAGTTTCATGTGGCCGTGCATTGTATTAGGACGGAGCGAATGGACGCGCATCACATTGTCAATTGTGCCGTGTGGTGTGCGGGCGGCGTCCAGTGCCTCTCGAAGATCGGAGTCCGCATCATCGTCATTGATCATCTTTATCCATGATGCCATGTCGCAGTCTCCAAATTGGTCAAGCTGTACGCCAAATCAATCAATCAATCAATCCATAATATATATGACTTTTACATACACATGGATATAAAAAATGTTATGTATTGTCAATCAATGATGATTGCGGTTGTTTCTGGTTTAAATTGATTTCTGGAGATACATCAAGGCAAGGGTGATCAATACGATACAGGGGGTGGGAGGCTAAAACGCGATCTATGGCGCCTCAGTAAATATTAATAATTTCTGAAAAAAATTGAGGGGACGCGCTCTTGCGTTCTTCCTATAAACACTCGCCGTTTCGAATGTTATTTTCTAGATTGTGGTTAGTAGACCTTTCGTTATTTCACAAAAAACTAATAGTTTTGTATTGTGGCAGCAATATTTCCGTTAATCCTGTATTAAAAAATACAATCCTTTGTTTAGCCATATTAGAGGGAAATACTTTTTATGCCCCAAACTTTATCTGAGTTAGTTTCGAGAAGATTTGGAGAACAAATAGAACTCGAACGAGAGCAGCCATTTTCGGATACCCACATCCTGCAATTACAACATCGGTCATGTCGTCGTTTTCTTCCAACACCAGTCCCAGAAAAGACCTTAAGATTTCTTTTTGCATGCAGTTTATCTGCCCCGAGCAAATCTGACTTGCAGCAAGTAAGCATCATACATCTAGAGTCCAAAGGCTCGCGTGATTTTATTCATTCAATCCTCCCATCCATGCCCTGGATCAAAACCGCGCCTGTTTTTTTACTTTTTTGTGGTGATAGTCATCGCATTCAAACAGTTTGTGAGATGCACAACACAACCTTTGCTCATGATCCCCTTGATGCATTTTTCAATACGGCAACTGATACGGCCATGGTCCTTCAAAATTTCATTATTGCCGCAGAAGCAGCGGGTTTGGGATGCTGTCCGATTAGTGCAGTTCGGGAATTTACTGAACAGGTAGCCAAATTCTGCCAAATGCCCGACGGCGTCTATCCACTAGCCGGGCTGTGTCTGGGATATCCAGAAGGCACAAGCGATATAAGTGTGCGCCTTCCAATGTCGGCATCCTTGCACAAAAATAAATATGATGAGAAAAACTTGAAAGCCAGTATCAAAGATTATGATAAACGTCGTGAGGAGATAAATCCTTACGAAAGCCAACGGCAAATTGACTCATATGGCACCTCAGAATCATATGGTTGGTCAAGCGATAAGGCCCGCCAAACGTCACACACAGAAAGGCTCGCGTTCAAAAGCTACATTCGTAAACATGGTTTTAAAATCTGATCTTAACAGCTGATCTTTAGCTGCGTAAAAATTGATCTTCTTGAAAGCAGGCCGGAGTTAAAAACTTATAAATGTCTGAATAAATTATAATGAACATGGCTTTGTTGGGGGCGGTGAGATTATGACTGGCCTCGTCGGCAGGTACACAAATGGAAACGTGGGGATAAACTTTGATAGCTGACATATTACTATTAATTCATTTTGGTCTTGCGGCATTTATTACTGTTGGCTTTTTCATTGTTCCAATCGGCTGCCGGCTTGGTTGGAACTGGATAAGAAAGAGGAATCTGAGGCTGCTACATCTTTTTGTTATGGGGATTATTACTACTGAGACCATTGTAGGTTTGACGTGCCCACTCACAGCCGTAGAAAACATGTTTCGGGATGATGATTATTCGTTACCTTTCATATCTCACTGGGTTGCCCAGATTTTGTATTGGAATTTACCCAGCCAAGTTTTTATTTTTCTTTACTCGATGTGCTTAGGATGGGTGTTAATTTTATGGAAAATCTGTCCTCCAATTTAGGGAGTTAGAGAGGGTTCCTAGAATGCTAAGCTATTCACTCATAGCACTGATAATATTTGGAAACTTGATTTACGCTTATCAATGTATTTTCCAAACACGCAAGTACATTGAAAAATATGGCTTTGGTGAAGGCAGCGCAATTATGACAAGGCTTGTTGGCACTTTTGCCGCTGGCTTTGCTGTTACCTTGACTATTGCTTTATTCACTTCAATCGAAGGAGCTTGGTTGCTTTTTATGTATGGTTTTGTACAGGCATGTATTGGCGCTGGCGTTTGCTATCAAACCATCTATAGTTACTGGGGTTCAGTTGATGGTGTAAAAACATCTGCGGAAGGGTATATTGCTCCTATTATAATAGCGCTGTTAAACTTGCTGGTGCTTGTTACAGGTTGGGACGTTCTATTTAAAATATAACCGCGGGCAATTACACTCTTTTAAGGTATTCCTAGATTTTCAATATACGTACCTTTTCATTAAATGCATGATCGTCTTAATTTAGTTTGTATTTCAATTTTTTGGTTTTATTTTTTACCGATAAATTCCCGTTATCCGATCTAAAATCGGGTGCTCAGGAGGAAGCTCAGTAATGGAGAAAAAGCCCGTTAACCAGCTCATATTAATGACTGACGAGCACACGCGTAAGGTTCTTGGTTGTTACGGTAATAAAATAGTCAAAACACCCCATATCGACCGACTCGCAAGTGAGGGGACATTATTTGAAAACGCTTATACCAATGTTCCTATTTGCGTGCCAGCTAGAGCTTCCTTTGCAACAGGAGATTATGCGCATCGCTCCCGCCATTGGGATAATGCCACACCCTATTTTGGTACACCCGCCTCCTGGTCTAGTGCATTGCAACAAGCTGGCATTACTGTAGGTTCAATTGGAAAACTGCATTATCGTAATGCTGATGATGACGTTGGGCTGGACTTTCAAAAAATACCTATGCATGTGGTTAATGGGATTGGTGATGTTCTCGGCTGTGTGAGAGAACCCTTACCAAAGCGCTGGAAGGCGCTATCAATGGCCGAAAATATCGGCCCGGGTGAAACCAACTACAATATCTACGACCGTCAAGTTGCCAAAGAAGCCGTAGACTGGTTGGCCACTCATGGCAATCAAGACAAACCGTGGGTGCTGTTTGTCTCGATGGTGGCCCCGCATTTCCCATTGATTGCACCAAAAGAATTCTATGATCTCTATAATCATCTTGAACTCATGCCAACAAAGCCCAGAGAAAATCCCGAGCATCCATGGCATCATGCGATGCGAGAATGTCAGATTATGGACAATTTCACGCCAGAAAAAACCCGAGTGGCGCTGGCTTCCTATTACGGCCTTGTAACGTTTGTTGACGACCTTATTGGCAAAATTCTTCAAGTCGTGGATCAGAAAAACCTTAACGAAAATACGCAGATTTTCTATCTCAGTGATCACGGTGATAATATTGGGGAGCGTGACTTTTGGGGAAAATCAAATTTTTATGAGGAATCTATCGGAGTGCCATGTATCATTAAGGGCCCGAATATTCCAACTGGAAAAGTTTGTAAAACGCCTGTGTCATTAATCGATGTCTATCCAACAATAGTGCAAACGTTTGGGATCAGTTCAGGGACTAAGCCTGGGACGTCACTTATAGACCTCGCAAACGCTGAAGATGATTCTGAGAGATTAATTTTCTCTGAATACCATGCAATGGGGTCAGCAACTGGTGCCTTTATGATACGCAAAGGGCATTGGAAATTCATGTATTACGTGTCAATGCAGCCACAACTTTTCAATCTGCTTGACGATCCAGACGAACTGAATGATCTTGGTACTGACTTGGAGCATGCCAATATCCGTAGTCAAATGGAGTTGGACCTGAGGTCAATATGTGACCCAGAAGAGATTGATGCCGCGGCCAAGTCCGATCAGACGGTTATTGTCGAAGCCAATGGTGGCGTTGAGGCTGTCATCGCAAGAGGCGGATTTGGCGCGACCCCCCCACCTGGTGTAAGTGTGGAATATGCAAATGAGAAGTAAAAGTAATGGGAGGATTTTGATGTGCCCCACGCCGATATTAAATGTACGACTGATGTAGATATCGACGCCAAAACATTGATGTCGGACATTGAGGAAATAATACTGCAGCTTGACCCAAACTCTGGTGTCTGTAAGGGACGAGTTATCCGGATTGATGAGTATCATCATTCACACGTAAACATTGAACTTCGAATGTTTGCATCTAAAGAGAGAGACGTTGATTTTTCAAATCAGCTTATTTCAAGAGTAGATCAAAAAGCGAAGTTACTGATGAAATCCGCAGCGCATGTGACCGTAAAGTTAGAATTCAGTCCAGTTACTTATTTAACTGGCTTCCACAATCCCAAGTCAACTGCCGAGTAAAAGATATTGGTAAATGAACTTTCCACGTTCTTAAGCTAAACGCTCAGCATGAAGTTTGGCGTTGTGATATCACCAACCGTATCACCAGCCCAGTTAAGCAGCTTCGGTTGAAAGAAGGCTTTTACTGACTTTTCGATGGGATAACCCAAAGCCCTGATAACTGCACCTATCGCTACTTCAGCACCTCTTTTATTGCCATCTCTTGCTTTAACTGCCGCTCCAAGCCCAAGCTCATGGAACGCAGCTGAGTAAACGCCCTCTGCACCTGTTTTAACGGTTATAGTTTCGCCGTAGGCTGCATTAATTGCACTACATGCTCTTCCTTGGCCCGCAATGAACAAAGGTTCTGCAGCAATGCTCTTGCGTATCCTTTGACACGCCTCATGCCTTGCGTCTGGTAAATCGCCACCACCAGCAAATAGAGCGAACGCTCTAGCCCAATTGCCAAGGGGCGCAGAGAACACAGGTGCACCGCAGCCATCTATGCCATGGGGATAATGCATCAGATCCAAACCGGTCATGAATTCTAGTGTGCCGAGGATTTGCTGCTGAGCCGCATTTGTTAAGGCTGCATAACCGGATGTTTTGCCACTCATAAGTTTGGATAAAATCAACATACCAGCATGTTTGCCACTACAATTATTATGGACCTGATGAGGTTTATCCATGCTTCTGACTTGCGAAACCATTGTCTCCTGATGCATCGACCAGTGCGCACCGCAAACAAGCTCGTCAATTGATATGTCGAACTTGCCAAGCAAGCCCTGTACAGCTTCAGTGTGCAGTAACTCACCATTATGACTTGCGCATATCAGCGCAACTTCAGCGTCTGAAAACTCAGGAATATCTTCCGCGGTTTTTAACAGCTCAATAAGTGCAATTGACTGAAGTGGTTTCATAGCTGAGCGCGGAAAGATAACGCTCTCCGGATCGCCCATGCCCAATATGACTGATCCATCAGCATCGCAAACCGCCACATCGACCTTATGTAAGCTCTCTTTGAACCCATTTCTGTTGATGTGGACACTAAGGGGACTTTGTGAGTTGCTTGGTAAATCAATCAAGGGCTTAGTCATTTGTATTTTATCCAGTTGATTTTTGTTAGCAGCAGGTGCGCTCCTAAAAAGACCATGATCTTTTTACGATTTAAACGCCATCCTTTAATTAAGCGTCAAAAGTGTCTTCATGCGGATATGCGGAACAAACAAAAAATCACCCAAAGGAGGTGGTTCGGTTGTGATTTTAAATTGCGATGTTTTATTTTGTGTCTGTTTTATTGAATTTACCAAACGTAATAATCCGAAAAATTAACTTGATTACATACCAAGCGAATTGAAAAACATATTGAAAAAACTTCAAGACTACAAACAACGCTCCCATAACCGCAGCGCCGACCAAACTAAACAAAACAACTATTAGATCCCACATGAAGTTCGCTTCTTTCGCGCCTTTCGTGCGATTATCAAAGCGACCAGATTTGGTTTGTTTGAGGGTAGAACGCTTCTTTGCCATCTTTTATATTGATACCCAACAGGAGATGATTGACCTTGTTCACTGTATAGACATCGACCATTTGGTGCAATAACGGAGACCTTACCCACACCATAGGACATCAAACTCCTATTCCAGAACGTTAATCGTTTGGAAACAGTCACTTGATCCATGGTCCATGGACCTTGAAACTGGGAAGTTGGCGCACTCGAGAGGATTCGAACCTCTGACCTCTGCCTTCGGAGGGCAGCGCTCTATCCAGCTGAGCTACGAGTGCAATTGGTTTTCCGCGGATCTCCACAGGTCTTTCGGGGACGGTTATTACAGATGATGTCTCATTTGTCTATGTTTGGTTGCTTGACTGTGACCAGAGTGTGACCAAGAATTGGGGATTTTGAGGATAAAAAAGAGGTCACCGTATAATTTTTTGAGTACACTATTCCGTGAGCTTTAAGAACACATCTTCAAGGTCAGGTTCGGATGTGCTGATGTCATTAATCTCAAAGCCAGCTTGCCTAACCTCACTCAACAGATCAATCGCCGTGCTAATCGATGGATCAAAGCGAATTGAGAGACGGCCTTCATGCCATTTTGCGCCAAGCGCGTTAAGCGCGTCTGGCAAAGGAAATTCTGGCATTTTCTTGAGGTTAAAATGAATTGTTCTATGGCCCGCTGACTCCAACAATTCAGCTTTTGTCCTCGCCGTAATAACGTCCCCTTTGTTGATAATCGCAATTTGGTCACACAGCGCTTCTGCCTCTTCAAGGTAATGTGTTGTTAACACTACCGTCACCCCGGCATGATTTAGCGCCTTGATATTGTCCCAAAGACGCTGGCGCAATGTAACATCCACCCCCGCTGTTGGTTCATCCAACACCAGTATCGGCGGTTGATGCACCATCGCCTTGCCAACAAGGAGCCTTCTGCGCATTCCACCGGATAGCCGCCGCGAGTATAAATCTGCCTGTTCGGTTAAGCCAACCATATGTAGGATTTCATCCGTGCGACGTTCGGATTTAGGTACACCGAAAAGACCTGCCATCATATCCAGCGTCTCACGCGGGGTAAAAAATGCATCAATATTTAATTCTTGCGGCACAATACCAATATTAGCTCGTGATTGGCGGGGGTTAGCATCAATATCGGTACCCCAAATAGATACATTGCCGCTGGATTTGATCACCGTACCAGCCATGATATTAATCAGAGTTGATTTACCCGCGCCATTTGGACCCAAAAGCCCGTAAATACAGCCAACTGGCACATCAATATCAACTGATTTCAAGGCCTGAAACTTGCGGTTACCATCGCCGTAGGTTTTGCAAAGGCAGCGTGCTGTGAGAGCTAACCCGGACTCAGGTATTTTGATAAAACTAGGCGTTGGAATGTTGGACTTTTGGGAGAGCATTTTGGTAAACCTTATTTAAAGCAGTCTGACTTGCCTTTATGCAAAGGTATAGAGCGATGCAGTCAAGGCGGCAAGCAATCATCGTAAAGTAATGACTATAATGATTATTTGGTCCGGGCTACCGGTTGCAATTGCATCGATTAGTAAGCCACTATAAGCTAATACGCATAAATATTTTCAGGCCGCCGATTGGTGTATTGCTGTGCATTTGATGGGATTGCTGCCATTGAGCCATCGCATGTAAGAGAGGATTTTATGATACCAGATCAAGCCAAAGACATTCAAGATGATGCAGCCCGTGAAACGTCAGCAGATGTAATTGTGACGAACCAATTGCGCGTGGCCTGCAATGGCGGTGGCGGCACACTTGGTCACCCGCAAATTTTTCTTACTCTGGGCAATAATGGTAGGGTAACGTGTCCCTATTGCTCGAGTGAGTTTGTTAGTTCAGCGGACTAACTTACGCGCTGGGAAATGGATAGAAATTTTGCATAGTGGGGGCGTATGAGCGAAAAGGGGAGATTGGTTCTGGTTGATGGCTCTGGATATATTTTCCGGGCCTTTCACGCATTGCCACCAATGTCTCGTGCCGATGGCACACCAGTTAACGCGGTTTACGGCTTTACCGCAATGTTGATGAAGCTAGTCGACGATTTGAAGCCAGAACACGTAGCCGTTGTATTTGATGTTGCCCGCAAAACCTTCCGGTCAGATATCTATGCTGGCTACAAGGCTAATCGTTCCGAGCCGCCGGAAGACCTTGTTCCGCAGTTCTCGCTTGTGCGTGAAGCAACCAAAGCTCTCAGCCTTCCACTTTTAGAAGCTCCGGGTTTCGAGGCCGACGACTTGATTGCAACTTATGCTGGTATAGCCGAGAATGCTGGTCTTGCCACCTTGATTGTGTCGTCTGATAAGGATTTAATGCAGCTTGTTCGTGGCGATGTAACGATGCTCGATCCTATGAAGCAACGCCGGATTGGTGCTGATGAAGTTTTTGAACGGTTTGGTGTGCCGCCAGAAAAAGTGATTGACGTGCAGGCGCTTGCCGGAGACTCAACTGACAATGTGCCTGGCGTGCCGGGCATTGGTGTTAAAACTGCCGCAGAGTTAATCCAAAACTTTGGTGACCTCGATACATTGCTGGCTCAAGCTGAGACAATTAAACAACCCAAACGTCGTGAAAACCTTCTCAATTTTTCAGAGCAGGCAAGAATCTCGCGTCAGCTTGTAACACTTCGTGATGACGCACCAACGCCACTTGATCTATCTGAATTGGTTACGCCACCGCGTGATATCGTTCGTTTGGCCACTTTTTTAAAAGATCAGGGATTCAACCGTCTGTTAGTCCGTATTGGTCTTGATAATGGTGTTTCCACCGGTGCTTCCAATCTTCAGAAAGATGTTGAAATGCGCGGTGCCGTTCGCTCAATGGCCGCAAGCCCTTTAACAGCTGAAAAAGGGGATAGTCCGTTGGCGGCAGCGCCTTTAATTGACGCGGTATCAGCGGATGATATTGATTACCAGCTGATTACAGATCGTGACGCGCTCGCCCAGTTTTTGGCAGCAGCCGTGGCACAGGGCTTTCTTTGCGTTGATACAGAAACCACTGGATTAAATGCCGCCGTTGCAGATCTTGTTGGGGTGGCGATGGCATTGGCGCCGGGCAAGGCTTGCTATGTGCCGCTTCGTCATGGTGCGTTAGCATTTGATGTCGGTGGTATTCAAGGAGGACTGGATTTTTCTGTGCCTTTCCTTGGTTCCTATCCGCAAATTCCGTTTGCGGTGGCGATAGATATGTTGCGGCCGGTATTTGAAGATCCAGCGGTGCTGAAGATTGGGCATAACCTGAAGTATGACTCGCACGTGCTCAGCTGGCCGCGTAATGGTGGGATAAAATTAAATCCGGTCGATGATACAATGTGCCTGTCTTACGTGCTAGATGGCGGTCGCGTTGGTGGGCACTCGATGGATTATCTGGCAAAGCACTGGCTAGATTACGATACCATCAAATTTTCTGATATATGTGGTAAAGGGGCAAAGCAGGTGCCGTTTGGCTCACTTTCTCCCGAGGCGGCGCTGGATTATGCGGCTGAAGATGCCGATATCACCCTACGGCTTTGGCATCTGTTTAAGCCACGCCTTGGCAAGGAACGGTTGGCATCGGTTTACGAAAAGCTGGAACGGCCGCTTATTCCGATTTTGGCTGAAATGGAGGCAGAAGGCATCACCGTTGACCGCACGATACTAGCTAGGATGTCGAATGATTTTGCCAGTCGTATGAATTCATTCCAATTGGAAATTTACCAGCTGGCTGGTGTGGAATTTAATATCGCATCGCCAAAACAGCTTGGTGAAATCCTCTTTGTCAAGATGGGGCTTGAGGGCGGTAAAAAAGCTAAGACGGGAGCATTCTCGACATCGGCTGATGTACTGGAAGATTTGGCCGCATCAGGGGTTGAGATTGCTTCCAAGGTTTTGGAGTGGCGCCACCTGGCAAAGTTAAAATCCACCTATGCTGATGCCCTTGTCGAGTCCATACTGCCAACGACCGGGCGAGTTCATACCTCATTTTCGATGGTCGGTGCCAACACTGGTAGGTTATCATCATCCGACCCAAATGTGCAGAATATCCCCATTCGTACTGCCGAAGGCCGACAAATCCGTAATGCTTTCGTCGCCGCGCCTGGGTGCAAGTTAATCTCGGCTGACTACTCTCAAATTGAATTGCGGCTGGTTGCGCATGTGGCGGGCGAGGCATCAATGATTGATGCCTTTCATGCTGGCATAGATATTCATGCCCGGACCGCATCTGAAGTTTTTGGCGTGCCGATTCATGCAATGGATGGTGAGACAAGACGCCGGGCCAAAGCGATTAATTTTGGCATAATTTATGGTATTTCAGCCTTTGGACTGGCCCGTCAGTTGGGTATCTCGCGGGGCGAGGCGAGTGATTATATCAATGCCTACTTTAAAAATTTTCCAGGCATTATGGATTACATGGAGCGGATTAAAGTTGAAGCCCGCGAGGATGGATTTGTGGAAACACTTTTTGGCCGACGCATTCATATTTCCGGCTTTGCTGGCGGCAATCAGGCTATGCGCGGCTTTGCGGAGCGACAGGCAATCAACGCGCCCATCCAAGGGAGTGCTGCTGATATTATCAAGAGGGCAATGATTCGGATTCCTGCAGCTTTAAGCGACGCGGGCTTTGCTACTAAAATGCTTCTCCAGGTGCATGATGAATTGATTTTTGAGGGCCCTGAAGTGGAAGCAAAAGCCGTAACTGCACTGATTACCAATATTATGGAAACAGCCGCGGATCCGGTGTTGAAACTTGCTGTCCCCATTGTAGCTGAGGCGGGTATTGCGGATAGCTGGGCCGATGCTCACTAGGCAAATTTTGGCCGCATTATGTCGATTTTCTGCCCTATA